>NZ_FRBA01000011.1:0-89682 GCF_900142495.1 Fibrobacter sp. UWOV1 | reverse complement strand
TCATACCCGTTCCCTTTCCGAACACGGAAGTCAAGCCCCTCATCGCCGATGGTACCTGGCCCACGGGCCCGGGAGAGTAGGTCGCCGCTGGATTCGCGCCCCTTTCACTGTAAACAGTGGAAGGGGCTTTTTCTTTTTATACGCATTCCTCGCCCGCGTCATGCTGACGAAGGTCAGCATCGGCTTCTCGTGCCTGCTAGGGGATGTTATTGATTATATTTACTCCTATATGCGTCTGATTAGTTTGTTTGCATTCCTATTTCTTCTTGTTGCTTGCAACGAGGAAAAGGAATTCTTGTCTTCAAAACCTGGTGAAATTGTTTTGGATGTAAGGGCTGATGTATATTCGTTGAATGGTAAGGTTCTCGGTAAGACTTCTGCAGATATTTTGAATCTTGACGATTTATTAATTTTGCCGATTGATAATGAATTGCAGAAAATAAGAAGGATTGAACAAGAAGATGCTTTGAAGAAGAATATTCCTCCCGATGGAAATTCTGAAATAAGATTCCATATTGACGACAATCTTCCTTATGATGTTTTTTATAAGGTTGCGTCGACATCGGGTTTTAATGGCTATACATCAATTCAGTATGTTATAGGCTCTAATTTCAGAGAGCAATTTAGTTGGAGATTGCCCGAAAGAAGTCAGATGACGGTAAATGAAAGGCATAAAAGGGATAAGGAATTGCAAATAGAGCGTGCTAGGAGATATCTTGATTTATCATTGACTGTACAACGCGATGGTGATGATATCTCTTATGTAGTCTTTTTAAATGAAACAGGTCTGACGGATGGAAGAACATTTCACGAATTTATGAATGAGGATGATTTGTGGAAGTATATAGAAGATATTCGTCTTAGACGTGGATTGCAAGAAAAAGAAGATCGTGATAATATAATGCTTGTTTCGAGAAAAGGAGTTCTTTTGAAGAATCTCGCTCCGGTAATAAAAAAATTGACTAGTTACGGTTATAAAGTCAGTTTTGCAATAAAGGGATAGGGTTTTAGGGGTGAAACCCTTAGGCGAGTGGGTACTGTAAGCCACGGCAATAGCCTGTCCGCTAAGCAAACATTAGAGGCCGAAGGCCGAATCCCTGTTTGCGTGCGGAGCAGGCTGAGTTGTGGCTGAAAGTAGGGAGACTCTTCTCCCTTTTTTCATGGATTTGCCAAAAATTTCTATCCTTTACCACATGAAACCGACGTTATCGTTTGTGTTGCAGTTGCCGCCATCGACGGCGTATGCAAAGCTTGAATCTGTTGTAGAGAATTTGCTGAAGGGCGTCTGCATGATGCTCGATTCGGGCAAGGTGAAGTTTTCGCTGTTCCTGGACGGTCCGACTCTTGAGGTGGCCACCAAGGTTCCGCGCCCGCTTATGTTAGGCAAACTGCGCCGCGCAATCGAAGACGGTTCGCTTGAACTTCTGGGAGGTGGCTTTTACGACCCGATGCTCCCGTTGTTCCCGACAGAACTGCAGTCCATGCAACTCAAGAAGCATGGTAAGCTCCTGTGGAAATATTTCGGCATCGAGCCTTCCGGTTATTTCAACTCCTCGATGGTGTGGGAAATGGAAATGACCGAACTCCTCGAAAAGCACCGCTTTGAATATGCGCTAGTGCAAGAGGCTTCGCTCCAGGATGCGCTTGGCCGTACGACTCCCGTTTCGGGCTGGTATACGGTCGAAGACAAGGGCTCGCTCATGCGAGTGGTCCCAGTGTCGCAGAAATTGTCCGATGCCATTTCGAACGATGATTTTCAGTGGGAACAGATTGCAGAACCGTATTGTCGTGGCGGAAAGGCTGCTGTTGTCGGCTTGAATATTCCTCCGCAGCCGGGCGATATTATCCCATTCTTTGAACGTTTGATCGAGTTTGTCGAAATGAACGAAATTTCGACGAAAACGGTTGCAAGTGCTGTCACTGAACAGAATGCCGAAGGCCGTGTGAGCTTCTTGCTTTCGTCAGGCCGAAAGATCGGCTTGCCTGCGGCAGCGAAAACCTGTCGTGAACTTCTGATTCGTAGACCCGAAGTCAACCTGCTTCACAAAATGCTTTTGGCCCAGTTCCGCCGTGCCGCGGCGTTGCTCAAGGGCCGTGAACGCGATGATTTCTTCGAAATGCTTTTGCCAGCCATGTCGCCTATCTATTATCGCGACATGCAGGATAGCGAAGGCATGCGTACGCCGATGGTCCGTTGGTGGGGCACTCGTTTTTTGCTGCAGGCCGCAAACCGCCTGACCGATCTCGTCTCGTTCGATGGAATCCGCCTGGATATTGCCGACTTTATGCTTGAAGGCTACAAGAGCATTTGGGCCGAAAACCATTCGTACTCCTTCTTGCTGAATTATCGCGACGGCGGCATTCTGAATATCTTGAATGCCAAGGATGCCGAAAATAGTGTACTGGGGGCTTGGCGTGACGACGGAAATCCGGCTGTCGGTTTTTTGGATTTCATGATTCCCAACGTGGAACTCAAGGCCGAAAAGCTGGACCAGATCCTGTCTGACCGCGAAGGGATGCTGACGGCCGCGTACGATTACCAAATCAAGCGCCATGATGCGGGTACCGATATCGCCTTGTTGTCCGATCAGCATTTGGTGCATGGCGGCCAGACTTTCGCGATCCATGCCGAAAAGAATTTCGAACTTTCGTCTACGGGTTCGCAGTTCTCGGTCGAGTACAAGCTCTTGAACAATTCTCCCGAAACGATCAAGGGCTTCTTCGGGACTTTGCTTGACACGGGGCTTCTCGCCTGCGGCCATACGGACAAGGACATCTTGATTGACGGCGTCCCGCTCAAATTCAATTTCCGCGACCCGCTCATTTTCCCGGATGCATGCTCTTTTGAAATTGCGGACAAGACGACTACTTCTAGAATCGAGCTTGTCTTTGAGAAAAAAACTTCTGTTTTGGTGTCGCCGATTTTCGGAGCGTCTGCGCAAGCCGCCCCGGAAGCCCTGCAAGGTATTCGCGTGTTCCCGTTCTGGAAAATGAATCTAGCGGGCGAGGCCGAATTCTCTGTGCTCATGACGGTTAAAATTTCCAAGAGGTAATCGATGAAGTCAGACTTGATTGACATACAGGTGGAATCTCGCGGAAACGATGTGGAACTTACATTGTCCGGTTCGCTTGGCTTGCCGCAGCTGTCGGCGGTCAAGGAAAAGCTGGATATGCTCGTCGAAGGCCCGGGCTGCTTCTACTTCTTGAACTTGCAGAATGCGCATTTCACTAGCGACCGCTACCTGGAAGTGTTCCTGGAACTCTTGAACCGCGTCAAAGCTCAAAAGTCGGCGCTGATCCTGATTTTCGAATCGGCTGAACTCCACGATTATTTTTCGAAGTATTTGAGCATCTTCGATGTCTACGAGAACCGCAAGGCGTACAAGAAGTCGGGTACCAAGAAGCAACTGCAGCAAATCGGCCTGCATTACGGGCTGCGCTCGGGCATTACCGTGAGTTCGGGTGTCGCCGTTGCGCTCATATCGCTGATTCTTGGGTGGATGATTACCTTGTTCATAATCATCTCGTCGCAGGGCCATGAAATTTCTGACAAACAGGCGCAAATCATTGCTCTTCAGAACCAGAAGGAACGTTACATTAAAGAAATCGACAAGCTAGAATCTTCGATTGGGCCGCTCCGCAAGCTAGGTGTGGTGCAAGATACGACAAGGCTCAGTTCCTTCGGGCTCATTCAGGATTGGGTGAGCTATTTGGAATACCTAGAGAATACAAGGCGTGAAAAGTAACGTTCGCATATCCAAGCTCACGTTTGCGATTGCCCTGGTGCTTTGCTTCGGGGCGTTGGGGCTTTTTGTGTCTCACTGGCATGCGCGCCAGGCTGAAATCCGGGAACTTGCCGTTAAAGAGTCCATTTTGCGCGGAGAGCTCGAACAGCTGAGCGCTTGGGGAAAGTGGACGATTGACTATGTCAAGATCAGCCGTGCGCTGGATTATCTTTCAAAAGGCCGCCTGAGTGAAGACCAGCGCGAAATGCTGACGGAACAGCTTTGGCAGATTTCGAGGTCTTATGTCACGGACCCGTTGCTTATTTTGGCGGTGGTCGCGCAAGAAAGCCGTGGCAACCCCAATGCGCGCGGCCGTAAACAGTCCGGTGCGTTTTCGGGAGCCTTGGGTTTAATGCAAATCAAGCTTGAAACCGCCAAGAAAATGGGTGAACCCTTTGGGCTTCAAATCGAAACCGAAGAGGACTTGCTCCGGCCCGAAATCAACGTGACTGTGGGAACGGCTTACTTGATTCGACTCATTTCTAGGTACGGCAACTGGAAAGACGCCTTGATTGCATACAACTTAGGACATTCCGCGGTAGACCGGATGCTTCAATCGGGCAAGCCTTTGCCGACCAAATATTACGAGCACGTGATTTCCAAATACCGGAACCTGATGAGTCTCGAATTTTAAGACAAGATGGCGGTTCCGACAGATAAGTCGTAAGTAAATTGTCGTTAAATTTACTAGATTTTACTCATGTTTCGTGTAATCGCAGTCCTCTTCTTGGTCACAAGTGTGCTTGCCGGTGAAATCCGGTATAGTCTTGACCAGTTCGTGGAAGAGGGTCTTGCGGCGGATCCGCAGGTGGCAGAACTCAAATATGGCACCGAAGCGAAGAAAAACCAGATCCGCAAACTGAAATCCGAAGCCATTTTGCCGACTTTTTATGTGGGCATGATGGTGGGGCCGGCCCCCGGTTTAAAGAATGAATTGCAGAACGGCGATACGGTCGAAGTTTATGACTTTACCAAAATGGGTCCATTCTGGGGTGTCCAGGCGAAATTTATCCAGCCTTTGAATCTGGGCCAGTACCGTGCCGGTAAAATGGCTCTAGAAGCCGACCTGCAGCAAAAAAGTTTTGATATCGAGAACCAGATTCACAAAAAGGATGTGGAACTACAGACGTACTACTACAACTACCTCCTGGCAAAAGAAATGATCCGCATTGCAGGCGATGCGCAGTCCAAGGTAGATGACGCTTACGAAAAGCTGGAAGAAGCGCTGGACGATGACGACCCGAACGTGTCGCAGATGGACCTCTTGAACCTGAAGGCCAAAATGCATACGGTCAAGGAAGGCGTCACCGAAGCCAATTTGGGTATGAAGCGTGTGATGCTCGCCATTCGTTTTTCGCTGAGAATGGATGAAAACGATTCTTTTGTGGCAGAGGATTCTATTTTGGCACCGCGCACAGAACCATTGCCCTCGCTTGACGAAGTGCGCAGCATGACACTGAAATACCATCCGGAACTGCGCCAACTCTCGGCCGGTATTCGCGCCCGCCGTATTCAGATGGACTTGGCCGAAGCGAAGCTTGCCCCCGAATTCTTCGTGATGGGCGAAATTGAATACGTGAAGAGCTGGGCCGGTAACAGAAGTATCTTGCAGAAAAACGCTTTTGCCGAAGATGCCGTGAATAAACTCGATGGCGTTTTGGGTGTGGGTGTTCGCTATAACTTGAATTTCTGGAAAAACTGGGAAGGCTATCGTTCCGCACGTACAGATATGCGCGGCCTTCAACTGAAAGAATCTTACGCTTCGGAAGGCTTAATGGCCAAGGCCGAAGAACAGTATTACCAGGTAGTTGCCGCCAAGGAAAAACTTGATGCCATGAAAGAAAGCCTGCGCGCTTCCGAAGGCATTTTGAAGGGCGCTGCCATGCAGTACGATTTGGACAAATCAAAGACGGGTGACTTGGTTTCGGCTTATACGCAAAATATTACCATGCAAAAAGATTACTATTTTGCGGTATGTTCGTATAATGTGGAGTTCGCCCAGCTGATTGCAAAGATTGGGATGTCTTTGAAGGAATTCCACACGATTTATATGAATCAGTGAGTTTAAAGGAGAAGAAAATGTTCAAGAAGATTTTGATTGCCATCGCATGTGCCTCTTTGGTCGCCTTTGCTGCCGAAGATCCGGTTGCCGCTATCAAGAAAAAGGATGCCGAACTTCAGACACTCTTGAAGAAGTCTAGCCGCAATGCGAAGGAAACGGAACGCGTCAAGAGCTTGCTCAGCGATTCCTTCGATTTCGCCCTGCTCGCCAAGAAATCCTTGTCCAGCAAGGATTGGGATGCCCAGGATGCCGCCTCGCAGGAAAAGTTCGTTGCCGAATTCCAGCGCATGGTTCGTAATTCCAGCGCCAAGCGCCTGGAACTCTACCGTGCCGACTCCACGATTTACGAACCCGCCAAGATGAAGAAGGATAACGAAGCCCGCGTGGTCGCTCACCTTTGGAACAAGGGCAAGGAATCGGTTCTGGAATACAAGATGAGCCTGGTGGACGGCAAGTGGATGGCCTGGGATCTGGTCATTGACGATCTTTCTACCGCCCGCAATTACAAGGACCAGTTCTCGCAAATCCTCAAGACCAAGAGCTTTGCGGAATTGATCGATATCATCAGCAAGAAGGCTGATGAATCGGAGAAGTAACCACCTTGATTTGGTTCTGGGGTGTACTTTGTGCTTTGGCGCTTGTCGCCCTGTTCTTTCCGTTTATATTCTGGATTGACTTTTCGGCAGATTTTAAAGGCGTAACGGTTTGCGTTCGCTTTTTCAAGAAGCACGTATATACTTACGAAAAGAAGTTTGGCAAGAAGGAACAGTCCGAGGAAGAGGATTGTTCCGCCTCTGTAGATGAAGAAGTCGCAAAGGCTCCGGAAAAACCTATGGAATCGAAGGAGTCACCGAAGGTAGAGCAAAAGTCCGAACCGGAAAGTACGCGTGAACCGGAAAAAACGGCGGAGCCTGCAAAGACAACCGAGCCGGTAAAGCCTGCCGAAAAAAAGGAAGAGCCGCAATCGGTTGAAGAAAAAGAAGAACCGGAATTGTCGGGTAAAAAACCGTCGGACGAGAAATCTTCAGAAAAAAAATTGCAAGAAAAAAATCCGGCGGAAGAAAAAGCACCGGTGAATGAATCGGCGGAAGAAGAGAAAGAAGAAAAGCGCTCGCTGACGGATGTAGAATTCTGGACGCTTTTGCTGACTCCTGAATTCGATACTCGCGCCTGGTGGGCTGTACGCCATGCGTTGTCCGCTTTGTTTAAGTTGTTCAGAATGCGCTTTGCCGATTGCTTTGTAGAAGGCATCCGCTTTCAGGAATACGAGAACATGGGCTACGCCGCGGCGTTGAACGGAGTCCTCAAGAGTTTCCCTTACATTGGCGCTTGGGACTTCCGCATGGACTGGACGCGAGACCATGAACCGCATGCCGAAGGCCATTTGCGGGCATCGATAAATGTTTGCCGTGTGTTGGGTTTGATTTTGGCAATTCTTTTCTATGGCGGCATTGTGGCGTTTACGTTCTGGCGTCGCCGCGCCAAGATTCTTAAGACGGGCGAACTCCCGGAACTTGGCTTTATCCGCAGCAAGATTGTGAAAATGATGTCGGAGGATGACTGATGCCTGCTTTGACTTTGGATAGACTGCTTGCTTCTATCGGCTTTGGATCGCGCAAGGACGCGCGTGCACTAGTGCGTATGGGCATGGTGGAACTGAATGGCGAGGTTCTTGACGATCCGTTTGTGGAATTCAAGGAACGTCCGGAATCGATTACGGTGAACGGAGAAGAAGTCCCGACAATCGAAAAACTCTACATCATGATGGACAAACCACTGGACGTGGAATGCAGTCATAACGCCCGCGACCACCAGTCGGTGTTTGAACTTTTGCCGGACCGTTTTACCGCGATGGGAATCCAGACGGTGGGCCGTCTGGATGCGGACTCTTCGGGCCTGTTGCTGTTCTCGAACCAGGGCGATTTTATCCACAAGGTCGAAAGCCCCAAGAAGGGTTACCTGAAGCAGTACCGCGTGACGTTGGCGCGCCCGTTTACCGAAGAGCAGAAGGCGGAACTGTTGCGCGGCGTGATGCTGAAAGACGAACGCCGCCCCGTGCTTGCGCGTGGACTTTCGGTTGATGGCGATTCTGTGCTGATTTCGATTGGCGAAGGACTGTACCATCAGGTCCGCCGTATGTTTGCCGCTGTAGGCAATCATGTGCTTACGCTTAAGCGCGAAGCCATCGGCCCGGTGGTGCTGGACCAGACTCTTGGCAAGGGCGGGTGGCGCTACCTGACGGCAGAAGAAGTCGCCTCACTGACTTAGCGGCTCGGCTTAAAATTAAAAAGCCTCGAACAATGTCGGGGCTTTAAAACTTTCTGTGGCGAAATGGGTTAGGCTTCTTCGTCAGCCTGAACTTGCGGCTGGGCAGAAATCACGACGTCGCGGTCTTCGGCTTCGAGTTTGGCGTTCACGCCTTCGACCAGGGCTTCGAGACTGTTGATCTTGTCCTTGATGTCGTTGCTGAACTTGAAGGAAGGGACCATGCGTTCTTCGATAAGGACTGTTTCGCCGGTGCGGGGGTTGCGGGCCGGGCGAGCCTTACGCGGCTTGCAGCTGAAAGTGCCGAAACCACGGATCTCGATGGTGTTGCCTTCGATCAGTTTTTCGCCCAAAAGGTCGAGGAACTGCTCGATAACGGTCTTAATATCGTTGCGCACAAATCCGGTGGACTTGGCGATTTCTTGAATCAGTGCTTGTTTAGTTATATTTGCCACGGCTTAAATATAGGTTTATCAATGAGTTAGCGTACGGGTTATATTCAAATTAAATAATTTTTTCGGGCTCTAGTTGCGGACTATTTGTGGATAATTGTGGTTAAAATGTTGAAAAGTTTCAGGCTTAGAAATTTGGACGTGTTTCCGAACACTATCCTCAGCCCCATGGACGGGGTAACGGATGCTCCCTTCCGTAGACTTTGCCGGGTTCTTTCGGGAAATCGCATGGGCCTTTTGGTGTCGGAATTCGTCCCGACGGATGGAGATGCCATTTTTTGCCTGGATGGCCACAAGCAACTGAAGTTCTTCCCTGAAGAACGCCCCTTTGGTGTCCAAATTTTTGGGCGGTTCCCTGACAAGATGGCCGCTGCCGCTAAAAAGATAGCCGAAAACCTTCATCCGGAGTTTATCGAGGTGAATGCGGGCTGCCCGGCACCGAAGGTGGCGGGGAAGGGAAGCGGGTCTGGACTTTTGCGCGACCTGCCGCGCTTGCAAGAAATCTTGCACGATGTTAAGTCCGCGCTGGATTCTTCGAGTGTTGATATCCCGCTGACGCTCAAGTGCCGAATCGGCTGGGATGACCAGAGCATTAACGTGATGGAAACGCTTGCGATTGCCGAGGGCGAAGGCGTCGAGATGCTCACGGTGCATGGCCGTACCCGCTTGCAGGGGTACAACGGCCTTGCCAACTGGGAATGGATTGGCAAGGTCGCGGCCGCGGCCAAGATTCCCGTGATTGGCAACGGCGACGTGAACAGTGTGGCCGTAGCCCGCGAGCGCATTGAAACCTATGGCGTGTCGGGCGTGTCGATTGGCCGCGGCGCCATGCACAACCCGTGGATTTTCGGACAGATTGCCGATGCCTGGGAAGGTAAGCCCGCACATGAAATTACTGCGATGGAAGCTCTCGACGTGTTCCCGCTTTACTACAAGTTCAAACTTGAAGACGGCTCTACTGAAATGGGGGCGCTAGGCCGCCTGAAACAGTTGGGCGCAAGACTCTGCAAGGGATTTTGCCAAGAAGGATGTGGTGACGAAGTCGGTATGCGTGTGCGACAGACCCTGCTTACTGCGCAGACTCCGCAAGAATTTTTTGAGCGCCTTGAGGTGTTGAGAAATGGTGTTGTGAAATCAATGTGCTTTGATCCGAATCGCTTGATAAATCTGAATGGAGCCAAAGAAACCGAATTGAAGTTTGGCGACCAGTTTGCCGGAAGGTAAATAATTTTTATATGAAATTTTTTAGATAAACTGCTTTTGTTAAAAAAGCGGTTTTTTTTGTGAAAAAGAAAGATGTGAAAAAGAATCTGTATTGACAATGTATGACAATTGAGTGTGTATGCAAAATTTATTGCGAAACGAATGTTATTTTGTATGAAAAAAATAATCGTTGCAAATTTGACAACGTGAAAAAAATAAACTATTGTTAAAAAAGCTTTTTGAAGGGAAAGAACTATGGCAATAGTAAGCGTAAGAATGGAAGACGAAACAAAGAAAAAGTTTGAAACTTTCTGTGATTCCGTTGGAATTACTGTTTCGGCAGCGGTAAACATGTTCGTGAAAATGACGATTCGCGAAGATCGCCTGCCCTTTGATGTCAAGGGTCATTCGTTTGAACCGCTGGGAAAGGTGGTTCAGGCGAAGGGTGTAGACTAAAAAAATTCTTGCTTAATTCGTTGTGAAAAACCGTCCTCGATGGGGACGGTTTTTTTATGTAAACATTGCAATGTTTTGAGTAGTGTAAATAGATAGTGTTTGTATTACAAGAATTTTAAAGTGTCTGCTTGTTATCATACAAATTATACTTTCATTGTAAAATGTTTACTTTGTGTGTTGAAAAAAGTAATTATTTTGTTTGAATTTATTTAATTTGTTAAATGCTGATGATGAGGGTGAAATATGAATTTATTGCTAAGCTTGACGGAAAAGTGTAATTTACGTTGTAACTATTGCTATTATAAATCAAGCCAAGTGAATCGCGAACTTGAAATGAGCGATGAAATTCTTGAAAAATCGATAAAATTAGCTTTAGAGAGAACCATTAAGTTAAAACATGAATTTTTTAATATCACCTTTTTTGGTGGTGAACCTCTTTTACGTGTTGATGCCATTTGCAAAGGTGTTGAATTTGCAAAAATGATGGTTGAATCTGAACGTGCAAAGTTGCCCCAAAATTTTGAAATGCACTTTGCGGTGAATACGAATGGCACGCTTTTTTCCAATGACCTTTTGGACTTTTTTCAAAAAGAAAAATTTCAAATATATTTGTCGTTAGATGGACCGGAAAAAAAACATGACATCTCTAGAGTCAAAATTAATGGAAAAGGCTGTTTTAAAGATATCGCTCCGTATATTCCAAGATTGGTCGATATGGATGCAACCGTTTTGTCGGTGGTGACTCGCAAACATGTGCGGGGATTGGCTGACTCCGTTAAGTGGGTGTTTGAACAAGGCTTTAGGGGAATGTCGACCGCGGTGGATTATGATGGCAAATGGACTGGCGAAGATTTAGATGCTCTAGCTTTGGAATATCAAAAAATGGCCATGTTCTGGTTTGATTTCAGAAATGCCGGAAAAGATTTTTATTTAGGAACGATTCAGGATAAAATTACATATGATGTTCTGAATACTAGACAAAAGGAACAGTCCTGTTCCATTTCCAAAGGTGGATTTGGTGTCGCTGCGAATGGAAATGTGTTTCCTTGTAGTCGGTTTGTAACAAGCGCACCTGATGCGAAGTATGTTTTGGGCAATGTCTTGGAAAATGGACTTGAAATGTTTTCTGGCCCCGTCGCCAAAGACTTGTGCCATTTTCTAGAAAATGATAAACCTGAATGCAAGAACTGTGCGATTAAATATCGCTGTTCCGCGCATGAATGTGGATGTACGTCTTTTTATACAACAGGATCGATTTATGGTGTGTCTCCTGAAGTGTGCACTCATGAACGAATCTTGACGGCGATTTGTGACGAGGTTCTTGAAAAACGTCGTTCTCAGGGATATTTCTTTTAACTCTCTAACCCTAAAAAAAGGAAAATACAATGGCTACAAAAATTGAAACAAAAGCGGTTGCCGCAAAGACTGTTGCAAAAGCTACGGCGAAAGGCAGCAAGGTCCTCTCTTTTGACGGAACGAAAGGGATTATCGTTGAAAGATGGGCCTTTGAACACCTCAAACCTGTAAAACGTGGCGGCTCCCTTGTGGGCTATAGAATGGATCGCGAGTTGTTTAGGGCTGCCGACTTCAAGCAAATTGAAAAGGCCGTAACCCTTGCTCAGACTGCCGATACGAAGCTCGCTGCAAAGGCTAATCTGAAGGCTACAAAGACTCTTACGGCGAAGAAAAAGTAATTTTTCCTTATTGTGAATAAAGCGAAATCCTTGTCTGCATTGCAAACAAGGATTTTTTTCGTTTTTCCTTTTTTTACCTCCAAATTATTCCAATTTGGACTACTTTAAGGTCGCTTTTTAGGGGTGTTTTAGGGAGCCTGTTTGTAAAATTCCCTTTTTTCTTATATATATTAATGTCAAGTTGTTCTTAAGAAGGGAAAAATATGAAGAACAAAATATTTGCCTATAAGGATGCGGTAGCTTTCGAAAACGAGCTATTCTTGTTTAGCAAGTGGTGCAAGGAACATGGCTCGCCGAAAATGTGTTTCCAAATTCACTCGACAATATTGGATCCCGAAAAATTGAAGCCCGTTTGGGACATTCTTGAACGCGTGTTCCCCGAGACTCCGTGGTTCGGTAACTCAACCAGCGGAAATATTGTGGATTGCGAGCAGACGGTCGACATTTCTGTGTCTGCAATCATTTTTGAAAAGCCCACCAGCAAGTTCAAGGTTTTTCAGTACGACTTTTCCAGGGAGTCTGTCGGTGGCATTGCAGGCCAGATCGTGGCTGAAGCCGACAAGGATCCTTGGGTCAAGGCTGTAGAAATTTATCACTGCATTTCGCCCTTCTCGACGACGGCACTTTGCGAAGGGCTTGACAGCCTTGCTCCGAACATTCAGGTTTTTGGCGGTATTGTTTGTTCTCCCGATATTACGAGCCCGAATTCCTGCGTGTTCTCGTCGGTGGGTGGCTATACGAAGTCCGGTCTTTTGGTCGTGTTCTACGGCGGTGACGATCTTTATATTGAATCTCGCAAGATTAGCGGCTGGAAACCCATTGGACGTAACTTCCACGTGACCCGTTCGGAGGGCAATATCCTTTATGAACTGGGCGGCGTTCCGGCCTACGAAATTTATAACAAGTACCTGAACATCAAAAATGACAGCAATTTCTTCTACAACGCGCTTGAATTCCCTATGCTTTACGAGCATAATGGCGTTTCGATTGTGCGTGCGGCTGGCGCGAGTAATCCGGATGGTTCGCTCTCCATGTCTTCGGATATTGACGAGGGGTCCATTGTCCGGTTGTCGTATGGTGAACCGCAATTGATTGTGGAAAAGATTAAGGCTGAAAGTGAAGCGTGCGAAAAGTTTGCTCCCGAAGTGCAGCATATCTTCTCTTGCGCGGCCCGAAAGGCGTTCTGGTCCCAGCATGAACCAACTTACGAAATTTCTCCGTTCAAGGGCTTGGCTTCTAGCACCGGATTTTTCTCGCATGGCGAGTTCCTACGTGAAAAGGGCCACTTGAACCAGCACAACATTACGCTCGTATTTGCCTCGATGCGTGAAGGTCCTGCGGTAAAGCATGAACATGCACCTGTAGAAGATATCCAAGAGGGGATGGCTTCGCGTTTGCCGCTTGCGGCCCGTATGGCGACCTTCATTCGCGAAACTTCTTTTGAACTGGAACAGATTAACAGCAAGCTGCGCGTGATGAACGAACACTTGCAGGATGTCGCGACGACCGACGCATTGACTGGTCTTGAAAACAGGCTTGCCTTTGACGAACTTCTTAAGACGATTGGCCAGGAGGATTCCGAGGCAGGTACCTGGACCATGGTGTTGATGGACGTGAACGGTTTGAAGTACGCAAACGACACCTTTGGTCATCAGGCGGGTGACGCCTTGATTGTGGCTGCGGGTAACGCTATCAAGAGTGCTTACGGTGCAACCGGAAACTGCTTCAGAATTGGCGGTGACGAATTTGCCGTGGTGACGCGCGCTCCGCTGGATTCCTTGTTCGTGCTGTATAGCAACCTGCAGAAATGCATCGAAGAATACAACAAGGACGCTTTGTACCACTTGTCCATTGCAGTGGGCGAAAGCCGCCTGCGTAGCGATTCTGGCGTTCGCAAGTCCATTAGTGACTGGAAGATGGAAGCCGACTTGAATATGTACCGCGACAAGGTGCGTTACCACAAACCGGTAGAAAATAACGAGAACCAGAATCTCAAGGACTTGATTTCTTGCTTGATTACGGTGGAAGAAGCGAAGGATTCCTATACGGCGCATCATTCGGACCGCGTGAAGGCGTTCTCTGAACAGATTGCAAGGTTACTTGGCCTTTCGGAAGCTTCTGTCTCGTTGATTACCCATGCCGCACATTTGCACGATATCGGCAAGATGGGTATTAGCGACAGTGTTCTTGGCAAGCCTGGTAAGCTGACGGATGATGAATTCTCAATCATTAAGCAGCACCCGGTGATTGGCGCCAAGATTCTGATGCAGTCCAACTACACCCACGAACTGGTGCAGATAGTATTGCATCACCATGAACGTTACGATGGTCGCGGTTACCCCGAAGGCCTGAAGGGCGAAGAAATTCCTATCGGCGCCCGAATTATTGCAATTGCGGACTCCATTGACGCCATGACGAGCAAGCGCGTCTATCGCGATGCTTTGTCGTTGGATTACTGCCGCAATGAAATCGAAAAGAACCTGGGCGTGATGTACGACCCTGCCATTGGCAAGGTGGTTCTGGATCATTGGAACGAGGTCGCTGATTTGCTGATGAAGCTGCAGAGCGGTCGCCCGAAAGTCATTAATCGCACCAATTGATAGACCTTGCAACAAAAGCCGCCGGAAGTTCCGGCGGCTTTTTAATTGCTTTATTTGGGCGCGAACGGTCTTTTACCTTTTGTCGCGGTCGATCCAGGGGCGGGCGGTGTGGCCCGTGTAAATCTGGCGCGGACGGTTGATTTTCGAATTCGGATCGTCATGCATTTCCTTCCAGTGGGCAATCCAGCCGGGAAGTCGGCCGATGGCGAACATCACCGTAAGCATGTTCGTCGGAATGCCCATGGCGCGGTAGAGAATGCCCGAGTAGAAGTCCACGTTCGGGTAGAGCTTGCGTTCGATGAAGTAGTCGTCCTTGAGGGCGGCTTCTTCGAGCTTGAGCGCGATGTCCAGCAGCGGGTCGTGGAAATGTTCGCGTTCGAACACCTGGTACATGAGCTTCTTCAAGACCTTCGCGCGCGGATCGTAGCTCTTGTAGACGCGGTGACCGAAACCGGAAAGACGGAACGGATCGTTTTTGTCCTTGGCCTTGTCCATCACCTGGTCAATGGTCATGCCGCTCTGCTGAATGCGCAGGAGCGTTTCGAGCACGGCCTGGTTTGCACCGCCATGGAGCGGGCCCCACAGGGCGCAAATGCCTGCGCAAATACTTGCGTACAAGTTAGCATGAGAGCTCCCCACCATACGCACCGTAGACGTAGAGCAGTTCTGCTCGTGGTCGGCGTGAACAATCAGAAGCGTGTTCAGCGCCTTTTCCATGATCGGATCGGGGTGGTAGGAACGCGCCTTGCTGCTGAACATCATGTTCAGGAAGTTGCTGCAGTAGCTGCGTTCCGCTTCGGGGTACACGAACGGTTCACCGATGCTTGCCTTGTAAGAGAAGGCGGCGATCGTGCGGATTTTCGAAATCAGGCTCGCGGTCGTCAGGTCGAACACGTCGGCGATGTTTTCGTCGTCGTAGAAACGCGGCGTAAACAGGCCCACGGCGTTCACGATGGAGCTCAGAATACCCATCGGGTGGGCACTCGGCGGCATCTGCCTAAAGAAGTGCAGAAGGTTTTCGTGGAGGAGGGCGTTTTCGGTCAACAACGTACGGAATCGCGCGAGCTGCTGCTGTGTCGGCAGTTCACCGTAAATCAGAAGCCAAGCGGTTTCGGGGAAGGTTGCCTTTTCGGCAAGGTCTTCGATACTGTAGCCGCGGTAACGCAGGATTCCGTGTTCGCCGTCCACGTAAGTGATGGCGCTTCGGGTGCTACCGGTGTTCAGGTAGCCGTAATCCAAGGTCACCAGGCCGGTTTCCTTGCGGAGCTTGCAGATGTCGAGACCGTGTTCGTTTTCAGCACCTTCAACAACAGGGAGCTCGATGCTCTTTCCGTTGTAACTTAAAATGGCGTTGTCGGACATGTATCCTCCAGGTGATTAATTAAGAGTTCGGAATTCAGAGTTCAGAACTTAAATAGTCGCGGCGTAGCCGCCTTATTAACAACTCCGAAATCCGAAATCATAATTCTGAATTTAGAATGAAATCTACGATTTCATTCCCATGATGCAATTATAGATATTGTCAAACAGCTTGGGAAGCTTTTCGGTCGGCACGGCGGAGAATGCGAGGCGGATCAAGCCAGAAAGCATAATCGTACCGGTGCTGTAGTCCTTGATGAGTTTTTCGCGGAGCTGTTCTGCGTCGACGCCCTTCGGCTTGATGCACATAAAGTAACCGCTGTTGCACGGCATCGGGTCGAAGGCTTCCTTGTATTCCGGATGGGCGGCCAAGACTTCCTTGATGATGTCGTAGCGCTTCTTCAAGGTAGCGTACTTTTCAGCCTTCTGCTTGGCGTATTCTTCGCTCTGGTAAGCGGCGAACAGGATCTTCTGGCTGATGCTCGGGGCATTGGAAATGTTGCCACGGACGGTACCGGCGGCCTTGTCTTCCATGGCCTTGAGCTGGGCTTCGGTTGCACCCTTGAAGCCAAAGCTCATGAAGCCCACGCGGAAGCCCCATACGTAGTCTTCCTTGGTCGGGCCGTCGAGCTTGACGGCGAGGAGGTTTTCGTGAGCGTCCACGAGCTTCACGAACAGGGATTCCTTGGTCACGCCTTCTTCGTACACCAGTCCGAAGTAAGCGTCGTCGAGGAGAGCCACCACCTTGTTGCCCTTGGCGGCGCATTCGGTGAGGATCTTGGCGATTTCAACCGCTTCCGTTTCGGTAGCGGTGTAGCCGGTCGGGTTGTTCGGGAAGTTCAGGAGCACGACCTTCTTGTCGCCCTTGCTGTTTTCCAAAGCGGCCTTCAAGGCTTCGGTATCGAAACCGCCGTTCTTGAAGGTGTTGAAGGTCTTGATCTTTGCGCCGCGGGCGTTTTCGAACACGAGCTCGTAGTTGTCCCAGTACAGGTCCGGGATAATCACTTCGTCACCGGCGTCGAGGAACAGGTAGCCGGCGCAGCTGATGGCATGCGTCAAGGCGCAGGTCACGACCGGCGTGCTGAAGTTCTTGTTTGCAAGCGTCGGGTTCTTGATGATGACCTGCTTCTTCCATTCCTTGCGGAGGTCCGGGTTACCGAAGCTCGGGGCGTACAGGAAGGACTGCTTGGGCAGATTCAGGGACTTGAGGACGCAATCCAGCACGAGCGGAGAGCCGTCGTCTTCGAGGGCGGTGCCAATCGTAGCGTTGATCTCGGAGCCCTTGGCTTCGGCGCCTTGGCCGAGGATTCCCTTGCGGGGGAAGAAAATCGCCTTGCCCTGTTCAGAGAGCATGTCGAGAACTTTGCAGCCGTTGGCAGAAAGTTCGGCGTTGAGAGCCTGTGCTAAAGGATTGTAGTTCATGGTTTGTGTCCTTTTAAATTTTTGCGGGTGCAAAGATAAAAAAAGTAGGCAGTAGACAGTAGGCAGTAAACAGAAAATGGGGTGAAAAATGCATCTATGTTACAAAAAAGTAAGGTTCAATGGGGGAAAGCCTTCCCCTCGCCCAAGCCGCGCTTGGGCTACCCTTTCCAACGGGGGTTCCACCCCCGTAACGCCCCATTTTTAGTGATTCGTATCATCGTTTTTTGCAAAAAATGAAAAAAATGGGCAGAAAGGCTTGTTTTTAGGATAGTGTTAATTTATATTAAATTGTGTTGGAGGTTTACATGAAAAAGATCCTTATTGGGGTGTCCGCAATTTCGCTTGCGCTCTTGGCGTGTAGCGATGATTCTTCGTCGAATTCTAACGGTAATCATGCTTTGACAGGATCCAATCGTGTTGACCTGCAGATGGCTAGTAAATGCCTTGATAACGGCTTGGGCGTTTTATACAAAAAAGCGGGCTCCGATGAATTGGATAAAGCGTACCTAGTTGAAGATTCAACGGGAAACAATCAAATCTTGGTTCCTGAATTGAATGATTACTGCGACATTATGGCCGATTTCAAGTCTAAGCGATTGGGCGATACCTTGGAAATCTGGTTCAATCTGGAAGAAGCCGCCGTGACAAACTGCATGTGCATCAAGGATCACCTGTTCAGCATTAAGTCAAGCGATGCCGATGCCAAGTATTTCAAGTATTCTGGCGATGTCTTCGAGATAACGTCTGAGCCGGCGCCTGAAAGGCCCGAAATCGAGGAACCGGCAATTCCCGATGCGCCGGAATTTGACGAGTCTGAACCGCACCAGCACACGACTGATGTGATTGGTAAGTGCAGGAGCGGCTCTGTTGACGATGAATCTCTTTTGAGCTATAAATATATCGATGTTGCCGGATGGAATGATTATTCGGAGACGACAGAAAACGGATCAATTCCTCTTGCCCTAAAGTACGAAGACGAAGGTGACGCAGTCCTTGTCATGGAGACTTCGTTCAGTTGCGATGAATATGTTTCTAGCGTGAATGTTTTTGTTTCGAATGACACGCTCTTTGTGAAACCTAAAATAAGCAAAGATGAATCGGTGAAATTGCCCCCGGGTGAAGGCTGTGGTTGCTATACGACGGCAGCATTCAAGCTTAAAAACGAAGGTGTTTATGCCGATGCCAAGTACATGGTTTTCGGAAACCACATGGAATACGTGTATACATTGAAGCCCGGAATTGAAAAATAATCATCCTAAAGCTCCTTGGAATGATTAGCGCACCCCTTCGGGGGTGCGTTCTTTGTGGGATTAAAATCAAGTAAATTGGCTACCGAGCTGTTGACTTTTCTATTCCAATTTGGAATAGAGAAAAACCACAACCTACGGAAAATCCTGGCGCAATCTAGTTACAAAATAACTACAAAAATTGCTGCATTGTAAAGATTTGTTTATATTTTAAAAAAAAGAAGGTGTTATGGATATTGAAAACAGAAAAAAGGGGAGGAGTAAACGCGGTTTCACCATCATCGAGTTGATGGTGGTTATCGTGATAATCAACCTCTTGTCAGGAGTTGCATTGCCACAATTGACCGGTTACATCGAAAGAACTAAAGAAAAGATGGACTTGATGAAATTGTTTTACATCAAGAATGCATTTGAGCGAGGACTTTACGAACTGGAAGGTAGTGGTGGCGATGCCGTATCATCAGCGCAATCTACATCTGGTTTTACTGGAGACGGTGGCGACAAGAGTCTTGGACGTCAATTAGCAGATAAAAGAGGGATGTCCTTATTGCGACTGGATTTGAATGTAGATTTAAACAAAGATGGATTTTCCCGGTATTATGCGGGTGATATTACAAGAGCCATGTACGATACCGGTTTTTACAGGGATGTCCTTGATGCTGCCGGAATAAACTTTTCATCAAAATTTTCAAAATGTACTTGGGATTGCGATGCTTGGGTTCCGCCAATATTTAAGAGTAAAGCGTTGAAGGCAAAAGGAAAATATGTTGGTGCGCAACACATCAAAGTGAAGTGGACCAAATTTACAAGCGACCACAAACCATTGTCCAGGGATGTCGTGGTATGGATTGGCGACGGAGGTGGCGGAACCATACTAACCGGCTGGCAAGGAACTGAGTTCGTAACAGATAAAGCTGCATGGGAAAGGGCAAAATAGTCTTTTCAAGCTCTCTACGCTTCACCGATGCGAATCATTTTAAGGAGCGGCATGCCCGCGTCGCGGCATTCGGCAAGATTCACATCGAAATCGATGCTCCAGTCGTTAAAGTCTTCTTCGTCTTGCAGCATCTGCTGCACGTGCATGATATCACCTTCGTAGGTGATAATCGTATGGTGCAACGAGCGGCCTTCGACATCGAGACGGAACTTGTGGTGTTCTGCGGTATAGGCGGCCATGATTTCCATGAGGCCGTTTTCGGTCCAAGGCTTTCCGTCGCCGTCCACGAGCATCTGCCCTTCGGCGAGGTCATCGGCGAGCATGTCGAGCACATCGCCGTAGGCCTGCTTCTGTAGCGCCGACATGAGCTGGAATATGCGCTGGCGCACCATGACAATAAAATGCTTCTTGTCGTAGGTGATGTCGGCGGCCACCTTGTCGGCCCCGAAGGCGGTCTCGAGTTCCGTGGCGCCGGCAGCTTCCAGACGCTTCTGGTAGTCTTCGGGGTGGGCCATCTTTTCCCATTCTTCGAGCAGGCTCGAGTCGGTGCGACGAATCATGTCGCCGAGGTAGTCTTGCATGTCGAGGAGTTCTTCGTTCTTGTAGCCGTCGGGAACGGTTTGGGTGAGCACCTTGTAAACGCCGTTGATATGTCGGAGTAGAATTGCTTCCATGCGCTGCAATCCATACTGCTTTACGTAGCCGCTAAAGGTGCTGAAATTTTCGAACATTTCGCGCACGATGCTCTTGGGTTCGATATTCACGTCGACCCAAGGGTGTTCTTCGGCAAAGGCGTTGAAGGTGTCGTAAATGAAATCGCGAAGCGGCTTGGGATATTCCACCTTCTCAATTTCTTCCATGCGCTGGTTGAATTCCATACCCTGTGCTTTGAGCTCGTCGAGGCGGGCGTTACGCGCCTTGTTCTGCTGAATGCGAAGGATTGCATCCGGGTTTTCCACAATGCTTTCGCACAAAGTAATGACATCGAGCGCGTATTCGGGGCTTTCGCGGTCCAGTTTCGGAAGCGTATCGATCAGGTACAGCGAAAGCGGCTGGTTCATGGAAAAGTCGTCTTGCAAGTCCATGTTGACGCGGAGCTTGCTGTAGCCGGGCGCAATCGGTGTCACAAATTCAATGATATTCTTCTTGACGAGGCTCTTGAAAAGCTGAAAAGCGCGGTGTTGCAATTTCTTTTTGCTTGCGATACTTTCGTGGCAATCCTTGAGCAGGTTGCGCATGGCGGTGCAGCCGTCCGTGGGGCGGCTCAGAATGTTCAGGAGCATTCCGTGACTCACCTGAAAACTCGATGTGAGCGGCTCTGGCGAGGCGGCAATGAGGCGCTTGTAGGTGCTTTCGTCAAAAGGGACGTAGCCGTGTTCGGGCGGTTTCTTTTTCTGGAATTTTTTGCCGGTCTGCTTGGTTTTGGCTTCCAGTTTCAGGTTCTCGATCACATGTTCGGGAGCCTGCGCTACCACGTAGCCGATGTCGTCGAAACCTTTACGGCCGGCGCGACCTGCAATCTGGTGGAAGTCGCGGGCGGTCAGGATCGCCGTCTTGTCGCCGCTGTACTTGCAAAGCTGCGTGAAGAGCACCGTTCGAATGGGCACGTTTACGCCCACGCCCAGTGTATCCGTTCCGCAAATGACCTTGAGCAAACCTTTTTGGGCCAACTTTTCACAGAGGATGCGGTACTTAGGCAAAAGTCCTGCGTGATGCAGGCCAATTCCTTGCTTGAGCCAGCGCTTGACTTCAGGGCCGTAAGGACTGCTGAAACGGACTTCCTTGATGGCGTCGTTAATCGCTTGCTTTTCTTCTTTAGTACACAGGTCCAGGCTCATGAAATTCTGCGCATTGGTCGCCGCGGCCGCTTGCGTAAAATGCACCACGTAAACGGGCGCCTTGCCGCTAGACACAAGCTTTTGCACCGTATTCGAAATCTCGGTTTCGGAATAGCTGAAATCGAGCGGAACTGGGCGCTGTGACGAACGTACCGTCACCGACTCGCGGCCCGTATGCTTCGTCATGTCGCGTTCGAAAAATTCGGTGGCGCCGACGGTTGCGCTCATGAGCAAAAATCTGGACTGCGGTAGAGTCAATAGCGGTACCTGCCAGGCGACTCCGCGTTCCTTGTCGGAATAGTAGTGGAATTCGTCCATCACCACATCGGTAATCGTAAGCTGCTCGCCTTCACTTAGCGCCATGTTACTCAAGATTTCGGCGGTACAACAAAGGATAGGAGCGTCATGGTTGACGGTCGCATCTCCTGTCGAAAGTCCCACATTCTCGGCGCCGAATTCCTTGCAGAGTGCCATCCACTTTTCGTTCACCAGAGCCTTGATGGGGCAGGTGTAAACGCTGCGGCGCCCATGTGCCAAACTGTCAAAATGGAGGGCCAGGGCCACCATGGATTTTCCGGAGCCCGTGGGCGTGTTCAAGATGACGTTTTTGCCGTCCAAAAGTTCAAGAATCGCTTCTTCTTGAGCGGGGTAGAGCGTTGTGCCGCGGGATTCCGCCCATGCCATGAACGCATCCAACAGGGTCTCGGCGCCTTCGCCGGCGTTAAATGGGGTTTGGGGCAAGAATTCTTTCAATGTTTTGCGGGCGTTTTCACTCATAAAGCCAAAGATAGATATTTGTGGCGAAGTCTGTTTTTCTAAATTGTAGGCGTATTGAGTCTGAAGGAATCCATTTATGGCAACAAAGAAAAAAGAAGAAACCGACCTTGGTGAATTTTTGAAGGAACTTGCTAAGAACTGGTACATTATGGTACCTTGCATTCTTTTGGCAGGTGCGGTTGGCGCATTTGTCGCCCAGTGGATCCGGCCGGTTTTTCAGGTAGATGCCTTGCTGCAGATTGAAGCGAAGAACAACAAGAGTGCAGGCTTGGTGGGCGGACTTGGAAATCTTTTTGCGACCAATAGCCCGGCTGAAACAGAAATGGAACTCATTAAGAGCCGTCAGGTGATGGGCTCGGCCGTTGAAAAGATGCGCCTTGACCTGGTTGCCGAACCTTTGAACAAGCTGGACCGCTTGCTGCATAAGGAAGGTCGCGTTGACCTGATGAATTTTAGCTACAATAAGGATTTGCTTCCGTCCGATTTCCGTGATGAACCCTGGTTCCTTGAAATGAAGGATTCCTTGGGTAACTTTGATCTTTATGACTATAAGGATAGCCTGGTGCTTTCGGGGGCGGTGGGCCAGACGTATCATTTTGCGTATGCAGGTGATTCGGCTGCGTTCGGCATTTTCAAGGCCGAGGTTCGCGAAGGACAGCGCTTTGCCGTGTCCAAGCTGAAACGTCTGGATGCCATTGAACAGTTCCGATCTGCTTTCGATGTCAAGGAAAAGGGCAAGAAGACTGGTATTCTTGAATTTTCGTACCAGGATATTTATGCAGACCGCGCCGTTGAGATCTTGAACGAGGTGGCTTCTTCTTACTTGCGCCAGAATGTGGAAGAACGCAACGCCGAAGCTCAAAAAACTTTGGAATTCCTCGAAAAGCAGCTGCCCGATGTCAAGGCCCAGATGGATTCGTCTCTCTTGAACTTGAATACCTACCGCAATCAAGTGGGTTCTGTCGATATTAATGCAGAAACTCAGTTGGTACTCCAGCGCCGTATGAGACTGCAACAAGATATTCTTTCTCTGCAGCAGAAAAAGCAGGAAGCTATTCGCCTGTTCCATTCCGAACACCCGACGGTAAAGACTCTGGAAGATCAGGAAAATGCCTTGCGTCGCGAACTGGCTGGTACTTCCAGTGAAGTGAAGAAACTGCCTGCAACCCAGCAAGAAGTGCTTAAACTCCAGAACGAAGTGGAATTGACCAAGGTCATGTACACCTCCTTGCTGAACAATATCCAGCAATTGCGCCTGGTGTCTGCCGGCGAAGTGGGCTCTGTACGTGTCGTGGACTTTGCAGAACAGGTGACCAAGCCTGCGAAACCCAAGAAGCGCGTGATTCTTTGCATGGCCCTATTCCTCGGATTCTTGTTAGGCGCCATGTTGGTGTCGATCAAGTCGAAGTTCAGCAGTGGCGTGAAGAGTGCTTCGTTCATCGAAAAGGAAACGGGCTATACCGTTTACGCCAAGGTGCCTAAGGGCAACCCCAAGGGAACCAAGGGAACAAGGCCCTTGGCTGTGGTGGAACCCGACGATGTCGCCGTGGAATCGCTGCGTGCTCTTCGCTCTTCTCTGGAATTCTCCATGATGGACGAGGGCGGCTCCGTGGTGGGCGTGAGCGGACTTATTCCGGGCGTAGGCAAGAGTTTTGTCTCGGTGAACCTGGCTGCTTTGTTTGCCGGTCTTGGCAAGAGTGTGTTGCTAATCGATGCGGACCTTCGTAAGGGACGACTCCACAAGGAATTCGGCATCAAGCGTGG
Organism: Fibrobacter sp. UWOV1; assembly: GCF_900142495.1. Taxonomy (NCBI): domain Bacteria; kingdom Pseudomonadati; phylum Fibrobacterota; class Fibrobacteria; order Fibrobacterales; family Fibrobacteraceae; genus Fibrobacter; species Fibrobacter sp. UWOV1. The sequence goes on along the minus strand of NZ_FRBA01000011.1, from coordinate 65,821 downwards.
CAATGGCCTTTCCCAGGTGCTGTTGCGCGAAGTGAAGGCTGAAGACGTCATCCATAAGACTGAAGTCGAAAACCTGTATGTAATGCCGTGTGGCAATGTTCCCAACAATCCGGCTGAACTGCTGGGTTCTAAGCACTATGCAGAATTGATTGAACAGTTCAAGAAAGATTATGACCTTGTAATTGTCGATACTCCGCCGATTATGCTGGTGACCGATGCGGCCCTCGCTTGTCGCGTTGCCGCACAGATCGTGATGGTGATCGAATACAACAAGCATTCTATCGAAGCAATCAAGGATGGCATGGCGCAGATTCTCAAGGGCAATTCCAGTGCCCATGCGTCGATCGTAATCAACAAGTATGAACACAGCCGCACTGAAGGGTATGGCTACAAGTACGGGAAATACTAATGAAAGGAATCGTGCTCGCCGGAGGCTCCGGTACCAGACTTTACCCGCTGACCATGGTGACCAGTAAGCAGCTCTTGCCTGTTTACGACAAGCCCATGATTTACTACCCGCTTTCGACGCTCATGCTTGCGGGCATTCGCGATATCCTCATTATTTCGACTCCGACGGACTTGCCGAACTTTGAACGCCTGCTTGGCGACGGTTCTTCGATGGGTCTGAACTTGAGCTACAAGGTGCAACCGAGTCCGGATGGTCTTGCCCAGGCCTTTATCCTTGGCGAAGAATTTATCGGTAACGATTGCTGCGCCATGGTGCTCGGTGACAACATCTTTTACGGTAACGGCTTTAGCCCGCTCCTGAAGGCGGCCGTGAAGAATGCCGAACAGAATGGCCGCGCCAGCGTGTTCGGTTACTACGTCGAAGACCCGGAACGCTTTGGCGTGGTGGAATTCGATGAGTCGGGTAAGGTGATTTCGGTTGAAGAAAAGCCGAAGGAACCCAAGAGCAACTATGCGATTACAGGTCTCTATTTCTACGACAATCGTGTGTCCGCATACGCTAAGGCTCAGAAGCCGAGCGCCCGTGGTGAACTTGAAATTACGGACTTGAACCGCGTGTATCTGGACAAGGGTGAACTCGACGTGAAGCTCTTAGGCCGCGGTTTTGCCTGGCTCGATACCGGAACCATGGATAGCCTCATTGAAGCTGGCGAGTTCGTGAAGATGGTGGAAAACCGTCAGGGCATCCAGATTTCCGCAGTCGAAGAAATTGCCTACATTAACGGCTGGATTACTAAGGATAAGCTCCTGGAATCTGCGGCCAAGTACGGAAAGTCTCCTTACGGACAGCACCTGCGCAAGGTCGCCGAAGGCAAAATCCGCTACTAACTACGGAAGTTCGCCACCGATCAGTTCCATCTGCTTTTTGTAGATGTCCTTGCAGGCATTTTCGCCGAGGTCAAGCAGCGTGTTGAGCATGTTGCGGTCAAAGCTTGCATGCTCTCCGGTGCCTTGCACTTCGATGAAGTTCTTGGCGTCTTGCATGACCACGTTCATGTCAACATCGGCTGCGGAGTCTTCCACATAGCAGAGGTCGCAAAGCGGTTTGCCCGCAACAACGCCGACAGAAATTGCCGTAATGCCATGCTGCAGAATCTGCTGCGTGAGACCGAGGCGTTCCTTGATTTTCTTGAGGGCGAGCGCAAGGGCCACGAAGCCGCCGATAATGCTTGCGGTACGAGTGCCACCGTCGGCTTCGATCACGTCGCAGTCGACCACGATAGCGTTTTCACCGAGGGCGGAAAGGTCGGCTGCGCCGCGCAACGAGCGGCCCACCAGGCGCTGGATTTCTTGAGTGCGGCCGCTCGCGCCCTTGCGCTCGCGCTCCACGCGCTTGCCTGTACTCTGCGGGAGCAGGCTGTATTCTGCCGTAATCCAGCCGGTGCCTTTGCCGGCGAGCCAATCAGGAACCTTCGGGAGGAGTGTTGCGTTACAGATAACGCGGGTACGACCCATTTCAATAAGTACAGAGCCGTCGGCGCTCGAAATAAAGCCCGTGGTCATCTTTAAATTGCGGTATTCGTCAAACTTTCTGTCAGTACGTTCGTATGCCATATTCTGCCTCCTAGTATTTCAAAGTTTCAATCACGCCTTTCTTGAAGGTGCCCAGAATGTACATGTTGTTCGTGTAATTCTTGAGCTCGGCAAGAGCGGCCTGGGCGCGGTCTTCATTCACGTTTGCTTCAAAAGATACGTGGAAAATGTATTCCCAAGGCTTGTCCGGGTGCGGACGGCTTTCGCAGCGGGTCAAGTTGATGTCGCGCTTCGCAAAGCATCCGAGGGCGTTGTAAAGAGCGCCTACTGCATTGTTGTCGGCGAGTTCGAACAGCATGGTCGTCTTGGCGCCTTCGGTTCCGCTGAATGCGGCGGGAACCTTTTGAATGCCGTAAAAACGCGTGAAGTTCGTGCCCTTCAAGTTTTCGAGGCCGGCCTTCAGAATGTCCAAGTTGTAAATCTTTGCGGCGTAGGCGCTAGCGATGGCTCCTTCGTCTTTAGCCTTGCGGGCGGCGAGTTCTTCGGCAGAGCCTGCGGTATCGAAGGCGGGTACGGCCTTGATCTGCGGATTTTCGGCAAAGAACTTGGAACACTGTGCAAGAGCCTGCGGGTGACTATAAACGCGCTTGAGGTCGCCTAGCTTGACGCCTGGCATCACGCACAAGGTGTGCTCGATGCGGAGCATGACCTCGCCTACAATGCGGTGGCGCCACTTGTAGAGCAAATCGTAGTTCGCTTCGATGGAACCTGCCGTGGAGTTTTCGATAGGAATCGCGCCACCATCGGCTTCGCCGGTTTCGATTGCCTGGTAGATTTCTTCGAAAGTGTCCATCGGGAGAGTTTCGATGTCTTCACCGAACAGATAATGTGCGGCGCAATCGCTATAAGCGCCCTTGCGTCCCTGGAATGCAATTTTTTTCATGCTTAGAAAGATAGTAAATGGTGTGTAGTATGTGATGTGAGATGTGTGATTACTCATTTCACATTACACATTAGTCATTTGTCATTTACCTGAACCTTCTCGCACCTTGGTACTTGTGGCCCCAATACTTGTCTTGCATGGGCGAAATCATCACGCCGTTCTTGGTGCTTGCGTGAATGAATCGGCCTCCGTTCAGGTAAATGCCCACGTGGTCGATTTTCCAGAGGCTTCCGAAAAACACGAGGTCGCCTTCCTTGAGTCCGCCTCGGCTCACTGATCTTCCGCGGCTGTCCTTGTACATCTTGGAGGCACTATGGTCTAGCGCAATGTTGTAATAGCCCTTGTAGACTTGCATCACGAATCCGGAACAGTCTGTCTTTGTCTTTGTCGCCTTGCCATACACATACTTGGCGCCCATCCATCCGCGGGCGTAATTTTCCAAGTCTCCGCGAGGGGCAGCCCTTCTGGCGGCCTTGGCGGCTTCTTTTTTGGTAATGGCCGCACGCGCTTTTTCGGCGGAGTTCATGCGCTTGGAGGAATCCTGCGGAACGGTTGATTGCTCCGTGGCCTCAGGCTCTTCAATCGGAGTTTCTTGTCTAGAAGAAGCCGTTTCGCTCGGTGGAACGCTCTTGTAGTCGCCAACGCTTCGGTCGTAGCCCGTGCGCACCGGGAAGGAACATCCGAAACACCACAGGCATATGCCGGCAAGGATGAATGGTGCGATTTTGGTGAGCGAAAACATCAAGCGAAATGTAATTAAATCGGGGCTATATGCATTATTGTGTTCAATAGATTTGGTTGCATTGGACACATATTTTTGCAAATCGATGAATTTACAGGCTTTCTTTGTGGTCTAGCGAGTTTAAACAAAGTATATTTTTATCATGGACTTGAAAAACTTTTATTCTCACGATACAAATGTTTACAACCTTGAAGGTTTTGTTCCCCAAATTGTCGATGCCGAATACCTCCGCAATCTCGGAGTAAAGGCTGTTCCCTCCGAAGCGACCCTGCAAGGGCTTATCAAGGGCTCCAAACTCTTTATGGAGCGAGTCCAGAAGCGGACGGTCATTCCTGTTTCGAAATTGACAATCGAAAATATCGATCCGGAAAAGGTCGAAACGGAAATCCACAACTACACGGGCCGTTGCCCCACGCTTACTTTTGAAATTAACCCGATTCGCGGTTGCAATGTGGGCTGCCAGTATTGCCTGGTGACCGATGGCGTTCATGAACAGCACTTGGTGGCGTATGAAAATTACCACTTGTATGTGCGCAAACTCCTGGAAGAAATGAACGGCACTCCGACGCGCCCCGTGACCGAAGAAGATATCCATAAAAAGAATGTCTTGCTGCAGGATTTGGCGACTGCCATCGAAGAGGCTCCCGAACGCAAGAAGGAAATCGAATCGAAGATTGTCGAAATCAGCCGCGGCAAGAACTGGAACCATTATTACTATTTCTCGCCCAAGACGGAAGCCTTCCAAGAACCGACGGTGCAGACAGGAATAGCTCACCGCATTCTCAAGGAATTCATCGCACACTTTGAAAAGTATCCGGATTCCAACGCCAGGCTCTTCATTGCGTCAAAGTCCGGCCCCAAGCATTTGCTTTACGAGTACGAAGGCGAAACCATTCTGGACTTATTCGAAAAACTCAAGGGCAAAATGCAGTTCAACACGAGTGTCTCGATTATGCCCAAGGAATTCCGCGACCTGCTGGAACCTTACGCTGCTCCGATCGAAGAACGCTTGCAGTCGGTCAAGCTCTGCCAGGAACGCGGCGTTCAGGCAAATTCTGCATTGATCCAGCCTATCGTGATGCCTTACCTCACCGACGAACACATCAAGGACTTTTTCGACAAGTTGCATGCGGCGGGAATCGTCAATTACAAGCCGGAATTCTTGACAGCATGCATGGAAAACCTTGCCATGCTGGGGCAGTGGCTTGGACACTTCGATAAGAACCTGGAACGAGAACTGTACGAGATTTATATCAAGCCCGATAATGCTGACCACCGCAAGCAACGCGGCCGTACCGCTCCAGAAAGGGATTTGTGCATCAAGAGCATCGAAAAGATGATGGCCTACACGCAAAAGCTCGGCATGACGACCAGTATCTGCTTCTGGGTTCGCAAGCAATTGCGCATTCCGAACACGCTGATTCCTATCGTCAACGCGAACGGATTCCAGTGTCTCGGTTACCAGTCTAAGCTTTTTGCTAAGTAGGGGCTGCTATGGACAAGACATGCTCTCAAGTTTGCCAGGAACTCTATTGCGGCAGGGAAGACTATTATCACCGCTGGTACCATGAGCGGCCCATCATCATTACGCCTGAACGAACTGCCGAGATTCGTGGAATGCACCGCATTTTGTACAAATGCGTTGAATACATGGCGTACCATTACGCCGAATTCGTCGACAAGTACATGCCGCTTTCGTCAAAGGAAATGGAGATTCTTGCCTACCAGAGCCGTTATCCGTTCAAGGCGGGCGCGTACCGGCCCGATTATCTAATTACCGAAGACGGCAAACTGAAACTGTGCGAAATTACCTCGCGCTTTTTCGCGCATGGGATTTTCATGTCGTACTATTCGGAATCGGCGGCGGACAAGTTTATTGCCAAGTTTCCGGGGACGCATCGCGAAAGTCGTTTTGAAGAAATGATTCGCTATATGCTCGAAATTGTCGGCGACAAGCAAAAAGTCTTTGTCCTGAAAAGTTCTGACAAAACCTCTGAAATTGCGCTCTACAAAGCTTTTTACGAACGTATGGGCAAGAGCGTTACTGTTTACGAGGCGAATGAAGTTGAGCCGAATATCGACAACTGGAAGGGCAATTTTGTCATCAGCGCTTTGAACCAGAACGATATCCTCAGTTATTCCATGGATACCGTCAAGGCGATGATCGATTCCGGAATGTATAACGATTTCCGGACAATCTTTTTGGCTCATGACAAGCGCTTTATGAGGATGTGGTTCGAAGACGATTTTACGGATCACTTCTTGACAAAGGAAGAAGCCGCATTCATTCGTGACCATGCCATCGAGACTTTTGTCTGCGCGGAATCGAGCGCGGCCTCAGCGCTTGCCGATGCTTATGCGCACAAAGACGGCTATATTCTTAAGCACTACTGCCTTGGAAAAAGCGAAAAGGTCTTTGCGGGCCCGCTGACCTCTGAAGCGGAATGGAAGAATCTTTTTGATTCTGGTGCCGTCAAGGACATGATCATGCAGCCGTTTTTGCGGCAGCGAACATTCCATACGGTGTGGGAAGGGACACCCTTTGATGATTATGTTTGCGGCATGATGCTCTGTGTTGACGACAAGTTCTACGATTCCGGTTTGTTCCGTACCTCCAGTTGCCCTGTGACCAATAAAGTTGACGACCGAAAAGCTTGCGTGGTCGCTACTGATTGCGAAAGTCTTTATGAACATGGAGACTTGCTGTGATCATTGCCGGGAACCAGCCCTACTTTATACCCTACATTGCCTATTGGCAGTTGATGAAGGCGTGCGACTTATTCCTGATTGGCGATGATTACGCGTTTATCACACGCGGGTGGGTGCAGCGTAACAGAATCTTGCGGCAGGGCAAGCCGGCCTACTTTGGACTTGAAATTAACGATATCAGTTGCCACCGTCTGATTAATCAAACGGAATTGCTGCGAGATGATTTTGCCAGAAAGATGAAGGAACTTTATCATTGCTACCGTTCGGCACCCTTCTTTGAAAGGGGTTACGAGTTGATGGAAAGGATCTTTTCGTGCGAAGAGACGAACCTGACAGCGTTTCTGGTGAATTCCATTGAAATTGTTCGAGAATATCTTGGAATCAAGACTAAAATGATGTACACGTCGCAGATTGAAGGCAATTGCCGGTTCAAACGCGAACACCGGGTTTTTGATTTTTGCGATAGGCTCGGCGGGACGACTTACGTGAACCCGATTGGCGGGCAGGCACTATACAAAAAGGACGAGTTTGCCGCTCATGGAATCGAACTGAAGTTTATCCATTCGCATTGTCGGCAGTACAAGCAATTCGGGACCGCTTTTGTTCCGGGTTTATCGATTCTCGATGTCATCATGTTCAATTCCCGCGAAGAAATCGCGCAGATGCTTGACGAGTATACGACGGAATAAAAAAACGCAGGCTCGAAGGAACCTACGTTTGCGAATGTTTTTCGGTTATTGACTAGCGAACGACTTTTCTGTCGTCTTCGGTCATCTTGAGGAAGTCGGCAACCTTCATGCTGCCCTTGTCCCCTTCCTTGCGGCGGCGGACAGACACGACTCCGTCTGCAACTTCCTTCTCGCCGACGATCAGGAGGTACGGCACCTTCTGGAGTTCGCACTGGCGGATCTTGTAGCCGAGCTTTTCGTTGGATTCATCGACTTCCACGCGGACGCCGGCGTTCACAAGTTCCTTCTCGACCTTCTTCGCGTAGTCAACGAACTTCTCGGAAATCGGGAGCACGCGGGCCTGCACCGGAGCGAGCCACAGCGGGAAATCGCCCATGAATTCTTCGATCAAAATGCCGAGGAAGCGTTCGATGGAACCCACGGCGGCACGGTGCAACATCACCGGAATGTGCTTCTGGTTGTCCTTGCCGACATATTCGGCACCGAGACGCTGCGGGAGGTTGAAGTCGACCTGGATCGTACCGCACTGCCAGTCACGACCGAGGCTGTCCTTCAGCGTGAATTCGAGCTTCGGACCATAGAAGGCACCTTCACCCGGGTTCAAAATGTAGTCGAGGCCAGCGAGCTTCGTCGCTTCGGCGAGGGCGGCTTCAGCCTTGTCCCAAATTTCGTCGGAACCCACGCGCTTTTCCGGGCGGGTGGAGAACTTCACCACGATATCGTCGAAACCGAAGTCGTGGTAGATTTCCTTGACGAGGGCGCAGAAGTCGGCCACTTCGCTTGCAATCTGGTCTTCGGTACAGAAAATGTGGGCGTCGTCCTGCACAAAGCCGCGCACGCGCATCAGGCCGTGCATGGTACCGGCAGGTTCGTAACGGTGGCACTTACCGAATTCGGCAAGACGCATCGGCAGGTCGCGCCAGCTGCGCAGACCCGTGTTGAAAATCTGGATGTGGCAGGGGCAGTTCATCGGCTTCACGGCCATTTCCACGTCGCCAGCCAGAGTCTTGAACATGTTCTCGTTGTACTTGTCGGCGTGGCCGGACTTGATCCACAAAGTCTTGTTCACGATTTCCGGCGTGATGACTTCCAGGTAGCCACGACGGTCAATCTTCCCGCGGATGTAGTCCTTCAGGGCGTTCACCATCTTGGTGCCCTTCGGGTGCCAGAACACCATGCCCGGAGAATGGTCTTCGATGTGGTAGAGGTCCATTTCCTTACCGATCTTGCGGTGGTCGCGCTTTTCGGCCTCTTCCAGGAACTTCAAATAAGTTTCAAGACCTTCCTTGTCGGCAAAGCAGGTACCGTACACGCGGGTCAGTTGGTCACTGTTCTGGTCGCCATGCCAGTAAGCACCGGACATCGAGAGCACCTTGAAATTCTTGAGCTTGCCTGTAGAAGGCACGTGGGGGCCGGCGCAGAGGTCTTCAAAGTTCTTGCCCGGTTCGCCAGTCACGTAGAAGCTGAGCGTACCGTCGCTACCCTCGCGGGCGAGAGCGCGCTGCGCGTTATCCGTCTTGTACTTGTCGCCCTCGGTGCGCTTCAGGCCATCGGCGGCGCTGACTTCGCAACGGGTAAACGGACGGTCTTCCTTGATGATTTCCTTCATGCGCTTTTCGATGCGCTCGAAATCCGACTGCTGGATCGGGGTCGGTGTCATCAAATCGTAGTAGAAACCCTTTTCGATAGCCGGACCGTAGGCGAGCTTCGTGCCCGGGAACAGGTCGCAGATGGCTTCGGCAAGCACGTGGCTGCAGCTGTGACGCAGGAGCATCAGAGCATCCGGGTCGTCGTTGCTCGGCGTGATAATCTTGATGGTGCCGCTCTCGGTGAGCGGGCGCGTGAGGTCGAGGACCTTATCGCCGAGTTTGACGCCAAGCGCCTTGCGTGCAAGACCTTCGGAAATGCCCTTCGCAATTTCGAGGCCGGTGGTGCCCGATGCTACGGAACGTACGGAGCCATCGGGGAAGGTGAGTTCGATTTGAGACATAAATAATCCTTTTTGTGGGCGGTTCTCGCCCGGTTCCCCAGAAATACGACATCTGGCGGTGCGCACAAATGTAGAATATGATATAAGATGTGGCTAGTGGGAGGTCCTCCTAAAACCCCGTATTCATCAGTCCATAGACAACAACCGAAAAAAACGCCCCTCCGAGCGCTCGAAGGGACTTGCTATTCTAATAGTAACTTATCTAGTTAATCCCAGGAGGGATTGTTTAAATTCTTTATTCTGGTTGGATTTGGGCGATGAGCTGTCCTTCCAGGAACTTCTAAATTGGCTGACTTCTGAGTGTTCCTCAGTCTTCGAGCAAACTCGTCGGCACTCATTATGCTTATTGTTGGACGTTTTTTTTCTACGAATTGACCTGTGGTAGTCTTGGTCTTTTCGTTATGATGTTTTTGGGGCTGGTAGGACTTGCTGCAAGGCTGTTGGGCTTCCTTTGCAAGAGATCTACCAAATAGCACGATCAGGTTCTTGAAGAATACCTTAATACTGATCATCGAGTTCTCCTAAAAACAGAGGGCTTGAAGCAATCGTTCTGAGAATTCTTCTCAAATTAGACGGATCGGTTAAAAGTGTGCCTAATAATTCAGGTGAAAATTTTCTGTAGTACATCAGATTACTCCTTGCTGACGCCATTCGGCATGTTCTTTTTCAAGCTCGTCGAGTTTCCTCTCGAACCGTTGCATCAGAGGCTTTAGCTGCTGGTAAAACTGAATCGTCAGTAGCAGAGTTTCCAAATCTAACTTCGCGTCATTTTCCTTGCGGACTTGGAGTCCGCAAAGAGACATTGCGAATGGTGTCCACCGGAAGTCGCCTTTAGATTTGTTTAGTTTCTTATTTATGAAACGGAGTCTGGCTCCTGAATCACCTTGAATTTTCATCCAGTATTCGGCATCGGCATCATACTGACTTTGAGGATAAGGCTTATATTTAGCCATAATTAAAATCCTTTATTGTTGTTCCCGTCGTCTTCCGCTGGCGAAGAACTTGGGGCGGTTTTATTTAATCCAGCGACGTTAGGATAAACTACTCTGCACAAGATGTGCAGAGCTGTTTAGAATGAGGTGCATAAAAGAGCGTTTACTCTTCGAGCCACTTCAAGAATTTTGATACGGCAGTTGAGACTGCCGCTACGGCTGCAGCCTTGCCGATTTCCACGAGGATCTTTTCCATGGTGAAATTCTCCAGGTTGTTCATTGACTGACCCTTCGCTGTAAAGGTGCAATGAGTGAATGTTCAGCTTATTCTGATAAATAGATACTAGGAGAAATTCTAAACTTGACTCTGTCACGGATGCTGTGACTCGGCCTTAATAGTATTGGCCCTGAAGAAACATGGGGCACCTAATAATGGGCTTAACCGTAGAAAAAATCGGATATTAGCCTGAAATAATATGAGACTCCAAAGGAGTGACCATATTATAGAATTTAAAAAAAAAGCTGTCAAGGGTGATGGGGATTTTTTTTGTTTTTTTATATTCGCTTTTGAAAATTGGCGATATGCTGAAGATGACCCTAGTTTTGACATCTATGGATTTAGTGATCTCGCAGAAGGTGGTTATGATGTGACGTTGGGGCTGGGGGGAGTTCATAATAAGGGCTTTCAGACATATTACGCCGCTAAAGACGCCCTTTGTGGCATTGATAATTCTAAGCTGAAATTTGGTTGTATAACGACGGAGACTCCTTCTTTGAGGGGACCTGTTGTCATCAACTCAGTTGCTCCTATACGCTGCGTAAAGGACTGATTGAAAAAATAGATTGAATTGTTGTTATATTTTGAAGCATGAAAACTTTGATGTATTCCGTTGTTTTTCTTTTCTCCGCATTCATTGTCGCGTGCTCTACGCCGACGGTTTCTAGCGATGAATCCGATGAAAAATCTTTGTCAAGTGTAGAACAATCTTCATCCAGCGTTGCAACAAAGTCAATATACGAAGCGGTGGAAGAATCCGGTTTGTACACGACCAAGGATTCCGTGGCCGCTTACCTTTGCAAGTTTGATAAGTTACCGAGCAACTATGTCGGTAAAAATGAGGGGCAGTCCTTGTACGAATCTAAAACAGGGAACACTTTCGAAAAATGGAATTTTAATCCGTGGACAACGCTTGGCGTGATGATTGGTGGCGATGTCTTTGATAATCGCGAAGGTCTGTTGCCTAGCGGAAGTTACCACGAAGCGGATGTCGATTACTCCGCCAAGAATCGCGGAACGAAACGCCTGATTTACCAATCCGACTGCGTTATCTACTATACCGCAGACCACTACGAAACTTTCAATAAATTGGAAGTCCGTTAGAAAAATCTATTGATTTTCTATACCTACACCTTATACCGCGCTCTTTGCCTAGCAACGCAAAGTTCCGCTTGTTTGGCGTGTTTTTCGTCTAAAGCCTTGTAAAGGCTTTCACGACCGAGTCCGGTCTTTTCGGCAATCTGCAACATTCCCTTGCTTCTGGCGATATGCCCAATGGCGCGGAGAAACAGCGCGGGGTCATCAGATTCGCTGACTGTGTTCAAGTATTCGGCGACGATTTCCTCGTTGTCGAGGTATTCGGCAATGTCTAAGCGCTTGTGCATACACAACAATGTATCTAATCGGATACGCATTGTCAAGAGGTTAACTTGAATAAAAAAACTCCCCAACTTGAGGTGAAAATTGGGGGGGAATAGTCCGTTTAAGCCGTATTTTTTATGTTAGGAATGAAAATTGATAAAATATGCAAAAATAATTCCTAGAAAGAGGACGTTCGGTATTATTTCTTGATGGAACCGAAGATTTGACTGAAATTGGAGAAAATGGCGTAAAATCGGCATTTTTTGCCCCAAAAACACGCAACGAAATCCGGCTTATATATGAATAGCACACTTTTTCGTACGAAAAAGTGCGCTTATAACACACTAATTCGGTTGAAAAAGTGCGTTTCATTATTGACAATTCGGTTGGAAAAGTGTAGTTTTGGGATATGTTCAAGAGAAAAATCCTTAAAGAATTTGAAAATTGGAAGATCTCGGGGGGCAAAAAGAAGGCCCTGGTTGTCAAGGGAATGCGCCAAATCGGCAAGACATCCAGCGTCCTGGAATTCGCCCGCAGCAACTACGAGAACGTCGTCTATATCAACTTTAAGGAAAATGAAAATGCGAAGAAGGTCTTCGAGGGAGACCTGAACGTGAGTCGGATTACCATAGACCTTTCCGCGCTTTTTCCTAATGTGCATTTTGTCGAGAACAAGACCGTCATCATCTTCGATGAAATTCAGGAATGTGCAAACGCCCGCGCAAGCATCAAGCCTTTTATGGAAGACGGTCGCTACGATGTCATCTGTACCGGTTCCCTGCTTGGTATTAAGGGGTACAACCGAAAAAAGGGAAAAGGCGTCCCAACCGGTTTTGAAAGAATAATTTATATGAAATCCATGGATTTCGAGGAATTTCTGTGGGCGAAGGGTATCGGCGAAAACGTCATCGCATACCTAAAGGATTGCTACGAGAAAAAGGAACCCGTGAGCGAGGCGACGCATAACGCCATGCTCCGCTACTTCAAGGAATACCTTTGTGTAGGCGGGCTCCCTTATGTTGTTTCTCGATTTGTCGAGACGAACGACATGAACGTCGTTTGGCAGGAACAGCAAGACATTCTTGAAGAATACAAGGACGACTTTGGCAAGCACCTTGACGAGAACGAAAACGAGGAAATCGACCGCACGCTTCTTGGCCGTATCAATCGCGTCTTTGATTCAATTCCCGCCCAACTCGCGAAGGAAAACAACAAATTCGTTTATTCGCAACTAGAAAAGAAGGGTCGTTCCGAAAATTACCAAACCGCAATCCAATGGCTCTACGACTGCGGCATAATCAACATTTGCCACAACCTGACCAACATCGCAGAACCCCTTGAAGGCTACAAGATCGAGAATACGTTTAAGATTTATGTGCAGGATTCCGGCCTGTTCGTCGCCATGCTGGAACGCGGCACCGCGGCCAAGATTCTAAGCGGTGATCTGGGATTCTATAAAGGCGCCATCTACGAGAACATCATCGCAGATTGTTTCTCTAAACAAGGTCGCAAACTATTCTATTTCCGCAAAGAATCTGGGCTAGAAATTGACTTTGTAGAAAATATCGGCGGCGAACTCGCCATTATTGAAGTCAAGGCGACAACGGGACGTTCCAAGTCGGCAAAGACCGTTTTGAATAACGATAACTACGCAGCCAAGGTTTGCTACAAGCTTTCCGAAAACAACATCGGTGTTGCAGGCAAGATGGTTACACTGCCGTACTACATGGCAATGTTTTTGGAGTGATTTTATAAATTGGCAGGGGAAAGCGTTAGACTTTCGCTACAACCACCCCAAAATAAATCACAAATCCTCCATAACAAAAAAAATCTTTCAAAAACTATTGCATTCTCGGCCGAATTAACTTATATTACCATTGTAAAATCACAATTTGACCGTTACAAAATGTTTTTTAAGGATGTTTCGAACATAAGAACAGGGCTGGTTACGGCCCGAAAACAGGCAAAAGGGCCCGAAAACGGCAATTTTCGGGAATATCGCCTGCTCAGCCTCCGTTGTATCAAGGAACCTGGCGTTCTGGACGTGGGCCTTGCCGATCCCTACGCCGCCAACGATGAACTGAAACCGGAGTTTTTGACCCAGCAGGACGATATCCTAGTTCGTCTTAGCGCCCCATACACGTCCGCTTTGGTCAATGACGAATCCGCCGGCTTTGTGGTGCCCTCCCATTTTGCGATTATCCGCGTTGATAAGTCGAAGGTGGATCCTGCTTATGTGCTGTGGATTTTGCGCCAGCAATCCACTTTGAAGCAAATCTACCAGAATGTAAGCGGAACCATCGCGTTCGGCACAATCAATTCCAGTTTCTTCAACGATTTGAAAATCGACATCATCCCGCTCGAAAAGCAGCGGTTAATCGGCGAGATTCTGAAGCTTTCGGAAAGGGAACAAGCCCTGCTTTCGGAACTTGCGAAGGCGAAAGCGGAACTGAACATGGCGATAATGGCCAATGCGTACAAAAGTTTAAGTAAAGGAAAATAGCAATGACGACAAAACAAAACATCGAAAAAGTCCTCTGGAATGCATGTGACAGCTTCCGTGGTAAAATCGACAGTTCCCGCTACAAGGATTACATCCTTTCGATGCTCTTCGTGAAATACCTGAGCGACGTGTATAAGGAAACTCGCGAGAAGTACGAAAAGCAGTACAAGGGTGACAAGCAGCGTGTGGAACGCGCCATGAGCCGCGAGCGTTTCGTGATGGATGAATCTTCCACGTTCGATTACCTCTACGAAAAGAGGAACGACAACCAGATTGGCCAAAAAATCAACGTGGCATTGGCGGCAATCGAAAACAACAACAGCGCCAAGTTGCACGACGTGTTCCGTGCTATCGACTTCAACTCTACGGTTGACTTTGGTGAGCCCAAGGAAAAGAACGCAACCCTCAAAAACTTGCTGGAAGACTTCAAGGATCTTGACCTTCGCCCGTCGCAGTTGGATAACGCAGACATCATCGGCGATGCCTACGAATACATGATTGCAAACTTTGCATCTGATGCGGGCAAGAAGGGCGGCGAATTCTACACCCCGAACAAGGTTTCTGAACTTGTCGCGCGCTTGGTGAAGCCCAAGGAAAACGACCGTATTTACGACGGTACTTGCGGAAGCGGCGGCTTGCTGCTCAAGGCGTTTGCACAAATCAAGAACCGCAAGGCCCGCATTTACGGTCAGGAACAGAACATGCAGACATGGGCACTCTGTCGCATGAACATGTTCCTGCATGGCGTTGACGATGCCGTGATTTGGCAGGGCGATACGCTCTCGAATCCGGGCAATATCGAAAACGACCACTTGATGAAATTCCAGTGCATTGTGGCGAACCCGCCTTTCTCCCTGGACAAATGGGATAGCGGCTTCTTGGGCGATGTTGCTGAAAATGACAAAAAAGCGAAGATGTCTGCCGACCTGGACACGTTCCACCGCTTTGACTGGGGCGTTCCGCCGACATCCAAGGGCGATTACGCTTTCGTGATGCATTTCCTCCATAGCCTCGACGACGCTACGGGCCGTATGGGCATTGTGCTTCCGCATGGTGTGCTGTTCCGCGGTGCAAGCGAGGGGAAGATTCGCCAGACGATTATCGAGAAGTTCAACTTCTTGGATGCCGTTATCGGGCTCCCGGCGAATTTGTTCTATGGTGCCGGCATCCCCGCCTGTATTCTCATTTTCCGCAAGAACCGCGGAGCCAATAATCACGTCCTCTTTGTGGATGCAAGTGGCGACGAGCATTACGAAAAGGGCAAGAATCAGAACATCTTGCGCGAACAGGACGTGGCGAAAATCGTCGACACCTACAAGACTTATCTTGCCGACCCGAGTTACGGAGGCGAGGAAAAGTACAGTTATGTAGCGACTCTCGACGAAATCAAGGAAAACGACTACAACCTGAATATCCCGCGCTATGTCGACACTTTCGAAGAAGAAGCGTTGGTGGATATTGACGATGTCAAGACGAACATCAAGAACATCGAAGATGAACTCTCGAAGGTCCAGAAGCAGATGGCTAAATATATGAAGGAACTCGGACTGTAAATACAACAATTATCATTTTCGTGAAGCCACGAAAATGATGTTGAGATATCATAATAAGGCAGAAATAGGAGCGTGGTATGGTAAAAAAGATGATTCAAGCGAAAAAAGAGACGATTCATGCCTTAGGGATTGATATTGGTATCTATACCGCAGATTTCGAAAATGAGTATATCTCCCTGACGGATATTGCTCGTTTTAGAAGTTCTGACCCAAGAATTACGATTCATAGTTGGCTTAGAAATAGGGATGTGGTGGATTTTTTGGGGTTGTGGGAAGCCCTTCATAACACGGATTTTAAACGTAGCGAATTCGATACGTTTAAAAAAGATGCCGGTAGTAACGCTTTTACTTTCTCTATAAAGAAGTGGACCGATGAGATGGGAGCGGTGGGCATTGTCTCGAAGTCTGGCAGATACGGTGGCGGTATTTTTGCGCATAGCGATATTGCCATGGAATTTGCTTCGTGGATATCTCCTGAATTCAAACTGTATATTGTCAAGGATTATCGGCGCCTAAAATCGGACGAAAACAGCCGCCTGTCCCTAAATTGGAACCTGAATAGGGAAATTTCCAAGCTGAATTACAGGATTCATACTGATGCGATTAAGGGAAAACTCATTTTGCCGCAGTTGACCTCGATGCAGAAGAGTTTTGTTTATGCCGATGAAGCTGATTTGTTGAACGTGGCTCTTTTTGGAGAAACCGCCAAGGAATGGCGGGATGAAAATCCGGATAAAAAAGGGAATATTAGGGACTATGCCGATATCCCGCATCTTTTGGTTTTGGCGAACCTTGAAAGTTACAATGCCATTTTGATAAAGGAAGGGGTGCCGCAATCAGAACGACTTGTAAAATTACGTGAAACAGCAGAAAGTCAACTAGGAACTATTCTATCGCTTGATTTACAAAAGCCGATTTTGATTGAAAATGGAACAAAGAGGATAGTGAAGTAGACCATTTTCGCGGAGTCACGAAAATGGTAAGGAGTTTTTATGGCAAAAATGGTTAACGATGCGTTTGATGAATTTATGAGAGATTCTGTAAATTTAGATCCTCAAGATGTGTCTGATGCAAAGGATAGTAAGAATCACTTGGTAGATATAATATCTAGTTATGATAGTGATGATTTCTTTCATCTTTGCAAAGATTTTAATGAGGAATTCGGGTCTTTTGCAAGAAAAACGAAAATGGGAATTCTGGATGATATTGATATGATGTTTGGAATATCCGCGGATGGAGCAACTTATAATTCGAATGACAATTGGCAGAATGTAAGAGTTTATGGAAATTATCGTGTTAAACAGCATCGAGAATGCATGGACGAAAAGACTGGTTTGCTTAATAGTAGGCTAGTTTTAAATAAGTTCAAAGACCGTTTAGGACAGACATATTCTACTTCAGATCATCCTGTTCGAAATGGAGAAGCAATAAAACTTAAATTGACATATAATTGGTCGTTTGATGTTGTTCCATGTTTTTATACAGTTGAAGATTTTTTTCTTATTCCTAATGGATATGGTGGTTGGAAAAAGACTGATCCAACGAAGGATCGTGATTTTGTGAAGAAAGTTAATAAAAAGCATAATGGAAAGGTATTACCTTTGGTTAGATTGTGCAAAAAATGGTTCGAAGTGAAAAATGTCAGAACCCCAGCGTCATATATGTTTGAAACTATGGTTGTGAATTATTGTAATGATCGATTGATGCTTAGTGAATATATAGATTTAGAATTTAGGGATCTGTTGAATTATTTGAGATATGCCGTTTATTACCAAGCTGTTGACATGAAGGGAATACAAGATGATGTTAACGAGCTTAGTGATGAAGAAAAAGAAATTATTTCTTTTAAAGCTTATAAAGATTATAAAAAAGCGTGTTTAGCAATCAAGGCTGAACTTGATGAAAAGGACTGGAAAAAATCAATAAATCTTTGGGGCGAAATTTTTGGAGAGGACTTTCCGACTTATGGCTAGTGTTTTTGAAAAACAAAATGAACCTGAAATGCAAATGCTTCTTTGTGCTCAACGAAAGGAGTATTCTAAAGTAAAAAGAGGAAGATTCTGGTTTCTTTTTGCATCTGTAATTGTTGTCTCGACTTTAACGATATGGGTGGCTATTACAGATAACTCTAAAGTGGATAGCGTTTTGACCGTTCTTAATGTCGGAATCATTTTTCTTCGAGAACGAATAATGCGTATTTTTGACAAAAAACAAGAATTTGCAGCCAAGATTCAACAATATTTTGATAGTTCTTGTTACAATACCGCTATTGGTAAAAAAATAATAAATGGAGAATCACTATTTACAGATTCCAAGATTGCTGAAATTCAAGCTGGTGTTTGCCATGAAAATTTGAATGATGTTGCAAACTGGTATTCTGATTATAGGTCGATGCCTGCAGAAAAACAAGTTCTCTATTCGCAGAGAGAAAATTTATCATGGGATGAAAAACTCCGAATATTTTATAGAAAAATAGTCATCATTTTACTCACGTTAATTTCGTTATTTATCATCATTTATGGAATAAAATCATCTGCACCTTTTGAAAAAATGTGTGCTTTGATTTCTTGTATTCTCGCATTTATAGAATGTGCTTGGGATAGTATTGAAAAAATAACTAGAGATTTGCGTAGATTAGATAAACTATTTGCTCAATATGAGGAAACAGAAAAAGCCGTTTGTTCTGGTAAAATTGGATTTCACAAAAAACTATCTGATTTGCAAAATGAAATATTTACACATCGAAAAGAAAGCTTTTTGATTCCTGATTTTGTTTATAAGTTGAGAAAAGAATCATATCAAGAAATTGCTGATGCTACGGCAAAAATGCTAAATTCAAAATGACGGAGCGGCTTATGGAAAAGAAACAATTAGTAAGCGCGTTGGAGCGATTGGCTAATGAGGGCGATAACATTGTAGAATCTGCTGAAAGTCGTCCTATCAGTTCGTTCAAGTCTGCAATGTTTTGCAGTTTCTCTTCTTTCATGGAGTGGCGATCTGCAGTATTAACCATTTTAAAGCAAAACGGGTTGCACCAAAACGAGTTTGCCAATCAAATTGAAAAAGTTTCTGAAAATACCGCTGCAAGGAAAGTGTATGTTGAAGCTGCTGTTCAGCAATTAAAAGGCCTTATAAAAGCATATGAACAGGATTATATAGAAATAGAAAATAATAATAAAGCGAAAGGCGGTGTGTCAGATCTTGAAAACATCTTCAATAAATTTACTCGTGTAGTTAGACAGTTGCGTTCTCGTCACGACAATCGTGAAACTCTTACGATTAAAGATGAATACGATGTCCAAGATTTATTGCACGCTTTGCTTGTATTGCATTTTGATGATGTCAGAGCGGAAGAATGGACGCCTTCGTACGCAGGTGGATGCGAACGAATGGATTTCTTGCTAAAAGATTTGCAGACGGTGATTGAAGTTAAGAAAACTCGTTCTAGCATGTCGAAGAAAGAACTTGGCGAAGAATTGATTATTGATATTGAAAAATACAAGGTTCATCCTGATTGCAAGCAACTTTACTGCTTTATTTATGATCCTGATGGATATCTTGGCAATTCTTCCGCAATTAAGAACGATCTTGAAAAAAATCATCAAGGTTTTGTTAAGATTTTTATTAGACCTGAGGTTTGAGAATGACTCCAGAGATTGAAAAGAGAATTAAGGCTGTGCGGGCGGGGCGTGTTCCAGCTGGGTATAAGAAGACTCCCATAGGAGTTGTGCCGAAAGAATGGAATATGACAAGCCTTAAAGATATTGCTAATCACGTTATTGAAAAGAATAAGAATAATGCTGTTCACCTTACGCTTACAAATTCTGCTACAAAAGGTGTTATCAAGCAGGAAGACTATTTTGATAAGCAAATATCAAATAATGAAAATACAGATGGATATTACCTCGTCAAAGATGGCGATTTTATTTATAATCCGCGAATATCAGAAAGTGCCCCTTGTGGACCGATAAACCGTTCCCATATAGGCGAAATTGGAATTGCTTCGCCTCTGTACACGGTTTTTCGTTTAAAAGAGAATGTCCAAAATGTAGATTATATTGAATTGTATCTTAAAAGTCCTTTTTGGCACCGGTATATGTGCGGTGTCGCGAATTATGGTGCACGTCATGATCGTATGAATATTACAAATGACGATTTGTTTGCAATGCCATTGCCGCTGCCACCGATTGGTGAGCAGAAGAAGATTGCGGAGATTTTGGCGACGCAGGATAAGGTGATTGAGTTGAAGGAAAATCTGATTGCCGAAAAGCAGAGTCAAAAGAAATATTTGATGAGCATTTTGCTGGGCGACGATTTCAAGAAACCCTTCAAATTGAACGGTGTAACCATTGATAAGAAAAAATGGGAAAAGAAAAAATTTGAAGATGTTTTGACATTTTTGAGAAATAATACATTTTCTCGAGCAGATATGGATGACTCCCAGGGACAAGTAAAAAACGTCCATTACGGAGATATTCTTGTTAAATATGGAACTATTCTTGATTGTGATAAGGATGTCATCCCATTTTTGAAAAAAGAAAAGCAGAATTATTTAAACATTGCTTATTTAGAAGATGGCGATATTATAATTGCCGATACTGCAGAAGATGAAACATGTGGTAAGATGGTAGAAATAATTCACAAAAAAAATAATCTAATAGTTGCGGGTTTACATACCATTGCTTGCAGACCTGCAAATAAATTATTTGCCTCTAAATGGCTTGGTTATTATATGAATTCTCCGGCATATCATAATCAACTAATTCCTTTAATAACAGGCATAAAAGTATCTTCTATTTCTAAATCAGTAATTTCTGAAACCAACATCGCTATACCCACTCTCCCCGAGCAAAAGGCGATTGCCGATGTCCTTTCTGCGGCAGATGAAGAAATTTCCCTTTTGCAAAAGGACTTGGAACAAGAAAAGCTCAAGAAAAAGTCTCTGATGCAACTCTTGCTCACCGGTCTTGTGAGAGTGAACGAATAATGTTCAAGGTCACAAATTGTGACCTTGAAGGGAATGCGGTATGAGTGTAGCGAAGGATTTAAAATCATCAGAAAATTGGAAGTCGCAATTTGCGACCTCCAATCTGGTTGATTCAAAAATCGCCAATAAAATTGTGGTACTCCGTGATGTCCAGGTAATGATAGATCGCGATATAGCGGAATTGTATGAAATTGATACAAAAGCTTTAAAGCAAGCTGTTAAACGAAACATTGAAAGATTTCCAGACTCCTTTTGTTTTGAATTAGATAAAGACGAATTTGAAAATTGGAGGTCACAATTTGTGACCTCCAAATCTGACCGACAAGGTTTGCGTTACGCTCCTTACGCATTCACAGAGCAAGGTGTTGCTATGCTTTCGGCTGTTTTGCGTAGCGAAAAAGCGATTAAGGTCAGCATCGAAATTATGAACGCTTTTGTGCAAATGCGTCATTATTTGCGTAATAATCTTGCTCTTGCCAATCGATTGACTGCCGTAGAAAATAAGGTTGATTCAAAATTCAAGATAATCGACGAAAATTTCTCGAAGATATTCACTGCATTAGATTCATCTCCCAAGAAAGCGAAAGAAGGAGTGTTCTTCAAAGGGCAAATTTTTGATGCTTATGCCTTTTTCCAAGACCTCATTAAAACAGCGAAAAAAGAAATCGTCCTTATCGATGGTTATGTAGATTTATCTGTTTTGGAAAGGTTCAAGGCAAAGCAAAAGAATGTTTCGGTGAAAATTTATACTGACCCGAGAGCAGAACTACGGCAAATTGATATTGACAAATTCAATGAACAGTATCCAACTTTAGACGTTGCGCGCACAAAAAAGATGCATGACCGGTTCATGATTATCGACAATAAGGAACTTTATCATATCGGAGCGTCGCTCAAGGATTTGGGTAAGGCGTGCTTCGCGTTTGAAAAAATGGATGAACCCAAAAAATGGATTTCAGCCATTCTAACGGACTTGAGGTAATTATATGGCAACTACTAATGAAATACTAATAGTTCGTTCGCAATATAAGATGGCGGATTAAGTGGCGGATTATTTGGCGGATAAAATGGCAGATTATTTTGGCACATTAAATGGCATATTAAATGGCACATTAGGTTAAAAGGAGCATGATTTATGAGTTTTACAAATCAATCAGACTTGATGCTTGAAGATAATGCAAGCAAGTACCCCGCAATCGAAGTGCTGGCGAAGCTGGGCTATACCTACATTTCGCCCGAAGATGCTGCCCAGGAGCGTGGCACGCAATACAATGTATTGCTCAAGGATATCCTCCGCAAGCAGCTCCAGAAAATAAACCAGTTTGAATACAATGGTATTGCTTACAAGTTCTCCGCCGAGAATATCGAAAGGGCTGTCGCAGAACTCGATGTCCCGTTAACCGAAGGTCTGGTAAAAACGAGCGAACGCATTTACGATGCATTGATGCTCGGCAAGAGTTATCAGGAAAAATTGGTGGACGGGACAACGAAAAGTTTCAACCTGAATTATATCGATTGGGACAATTTCGAAAACAACGTTTTCCATGTGACCGAGGAATTCTCTTGCGACAGCTGGGACAAACAGAAAAATGCCCGCCCCGATATTGTTGTGTTCGTGAACGGAATTCCTTTTGCCGTTATCGAGTGCAAGGCTCCCGATATTTCTGAAGAAAAGGGTGTCGAGCAGAATATCCGCAACCAAAAAGCGGAGTATATTCCGCAGCTGTTCAAATACGTGCAGATGGTTGTCGCAACAAACAAGAATGCGGTCAAGTATGCGACTGTGGGCACTGGGAAAAAATTCTGGAATATATGGCGTGAACAGGATACAGAATGGCAAACGAAGCTTGTCGATCAGATTGTGGCGGGGCGTGTCCCGACGGAACAGGACAAGACGCTGATTTCGCTGTTCGAAAAAGAACGCTTGCGTAAGTTCGCGAAGTATTTTGTCGTTTACGATGCCAACATCAAAAAGATTTGCCGTTATCAGCAGTTCTTTGCGGTAGAGGCGATTATGAAGACCATTGCCGAAAATGACCCGGCAGGCAACCGTCAGAGTGGCGTCATTTGGCATACGCAAGGCTCGGGCAAGTCGCTTACCATGGTGATGGTTTCCAAGTATATTCTTGAAGAACTGTGTTCGGTAAGCCCCAAAGTGATTGTCGTGACCGACCGTAAGGAACTTGACAAGCAGATTGCAAAGACGTTTACGCACACACGCCTGACGCCGGCCCGCGCTACAAGCGGCAAAAACCTTTGCGACCTGATTAACGAGGGCAAGGCCGATGTCATTACATCGATTATCAACAAGTTCAATACGGTAGATAATCAGGGTGTCAAGAACAATTCCAGGGATATTTTCGTCCTTGTTGATGAAAGCCATCGTTCGAACTACGGTTCGCTTGCGACCAAGATGCGAACGGTGTTCCCGAACGCCTGCTACATCGGCTTTACCGGCACGCCGCTTCTGAAGAACGAAAAGAACACCTTGCAAAAGTTCGGCAAGCTGATTCATAAATACACGATTAAGGATGGTGTAGAAGACAAGGCGATTGTACCGCTGATTTATGAAGGCCGCTTTGTGGACCAGAAAGTCGATGAAGAAAATATCGATTTGTGGTTTAAGATGGTGACGAAAAAGCTGAGCAAGTCGCAAATTGCAGAACTGAAAGCGAAGTGGAGCAGCATTCAAAAACTTACGTCTAGCGATTCGCGTATTCGGCGTGTTGCAATAGATATTTATCAGCATTTTATGGACGGCTTCAAGGAATCAGGATTCAAGGCGATGCTGGCTTGTAATTTCAAACGCGATGCCGTGCGCTACAAGCAAATTTTCGATACCCTTTGCGACATCAGGACTGAGGTAGTCATTTCGGCCCCGGATATGCGCGAAGGCCACGATGATATTGACGAAAGTTCCGATGACCTTGTTGTAAGCTTCTGGAACAAGATGATGAAGCAATATGACGATGCCGATGACTACGAGGATACGCTGAAAAGCCAGTTCTACGATGGCGAAATTGACATCTTGATTGTCTGCAGCAAGTTGCTTACGGGTTATGACGCTCCGAGAACGCAGGTCCTTTACATAGACAAGGAACTTAAGGATCATGGGCTGCTACAGGCGATAGCTCGTACGAACCGACTATACGAAGGCAAGGATTTCGGCCTGATTGTAGATTATCGAGGCCTAATTAGCAAGTTGGACGCCGCCATGGAAGTGTATAGCGGTGCTGGACTTGAAAATTACGATTCGGCGGACATCAAGGGCGTTGTCGTCGATGTCATGGCTTGCGTGGCACGCCTCCGCGAGACGTATTCGCAACTATGGGATGTTTTCGCACCGGTCAAGAACAAGGAGGATACGGAAGAGATTGAAATCTTTTTGGCAGATACAGAAGTTCGTGCCAAATTTTACGATGCACTCTGCCTTTTTGGCCGCGCTTTTACAATGGTGATGAACTCCGTGAAGGCTTTTGCCGCGTTCGAACGCAAAGAAATCGAAATGTTCCGCGATACCTTCGTATTTTTCTCGAAGATTCGCCGCAGCGTGAAAATCCGCTATGCCGATGCGCTCGATAATTCGGAATACGAACCGCAAATGCGAAACCTGCTGGATACTTATATGTCCGTGAAGGATGTACAGCAGATTTACGAGCCCATCGATATCATGAATATCGGCGATTTCGACAAGGTTGTTGAAAAACTGCCGTCGGACAGATCTAAGGCCGATGCTATCGTATCGCACCTCACAAAACGCATAAAGCTGAACCGCGATGAAGACCCTGCCTTTTACGATAGCTTCTCCAAGAGAATCAACGCCGTCTTGGAAGAATTCAAGAATAGGATTCTTTCAGAAAAGGAATACCTCAAGAAGATGTTTGAGGTGTTAGGAGATTTCCGTAGGGGCGACACCAAACAGAAGTTCCCGGAAAAGATTGCGGGTGATTTGGATGCGCAGGCATTTTACGGTGTTACCATGCCCGTACTTTCTGAAAAATACAATATGGATTTCGAAACTATCGCGACTGTTTCGCAGAAGATAACGCAGATAGTGCGGACTCATGATACCGTTGACTGGAAGACGAATATCGATATCCACAACCGCATTAGGCAAGATATTGACGACTTGTTCTATGAACTGGAAAACGACAAGGGAGTTGCTGTGGATTTTGACGACATCGACAAAATCACGGAAAGCGTACTGAATGTCGCCATGAGGAGATTCTGATGCTCCGTACCGTTGAGGCCGATGGCAACGCGATAAGTTATACGCTTGAGCGAAAGCCTGTCAAGAATATTAATCTGCGTATCCGTGCCGACCAATGTGTTTATGTGTCGGCACCCAAAGATGTGGCAGCAAAGATGGTTGATGCATTCGTTGTGGAAAAATCGGCGTACATATTGCGCGCACTCAAAAAGTTCAAGGACAAAAACCGTGAGACTGTTTCAGAGAACAAATTTGTCAATGGCGAAACGGTCAAGTTCTTGGGCCGCAACTTGCGTCTCAAAATAAAGAATGCATTGCGCAGTAAAGTAGAATCAGACGAAAGTTATGTGACCTTATATGTTAAAGACGTGCAAGACGCCGATTT
Organism: Fibrobacter sp. UWOV1; assembly: GCF_900142495.1. Lineage (NCBI taxonomy): Bacteria > Pseudomonadati > Fibrobacterota > Fibrobacteria > Fibrobacterales > Fibrobacteraceae > Fibrobacter > Fibrobacter sp. UWOV1. Next base: position 40,598 of record NZ_FRBA01000011.1, on the reverse strand, counting down.
GAAAAAGCGCGTGCTCGAAACATGGCTCCGCAAAAAATGCAAAGATGAAATAACGGCTATTTGCAAAAAAGTTTACCCACAAGTAAAAAAATATGGCATCGCATTCCCGGAAATCCAGCTCCGCGAAATGGTTTCTCGCTGGGGTTCCTGTTCCCCGAAAAAAGGATTCATGACATTCAATACGGCCTTAATCGCTATGCCCGTGTCGTGCATCGAATACGTAGTCACGCACGAATTTACGCATTTCCTATACCCGAACCATTCCAAAAAGTTCTACCAGCAGCTGGCGACATTCATGCCCGACTGGGAAGAACGGAAAAAACGGCTGGAAGGGTGATATCAATAATTAGGATAATATGCAAACTCCACTTGAAATTCTGAAAACGGTCTTCGGCTACAGTTCCTTTCGCCCGATGCAAGAGGATATAATAGCGAATGTTCTCGAGCACTGCGATTCGCTTGTACTAATGCCGACTGGCGGAGGAAAATCCCTTTGCTATCAGATTCCCGCTTTGATTCTTGAAGGGACAACGGTGGTTGTATCTCCGCTTATTTCTTTGATGAAAGACCAGGTGGATGCCTTAAATGCTAGCGGCATTGCCGCAGCTGCTCTCAACAGCAACAATAGCGAAGAAGAGAATTTCAAAATCCGGGCGCAAGCAAAATCAGGGCGGCTAAAGATTCTGTATATTTCACCGGAACGCCTGCAAAGAGAAATTCCTTGGATGCGGCAAAATTTACGCGTCCCCTTGTTTGCGATTGATGAGGCGCATTGTATCTCTCAATGGGGACATGATTTCCGTCCGGAATACACCCAGCTCGGAAATTTACACGATGATTTTCCGCAAGCATGTATAATGGCGTTGACGGCCACGGCAGACAAACTGACTAAAGAAGACATTGTCAAACAATTACGCTTAAATTCATATAAAGTTTTTATCAGTTCGTTTGATAGGCCGAACTTGAGTTTAGATGTACGCCGTGGATATACGGGTAAAGAGAAAACGAAGGCAATTCTTTCCATTATCAAAAGGCATGCGAACGAATCGGGCATCATTTATTGCCTTTCCAGAAAGAATACGGAAAAAGTTGCTGAAATTTTGAGTAATGCAGGTGTTGCAGCGAGAGCGTATCACGCAGGAATGTCGTCAGAAGAGCGAAATGCTGTACAAGAAGATTTTATAAATGACAAGATTGATGTAGTTTGCGCGACCATCGCGTTTGGCATGGGAATAGATAAAAGCAACGTCCGTTTTGTAATACATTACAACCTGCCTAAAAGCATTGAAAGCTTTTATCAGGAAATTGGTCGCGCAGGGCGTGACGGTTTGCCTTCAGAAACGGTTCTGTTTTATAGTTATCAAGACATCGTAACGCTTCGTGGGTTCGTAAATGAAAGCGGACAAAAGGAAATCAACTCCGAAAAACTTGACAGAATGCAAGAATATGCAGAATCGCTGATTTGTCGTCGCCGAATTTTACTGAATTACTTCGGCGAATGTGATAGCGAAAACTGCGGAAATTGCGATGTCTGCAAAAATCCGCCACGCCGCTTTGACGGGACCATCTTGGTGCAGAAGGCTCTTTCTGCCATAAAGCGCACGAACGAGCAAATCGGTTTCTCGATGACGGCACAAATTCTCAAAGGCTTCAATGATGAAGAAATTGTGCAAAATGGATATGATAAAATCAAGACGTTCGGTGCGGGAGCCGATGTCACCTTGAAAGATTGGCATGATTATCTATTGCAAATGTTGCATTTGGGATTTGTCGAAATTGCCTACAATGAATCCAACCATTTAAAAATCACCGATAGTGGTAAAGAAGTCCTTTCGGGAAAGAAAATCGCTGAGTTGGCTGTTCCTGATAGGACGGAACCGGAAAAAGATCGGAAACGAAAAAAGAAGGGATTCGTTCATTCGGCTTTTGACAAAAGTGTTGCCGCTGATGACGGCTTATTTGAAGCATTACGAAAGTTGCGCAGAGATATTGCCGATGAGAACAACTGGCCTGCTTATGTTGTACTTTCGGACAAAACTTTAAAAGAACTGTCTAGCACGCCTCCGCTGTCCATCGAAGACTTGTATGGCGTATTCGGTTTTGGAGAAAAGAAAATTGAAAAATTCGGTCAACGATTTGTTGACGCGATTACGGATTTTCTTGGCAACTCCGGGCGTTCGGTGCAAATATCGCACGATACTATTCAGCAGGATAACGGCATGTCCCATATGGAATCTCAGAAACTGCTGTATGCCAAAGCATATGAGCCCTGGAGCGAAGAAGATGACTTAAAACTGGAACAGCTGTACAATCAAGGATTGACAACAAGTGGACTTTCTAAAAAAATGGGACGCGGAAATGGAGCGATTCGTTCCCGGCTAAGAAAATTGGGAATTGTAGAGTAGCGAATTCCCTTGACGCAGACAATCTATTTGTGTATATTATAATCGATATTTGATAATCCTCGTGACAGTCGACATAGACCTTCGGGTCCGTACGTGCATTCGCGGCGGGGCGCATTAACCTTCTTGTTGATGCTGTTGGATAGCTGGTAGGAACACGACCTACTCGAGTGTGCTCGCTAAGGCGGGTGCCAAGTAACGCCAGGGCTGCAACCACTTAGTGCTTTAGCACTTAGTGGGCCATGGTCCCCTTTAGGGGAGAAAGCCCCCGCCAACAGAATCGCAAGACCATCCCATAAAAAGAAAACAATGCCATAGTTGTCGCAAAAAAATGTGACAACTACTCAATACGCATTTTTTGCGTGTTGTTAAATCATTTTTTAAGGAGATATCATGTTCGATGAAATTTTCGGAAAATTCAACGGAGGCCCGAATCGCGGTGCTAACAACGCCATCGGGGATTTTGCCAAGGTGCTAGAAGAAAAAGATGCGGAAATCAAACGGCTTAAGGAACTGATTCTGCGTTGCCCAAAATGCGGTGCGAAACTGCGTTACCCGAGAGGATGAAAGGGGTGCCGATATGGATGAAAAAGAATTGAGGAAAATCATTCGTCAGGGCGAAGGCTTGACAGTCGAATTCAAGAGGGCAAAGACTGCATTGCCCGACAATCTTTTTGAATCTGTTGCGGCATTCTTAAACCGCAATGGGGGCCATATTGTCCTTGGTGTTACAGACGACAAAAAAATTGAGGGCGTTGATCTCAATTGCGTCGAAAAAATTTGCAAGCAAATAGCGAATTTAAGCAACAATCCTGAAAAGTTGGATCCTCAGAACTTGATTGACCCGCAAGTTGTTGACTACAAAGACAAAAAATTGATCTACTTCTTTGTTCCCGCCAGTTCGCAGGTCCACAAGACCGGCAAGAAGGTCTTCGACCGTAGCGTCGATGGCGATTTTGTGGTAAAGACGCAGAGTGCAATTAGTGCGATGTATTTGCGCAAAAGCAACAGCTATACGGAAAATACGGTTTATCCGGGGCTTCGCGAAATAGACATTAAGCGCGGAATGCTAAAAAAGGCCAAGGATTTGATTCGTTCCATCAGGTCCAATCACCCGTGGCTCAAGTTGAACAAGGAAGATTTTTTCAAAGCGGCTGGTTTGATTCGCTATGATTCTACCATTGGAAAGTCGGGCTATACGCTTGCGGCACTTATGCTGTTCGGTACGGACGAAGCGATTTCAAGTTATTTGCCATATTATAAAATTGAAGCAATAGTCCGCAAACAAGACTTGATGCGCTACGATGATCGCTTGACCGTCACATGCAATCTGATTGATGGTTACGAATTGCTGAATGGGTTTATCGAAAAGCATCTCCCTGACAAATTCTATTTGGATGGGAAAACTAGACTCTCTTTGCGTGACAAGATTTTTAGAGAAGTGATTGCGAATATGCTGATTCATCGTGAATACATGAATCCGATTCCAACAACACTCGTTATTTATAAAGATAAGCTTGTGACGAATAACGCGAATAAGCCCTTTGCGTACGAGAAAATAGCATCTCAACTTTGTTCTTATCCTAAGAATCCGCATATCGCCACAATGTTTGCCCAGATGGGGTTTGCGGAATACCTCGGCACGGGCATCCGTAAAATTAGTGACCTGTGCGAAATTTATTCTGGGCTAAAACCCAAATTTGTGGATAATGATATTTTTATAGCGGAGATTCCGTTGACTGATCATGTGCCAGAGGGAGAAAAGAGCGGCGGATTAAATGGCGGATTAAATGGCGGATTAAGTGGCGGATTAAAAATTGAACTAAATGAAACACAGCAGAAAGTGTTCCTGGAAATCACAAAAAGACCTGGAGTTATGATAAAAGAACTTTCTGGCAGACTACAAATGCCTATTGACACACTTGATAAGGTTGTTTCGTCTTTGCGTAAAAAAGAACTTATTGAACGTCGTGGTTCTAAAAAGACTGGCGGCTATTGGGTAAAAAAGGAACCTACATCCACAAGCTGGTAATCCTTGTAGATTTCCTTGACGCGTTCCACGAGTTCCCTGCCGATGCTTTGGCCCTGGTATTCGGGGCGCACGAGAAGGTAATTTAAATTTTGTATCCAAACTTTCGTAATTTTTCGACGTATTTCGGGTCGCCTAGGCGCGCCTTGGATTCGGCCATAAACTTATCGTTGTCCTTGGCTGCGAAGCCGAGCTTGATCCGGAGCGCGATGAATCCGCTAACGACGCCGAATAGCGAGCATAGGATGCATGCCAGGGTAAGCTTTGTGGAATTGTTTCCATGCACGAGCGAAGTTTGAAGCAATACTCCGCAGATTATTGCCATTGACAAAAGCAATGCGGCTCCTTTTGCGTAGAATTTTGCATTCTTGCTACGCGGATCAAATCCGTCAATCGCCACCTCGCGCCAGCGCCTGTCCAGGTATTCGCTGCGGCAGGCCTTGCATTCGCGAATCGGACTGCCGTACATCCACATGTTGCAAGTTTCGCGGTTCTTGGTCTTGCATTCCGGGCAAACCCATTCGGCATAATTCATTTTCATATAAACTCCTAAAAGCTGCTAGAAAGATAGCCTTTTTAAAGCCTGCTATTCCTTCCGGCGATAAACATTCGCCAAAATCGCACCCGAAATGTTGTGCCATACGGAGAAAATTGCGCCGGGTACGGTCGCCATGGTGAGGTCCGAGAACGCTGTCGCCGCAAGGCTTGTGGCAAGGCCGGAATTCTGCATGCCGATTTCGATGGAGAGTGCCTTTGTCTTGGGTGTCGAGAATTTCAGCAACTTGCCGAGGCCGAAACCGCAGCCGTAGCCGAGCAGGTTATGGAGAATCACGACTGCAAACACGATAGCGCCCGTGGAGAGAATCTTTGCGGCATTGTGCGAGACGACCGCCGCCACAATCATCGCGATTGCAATCACCGAGACGAGTGGCAAGACCTTCACGGCACGGGCGGTCCATTTGCCAAAAAACTTGTTGATGACGAACCCGAGGGCAATCGGCACGATGACGACTTTCACGATGGAAAGGAACATCGCCATCACGTCGACGTTCACCGTCGTGCGGAGCAATAGGTAAGTTATTGCCGGTGTCAAAATCGGAGCGAGCAGCGTGTTCACGCTCGTCATGCCCACGGAGAGCGCCACGTCGCCTTTCGAGAGGTAGGTGATTACGTTGCTCGAAGTCCCGCCGGGGCAGGTACCTACAAGGACCACGCCCGCCATGAGGGCGGCATCGAGCCCGAAAATCTTGGAAAGCAAAAACGCGAGTCCGGGCATCACGATGAACTGCGCCGCACACCCGATGGTGATTTCCTTCGGCCGGGCAAACACAAGTGCAAAGTCGCTCAGCTTGAGCGTGAGCCCCATGCCGAACATCACGACCATCAAGAGGTAATTCACCCAGCTGAGTTCAATCCAAAGGGTCGATTTCGGGACAAACAGCGAAAGCGCCGCGATGGCTAAAACGACAACCGCCATCCACTTACCCACAAATTCACTGATTTTTTCAAGAACGTGCATTTTTAAACCTTTTAAAATTAACAAGAAAGATAGTCTTTTTCCCGACCCGTGGTTCAAATCTCTATGCTTTCTTCATCGCTTGCAATAAAGGCCTTGAGGCGTTCAATAGTGTGGTCGAAATCGTTCTTGACGGAACATTCCCAAATGGTTGCAACGCGGTAGCCTTGTAGCGAAAGTTTCCAGTTCGTCTTGATGTCGCGCACCATATTGTTCGTGAATTTTTCGTTCCAGAATTCGGGATTGCTCTTGGGGCGGCTCGTAAACTTGCAGCCGTGCTGGTGCCAGAAGCAGCCGTTTATAAATACAACTACGCTGTATTTGAGAATAAACAGGTCGGGTGTGCCCGGCAAATCGCGGCGGTGGAGTCTGTAACGCAGTCCCGCCTTAAACAGTGCCCGCCGCACAAGCAGTTCGGGCCGGGTGTCTTCCGAATGGACCGCCTGCATCATTTGCGAACGGTTCATGGGTGCGTGTTTTTTTCGACGGCATTTTTTCATGGGATTAGTATTTGAAAAGATAGTCTTTTTATTTATATTCAATGCATGACCAATTTTATCAAGAAAGCTTTTATCGTAGTCGCCTTTTGTGGCGCTTCGCTTTGCAGTTTCGCTGCAGATGTTAAACCTTACGTGGAAGCAGATGCGCTCCCGAACGCACTGAACTTCTACCCGGCACCCCCCGATACCATGTCGCCGCAGTTCATGTACGATATGTCGCAGTACATTTGGGGCAAGACGATGCGCAAGGATTCCGCACGTGCGGCCCTGGCCGTAGCCCAGGCGGTAGAAACGGTCGAGGACATGGCCAAGATGTTCAGCGAACCCTTCGGCATGGAAATTTCGGCAAAGAAGACTCCTGCCATCATGAACCTGCTCGAACGAGGAATCCGGACGCTTAAGCAGGTGGGGCGCTTGCCCAAGAGGCATTACATGAGGCGCCGCCCCTACGACCGCTTTAACGAACCGACTCTTGTCCCTGCCGAAGAAGAGCGCCTGAGAACGAATGGTTCTTACCCGTCGGGGCATACCGTCCGTGCATGGTCCATGGCTTTGTTGCTGATAGAGGTGAATCCGTCCGCTCAGGATGCCTTGTTGAAATACGCATACGAATGGGGACAGAGCCGCGTGATTGCCGGGTTCCACTGGCAAAGCGACGTAGACGCCTCCAAGGTACTTGTTTCGGGCGCCTACCCGAGCCTCCATACAAACGAAACCTTCATGGCCGACATGCGCAAGGCTCAGGCGGAATTCAAGAAACTTTCTGCCGCAAAGAACGGCAAGAAGGCGAAGTAGTTTTTCTACTTTACGATTCCGACGTCGCTCGTCTTGACGAAACCGCGGATTTTTTCACCGAGACGGATTTCGACGAATCCACCCTGTTCCGAAAGCACTTCGAAGGTTGTACCTTCAGAAAGCGTGTTCAGCGTTTGCGACTTGTTGTTCGGGGCGCTTGTCACGTCGGCATCTTTTGCGGTTACGACGCCTTCGATGTTGGTCTCGGCGACAAAAATCTTGTAGCCGGCACTCATCGCGATAATGCAGAAAACGCCAGACAGCGCAAACATCGCGCCAATCAATACGTTCTTAGTCTTGCCGCTGCGGCTGATGCGCCTTGCAATGGCGAGCAGTGCGATTGCCCAGAAAATTCCGAGCAACACCCACATCTGAGTCCTTAATGAAAGTGCGTGGTGGGCTTTGAACAGGCCGGAGAGAAGCGGGTTTTCTTCGCCGTCTTCTTCAACCTTGTCGCGGGTCATGGCCTGCGCGTACTTGAGATTGTGAATAATGTCGTCGTTATTGGGGGCGAGGCGCAGCGCCGACTTGTAATAGTAAATGGCAAAGCCGATCTTGCCTTCCCTAAAGTAGGCGTTGCCCAAGTTGTAGTAAAGGTCTGAATTTTCGGTGCCGTTGTCAATGCAGGTGCGCCATTCGTCAATGGCTCGCTCGAATTCGCCTTCGTTATAATAGACGACGCCGGATTCGATTCCGTTGCAATGTTCCGCGGCAAAGGTGCTTGTTGCTCCGGCAATCAGGGCGACGAGAGAAAAAAGAAAGACTTTCAACTTCATACTTCCTACTTCCTACTTCCAACTAATTCGCACAATTTTTCGACGTCTTTGAGCATTTGTTGCTGCTCGTCCTTGGTCGGGTTCACCGGAGCAAATCTGGCGAATGCGCACTTGTCAAGCCAGCTGTCGATAGCCGTAATGGTTTCGTTCTTGACGCCGAGCTTTTCGAGTTCTTCGTTCATTTGCGCTCTGGTCATGCCCTTGAATTCCAGGTTGGTCTTGTCGCTCAGGTAATCGATGAGGCCGTTTTCGAGGGCTGCATAAAGCGCCTTGGCGTCGCCCTTCTTTAAGGCTTCGCGGGCGTTTGCAAATCGGACCTTGAGCATCTTGTCGGCCTTGCCCTTACGCACCAGGGCTGCGTCGCTGTTGTGCTTGCGGCGACTGCGCACGGCAAAGGTGACAATCAGGTAGAACGGAATCGCGGCGGCAAAAATCACCCAGTAAACAATGCTTTTGTAGGGGGCGGTCGTGTTGCTGGCGTCGTTCACCTTGTGAATAAAGCGAATGTCGGAACCCAGCGATTCAATTTCTTGTTTTTGCACGGCAGCGGGGCCTTGGGCGACCGGTGCCTGGAAGATTGCTTCGGCGGCGGCTTCACCCTTTTCTACCACAACGTTCCAGGGGCCGGCCTTGGCAGTTTCGTAAGTCTTTTTGTTCGGGTTGAACCAAGAGTAAGTGATTTCGGGAATGGTGAATTCGCCCTTCTTTTTGGGGTACAGGAACACGCGAATGTTCTTGGTGGTAATCACCTTGTTCCCGGTAATCTTCTTGTTGATTTCGTTTTCAGGCGGTACCGAACGGAACTCGCCGAAGTCGGGGAGCTTGGGGTCGGTAATGGATCCCGGCAGACCGTCGCCCTTGATGTTGATGGTCAGCGTCATCGCTTCGCCGACCTTGAGGTTGGTGCGGTCGAAGTCCGCGCTAAAGCTATAGTTACCGACCATGCCGCTGAAGTCGGCAGGCTTGCCTTCGGTGGGGAGCGGCTTTACAGTAATATTAATAGTGGGGGTCTGCGTCTCGGTTTCTACAGATTCCTGCTTGACGCTTCTGCTCGAGAATGTCATGCCGCCCATTTGCTTGTTTTCTTCGACCACCTTGGGTTCGCCGCGCTTGGTGTACTTGAACTTGAACGGCGGAATTTGCAGGTTTCCGCTCTTGGTGGAGGCTAACCAGGCGAACTTGGCGCTAGCCTGCATTTCGCGACGGCTGCCGTCAACCGGTTCGAACTTCATGTTGGCTAGGTCGCTGCGGTGAACGATAAAGTCGTCGCCCGTGTTCATGTCGGTGGCCTGCAGGCCGCCTTCAAAGTGCTCGTAGGTGTGGAATCCGAGCGTTACGCTGAACTGTTCGCCCTCGTAAACGGACTTCTTGCTCGGGGTAAGGCTTACGGCCAGGGCGTCATCGGTGTAGGCACGCTGAATGCTGATGGGAATGTCGCCGGTGAGGTTGCGTTTTTGGCCGTCGATGGTCAAGAAAATCTGACCGACGCTGAGTCTGCCCGTCTTTTTGGGCGCTTTTAGATTAAAGGTGTAAACGCGTGCCTTGTAACCGCCGCGACTCCCGCCACTGAAAAACGAATTGAACATGTCTTCCATGCTGGGGCGAATCACCTGGTCGGCGCTGTCGAGCTTGACGAGCGAAAAACCGTTGGCAGTCTCGATTTGTAAATCGCTACGGTTTTCAGGAAGTTCTGCTAACGGGAATACAAGCTGGAGTCCAAAGGTCTTGCCCGATTCCACTCGTTCCCGATCCACTTGCAGGGACGGCCGTGCTTGTGCGCACAGGGCAGCGGCTAGGCAAAATAAAATAATTCGTTTCATGCCCCCAAAAATACCAAATTTTAGCCTGAAAAACAAAGAAAAGGGGGGAGGTCTCCCCCTCGCTACAGCCTTCGTCTTTCGCTACCCCCTCTGCGGGCACATCCCGCAACGCCCTATCCTCCAAAGGGGGGGGGCTTTTAAAAAAAGTTGCGGAATATATATTATTTCCCCTTGACGCGTTAGTAAATTTTTGTTAAATTTGGCGCGCTGTTAAAAAATGGCGATAAAACGTCGAAAAAAAAGGATGGAAGGATAATATGTACTGCATTCTCGCTGCCCTGCTGATCAAGAGCTTCAAGAAGTACGCCAAGCGCGCTTAATTCGCCGCCTGGCTATTTTTTTTAGAATTCTCTCTCTGGTGATTACCGGTTAAGCTGAATAGGCTGATCGGTATTTTTTTATACCTTAATCGAGGTGGCTGTCGCCTTAATCAAAGTTAAGACTACGGCGGTAGGGGGTAAAACCGGCGTTTTTGATGAAATCTTCGGCTTGCTCGATGCTGGTGAGGCCGTGGTTCTGGAGCACGTTTTCTTCGATGACGATGCTGTTGATGTCGTCGGCGCCGCTATGTAGGCCGAGTTCGCCGAGCGAGAGTCCCATGCCAAGGAGCGAAACTTCGATGTGCGGGATGTTGTCGAGGTACAGGCGCGAAAGTGCCAGGAGCTTGAGGTATTCGTCGCCGCGCACGTGGCGGATCGGGAACTTGTCTGTCTGCGGCTGGAATGTCCAAACCACAAAACTCTTGAATCCGTGCGCGATGTCCTGAGTCTTGCGCACGTATTCCAGGTGCTCGATGATTTCTTCGGGCGTCTCGACGCTACCGAAGACGATGTTTGCGCTACCGGGGAGCCCCTTCTTGTGGCAGGCGGCGAGCGTGTCGCACCAGACTTGGGCGGGCAATTTTTTCGGGCTCAGGATTTGACGCATACGGTCGGAGAGAATCTCGGCGCCGGCACCCGGCACAGAACTCAGGCCCGCCTCTTTAAGAATATCTAGCAGCTCGTCGAGCGTGATTCCGTTGAATTCGGCGATGCGCACGAGCTCCACCGGCGAAAAACCGCGAACTTTCACGTCGAGTTCTTGCGTAAGCATTTTCAGAACATCGGTGTAGTATTCAAGCGGAATATCCTTGTTCACGCCACCTTGCAAAAAAATCTGGTCGGCTCCTTTGGCCTTCGCTTCGAGCGTTTTCTTTCGGATTTCGTCCAAACTAAGCACGTAGGCTTCGGGACTGTGCGCGGGCCTGCAAAAACTACAGAAACTGCATGTGATTTCGCAAACGTTCGTGTAGTTGATGATGCGGAAAGCCGTATAGCCCACCTTGTTGCCCGGATTGATTCGGTGGCGTACGGTGTTGGCGGCTTGGGCGACCTCGGTCCACGGGGCGTTCTTCAAAATGTCTAGCGCCTCGGCCGGTGTAAGTCGAATACCATTGACAGCTTTTTGCAAAAGGGAATTCATCGGTGAGTAAGATAGAAAAAAGTGGCCGTTCTTTTCTATGTACTTAATTGGGAGCATCGCCCCCTTTGTACGTCAAAAGGGCTTTTTTTTTGAAAGTTGCGAGCCAAAATCCCTGCGATAATTGTATTTTTCTTTCGGTACCGAATGATACCTTTAAAAATGCACAAATTGCAAAAAAAGGTGAATACTATGCAAGTTGATTTGAACACTGTCGATTGGAAGACGCTCCCCTTCGGTTATTATGACACCGATTACAATGTCCGCTGCTACTACCGCAATGGTCAGTGGGGCAAAATCGAACTGTCTTCTTCCAAGGACATTAGCATCCACATGGCCGCTACTTGCTTGCATTACGGCCAGGAAGGTTTTGAAGGCCTCAAGGCTTACACGGGCAAGGACGGCAAGGTCCGTATTTTCCGCGTCGACGAAAACGCCAAGCGCATGCAGAACACGGCTAACCGCGTACTCATGGCTGTGCCGCCTGTTGAATTGTTCCGCGAAATGGTCCACACCGTGGTGAAGGCCAACAAGCGCTTTGTTCCGCCGTATGGCTACGGTGCAACGCTCTATATTCGTCCGCTCCTCATCGGTATGAGCCCGGAAGTGGGTGTGAAGCCTGCCGACGAATACCTGCTCATGATGTTCGTGACTCCGGTGGGTCCGTACTTCAAGGACGGGTTCAAGCCGGTGGACATGATGATCAGCCGCAACTTCGACCGCGCCGCTCCGCAGGGTACGGGTACGGTGAAGGTCGGTGGTAACTACGCTGCCAGCTTGCTTTCCCTCGCCGAAGCCAAGAAGCTCGGCTACTCCAGCACCATCTACCTGGATGCGAAGGAAAAGAAGTACATCGACGAATGCGGTCCGGCAAACTTCTTCGGTATCAAGGGCAAGACCTACGTGACCCCGAAGTCCGAATCCATTCTTCCGTCGATTACGAACAAGAGCTTGCAGCAGCTGGCTGAACACCTCGGTTACACCGTGGAACGCCGCCAGGTTCCGTTCGAAGAACTCGCTGAATTCTCTGAAACCGCCGAATGTGGTACCGCCGCCGTGATTACCCCGATCAAGAAGATCGTGGATCCGGTTGCCGGCAAGGAATTCACCTACGGTGACGGCAAGAATCCGGGCCCGGTTTGCACGGAACTCTTCACGAAGTACACTGCCATCCAGTTCGGTGAAGCTCCCGACCCGTTTGGCTGGACTGAAGTGGTGGAACTGTAGTAGACAGTAGGAAGTAGACAGTAGACGGTAGGAAGTAGAATCTTAACGGAAACTGTCTTCAGAATTTGAAAATTTCCCGCGGAGAAGTCTGCGGGATTTTTTTTGTGATTGCGATAATTGCGTTTCTACATCAAATAATATATATTGGTAAATAATGCGCTTGGGCTATGAAGGGGCTGTCTATGGCTTGTATTAAATGGTTTGTTTTTCTAGGCTTTGTAGTCATGCTCGCCGCTTGTGGGGACGACAGTGATTTGGTCATTGAAACGTCTTTCGATGCGGCTGTTGAAGATGTCGAAGATTCTTCTAGCAGTAGTGGTAGGGTCGAGTCTTCGTCCAGTAGCGCGGTGTATTCGTCTGCCGAAGAAAATTCTTCAAGTAGTTCGGAATTTGCGGAGGAAGAAAAAGGCAGGACTATTTCCGGTGTTGCCCAGAAGGGGCCGTTCGTCGCCGGGTCCACTGTCAAACTTTACGAATTGGATGAAAAAACTTTGACTAAAACGGGAAAGTTTTTTTCTGGAGAAGTCGATTCAGTTGGTGATGGTGGGTTCAAGGTGTCGAATGTGGAATTGACGAGCCCGTATGCTCTTTTTGAGGTGACAGGCAAGTTCCGTAATGAGCTGGCAGGCAAGTTCCCTCATGAGGTGATAGGTGAAGAGTCTAGCGATGAAATCACCTTGCGTGCTCTAGCCAATCTTGATGGACGCGAAAAGGTGAATGTCAACTTGCTTACGCATATGACGTATGAACGTATTCTTTTCCTGTTCGGGAAGGGGATGGACTTTGCTGCTGCCAAGAAACAGGCCGAGTCCGAAGTTTCCAAAGCGTTTTATTTTGGTCGCGAATTTGAAAATTTTGAAGACATAAATATTTTTGGCGATAGCGAAGAAAGTGCTGCTTTGCTTGCTACTAGCGTTCTTGTTGGCCGTAACGAGAATTATTTGATTATGTTCCTGGACACTTTTGGGAATGATTTTAGGAAGGATGGTACATGGAATGACGAAACCACTAGATACAATGTTGGAACCAGGTTTGATTACGATGTGCAGATTGTAGAACGAATCCATAATAATATTATGGGTTGGGAAAGCGGTCCTGTTCCGAAATTTGGAAAGTATATAAAGAAGATGTTGTGTGGCTTTCGAGGTTGGAGCAAATGCAATGTAGAATGTAAAGATGAAGGTGCTTTTATTCGCACAGGCAACAATTCATGGGATGTTTGCCGAGGTGGCGCGTTTTTTCGTGCTGATTACTCAACTGTAGATACGTATGGATGGGCTGCAGGAACTGATGGGGAACTACAGAAAGGCGACTCGACGGGTCGTATATATAAGTATGACGAAGACTTAAAGGCGTGGATAATAGCGGATTATGTAAGCTATGACTATGTTACCCTTATGCTCAATGGATGTACGCATAAGCGTGAAGGCGAAATTGGCTTGAATCCCAGGGATAAAACCTATTATGTTTGCGCGTATTATATGGATTCTGAAGTAGGAATAGATGGATACGATTGGAAGAGAGCGCGGGAAATAGATTTCATTAAGCGAGATAATAAATGCGATAGTGAAGACTTTGGCCGGATTATTGCCGGAATAGATACCGTCACAAATAGATATTACTGTTCCGCGAATGGTTGGGTGGATTTTATGGCATGGAGTTTTGATGTGCCGAAGGAATACCGTTTTTATCCAGATATTGATTATGGATCCATGACAGACAAACGTGACGGCAAGACGTATAGGACTGTAAAGATTGGTAACCAGACCTGGATGGCAGAAAACTTGAATTATGCGGGTGACGGGATAGGGCATTGCTACGATGATGTCTCTGAAAACTGCGAAACGGGAGGGCGCCTTTATAAATGGGATGTGGCAAGGGATGTTTGTCCCGAAGGCTGGCATTTGCCATCAAAGAAAGAGTTCGAAACATTGTTCTCTGCTGTAAAACGAGTGTATGACAAATATGACAAGGCGCAATACAGCCTTGCCGATATGTTCAAGGCTACCAGCGGTTGGAAGAATGAATACACGAGCTGGACTCAAGGCCTAGATGTGGTCGGTTTTTCTGCGGTGCCTGCAGGTGGAAAGCATATTTATTCATACCGCATGCCTGAATACAACCTTGCTGGCAGTTTTGCGTTTTTCTTGACTTCAACTGAATACAATGAAAGATACGTGTACGTGATGCTGTTGGGAACGGATGAAGCCTCTGTAGTATACGATTATGAGGAAGGCGTTCCTCATTATGACTCCAAGGAATCGGAATTTTCTGTTCGTTGCCTCAAGGATGCGAAATAATCGACGGAGGTGATTATGGTTTATACAAAATGGCATGTCTTGTTAAGCATTGTTGTCTTGCTTGTTGCTTGCGGGAACGACGATTTGGTAGTGGAAACGTCTTTCGACTCGTCTGTAGAAGATATAGAAGAAATATCCTCCAGCAGCAGCGCTAAGGTAAAGTTGTCGTCTAGCAGCAAGGGTATTTCGTCTGCCAAAGAGAATGTCTCGAGTAGTTCGGCGCGCGAACCGGATTCTTCGGCGACAGACTCCGTGCCTGCAGCAGTCATCAAGGACAAGACAATTTACGGTGTAGCCCAGAAGGGACCGTTCCTCGCCGGAACCAAAGTCAAGATTTACGAACTGGATGCAAAAACCTTTGCCCAAACTGGAAAATATTTTGAAGGAAAAGTTCAGTCAGATAAAGACGGCTCGTTTGTTGTGCCAGGAGTGACCTTGTCGAGCCCTTATGTCCTTTTCGAAGTTTCGGGCAGTAATATTACCTTGAACGCACTCGCCGACCTGAGCGACCATGATACGGTGAATGTCAATGTGCTTACGCACTTGGAACAGGATCGCGTCTTTTATCTGCTCGAACAAGGACTCAAATTTTTTTCAGCTAAGATACTGGCCGAGGTGGATGTCTTAAGCGCGTTTTACATTATGGGCTCGTTTGCAAGTTTTGTAGACATGAGTATTGCCGGCGATAAGGGAAGTGCAGAGTTGCTCGCTGTTAGTGTACTCTCGCTATGCTATGGTGGCGAAAGCAAATTAGCGGAATTCTTGAAGGATTTTGCAGCTGACATCAAGGAAGACGGTAAATGGAATGACGAAATTGCCAAAGCAAAAATTGCGGATGAAGCGCAAAATAAATATTTTGAAGGAAAACTTGATGCAATCTACCAGGATATCTTGGGTTGGAAAATAGGTTCTCTTCCGAGTAGTCAAGACTATATAAAGCGTATAAATGATTTCTGGTCTAGAATTTATGACATTGGTTTTTGTCCTGCTTATCCTGCTTATAGTACAGACTCTGTGGCAAGGCATGTCAATAATAAGAATAGTTCAATTTATAACTCCGACATTTGCTTTTATTGCAAGATATCGGGGGCTTGGACTTGGCTCAGGGGGTCGTGTATAGATGGACCTGTAGATGAACCTAAACAAGAGGAAGTCCCTGCTTCTGGGTTTGATGGCCAGTTGCGTGAAGGTGACAGGGGTGATGTAGAAAAGTTCGACGAAATTCTTGGTCGCTGGGTGGACGCTAACGAAGAAGATCGTACACTTATGCTCGATGGCTGTACTTTTAAGCGCCATGGCGAAATTAGCAAAAGTCCTAAAGATGGAGCCTATTACTATTGCGATAGTTGCCCTGATGCTATTCTTTGGTATAATATTGGTGCGGCACCTGGCGAGCCCCCAAGTTGGCGGAAAGCGGTGGATGTAGATTTCGTTAGGCGCGATGAAAAATGCGAAGCTGGAAATGTTGGCCGGATCATTGAAAGGGCTGATAGCGTTACCGGGAGCTTTTACTGTACGGCGAATGGTTGGACTAATTTGAAGGACTGGAGCTATGATGTGCCGAAGGAATTCCGTTTTAATCCGGATATTGATTATGGAACTCTGACGGACGATCGTGACGGTAAAAAGTACAAGACCGTGAAAATCGGAGACCAGGTCTGGATGGCCGAAAATCTGAATTACGCCGGCCCTAATGATGATATTAGCCGTTGTTACGAAGATGCGCCTGTAACCTGTGAAGCTGGGGGACGATTGTACAGTTTGTCTGTGGCGGATACCGTTTGCCCCAGTGGTTGGCACTTGCCTAAAAAGGAAGAATTTGAAATTTTGCTTACGACCGTGGGTGGAATAGATAAAGCTAGCAATGAGCTCAGGTCTATCAGTGGTTGGACGAATGATTACAGCGGTTCAGATGCCTATGGATTTTCTGCGGTGCCTACTGGAGGAGCGTTAGTTGAATCGCATTATGGAGATTTTTTCAGTTACAGCGGCTATAGCGCGTTTTTCTTCTCTAGCGATGGATACGTCTTGTCCATTCAGCTATGGGGGAGGACGTCCTTTTCTGGCAAGGGAGGTGCTGTCAATGATCCTAATGAAGCCTTACTTCCTGTCCGTTGCCTCAAGGATGCGGAATAGCCGAACGGCGTAAAATGCCTCGCACCTCAATCATCCCAAGCGTTCTTTAAGGCGGGTGTAGCGGCGGGTGCTGCGGTTGTTGCGGACGGCCTGGTGGAAGGCGCCGGGGGCAGAAAGGATCCACACGTGGCCTTTCGCGCGGGTAATTGCCGTGTAGATTAAGTTGCGCTGCAACATCACGTAGTGGCTGGAGTCGAGAATCACGATGACGGCGGGGTATTCGCTGCCCTGGCTCTTGTGGATGGTGCAGGCGTAGGCGAGTTGCAGTTCGTCGAGTTCGTCGTCTTGGTAGGTGATGAGCTTGTCGTCGAAGAAGACGGCGATTTTCCGCTTTTCTTTGTAGATGCTGTAGACGATTCCGACGTCGCCGTTAAAGACGTTCTTGTCGTAGTTGTTCTTGATTTGCATGACGCGGTCGCCCACGCTCCAGCCGATGCCGACCATCTTGTGGCGCGGAACGCCCGGGTTCAAGAGGTCTTGTAGGAACGGGTTCAGCTCGATGATGCCGAGCGGACCTTTGCGCATGGGAACAAGAATCTGCAAGTCGGATTTAAGGTCGATGTCGATTTTGCTTTTGACGCCGGTGGCAATGAGTTGCTGTAAGTGGAGCTTGGCTTCTTCGGGCGTTTCGAACGGGACAAAGTGGAAGTTTGGGCCTTCGATGGGCGACGGCGTGATGCCCTGATTGATGCGGGCTGCCTTATCGGCGATGTCGTTGTCGCCGGATTGCCTAAAGATGTGCTGCAGGCGCACACTTGGAATGCGCGGACACTGCAGCAGATCGTTGAGCACGTTGCCCGGGCCCACGCTCGGGAGTTGGTCGGCATCGCCTACAAAGACGATGCGGGCCGTTTCGGGCACGGCGTCGAGGAGCGAGGCCGCAAGCCAGGTGTCAACCATACTGAATTCGTCGACAATCAGCAAGTTGCAGTCAAGCTTGTTGAATTCGTTCTTGTTGAATTTTTTGGTGACGGGGTCGACGTCGAGCAGGCGGTGAATGGTGTAGGCCTTTTCGCCGCAGCAGTCGCCCATGCGCTTGGCCGCGCGGCCTGTCGGGGCGGCGAGCAGAATGTTTTCGCCCATCTTGCGGGCAAGGTGTAGAATTCCCTTGAGAATCGTCGTCTTGCCAGTGCCTGGGCCGCCAGTAATGATGCAAATCTTGTGGGCAGTGGCGAGGCGAATCGCTTCGCGCTGCACCGGGTGAAAGCTGAATTTATGTTCGCGTTCCCAGTCGACGAGTTCTCGCTCGAAGCCGTAAGTCGGCAACTCGTTTTCGTTGAGTCTGCGCTTGATGATTTCGGCGATTTTCTGCTCCGCGTTATCGAGCGGCGGAAAGAAACAATCATCGCCGTGGCGCTTGATGCGACCCGCTTCGCAAATGCGCTTGAACTGATCCAATAGATTTTGAATCGCGTCGTCGTCGGTGACATCGATGCGCAAATTCTTGAGCGTGCGGCCGATTAAATCGTTGCTTGGCAAATAGCAGTGACCGTCCGAAAGTGAAGCCTCTTGCAGCGAGTAAAGGATTGCCTCTTGCAGGCGCATGGGGCTGTCTTTGGGGATGCCGACTTTCATTGCGATTTCGTCGGCTTTCAAGAATCCAATTCCCCAGATTTCTTCGCAGAGAATGTAGGGATTTTCGCGGATTTTACTGATGGTGTCCTGCCCGAATTTCATCCACAGCTTTTTTGCAACGCTGCCCGTGATCTCGTGATTGTACAGGAACAACAAGGTTTCGCGGCTGTGGCGGTTTTCTTGCCAACTCGCAAGGAACTGTTCAACCTTCGCGGCCGAAAGGCCCTTGATTTTCTTGGCTCGGAAACGGTCCGGTTCGTAGTCCAGAATATCGCGAAGTTCGTCGCCGAAAGTTTCGACGATGGCCTTAGCCGTCTTGGGGCCTATTCCTGGGAAAAGCCCGCTGCCAAGATAGGCTTCTAGATTATTGTTTTGCGTTTCGACGATTTCGAAATGCTTGGCCTGGAATTGCTCGCCGAATTTAGGGTGGCGTCCCCAGTCGCCTTCGAAACGCAGGTTTTCACCTACGGAAAGTTCAGGCAAGGTGCCCGTAACGACCACCACCTTCTTGGTACTGTTATCAATAAGCCGCAGCACGGTGAAGCCGTTCTGCGGACTATGAAAGGTAATGGACTTGACGGAACCTTCGAGAACCATTTATTGAGCTTTGGGGACCTTGCCTTCGTCCAGTTCGGGGTTCCAGCGGTCAGGATCGAAACCTTCCATCTTGGTGAGCGTCTTGCCCCTAGTGCAAAGCAGGAATCCGAGAATGACGGCGTCGTGCAGGGCAATCACAAGGGCGGTCTTGTAGTCGAGACCGAAGCCCAGCGGAGCACCCTTCAGGTTTTCGGGGCTCACCCAAAGAATATAGTCGCAAGTAATGAAGGTCATGAACATGCACGGAATGAGTGCAATCCAGAAGTTCTTCTTTTTGCTGCGCAGGTAAACCGTGGCCACGCAAAGGCTGCACACGGCCATGAGTTGGTTGCTCCAGCTGAAGTAATTCCACAGGATGTTGAATCCTTCGGGGTTCAGGTTGCTCCAGAAGATGATGATGGCGCAAATGGCGAACATAGGCACAGTAAGGAGCAGACGGTTGCGAATGGAGGTCTGTTCCATGCCGGTGAGTTCTGCAATCGTGAGGCGTAGGCTTCTAAGGCTAGTGTCGCCACTGGTGATAGCAAGGACAATCACGCCCACGACAACGAGAATCGAAATCGGAGCCCAGGGAATCACGGTAGAAACGAGGACGCTCAAGACCTTGACGCCCGAAGCGCCAGTCAGGAGTTCCGGCATCTGGTGGTAAATGAACATGCCGCCGGCGGCCCAGACCATGCCGATCAGGCCTTCGATAATCATCATGCCGTAGAAGGTCTGACGGCCTGTTCTTTCGGTGACTTCGGTGCGGGCGACAAGCGGGCTCTGCGTGCTGTGGAAACCGCTAATGATACCGCAAGCAATCGTCACGAAAAGCATCGGGATGATTGGCTGACCAGCCGGATGCTTGTGGAAGTTGCTCATGATGTCGCTAAAGCAGAATTCGTCGAGTACGTTCAGGTTCGGGACGATTCCCACGAAAATGGCGAGGGAGGCAAGAATCAGGAGTGCACCGAAAATTGGGTAGATACGTCCGATAATTTTATCGATGGGGAAGAAGGTGCTCGCAAAGTAGTAGACGAAAATGCAGGCGACCGCGACCCAGAACAAGGTGGGCGATACGGCAGAACCAGCAAGAATCGGGGTGTTGATAAGGGCTGCAGGCGTGTTGGTGAAGACGGCGCCTACCAAAATGAGGGCGACCGAGATAAGCGTCATCACGACCTTGGCCGGTCCCTTGCCCAGGAACTTGCGGGAAAGTGCCGGCACGTTGTAGCCGTTGTTGCGCATGCTGACCATGCCGCTAAAATAGTCGTGCACGGCGCCGCCAAGCACGTTGCCGATAGGCAGCAGAATGAACACGATGGCGCCGAACTTGATGCCAAGAATCACGCCAATCACAGGACCGATGCCTGCAATGTTCAAAAGCTGGATAAGGACGTTTTTCCAGTGCGCCATGGGAACGCGGTCAACGCCATCCGGGTTTTCGAGGGCGGGAGTCTTGCGGTCGTCGGGGCCGAAGACATGTTCAACGAATTTTCCGTAAGTAAAGTATCCGCCGATAAGAATCGCGATACCGATCAGGAATGTAATCATGTGATGCCTTCTTTGTTATAGTTAAAAGTAGACTGTAGGAAGTTTTTATTCTTCGTTAAAAGTATCTTCGGTAGAGGCCTCAGCAGAGTTTTCTTCTACTGCGGGGGCTTCGGGCGCCTCAACCGGTTCATCAGCCGGAGTTTCTTCTATGGTGGAGGCTTGTTC
The DNA here is from genome assembly GCF_900142495.1 of Fibrobacter sp. UWOV1. Lineage (NCBI taxonomy): Bacteria > Pseudomonadati > Fibrobacterota > Fibrobacteria > Fibrobacterales > Fibrobacteraceae > Fibrobacter > Fibrobacter sp. UWOV1. The sequence continues at coordinate 19,766 of NZ_FRBA01000011.1, read as the reverse complement.
TACCGGGGCTTCGGTTTCGCTGGACTGCGTTTTCACGTTCCCGCCGCGGACATAACCCTTATCCTTGGCAATTTCGTCGGGAGTCTTGTCCTTGCCGAATTGCGACTTGAAGTAGAGCACGTTTGTCGTGAAGCTGGACTTGCCGGCGTAATCGTAGCCGAGAACCGGGTGGAACGAGTTGATTTGCAAGGCGATTGCAATGCCGAAACGGAATCCGTTGTTGCCCTTGACGGTAATGTCGGGGTAGATTTCGTTCTTTCTGAAGTTGGTGTAAGGGTCGATCTGGTAGAGTTCGCCATAAGACAGCATTTCGGCACTCTGGTAGCCAAGCGACATCATGACTTCGAAGAAGTTGACGGGCTTGTAACCGAAAACGAACGAGAAGTTGTGCGTAGAAACATCGAGGCCAAGCTTGCCATCGAATTCGTCGGGACGGTAGCCGATGGTACTGGAGTTGTAAGCATAAACAATACTCACGTCAAACGGTTGGGCGGCTTTCGGGAGCATGTACTGGAAGAAGTGTCCGAAGCTGTACTGGAATCCGATGCCGAACAGGCTGAATTTACGGAGGTCGCTGATGGAGGGCAGGTACATCATGCGGAGTACGGCTCTGAAGTGGTAGAAACTTGCGCCCATTTGCAGGTAGGGGTAGGTGAATACGCCGAGACCGTTCAGGGTCTTGATTCCGTAAATGGTGTCGGAAGGAGCTTCCGGGTTGCCGTGGTCGCCAAAGATAGTCGGCTTGCCATCGTAGCTCTTGTCGTCATCGCCAATGGGAATGATTGAAATCGGAAGGCCCGCTTCAAAAGTGAAACTCTGCGGTACGGAAGCGCTTGCATACCAGTTGCTGTTGAGCACGTTGCCCAGGTTGTCGATAATGGGCTTGACGTAACCGGAACGATTGCCGTATTGGCTGTCGAACGCGGACATGGATTCAAACTGAGTGGCCCAACCGCTATCGTCCATAGCGGTTGCTGCTGCGGCTCCCATAATAAGCGCTGCGAGAAATAGCTTTTTCATACGCCGCCAAAGATAGAAAAAAGCGAGTGCAGCGCAAGTTTAGCTTGCTAAAACTTGCATTGCCGAGCTACACTATCTTGCCCTTTAGGGCAAATTAGAAAAGGCGCCGCTTGGGCGCCCTGTGTTAAAATTGGTACTGCACCGAAACGCTGGCAAAAACGAATGACTGCCACAAATACGGGTCTAGATCATTGTTGTCGATTCTAGAACAATGCACGTTCTTGAACCAGTTTTCGTAAATCTTGATGGCCGGAACCATGGCCAGATTTTCGGTAATGTAATAGTGGATGTTTGCAATGAAGGCGACTGCAGAACCCATAAATTCAGAGTCGTAGACATCGCTCCCGAAGAAGGCGGAATTTTCGGATTTCACGCTGCTGTAAGAATAGCCTGCGCCAAGACCGATCTGGAAAAATTCCGGATAGAATAAGTTGTATGTAACTTCAAGTCCGGCACGCCAAATGCGCACGTCCTGCTGGTAGGAGTCTTCGGGAAACCCGATGATGTCTTGTTCCGATTTCCAATACTGGAATCCGAGTCCGAAGGTGAATGCTCCGAGGTTCACGCCCACCATGAAATCGGGTGCTGCAGTAAACGCGATTGAAGGCGGGTGAATGTCGCCCTTGACTCCGGCGGTATCTTTGCCGGAAAGGACGCGGTCGTTAAAGTCGCCCTTGGAAACCTGCGCGCCAAAGCCTGCGCTTACATAGTAGGTGCGCGGCCAGTAATAATCTTCGGCAAATGTGAATCCGGCACAAAGGCAAATAAGCAATGCAATAGCTTTCAGTTTTTTCATTTTTTAACCCCTAACCAATAACCCTTATTTGCTGGCATAGTAGAACATGGCGTCGATGCACTTCTTGGCGGCAACGCGGGTTGCTTCGTCAAGTTCTACGTGCTGAGCCTTTTCCGGATGACGCAAGGTTTCCAAAATGTTTTCGAGCGAGTTCGACTTCATGTACTTGCACATGCTGCAGCTGCCAATGAAGGTCTTGTTCGGAAATTCGTACTGCATGCGAGCGTTCAGGCCGCATTCGGTGAGCAGCAGGAACGGCGTACCTTCGGGCTGTTCCTTGATGTAGTTCACCATCTGGCCGGTGCTGCCCACGTAGTCGCTGAGGAGGGCGACGCCCGGGTGGCATTCGGGGTGGCTTACGACCTTGAGGCCCGGGTTCTGGCTCCTAAAGAAGTTGATGAGTTCGGAATCGTAGGTCTCGTGAACGTAGCAGCAGCCGCTGTGGAGCACGATTTCTTTCTTGATGCCGCGCTTCTGCATTTCGTCGATCAGGTTCTGGCCCATGAGACCATCGGGCACAAACACGATCTTGTCGTTTTCGAGGCTAGAGACAATCTTCATCACGTTGCTGCTGGTGACGCACACGTCGCAGTTCGCCTTCACGTCGGCAGTGGTGTTGATGTAGCACACGAAGGTGTGGTCGGGGTACTTTTCGCGGAGTGCCCTGACTTCGGCGCCGGTAATGGAGTCGGCGAGGCTGCAACCCGTGAGCGGGCCCGGAATCAGCACGTCCTTGGTCGGGTTCAAAATTTTGGCGGTTTCGCCCATAAAGCGCACGGCAGAGAACACGATTGTCTTCGCGCTTACCTTGGTGGCGTCCTGGCTCAGCTTGAAACTGTCGCCGTCATAGTCGGCCACGCCCAGAATGATTTCGGGGGCAACATAGCTGTGGGCGAGGATCACGGCGTCGCGTTCCTTTTTCAGCTCGTTGATTTCGTTGATGAGGGGGAGCATCTGTTCGCACTTTTCCATGGAATAGGTGCAAAGGACGGCGCCCGGCTGAATGGTGCTAAGACGTTTGTAGAGTTCTTCTGCTGTCATGGGCCTAAATATAGCAAATTGTAAAAATATTTCTATATTTGAAAGCGAAAAGTTTCCTGTGCCCTGAAAAGCCCATGCGGGAGCCCTACTGGGTGGCCCGCAAGGAGAGAATCCCGTGAGAGCCGGGAGCGGTCGCGCCGCTGTAAGGGAGGACGAAACCGGCATGAACCAATGTCGCTTGCGATGTGAAGGAGCCGGGAGTAGAGTGAGCCCCGAGCCAGAAGAACTGTGGGAAACGCTTTTTGAGGAACGATGCGAACGACGTCTTTCTTAAAGGCCGCACGAGCTGCGGTCCTTAGCTGCTCGCTTATTGGGGGTGGGCTTTGTGGCGCCTTTGCGGAACCTTCGGGCAATTCCCTGGAGGATGTTTCGGTTATTTCGGCAAAATCAGTCGCGGTCGATGAAAATTCTTCAACGCAAGATTTGGGCTTGAGCGAGGTTTCTGCTCCCTCGGTGAGTGGTGTTGCCGTTTCTGGTACGGACTATATGGAAATCCAGCCGTCCGCCTGGGAAGGCCGTGGCCTGTCTGCTGCAGAAATATTGTCGTCACTTTCAGGAATTCAGAGCTATACGCAAGGGGGCATGGGTAGCTTTCAGACGGTGAGCATCCGTGGCATTGCGGCAAGAAACATCTTGATTTGTATTGACGGAATGCCGCTCAATGACGCAAGCGGCGGTGCAGTAGACCTTGGAGCGATCGATCTCAATAATATCGAGAAAATCGAAGTCTATAAGGACCGGGTGCCCGCCAAGTTTGGGGGAGCCGGGATAGGCGGTGCCATTAACTTTATCACCAAAAATTCCGTTCGTGCGATGCGTAATCCTACAGGACGTGTTTTGGCGAGTTATGGCTCTCACCATTCATTCGAGGGGTCTGCACAGGTAATAGCCACAGTAAAAGATAGCGTGCAGTTCTCGGCGACAGCGTCGATGCGCCATAGCGATAATGATTATGAATTCAAGAATCGCAATGGCACTCTTTATAACGGCAATGACGATTTTAAGGACAAACGAAGAAATGCCCAGTTCACGGAATATTCAGGAAATGTGCAGTATCGAATGCTTCATGGTGGCGGCTATTTTTCGACGCTTTCGGGTAATGTAATCCATACGGAGGCCGGAAACCCCGGCACCGAGGATTTGCAGACAGTCGTTGCAAAATTTACGGGGGATATGGGCCAATTTGCGTACCGCCTAGAAACCCCGGAATATTTCAATCATCTGCTCGTAGAAACGGGTGTTACCGGGAAATTTGAAAAAAATATTTCGGCATCGTATTATCCGCTTGATAAAATTGGTTTTTTGTCGCAGAATTATAGGGAATTTGGACTTGCGGGGTACAGGTTGATTCCCGATGTTTCGGCAAATCTTGTTTTTGGACAGTTTGAAGCGTTTTTGAGGGTGTCGGGAAGTGCTGAATATTGGGAATCCCGCGGGACTTTGCAAGATTTCGAAGTGAACCGATATACGGGGAATCTTGCGGGCAATATAGAATATCGCTTTTTTGAATGGTTCAGTCTTTTTGCCGAAGGAAACATCCTTAAGTCTATAGATGACATTGGTGGCGGAAGGGTCCTGATGTCAACAGGAATGGCTCAGGTAAACGAGTCGACTGACCGCGATTTGAATATGGGCGGATTGGTTCAGGCGAAATTCGGAAAGCAGGATTCGTGGTTCGGAGCCAATGTTTCGGTTGGACGATTTTTTAGGCAACCCCAGCTGATGGAACTTTATGGAGTGTATGCGGGAATGCTTTCTAGTCCTTCGCTTAAAGACGAATCGGCTCTCAGGTTTTCGGCTGGGGTTTATTTGTCGACCCCTCAAAAGCGTTCTCTGTTGCGTGCAACCTATTTTGAAACGCATGCGGAAAACGGAATATATTGGGTTACGAGCGGAAACCTGATGAAAGCGTTCAATATTAATGAATCGTGCATTCGTGGTGTTGAACTTGAACTGGAAAGTCATCCAGTGAAAATGTTCCAGACCGTATTGCGGGCCACCTTCCAGGACCCGCGTGAAGAAGGAAAAAACATGGCCTATAAAGGAAACCTTTTGCCGGGAGAACCTGTTCGCAGCTATTTTGCCGAAGGTACGCTCTTTTTGCCGTTTGATTTGAGTGCAACGTTCCAGATGACGTATAGAACCCGGATTTTCAGTGACCGACTGAATTTTACAAGGCAGCCTCCGGTAACGCATTACCACGCATCACTTTCTTGGTTGCCGTGGGATAAGACTCGCCTAGTTTTTGCCGTCAACAATATATCGGACGAAACCTATCGGAACATTTATACCCCCTACCCGGCGCCGGGTAGGGAATACAAGTTCACAATCATACAGGGGTTCTAGCCCCCGCGCTAAAATAGCGTAAAGCCAGAAAAGGACAAACCATGAATAAAAAACTACTCTCATTACTCGCATCGGTCTCGTTTGCGCTGTTCATGAGTGCTTGCGGTGACGACAGCAGTTCCTCGGCAAGCATTGAATGCTTGGACAACGAAAGCTGCCTGGACGACGAAGATCTCAGCAGTGATTCTGACGATGCCAAAAGTTCCAGCTCGGCCAAGTCCAGCAAGAACAAGTCCTCAAGCTCAGTCAAAAAAGACGAAAAGTCCAGTAGCTCCGAAAAGGTGACTTCTAGCTCCAGTGAAAAGAAGGACGAAAAGTCCAGCTCCAGCACAAAGGACGAAAAGTCTAGCTCTAGCGAAAAGAAAGACGAAAAGTCCAGTTCTAGCGAAAAGGTTGAATCTAGCAGCTCCGAAGCTCCGGTATCGAGTTCCTCTGAAGAACCGCAGTCCAGCAGTTCTGTCGAACTGAAGGTGACGTACCTGTCCACAACCCCGAATGCCGCTGACCTCGAAGTTTCGGGCGACACGCTGTTTGCAGTGTTCCAGCGTTATACTCTGTCAGATGACGGTTATACCGCCCTTTTCAACGACAACGGCTTGCTTGCCCTTTACAAGTTGAGTGACGGAACTCTTCTTGACACCATTCCTCTTGTGACGAAGAACCCGTCGGCCGTGAAGGTTGTGAAGGGTAACGTCTATGTGGCAACCCATGGCGAATACAATGAGTCCTGGGGAACCGATGCCGACGATAACCGCGGTATTGAAAAGATTGACCTGAAGAAAAAGAAGTCTGAACTTTGGGTGAGCGGTACTGCACTTGGTGGCGGTGTAACCTTGTTTGAAGTCAATGCCAAGACGGGCAAAGGCTATGTGGCAATCGACAAGTACTACGGATCGGTGCCCGTCGTGGAAGTGGACCTTGCAAGCAAGAGCGTGAAGAATATCGATGGCGTTACGGATGCGACCGGCGGATTCTTTATGGATGCGTCTGGCAAACTCTATATCGGTGACCGTGGATTCATGGATTGGGAAACCTATGAAATGGGGAACATGAATGTTCGCGTCTATGATGGCACCAAATTGACCGCGATGTTCAAGGACCTCGATCCGGATACGTATGAAGGATTTATGTACCAGCCTGCAGGAATATCCGTAGTTGGTGCTGACACGTTCATTTATATCTCCGACTATTCGTCTGGCAAGCTCTATTGGGTTGTCGATGAAGGTGGAGAAAAAGGTGTCTGCGATGATGTTGACGCTATCGCCTTCTCTGGCGATACGAAAATCGTGACCGTGAACGGCAAACTGTATGTTCTTGATCGCAAAGGAAAGGGCAGCATTTCGAATATCAATGTGTCTGCAAAGGCTGTTAACTGGCAACAACCTTTTGAATCTGAAAACCCCTACGATGTCGTAGCTATCGACAATAACTCGGCTTGGGTCGCCATGTACAATACGGCAGAAATCCGCAAGATTTCCCTTGGCGACGGTTCTACCATTTCGAGCATCGACACGAAGGAATTCAGCGCCAAGAAAGTCGAAGTCGTGGAAGCTGAATAATCAAAAAGACTAAGGCTCAGTAACCAATTCCATAGCCCTGCGGATCAGTTCCGCGGGGCTTTTTGTTTTGGGGGCGTTTTCGCCGAGGTACTGGCGGTATTTGCGGGCGCCGGGCTTGCCGTTAAAGAGGCCGTACAGGTGGCGCACCAAAATGGTGGCGGGCGTTCCGCGGGCGGCTTCCATTTCTACATAGGGGAGGTAGGCCTCGAGTAATGCTTTGCGGCTTTCGGGCTTGGCGGCGTTGGCGTCGCCAAAAATGCGCTCGTCGGCATTGCGCAGGAACCACGGATTTTCGTAGGCTTCGCGACCGACCATTACGCCATCCAAGTCCTGGAGCAGTTCAAGCGTCTGGTCGAGCGTCTTGATGCCGCCATTGATTGAAATGTTCAGCTGCGGCATTTCTGCTTTGAGTCGGTGTACTGTATCGTAGTTCAGCGGAGGTACTTCGCGGTTTTCTTTAGGACTTAGCCCCTTGAGCCATGCCTTGCGGGCGTGAATAATGAACACGCGGCAACCCGCATCGACAATGGTACCTACAAAGTCGCGGAAAAAGTCCCACGAATCGAATTCGTCGACACCGATTCGGCACTTGATAGACACGGGAATGCTCACGGCGTCTTGCATGGCCTTAAAGCAGTCGGCGACCAGGTTCTTGTCTTTCATGAGGCATGCGCCGAAGTTTCCGTTCTGCACGCGGTCCGAAGGGCAGCCGCAATTCAGGTTGACTTCCTGAAAGCCGGACTGTTCGACCATCTTGCTGCATTTGGCCAAATCGGCGGGATTAGAGCCGCCCAGTTGCAGCACCGCGGGGTATTCGAATTCCTGATGGCGCAGGAACTGGTCCGGATCGGTATGCAGCAACGCATTGGTCGTCACCATTTCGCTGTAGAGCAGGATGTGCTTGGACAGTAACCGCAAGAAATACCTTTCGTGGCGGTCGGTGCAGTCAAGCATCGGGGCAATAGATAATCTGCGGTTGAAGTCAAGATTCATAGATGTCGCTTCGCTTTGAGGTATGAGGTCGTGCTAAAGCACTGTGAGGTCGCTTCGCTTTGAGTTTTTTTTGCTCATTGCTCATGCCTCAGAGAGCCGAAGGCTCGACCCCACTGCCACTAAATAAACATCATCGTGTTGAGTTTGGCGCGGTATTTCCACGTGAGTTCGTGCTTCGGGCCGAGAACTCCGAACAAAGTAAGCATCGCCTTCTTCGCGGCGCCGTCGTTCCATTCCGGAGCTTCTACGTACAAGTTCAGGAACGCCTGCAAGGCGCTTTCAAAATCTTCGCTACAGGCGAGCTTGCATGCTTCGTGGTAAACAATCGCTTCTTTGCCTTGAACGTCCTTCTTGGCGGCTTCGGCGTGGAAGTCCAGCAGTTCCAGCAGCGATTTCGCTTCGCGGTACTGGTCGTCGGCTTCGGTGAACTTGGCAAGGACTTCCTTGGCTTTTTCGGTGTCGCCCATGCCGAGGCTTGCCTTTGCCCACAAGAGCTGCAGCTTCTTGTCGTCGGGGGTCTTTGCAAGCGCTTCGTCAAGCATCGGGAGCGCCTGGTCAAAATTCTTTTGGGCAATGGCGTCTTCCAAGGCCATCTGGAAGCGCGCTTCGTCACTCACGAAGAACTTTTCGAGGCGCTTCTTAAGGTCTGCTTCGGGCAACACGCCCTGGATGACGTCTGCAATCTGGCCCTTGTCAACAATGTGAACTTCGGGCACCGAGCGCACGCGGAATGCCTGGATCAGCTGCATGTTTTCGCGTTCGTCGCAACTCACGACGCCAAGCGTAAAATCCATGCTGGTCGAAAGCTGCCCCAGCAATTGGGAATACGGTGCGCAGTCGGGGTACTCTGCAGAAGAGAAAAGCACCGCTACGGCGCGGGTTTCAGAGGCCTGTGCGACCTCGGTTTCAAAATTTTCAGTGGTAATCTGTACAACTTTAGCCATACGCTAAATATAGAACTTAGAACTTAGAGCTTAGAACTTAGAACCAAGATAATGAGCTTTTTTCTAAGTTCTACCAACTAAGTTCTATCAACTAAAATACTATATTCCCCAATATGAGTACATGCCCTTATTGCAAATCGGAGGTGGCAGAAATCAAGTTCCAGCATCTGGACTTGCGCATTTGCCCCAAGTGCTATTCCACGTTTTTCCCGTGCGACCAGACGATGGCCTTCCGCAGCGACCTCACCGACAAGTCCCGCGAGCTCTGGCTCAAGGCGCTCCTTGCCAAGAACGTGCAGGACCCTGTTTGCGAAGACCCCTGCTGCATTGATCACGGCGAACCTCTGGTGCAAGGGAAACTCCCGGATTACGGTTACGACGGCAAAGTCACCTCTTGCTGCAAGATGTTCCACATGCCGCCTTCCATGACCATCACGCTTTTAAAACGTACTTTGGAACACCCGTTCCAGGTGCCCGCTAAAGAAGGCAAGCATCATTTCTTCTTTATCCGTGCGCTCGACGCCGTGGTAAACAAACTCTTTGGCGAAAAGGAACCTGACGAAGATCCGCTGGATTTGGTGCAGTACAGCCTTCACCTGAAACCGATTCTGGAACCTGAAGATTCTAATGGCTAAGACATATATTATAATAGTGGCGATTGCCGCCGTCATTCTCGGCGTATACTTTGCCTTGCCGGATCGTCACTTTGTCGATTCCGTGTTCCCGCTGCACGATGGCGCCTCTGTTTTTGAATACGACGACAAGGCCGATGGCGGTTCGTCCGAGGTGACGTTTGCATTGACGGATTCCTCGGCTTCCTTTAGTTGCATGCTTGGTGCCGATACTGCCAAGAGCGCCTGGTGCGGACTTTTATTGGACCTCAGTCAAGGTGAGGAGGCGGAATATCGCAACTGGACTTTTGTGGATTCGCTGATTTTTGAACTGGAATCAAGCGGAACCGATGAAATCCTTGTGAAAGTCTGGACGTTCGATCCGGATGTCACCGACATCTCCAAACCGCGTACGTTCCGCCTGCTCATGAAGGAAATTCCGCTGACCAAGGGCCGCCAGCGTATCGCCTTCCCGTTTGAACAGTTCTATACGCCGGACTTTTGGTATGACGACGAACATGTCGACCGTACGTTGAACCGCCGTCATCAGGAAACGGTGGCCCGCGTCGAAATCGCTCCGGGCTGGAATCAGCCGCGCGGCAAAAAGTTCTCGCTCAAGTTCTATTCCATTACGGCAAAGGGTGTGAGCAATTTTGCCTTTGGCGTCGTGATGTTCTTAATGCTAGGGCTCATGATTGTGGCGATCGGCCGCACGCATTCGTACAACAAGGAAAACGAAAACAAGAAGGCGGAACCTAAGGCATGAAAAAAATTATCATCGCAACAGCTACGCTTGTTGTTGCTGTCGCCGTATGGATTTGCCTGTTCGTCAAGTTTAGCGCAACTGAACAAATCCTGTTCCCTGGCGGCACGTTCCAGGTGTATGCCGTTTCTGACGCAAATGTGGGTGGATTCTCGACGGTCGAACTTTCCAATCAGGATTCCGTCATTTCTGCCCACGTGAACATTCGCTCGGGCATGGCTTACCCGTATGCAGGTGTGGGCGTTAATTTGCTCTCGGTCAATAATCGCCCGGCAAACGGATTCTTTGACTTCTCGGATTTTGATTCGCTTGTGATTGATGTCGAAACGGTCCGCATGCAGCGCGTGGGCATCAAGATTCTGAATGACGACCCCGTGTACAGTAAAAAGAATGTGTACCAGAGCTATCGCCCGATGGTCGCTCAAGCGCCGGTGATTATTCGCGACCGCGTGAGCCGCGCCTCCGTGTCGATGCTCGACTTTAAAGTGCCTGAATGGTGGCTTGCCATGCAGGGCCTTGAAGAAGACGATGGCCTGCGTTACATGAACCGCGGCATGCTCTTTGAAATCATGAACGGCGAAGGAACCATGCTCGGCATCCCCGACGACATCGTGGTGCGCTCAATCAAACTCTGGGGCGAAAACCGTACCTTCAAGGCGCTCATGTATGTGGCGCTTGTGGTAATGGTTTTGGTGTACGCGGGCGTTGTTGCGCTGACAGTTCGCAATTCCGCAGGCCACATTGCAAATCGCGAAAAGAAACTGGACGAATTGAAGACCCGCATGGCGCAGGCTGCAAAACTCCTGAAGGAATCGGACCGCTCGATTGCCGAAGTCGCACTGGCCGTAGGCGAAAAGAATCCGGCCGCATTCGAAAAAGCTTTCTCCAAAATCTATGGCGTAAAACCTCTAGAATATAAGGCTAAGAAATGAGACGTATTTGGACTGTAGACCGCGTGATGCGGCTTTTGATTATGGCCGCCGGTGTCGGCATCCTGCTTTGGGTGCTGCATTATTTGAGTGGCGTGCTCGCTCCGTTTTTTGCGGCGTTCCTTATCGCCTACATTTTCGATCCGCTGGTTACAAAAATCCAGAACAAGGTCAAGTTTCGCATTGCCGCTGTCATAGTGGTGCTTACGCTCATGATTCTTGTGGTGGGTGGAGCCTTGTGGCTTTTTATCCCGATGGTGGTGGGCGAAATCAGGCACCTTGGCGAATTGATTCCAAAACTGTTTAACGATTCTACGTGGGCCGAACGCTTGTCGATGTTCGTGCCGAAAAACTTGTGGCAAGAAATAAAGACGTTCATTTCTTGGAACAAGGTTGCTGTCGCCATGCAAACTCTCGATTTCTGGAATGCCGCGCAGTCCGTGGCCGGAAAGGTTTTGCCGAGCGCATGGAACGTACTTGCCAAGACTTCTAATTTGTTTGTATGGCTCTCCGGCGCAATCCTCATTTTTATGTACCTCGTGTTCATCATGCTTGATATGCCTAGGCTTCGCGGCGGTATCAAGAAACTGTTTCCGACAAGGTATAAAGAAGGTGCGTCTGATTTCGCAAAGAAGATGGACGTGTTCATGGGTAGCTATTTCCGTGCGCAATCCTTGGTCGCATTGACGGTTGGTATTTTGTATGCAATCGGCTTTGGAATCATCGGACTGCCAATGGGAGTCGCCTTTGGCTTGTTCTCTGGCGCACTGAACATGGTGCCGTACTTGCAGCTGGCGACAATCCCTGTGGCCCTACTGCTGGCAGTGGTCTATGCTCTTGACAAGGGAATGCCTTTCTGGGAAGTGGCCGCCATCGTTGCTGTAATTTACTTGGTGGTACAAATTATCGAAGACATGATTCTTGTTCCGAAGATTGTCGGATCGTCGATGGATTTGCCGCCCGTAGGCATTCTCCTTTCGCTTTCTATCTGGGGAAAGCTGCTTGGATTCCTCGGCTTGATCGTTGCGATTCCATTCACTTGTTTGTGTCTGGTGTACTTAGACAAAATTCAGAAGAAAGCAGACACGATTGTAGAGTCTGAAGGCGAACCACCGCCCGAGGCTTGATTTTATAAGGATTTTTCAAAAATTTTTCAAAAAAAATGTGCCGCGACGCAAAAAAAAAAGTATAATATCACTATAAAATTCTTAACCTACTCAAGGAGTTAATAAAATGAATAAGCAAGATCTCATCGACGCCATCCTCGCTAACAAGGAAGCTGGCATTGAATCCAAGGCTGCCGCTGGCCGCGCTGTTGACGCCGTTCTCGACGGTATCACCGCTGGTATCAAGAAGGACGGTCTCGTTCAGCTGATCGGTTTCGGTACCTTCACTGTTAAGGAACGTGCTGCACGTACCGGCCGTAACCCGCAGACTGGTGCTACGATCAAGATCAAGGCTTCCAAGACTGTTTCCTTCAAGGTCGGCGCTGGCCTCAAGGAAACCGCTAAGAAGACCAAGGTTGCTAAGAAGTAATTTTGCTCTAAAGCGATTTGCTTTTGCACTCGGGATTTCCCGGGTGCTTTTTTTAGTTCGGAACTCAGAATTTTGAATTAAGAATTGCTTGGTAAGGCGGCTTTGCCGCGATTATAAAACTCCGAACGCTAAACTCTGAACGCTGAAATTACTATCTTCTAACTTGTTGAACATCAAATGTTTAGGAGCAAAAATTATGGTTCGCAAGTTTGTTGGTTTCGCCTCTGTTTTGGCTGTTGCGCTCGCTTTTGCTGGCTGCGGCACTGCAAGTACCCAATCGGATGACCACTGCACCGTGGACCCGAACGCTGCGGATTGCGCTAGCGGAGAACCGGAAGAACCGGCGGCTGATCCTGCTGGCGAACCGTAAGCCGAAATTATTTTTCATTTTTTGTGTTTTGCCTTGAAAGCGTTACATTTTTTGTCTATATTTGCGCAAGTTTAAACCTTGAGCGAATTAGACAGGAAGATGAACAAAAATCTTGCAATGTCGAAGCCCCAGAGCTGCGAGACCTGCGCAATCCACTGTGCAACTGCAACGGGTTTTTCCAAGGTTAATAGTTTTTCTGATTTTATTTTTGCTGGACTTTTTAGTTCAGCTTTTTTTTATGTCACCCTGGAGCGTAGCGATAGGGTCCACGAGCACTTTAACACCAGAGTTTAAAAATTAAATAGCAATAACGGAGATAAAAAATGAAGATTGAAGGCATCGACAAAGTCCTTATCATCGGTTCTGGCCCGATCGTGATCGGTCAGGCTTGCGAATTCGACTATTCCGGCACCCAGGCTTGCAAGGCCCTGCGCGAACAGGGTTACAAGATTGTGCTCGTGAACTCCAACCCGGCTACCATCATGACCGACCCGGTCATGGCCGATGCCACTTACATCGAACCGCTGAACGTCGCCCGCCTCACCCAGATTATCGAAAAGGAACGTCCGCAGGCCCTCCTCCCGAACTTGGGCGGTCAGACCGGCCTGAACCTCGCCTCTGCTCTGAGCAAGGCTGGCGTGCTGGACAAGTACGGCGTGAAGGTCATCGGTGTGAACCTCGACGCTATCGAACGCGGCGAAGACCGCGAAATCTTCAAGGAAACCATGCAGAAGCTCGGTATCGACACCCCGCGCTCCGGCATTTGCCACTCTGTGGAAGAAGCCGAAAAGATCGTTGCTGAAATCGGCTATCCGGTGGTGGTTCGCCCGGCATACACCATGGGCGGTGCAGGCGGCGGTTTCTGCTACAACGTAGAAGAACTCCGCACCATTTGCAGTAACGGTCTTGAACTCTCCATGACGCACCAGTGCCTCATCGAAGAATCCATCCTCGGTTGGGAAGAACTCGAAGTCGAAGTCGTGCGCGACTCCAAGAACCAGATGATCGCCATCTGCTTCATCGAAAACATCGACCCGGTGGGCGTGCATACCGGTGACTCCTTCTGCGCAGCCCCGTTCCTCACCATCGACAAGAAACTCGAAGAAGAACTGAAGGAAAAGGCCTTCAAGATTGTGGAATCCATCGGCGTGATTGGCGGTACCAACGTGCAGTTCGCTCACGACCCGAAGACCGGCCGCGTGGTGATTATCGAAATCAACCCGCGTACCAGCCGCTCTTCTGCACTTGCTTCCAAGGCTACCGGCTTCCCGATTGCCCTCATTTCTGCAAAGCTCGCTGCAGGCCTCACCCTCGACCAGATTCCGTACTGGCGCGACGGAAGCCTCGAAAAGTACACCCCGAGCGGTGACTACGTGGTGCTCAAGTTCGCCCGCTGGGCATTCGAAAAGTTCCGCGGTGTCGATGACTGCCTCGGCACCCAGATGAAGGCCGTGGGCGAAGTCATGGCTATCGGCAAGACCTACAAGGAAACCCTCCAGAAGGCGATCCGCGGCCTCGAAAACGGTCGTTCCGGCCTCGGCTTTGCGAAGGACTTCAACAAGAAGAGCAAGGAAGAACTCCTTGAAATGATGAAGACCGCTTCTTCCGAACGCCACTTCCAGATGTACGAAGCTATCCGTAAGGGCGCTACCGACGAAGAAATCTTCGCCGCCACCTACGAGAAGGCTTACTTTGTGCAGCAGATGCGCGAACTCGTTGAACTCGAAGAAGAAATGCTCAAGACTCCGGGCCGCCTGCCTTCCGATGAACTCCTCATCAAGGCCAAGAAGGACGGCTTTAGCGACAAGTATATCGCCAAGATTCTCGGCATCCGCGAAAAGGACGTGCGCAAGAAGCGCACCGAACTCGGCGTGGTCGAAGGCTGGTGCGCAGTGCCGGTGAGCGGCGTGAAGGACCAGTACTACTACTACAGCACCTACAACTGCAAGGATGAATCTACCGCTTCCAACAACCCGAAGAAGATCATGATTCTCGGCGGTGGCCCGAACAGAATCGGCCAGGGCATTGAATTCGATTACTGCTGCTGCCACGCTGCAATGGCCCTCCGCGAAATGGGTTACGAAACCATCATGGTGAACTGCAACCCCGAAACGGTTTCTACCGACTACGATACTTCCGATAAGCTGTACTTCGAACCGATCAGCCTCGAAGACGTTCTCCAGATTTACCACAAGGAAAAGCCGGCTGGCGTTATCGTGCAGTTCGGTGGACAGACTCCGCTGAACATCGCCCGCGCACTCTCCGACGAAGGCGTGAAGATTCTCGGTACGAGCATCGACTCCATTGACATCGCCGAAGACCGCGACCTGTTCCGCAAGATGATGGACCAGCTCGGCATCCCGATGCCGGAAAGCGGCATGGCAACGAACATCGACGAAGCCCTCGCCTGTGTCAAGCAGATTGGCGGCTACCCGGTGATGATCCGCCCGAGCTTCGTGCTTGGCGGCCGCGGCATGGAAGTCATCTACGATGAGAACATGCTCCGCGAATACGTGGCGAAGGCCGTGGGCGTGACCCCGGATCGTCCGCTCCTCATCGACCGCTTCCTCCACAACGCTTTGGAATGCGAAGCCGACGCTTTGAGCGATGGCGAACACGTTTACATCCCGTCCGTGATGGAACACGTCGAACTTGCCGGTGTCCACTCTGGTGACTCCGCTTGCATTATTCCGCCGGTGACCATCACGAAGGAAAACTTGGCAACCATCAAGGATTACACCCGCAAGATTGCCGAAGCCCTCCACGTTTGCGGCCTCATGAACATGCAGTACGCTATCGAAGACGGCAAGGTGTTTGTCCTCGAAGCCAACCCGCGTGCCTCCCGCACGGTGCCTCTGGTCTCCAAGGTTTGTAACACGCAGATGGCCCGCCTCGCAACCCGCCTGATGCTCGGTGCCAAGCTCGAAGACCTCAAGCTCAAGGACAAGAAGTTCAACCACCACGGCGCCAAGGAAGCCGTGTTCCCGTTCGACAAGTTCCCGAAGGTGGACCCTGTTCTCGGCCCCGAAATGCGCTCCACCGGCGAAGTCCTCGGCCTCTCCGACGACTACGCCCTCGCTTACTACAAGAGCCAGGAAGCCGCAGGTTCCTTCCTCCCGAACGAAGGTGCCGTGCTGATTAGCTTGTCCGATAAGGTTAACTTGTCTGAACAGGCTATCGAAATCGGTAAGGAATTCCAGAAGCTCGGCTTCAAGATTTACGCTACCGAAGGTACCGCCAAGTTCTACGAGAAGGCCGGTGTCAAGTGCGAAGTGGTGAACAAGATTGCTGAAGGCCGCCCGAACGTTCTCGATATCATCCTGAACAAGCAGGTGAACCTCATCATCAATACGCCGTGGGCAAAGCGCGATGCCATCAAGGATGAAAGCGCTATCCGTAAGGCCGCCATTAAGTACAAGGTGCCTTACATCACGACCCTCGCCGGTGCCTACAACACCGTCAAGGGCATCGCGGCAGCAAGGAACGGACACGGCGCTGTGAAGAGCCTCCAAGAGTACCATGCAAGCATTGAAGAGATCTAAGGTCCCTGAGCCTGCCGAAGGGCCGTCTCAGCGCGTCATTGCGAGGGGCGAGAAGCCCCGAAACAATCCACTCCTCAAGTGTCACCCTGGAGCGCGAAAGCGCAATAGGGCCCAAAAACATTCAAAGGACTGCAGCGATGCAGTCCTTTTTGTGTATGGAGGGGGAGGAATCCCCCTGGTTCGCACTTCGTTGCTCTCCACCCTCTCTAGCGGGTGCTCAGGCGCCGCGCCCGCAACGCCCGGGCTTACCCCGCCCACCCGCCCAATTTTTAGCTAGGAATAATCTTATTTGTCGCGCGTTAGTGTGATTTTTGCTCTATTTTTAGGTTTTGGCTGATTGAAGTTTCTCTTTTGTTATAAAAAGAGTTATATTAGAATTGTAAAACTTTTTAGAGGTGCTTATAAGTTTAATGCCGTGTTGACATTTTGAGCATTTGCTCTTGTTCTCTACTTTGGAATCCACTAAATTCACGAACACTGAGAATAAGCGTGCAAACGCTCACGTCCCGTTTGGGGCGTGGGTCGTTTTTTGGCTTATTGAGTGTAGGGTCGTAGTGGAACCTCAAAGTACAATGAGCAAGATTCGCACCCGCGTCCTTTTTTTTGTGTGAAATATCTTCTTTGCGATAAAGCATGTGCTCCAATCACTGGTCTTGGATTTGTATTGCCTAAAAGGAGATGATTATGTTTTGCAGCAAATGCGGAAATGAACTTCAAGAAGGACAGGTGTTTTGCCCAAAGTGTGGAACGTCTGTAAAAGTCTTCAGTGAAGTACATAAGTCAGAAAGTAAAGTGTCACCTCTTGCTGATGAATCTTTGGCAAAGTCCCAAAAGGTAAATCCGTTTGGAGATGAATTCTATGAACCTCGTAAAAAGAGGGGTAATGGAAATATGGCTTGGATTATTCTTATTATCGCCATAATCATTGCATGCATTATTGGCATTAATGATAAATCTGCGGGTTCCTCACAAACATCTTCTGCGTCTCCTGAGCAACGCTGTAAAGATGCTCAAGGAAGACCCAAGGATACTGCTTGTCGTATTGCCCTTAGATCCAAAGGCTTTAATGTAGACAAGTATGTTAATTGGGGTGGCGCTGATAATGGCAAAAATGCCGCTATTTGTACTGCGACTGATGCTGCAGGAACTCTATACGCATTTGAAGTTGTTTTCGATGAAAAATGTAATGCTATTAGTGTGAAAATTGCAGATTTTTAGGAAAATAATAAGGGCGGTTCGTATGAAAAAAATGTTCACAATTGTTTTTTTACTAGCGTTTATTGCTTCCTATGCGAATTCCTTTGAGGCTGAAAAAGAATGCTTTGGTATGGATAACCCTAGTTTTGCACGAAAAACCAAGGATGAGATTGTCTTGTATGGGGATAAGAAGAATCCTAAGGTGGCTCTCGTAAAGTATGAGGTAAAGAATAATCCACGTATGCAAGACGGTTATCCAGATCAATCATTTTATATGATTGATCTTCCTAAGGTTGTGAAAAAAGTTTTTTCCATTGAATCATGGAATGATTACTTGTGTGGAAAATTTTTCCCATACGCATATCCCAATGTAAATGAAATAACTTCTGTAAAAATGAAAGGAGGAAGGGCTTCTGTTACGGATAGAGAAAAGAGTTATTATTTTAGAACAATGGATTTTGGTTTGGGCTTGGATACGCCTGAAGCTATAGATTCCTTTTCAATATCAATCCCAGGTAATTTGATTTATAATAACTATCCGGTAAGTAAAGTTTATCCGAATGACTTTGTAAAAAGAATAAGTGCAAATCTCTTTCAAGAAAAAAAAGGATATGCTGAAATGGCTGATGAATTGATAGAAGTTTTTGCAAAGAACGATTTTGAGGCGAGAAAAGATTATATAGAGGAATTAAAAAATAAAAAGTCTAGTATTGTAGCGACTGCTGAAATAATAAGCGATGCGATTGATAACTTTGATGATATGAAGAATGTTGATGAACATACAGATGTGTATAATATGGTTAAATCGTATTTGAAACAGATGAATGATAAATTTGATAGAGTTAGACCTTTTATGACCCCAAGTTCATCTGCATTTGCTGATGCTGTTCAATTATTTTACCAAGAATTTGAAAAACAATCAAATAGATATTTGAAAAAGATTAAAACAAAGAAGAATAAAGAAACGGAACAACATCTTGCAGATTATTCGAAGGAGTCTCTAGAGAATGCAATTGCTATGATTCAGCGAGGCGTGCATGGCTTAGGATTATCTAGTAATGAGTCTGATAGACAAATTGCGTATATTCTCAATGATTACGAAGCAAAATTTACAGAACTTTTGGAATCGATTGACTCAGGGAATTGTGGCTCTGCAAGGGTTGCAAATCCTGCTATATCTAGCTGTTTGAATGATTTTGGATTGATGTTTGATTTATTGGGAATCAAAAAGGTGGTTTATGCGAATAAGGGTGCAAATGAAGCTGGTGTAAACGTCATCGAATTAGATGATGGAAATGTTCTTGCTCTTTACGGAGAAGTCAAAGACGGTAAGGATAATAGGATTCTTATAAAAACCAAGTCATCAAGTATTTCAAGTTTGTTTTTCGATGACTTGGGAAATTTTTTGGGCTCTTTTATTGATGGAGAAAGGTTTCTGCGCAATAATTACCTTCCGCCTATGCAAGTTGTTTATGCGGGAAATGGACATGTTTTGAAATTATATGGGGACGAAGCAAATATGCTAAATGAATCGTTTTTCCCTGAAAATAAATTGTTCTTGTCTGCAACAGGAATTGCTTATCGAGAAAAATTGGCATGTGTTTTTGAAGCTGTCCAAGGAGATATGAAAAAATATAAAGAAATAGTTGGAACGGAGACGATGAATACGGGATCGTTGTCATTTGTAAAGAAAAATGAAAAGTTCCATTCCTTGTCTTGTTCGGAGGGGGTAATTTCACTACCTAAGAAAAGAAAATAAATGTTTTAATTAATACTGTTTTGGGTAACGTATATTTTCTTTCGCAAATTCCACTAAGGGGGTAAAAAAATAGGATGTTCCAATTTTTAGATTTGAAATAACCACAAATCAAACACAAAAAAAGGACCATCCTATGGAAAGAAATATAATCAAAATCGACGAAGCCGGCCTCAAGGACGACTTGAAAACGCTCATCCGAGGCACAGTCGAGGACACGCTCAACGCCATGCTAGACGAGGAGGCGGCAGACCTCTGCAATGCCGAAAAGCACGAACGCTCCGAAGGCCGCAGGAACTACCGCAGCGGCCACTACCACAGGAAACTGCTCACGGGTGCGGGAGAGCTCGACATCGCCGTCCC
>NZ_FRBA01000008.1:0-152159 GCF_900142495.1 Fibrobacter sp. UWOV1 | reverse complement strand
ACTCCTTAAACAACCTCGCTCCAATGGAGTATCGGTTGATGAGAACAGGGTGATTTTGTATACTTTAAACCAGTCCTAAAAATGGGTAGCTGACAATTTAAGTGAAGAACTAAAAAATTCTTCTTATTCAGAACTATTGGAAATGTTTTTCAGAAACGATTCTCTTATTGATTCAAGAACTGTAAACTATAATACTGATTCTTCAAGAACAGAAGAAAGATTCTATGTTGCGGATCTAGATGATAATTATAAATGTGAACTATACGATGAAGAAAATAATCTTCTATCTACTTTTTTATACAAGCCCGGCGAAAATGGATTCTCTATAATACAATCTAAAGGGGATAATTATACTGAAACCTATTTTATAAATGTAAAACAAAACACAACCACCCTCCACAAAACAGTCAAGCCCGTCAAAATCTCCCCCAAGGCCCGCTACTTCGACCTCCTCGGCCGTTATAAGTTCAGCAAATAAATCCTGGATCCTTCTCCCCGCAAGGGGGATCATGGATCACTAAGGGCTGAAGCCCAAGTGACCAAAGAGACTCCGTTACACTCTCCCCAAAGAGGATAACTCAACTTGAGAACTAAAGTTCTTAGTTTCGTATAGCTCAGGATGACACTTCACCACAAATTCATTACACACTCCACATTACACATCTCACACCCCATACCCCAAAGGGCCGCAGGCCCGACCCCATAGCCCACACCCCACATTTCACACCCCACATCACACATCTCCATGCTCTGCCCTCACTGCCATTCCGAACTCAAAGACAACGCCACATTCTGCCCGCATTGCGGAAGCGACGCCAATACCGGCTGGAAAGACGGCGCAGAATTTACCGACCTCGAAACGCCTGATTACGATGAAATTTTAGAAAATGAATTCGGGACGGACGAATTCGGCGAAAAGAAGAAAAAGGCGAACCCGTTCGCCATCGCGGCGGCAGTGATTGTAGCACTCGCGTTTATCGCGGCAATGCTTTTCTAAACTTGGCAATTAAAGATTGCTTCGACTCTGCGAGTCTCGCAATGACGTTTTAAGCTAAAGTCTTTTCGAGAGATTCCAGGATTTCGGACGCTTCGCTAAAGTCATAATCGTCCAGCAATTCCTTCAACTTATGAAGCAAAACTTCCTGGTTCGGCTCAAACGCAATATTTTCAATTCCATCCAGAATACGCTTGCACTGGGTCGAAGAACATGTATCCACAGCATCCTTTAACGCCTTGACCGCAGCCGAAAGCTTTTGCGCAGCTTCGGGGTCATGCGACTTTTGCACCGTCGTATTTTGTTCCGAGGCAATGTCGGTAAGCACAATCTGCAAATCTTCGATTAGCGCATGCAGTTTTTCTTCGAACACATTGTAATTGCCAAAATTACACTGTTTCTGTTCAAGTTCTGCTTCGAGCGAGGCCGCTAGATTCTGCACATGGGTAGCCCCAATCGTTCCGCAAAGGCCCTTGATGGTATGCACAATGCGGGTCGCTTCCTCGTAATGGAATTCTTCGATAAGCGAGCGCAAGTTGAAAGATTTTCCACCATAGTCGCGCACAAATCCCTGCAAAATCTTGAGGAACATGTTGCGGTTATTGTTGGCATGGTAAAGTCCCATTTCAGCATCAAAGTCACGCACTTTCTGGAAATACAAGATGAAATTCTTGTCGTCTTGCGACAAATCAGAATCATGTCCGTTGCTTGCGTGTGGCGTCTCGGCGGCCACCGGCAAAAATTTCGCCATTTCCTCGTACAAGACCGTCGGATCAATCGGCTTTACAATGTGTGCGTTCATGCCGGCATCTAGGCATTCCTCTGTATCTTTCTGGAAGGCGCGGGCGCTCATGGCCAGAATCGGCACCTTCTTGAAGTATTCATCTTCGCGGGCACGGATTTCCCTAGTGGCGGTAAGGCCATCCATAATCGGCATCTGGATATCCATGAGCACCATGTCGAAAGCGTCTTTCTTGAGCATGTCCAGCGCTTCTTTACCGTTATTTGCAATCATCGCGGTAAGGCCGACGCTATTCAGGAGCGACACCGCCAATTCCTGGTTCATCTGGTTATCTTCGACCAGCAGGATTTTGGCTTCTTTAAAGTAAATCTTGCCCTTTTCCTTCTTTTCGACCTTCTTGTAGGTCAGCGGGTAACCGAACGCTTCTTGCAGGGCGCTCAGGAGCGTGCTAATCTGGAGCGGCTTAGACACGTTGCTGTTAAAGCCCAGACTCTTGGCCGTATTCAGTTCGTTTTCGTCGAAATGAATCGGGTGCATCAACACCTTCGGAATCGACTTCATGTTTTCGGTCAAGCCATGCACAAAGTCAAAGCCATTCAAAATCGGCATGCCGTAATCAACCAGGAACAAATCGTACGGAGCCTCGCCCGCTTCTTCATGCGCCTGAATCAAATCCAGAGCTTCGTCTACGGAACTCGCTTCCTCGACCACGCAACGCAACTTGTTCAGGTAATGTCTTAAAATAACGCGTAGATTCGCGCAGTCATCTACCAAAAGCACATTCTTATTGGTAAAGCGATCTTCGTTTTTCCACTTGGGCTCCTCGCCCGCCTGCGGTGCAATCGGGAGCGTAATCGTAAAGAAGAATTGCGAACCTTCGCCCGCCACGCTCGAAACCTGGAGTTGCCCGCCCATGAGTTCCACCAACGACTTTGAAATCACAAGCCCGAGACCCGTGCCGCCGTACTTGCGCGTGGTAGAACCGTCAGCCTGCGTAAAGGCGCTGAACAGGCGCGAGAGCTGTTCCGGCGTCATACCGATACCCGTATCCTTGACACAGATATACAGCTTGACCATATTGTTCGCCTGCTGCAAAAGCTTGACACTCAGGGTAATGTCGCCCTTTTCGGTAAACTTGGTCGCATTGTTAATCAGGTTCGTGAAAATCTGCGAAAGCCTGAGCGGGTCACCCATCAAGATTTCAGGAATATCCGGGTCCACATCCACAATCAATTCTATCGGACGGCCAGCAATACGCACCTCGGCAAGAGCCGCCACTTCGCCAATCACATCTTGCAGCACAAGCTGCGTGATTTCCAAATCCTGCTTTTTCGCCTCAATCTTCGAGAAGTCTAGAATATTGTTGATAATTCCGAGCAAAGACTTTGCCGCATGGCTGATTCGGTCTACAAATCCTCGCTGGTGGTTATCCAGGTTCGTTTCCGAAATCAAGTGCGCCATACCGATAATGGCATTCATCGGCGTGCGAATTTCATGGCTCATGTTGGCCAAGAATTCACTCTTCGCCTGGGTCGCCTGTTCAGCAATTTCGCGGGCAGCCACCACTTCCGAAATATCAATCATCGAAAGCATGTAGCCCACAACAGTCTCTTGCACCTTCAAGGTACAACCTTCGCCACGGAACCAGGTTTCTTCGGTGCCGTTTTCGGGCTTGAGCATCAAGGAATCCTTCCAGACTTCGTCATTCTGGTAAGACTTGATCATGGCCTGAATCATCGATTCCGGGAGGCCCATGTCTTTCAGTTCATTAATCGAAATTCCGACAAACGAGCGCCATTCCTTGCCCAAGAATTCCGCCAGTTGGCGTGACATATATTTAATATGCAGGTTCTTGTCGAAAATAATCAAGATCGAATGATCGCCCGAAAGCATGATCGTATCCAAAATCGTATCTTTCTGGATTCCGCTCGTTTCATCGTTGATCATGATCAGGAATCGTGTTGCTCCATTGTCTTCGACAAGCGCCTGGAACGACATGCCCCACCATGCGACTTCCCCGGCAGCATTCTGTACCCGCACAATCGTCTTGCGTTCGCTAGCCAACATCTGACCGCCCATCGCCACGCGGTGCGCGAACTTATTGAACGCATCCGAAGGGAAGAACTTGAACAGGCTCTCTTCTTTCATGTCTTCGCCATTGTTCAAGAAATCAACCACATAGGCGCTGGCGTGCAAAATGTCAAAGTTTTCGTTGGTTAAAATGATGGTAAAGTTGTCACCTTTCCACAAAAGCGTATCGAAAAGCGTACTGGAATTCACGCTGTCATTCAAGTCTCGCTGAATATAGCGACGGAACAGCAAGTGCGAGGCTATGGCCGCAAGCGCGATCAACGCAAAGACAAAGACCGCTACGACGCCAAGAACCGTCGAGGCATTGTTGTCGATACTGGCAGCAATCTTGTTATGCTGACTCACGTGGATAATATAGAACGGCAACTGATCCAAAGGAGTCACCATGAAAATCAACTGCTGGTGGTGTTCATTTGTCTTTTCAAAGCGCAATATTCGCCCACTCATCAAGGTGTCCGAATTGAACTTGTCAGAAACTAGTTGCAACAAGCCTTCGACACTGTCCTGCAAGACTTTTCCGCGATTCGTTTCGTACGGGAAATACGTGAGGAGGTTATCGTTTTCGGTACCCACCAGCATGGTAACGCCGCCTTCTTCCTTGGCAAGCGCACCCATGGCCAGTCTCACCTTGTGAAGATTGATATCTTCGCCGACGGCTCCCTTGAATTTGTGATTGTTGTCCCAAATGGGGTAAGAAAGCGAAATGACTTGGCGGTTGAGGTTCTTGCGAATAGTCGGCCCCGTATAGGCAAGTCCCCTTTTGCGCGATGCCTCTAGATACCAGCTCTTGGTACGAAATTCCGTCTGGTCGCTTTCAAGCTTGATTCCCCGGCCCGAAATAAAGTCGCCGACAGTCGTCCCGTAATAAACGTCTACAATGCCGTCTGCACTTTGAGTCTGCTTGTACAAAATCGGCCTGATTGATTTTTCTTTCGTTACCCCCTGCACGCGCTTGACCGTTGTCAGGAACTTTTCTTCACGCACCTTCAAAAAGGCTTCGACTTCGGTCTGCACGCGTTCACGGAGGGCGGTTTCCGTATTCGCGACGGCAGAATCCACCAGCATGGAACGCACCGCATGCGAAAAAATAATGACCATCGCCACTGCCGCAAGCAATGTCGGTAGCATGTAAACCATAGAAATGCGGTTACGTAAACGGCGACGTTGGGCGTTCAGCGGGTTACGGGACAAGACCACTCCTTTTTAAGGATTTTCCTTAAAATGATCGTAAATCTCGGGCAACTTGGATTCAAGCGACATAAAGGCGTCAACGACATCGGGGTCAAACTGAGTACCCCTACCACCAAGAATTTCTTTAACAGCAACCTCATGTGGGAACGCTTCTTTATACGGGCGCTTCGAAACAAGGGCGTCGTACACGTCGGCTACCGACATCAAACGCGCACCCACGGGAATATCGTCCCCCTTGAGCTTGTTCGGGTAACCGCCTCCATCAAAGCGCTCATGGTGGTTCAGAATAATATCGGCACAAATCTTGACCAACGGATGGTCCTTGAGTTCACGCGTGGCATTCACCAGCACATCGTAACCCTTTTGGGCATGCGTACTCATGACCGCCCATTCTTCTTCGTCCAGGCGGGCCGGCTTGCGCAATATTTCGTCGGGAATGCCGACTTTGCCAATATCATGTAGCGGAGCTGCCGTCGCATAGTAATCGATATATTCATTGTTCGGAATCGCATCCTTAAAACGCGGATGGTCTCGCAAGGTTTCGGCAAGCATCTGTACCAGCACCTGCGTACGCTTAATGTGGGCTCCCGTTTCGGGGTCGCGGTATTCGGCCAGCGCACCGAGACTCGTCAGCATCACCTTGAGCGTTTTACGCAAATCCAGGGTCTTTTCTTCTACCAGTTCCTGCAAATGGTCACGCTGGTGCTTGAATTCCAACTGATTTTTAATGCGCAATTGCACCAAATTCGGGTGGAACGGTTTGGTAATGTAATCGACTGCACCCAAGTCAAGGCCAGTCTGCTCGCTCTTGGAATCGGCTTTCGCTGTCAAAAACAGCACCGGAGTATTTTCGACCAGCTTTTTTTCGTTCATCTGGCGGAGCGTTTCGTAGCCATCCATTTCTGGCATCATCACGTCAAGCAAAATCAGGTCCGGTTTGACTTTTTCGGTCAAAAACAGGCCTTTTTTGCCATCCAGGGCAACAAAAACGTCATACTCGCCGGATAAAATTCCTTCGAGTACTTCGATATTCGTCTTCGTGTCGTCAATTACCAAAATCTTTGCGCGCTTCCGTTCCATATAACCCTAATATAATGTTTAGTGGTCCAAATAGACCAACTCAACTTATTCCAACTTGGAATATGCCATTTTTTTTGAGAAAAAGCCCTTTTGCAACATTTTTATATGTTTCCCCCCTTACAACATGTGATATAATGTACAAAAGGGGTATGGAAAAAAAGTCAACATTCTTATTAAAATTGATAAAACGCCCTCTAAAAGTGGAATTATATTTATGGATGGTCATTAGCCTATACTTTTACAGGTTTGGAGATTTTTTGAGATGAAGCAAATTATACCGCTGGCAATCGCTTTAGCAGGGGCTGTTTTTGCACAAGAACCCGTAATAGCCCCGTTTTGGCAAACAGTCTTCTACTATGAAGTCGATTCCAACGCCAACGACCTCTACAACGACTTGAACCTCCCCGATACCATCAGGCAGTATACCCGAGTCCCTGCCACCTGGGAAAGCAGCGATACGCTATTCCTCGGACACGACGGAAAAATCAAGGGCCGTCTCCTTGGCGAAAACAAGGAAGTCACCCTGACGGCGACCATGAAGAACCTTGAATCAGCCTCCGGACAAACCGAAAAGAAGGAATTCACCATCTCAATCCATGGGTTCGAACCGTATTCCAACTATCTTTTCGTGTATTTCCCGGCAAACGACAACGAGAACATCTACTACGCGCTGAGCAACGACGGATTCAACTATACGGCGATGAACGGGGGCAAGCGCGTTGTGGCCGCCGATACGGTGAGCGTCAAGAAGGGACTCCGCGACCCGCACGTGATGCGCGGCCCCGACGGCTGGTTCTACATGGTGAATACCGACATGAAGAGCGCCGAGGGCTGGGCAAGCAACCGCGGCATCGTCATGATGAAGTCCAAGGACCTCATCAACTGGAAGCACAGCACGGTGCATTTCCCGGACCGCTACAAGGGCAAGAACTTCGCGAACGTGACCCGCGTTTGGGCCCCCGAGACCATCTGGGACTACGATCACGAGAACAAGGACGGAAGCAAGGGCCGCCCCCTCGTGTATTTCTCGCTTTTGACCAACGACGGGACCATTGAATTCGATCAGGTGTACTTTGCCTATGCGAACGAGGACTTTACCGACCTCGAGAGCGACCCCATCTTCTACTTCAGCCGCGGAAAATCCACCATCGACATGGACATTGTCTACAACCCGGCCGACAAGTACTACCACGCCTTCTACAAGAACGAGGGCGACGGCGGCATCAGCAAGGTCAGGGCGCTGGAACTCACCAAGGCGAACGGCACTAAGCCTGCCAACTGGTACCGGAAAAAGGACGGCCTGCAGCAAACAACCGAGGCCGTGGAAGGGGCTGGCATCTTCAAACTGATCAACCAGGGAACCTGGATTTTGATGTACGACTGCTACATGAACGGACATTACCAATTCACCAGCAGCACCGACCTCGAAAATTTCACTTTCGTCCAGAATACCGAAATGAAGGGCGCATTCACGCCCCGCCATGGAACGGTCATCCCCATTACGGCGGCAGAAACAGCTGCCCTCATGAAGGCCTTCCCCACTCCGGATTTCGAGCCGAGAGTCATCGAGGAGCCTGATTCTATCGGCGTTTGCGATGGCAAGAAGGTCGTTGCCCCGTGCAGCGGCACCAAGATTATCCCCTACAGCAAAGTCAATGACGGCGGCTGGAACGAAACGCTTGACCTGAAGGTCGCGAAGGGCGCTACGGTGCAGTTCGGCCCGCACCCGTGGGACGGTAAAATCTGGAATTGGGAAGGCCCGAACGGATTCAAGTCCACCACCCGCGAGAACACGCTCAAGAATGTGGATGGCGACTTTAGCGGTTACTACACCGTAACCTACACGAACGAGACCGGCTGCAAGAGCCAAGCCAAAATCAAGATAGTCGTAGACGATCCGGACAAACCGTACAAGGAAGACACGACGACAACCTTCATTTCAAAGGATTTACGCAACAACCGCGCTAATATGCGCTTGAACCGTAATCCGGTTTACTTTGACTTATTGGGCAATAGACTCAAGGCCAAGCCAAGAAACGCGGTTTATATCCAACGATAAAAAAGATGTGTAATGTGTGATGTGTGATGTGTGATGTTAATTAGTCATTTCACATTCCACATTTCACATTAGTCACATTGCTCTGCTGAGCTTGATAAAAGCGTTTACCGGGTCGGCATAATTCCAAATGCCGCCGAGAACAGAGACTCCCTGCACCGGGAGTTTTTTGATTTCGTCTAGCGTTTCGTGATCGATGCCGCCGAACGCGATAATCTGGGGAATTTTAGCGGAATCAGACGACGCAATTGTCGTTAATTTATTTGCAAGCGTTTCGACTCCGTGAGTTTTTACCGGTTCATACACCGACTGAGGCTGAAATACCGGCCCGACAAGCGCCCCGGCCACCCACTGCGGCAACTTTTCCAGCTGGTCCAGACTACGACAAAAGGCGACTGTATTCACGCGTTTCCAGCTTTCAGGCACATCTCCCAGCAAGGAGCCCGCCTCGGCAACGCACCCGCGCACGTCCAGGCGCTCCGCCAAATCGGGAGTGCCCCGCACCCAGATGCGGTCGCGGCAATCCATCGGGAGTGCCATGAGCCAGCGTTCGTAATCGCTTTCGGTGGCGTAAGGAGAGCCCCCTCGTCCGCGTTTCTGTAAAATCAGGCGCGTAAGCCCGCGCGAAAATATTTGCTCGATATCGTCAAATTCCGAAGCAAAATCGTCAGGAGATGTCGTAAGCCAAAGCCGCATGGAGCAAATATACAATAAAGAAACACCCCTAGATTTACGCAATTTTTCAAAAAATCCTTGTTCAATTCCCTTTAATCTTTATATTTTTCATCTTGGATTTTACGCTTTTGGCTCCAAATGGGCCGAAAGTGCACTTAAATCAGATTTTTTCGAAAAAACCTAAAAATTGGAGACACACATGGCAAAAAAGATGATTGCGTGTGATGGTAACGAGGCCACCGCTAGCGTAGCGTTTGCTGTTAGCGAAGTTGCGGCTATCTACCCGATTACACCGTCTAGTCCTATGGCTGAGCACGCCGACAACTGGAGTGCTGCAGGCAAGAAGAATATTTGGGGACAGGTTCCCCGCGTGTTTGAAATGCAGTCCGAAGGTGGCGCTGCCGGTACCGTTCACGGAGCGCTCCAGGCCGGTGCTTTGACCACGACCTTCACCGCTTCCCAGGGTCTTCTGTTGATGATCCCGAACATGTACAAGATTGCGGGCGAACTGACCCCCACGGTCTTCCATGTGACTGCCCGTGCCCTTGCCATGCAGGGCCTTTCTATTTTCGGTGACCATTCCGACGTGATGGCCTGCCGCCAGACCGGCTTTGCCATGCTCGCCTCCAGCTGCGTGCAGGAATGCCAGGACCTCGCTCTCGTGGCCCACGCTTCCACTCTCGAAAGCCGCGTTCCGTTTATGCACTTCTTCGACGGTTTCCGTACCTCTCACGAAGTGATGAAGATCGAAGCTCTCGAAGACGGCGTTATCCGTAACGTCATCGACGAAAAGTACGTGAAGGCATGCCGACAGCGCTGCCTCACTCCGGACCGCCCGACCATGCGCGGTACCGCACAGAACCCGGACGTTTACTTCCAGGGCCGCGAAACGGTGAACCCGTTCTACGCCAAGGTTCCGGAAATTGTCCAGAAGTACATGGACAAGGTCGCGAGCTACACTGGCCGCCAGTACCACATTGTCGATTACGTCGGTGCACCCGACGCCGAACGCGTGATTATTTCCATGGGTTCTTCGACCTGCACCATCGGTGACACCGTCAAGTACCTCAATTCCAAGGGCGAAAAGGTCGGTCTCGTGAACATCCGCCTGTACCGCCCGTTCCCGATGGAAGCCGTGGTTGCAGCCCTCCCGAAGACTGTCAAGAAGATTGCCGTCCTCGACCGCTGCAAGGAACCGGGTTCCGCTGGCGAACCGCTCTTCCAGGATGCCCTGACCGCAATCAGCGAAGCCGTGATGGCTGGCAAGATGGCTATGCCGAAGATGATCGGCGGCCGCTACGGTCTTTCCTCCAAGGAATTCACCCCGGCCATGGTCAAGGCCATCTACGACGAACTTGCCAAGGCCGACCCGAAGGCACGCTTCACCGTCGGTATCAACGACGACGTGTGCCACACGAGCCTCACCATCGACCCGAACTTCAAGCTGGAAAGCGACTTCTTCCAGGCCATGTTCTTCGGTCTGGGTTCCGACGGTACCGTGGGTGCCAACAAGAACTCCATCAAGATTATCGGTAACGAAACCGACAACTACGCCCAGGGCTACTTCGTTTACGACTCCAAGAAGTCCGGCTCCATGACCACCTCTCACCTCCGTTTCGGTAAGAGCATCATCGACGCCCCGTACCTGATTGGCGAAAACGAAGCCGACTTCGTGGCATGCCACCACACTCCGCACCTGGAATCCGTGAACATGCTGAAGTACGCGAAGGATGGCGCGACCTTCCTCGTGAATACCCCGCATTCCGCCGACACCGTGTGGGATACCTTCCCGCGTCCGGTGCAGGAAGCCATCATCAAGAAGCACCTCAAGGTGTACGTGATCGACGCCTACGCCGTTGCCGCGAAGACCGGCATGGGCCGCCGCATCAACACCGTGATGCAGACCTGCTTCTTCTCTAAGCTCGGTAACGTGCTCGATGCCGAAACCGCCATCAAGTACATCAAGAAGTACGCCGAAAAGACCTACGCCAAGAAGGGTCAGGAAGTGGTCCAGAAGAACTGGGACGCTATCGACGCCTCTCTTGCTAACCTGTTCGAAGTCAAGGTTCCTGCTACTGTCACCAGCACCAAGGAATTCCGTGCTCCGATCCACGGCAACGCTCCGAAGTTCGTGAACGAAGTCACCGCAGAAATCATCAAGGGCAACGGCGAACTTCTCCCCGTCTCCAAGATGCCTTGCGACGGCGTGTTCCCGACCGGTACCACCAAGTACGAAAAGCGCGACCTCGCCCTCAACATCCCGAGTTGGAATCCGGACGCTTGCGTGCAGTGCGGCAAGTGCGCCATGGTCTGCCCGCATGCAGCCATCCGCGTGAAGGTCGTTGACGAATCCGCAGTGAAGAACGCTCCGGAAGGCTTCAAGTACACTCCGGCCAAGGGCTTCAAGCTCGAAGGTTCCGAAAAGCCGGTATTCGCGATTTCCGTGTCCAGCTACGACTGTACGGGTTGCGGCGTCTGTACGCAGGCCTGTATCGGTAAGGACAAGACCGACGAGACCAAGAAGGCCATCAACATGGTGCCGCAGGAACCCATCAAGGTCCAGGAAGGCAAGTGCTGGGACTTCTTCGTCGATCTCCCGGAATTCGACCGCACCAAGGTCAACAAGAGCCTCGTCAAGCAGGCCATGCTCCTCGAACCTCTGTTCGAATTCTCTGGCTCCTGCGCAGGCTGCGGCGAAACCGCTTACGTGCGTCTCGTCAGCCAGCTGTTCGGTGACCGCATGGTTGTCGCGAACGCTACGGGTTGCTCCTCCATTTACGGCGGTAACCTCCCGACCACTCCGTGGGCAAAGAACAAGGAAGGCCGCGGTCCCGCTTGGGCCAACAGCCTGTTCGAAGACAACGCTGAATTCGGTCTCGGTATGCGCCTCGCTATCACGAAGCATGCCAAGCAGGCTTTGAGCCTCCTCGAAGCCGTGAACGTTCCTGCCGAACTCAAGGAAAAGCTCACGACCCAGAAGCAGGACGATGAAGCCGGCATCAAGGCCCAGCGTGAAAACGTTGCCGCCCTGAAGGCAGCCCTCGCCGGTGCTACCGACGAAGCATCCGTCAGCCTCCGCGACGAATTTGCCGATTACCTCGTGAAGAAGTCCGTGTGGATTTTCGGTGGTGACGGTTGGGCATACGACATCGGTTACGGTGGTCTCGACCACGTGATGGCCACGGGCGAAAACGTGAACATCTGCGTCCTCGATACCGAAGTGTACTCCAACACCGGTGGACAGGCTTCCAAGGCCACGAACCGTGGCGCAGTCGCCCTCTTCGCCGCCGCCGGTAAGCGCGCCGGCAAGAAGGACCTCGGCCTTATCGCCATGAGCTACAAGAACGTTTACGTGGGCCGTATCGCCCTCGGCGCAAACGACGCTCAGGCCCTGAAGGTTCTCCAGGAAGCGGAAGCACACAATGGTCCGTCGCTGATCATCTGCTACTGCCCCTGCATCAACCACGGTTTCGATCTCAACAGCCAGCTTCAGCACCAGAAGATGGCCGTGGATTCCGGTTACTGGACTCTGCTCCGCTACAATCCGGCTCTCGCCGCCGAAGGAAAGGCTCCGCTTATCCTCGACTCCAAGAAGCCGACAATCCCGGTCGCAGAATACATCTACACCGAAAACCGCTACAAGCAGCTCACCCGTAGCAATCCGGAAGTGGCCAAGAAGCTCGCCGACGACCTCCAGAAGGAAGTTGACGCCCGCTATGCATTCTACGACGCCATGTCTAAGGATACTGAAGGGCTGATCAGCCTGTAAGCCGCCTTCGGCGAGTAGACAGTAGGAAGTAGGCAGTAGACAGGGTTCGTCCAATCCAGTCCTGCACTTCCCTACCGGATACGAAAAATTTAAGACGAGAGTCAAGAGAAATCTTAGCTCTCGTTTTTTTTTTTGCATTTTTTCGTCTTTTTTCGCCAATATCCCTTGACAAAGCTGAACGTTCTTTTTATATTTGGCTCGTTCGGTTAGGAAACTGACTGAACGAAACAAACCACTGGGGTGGTAGCTCAATTTTGGTTAGAGCACCGGCCTGTCACGCCGGAGGTTGCGAGTTCAAGCCTCGTCTATCCCGCGAAAAAAGACCTTCTTTTCGGAAGGTCTTTTTCGTTTTTGTTCTCCCTCCCAAAAGTAATGTAAATATTCTATTATTTATTCAGTTACGGAGGATTTATGCGCAAAATTATACGCAAAAACAATTCCCTATTTTTTTTCATAAAGACAGCCCTTGTTTGTGCCGCTTTTTTTTCTGGAATAAGCCTGATTTCGTCATGCAGCGGCTACGGTTCAGAGTACAACGCCGAAAAAGATTATTCCGACCTATTTGACGACTACTATTCCTCCTCCAGTTATGACAGGTATAGTTCCTCAAACAACAGGTACTCCAGTTCCTCCGCCCGCTACAGCAGCAGCGAATTCGAGGTAATCCTCCCCTCGAGCAGCAGCTACTTCGACTCCACCACCATGGTGAAAACGATTGCCGATCTGGATTCCACTTGTACCGACGGCGAAAAGAAAACCGTATTGAAGGACTCCAGCTTGTACCGCTGCACATTCGGGGTTTGGTTCAAAGAAGTCAAGAACGTTCCCGAATGCACCAAGAAGAACGAAAACGAAACCTTCTACAAGAACGCCGCCTATGTCTGCCACAACGAGAACTGGCGCGAGCTGACCGCAATCGAAGCCAAGCTCGGTGTTTGCACCAAGGCTCTTGCCGGTAAGACAAAGGTCACCGACAACAAGACCTACAAGTGCGACAGCACTCTTTGGCATGTTTTGACCCTTTCTGAAGCTACGGGCGAATGCTCCTCCGCAAACAACGGCAAGACTGCATCTTACGGCGACACGAGCTACATTTGCCGTGGCACGACTTGGCAAAAGATGGTTCAAATCGAACTTGACTCGGGCGTGTGCAGCAAGGACCGTTTTGGCGAAATTCTACGCATAAAGCCCAGATCATCTTACTACGACACCACGTATTACATTTGCAACGATTACTCCTGGACAGCCACCACCGATCCTGAATACATCGTCGGCGCATGCGACACGTCCAAGACAGACAGCATTTACAAGGTGGCAGGCTATTCTTACGTTTGCGAAAACAAGGCCTGGCGTAAAACGACCAGCATCGAAAACAGCTACGGGCTTTGCAACAACAAAATGCAAGGGACACTGAAAAGCACGTACATTTGCGACAAAGGAGAATGGCGTACACCTACCGCCGAAGAATACTACGGCGCCTGCACCGATTCTCTCAAAGACGTCCTCTACACCTACAATTCCAAGACCTACGCCTGTTTCAACCTAAAATGGATTGAACTTCCAGCCCCTCCGGTCAGCAGCATGTCAATCTGCACCAAGAAAAATGCCGGCTCCATGTATAGGACCACCACTACCCCCAGGGCCTACTACCATTGCCAAGACTACGTATGGCAAAAAATAGATTCGCTCTCTTACACATACGGGATGTGCAGCAAGGATAGCCTCGGAGTCAGAAAAATCCCGCACAAAGATTCTCTCGGATACGAATGCAAGGAAACCGTTGCCGGATACAGCTGGACAAGGCTTTCGATTAACGACTATGCCGCCTGCACCGCGGCAACTCAAGACAGTTTATTGAAGGGTTACGTATGCGACAACGGCACATGGCGTCTACAAACCACACTTGAAAAGAGCATCGGCCTATGCACCACTAAAAACAACGGTGAAAGAAAAAAGTCAGGAACTAGTTACTACGAATGCTCTTCTGGTAGTTGGAAAGCCATTACCGAAGAACAATACAGCCTCGGCGAATGCACTACAGAAAACGACAGCGCTATTGCCGTTTACAAGAACGTCCAATACCTTTGCGCAAACCAAAAATGGATTACGCCAAATGAAGAAAACTACATTGCCACATGTCCTAGTGCGGTAGCCGGATGGCTGGTATCTTACAAGAACAGAATTCATCAATGCACTCCTGCTGATGGAGATCCTGCTAATGGAAATTACGCCTGGCGATATATTGGAGATATCGCAATCCAAGAAGGTCTATGCAGAGCCCAAAACCAAGGCAAAGTAGCGCTTTTGGACAGCACCTATTACATATGCAAAACAAATTGGTGGTCAATAGCGTCATTAGACGAAATCGCTCAAGCGACATCCTGTAGCGAAACATTCATATATAATCACATAAAATTCACCTGTTCCGGTGATGAATGGACTCCAGTCTACGAAACGGTAAAGGATTCCCGAGACGGGCAAAGCTACAAAGCCCTCCAGCTGGGCGAACAAACCTGGATGGTCGAAAACCTGAACTACAAAACAACGAACAGTTGGTGTTTCCAGAATATAGACCGCAATTGCGATACTTACGGAAAACTCTATACATGGAATGCGGCACAAACGGCGTGTCCTACAGGCTGGCACCTTCCCGATGCCTACGAGTATCGCGACATGCTGAAAAGCTTAAAATCCACCGAAATAAGAGACTCCAAGTACTGGCAAGAAAATTCATACGGCTATCGGGGCGAAACCAGTTTATTCAAACTCAGGGGCACAGGCATACGCACGGACAACGGTTCATTCGATTACGATCGCCGCATGGCGGGACTCTGGTACAAAGACTCTTCGCTTACGAACGCAGACACCGCTTACGGCTATATCAACGTAGTTACATCGGCGGTTCCATATGAGTATTACTCCTCCAGCTACTACCACCACTTCGAAATATCCGGAAACGTAGTCGTATCGGGATCCCCATCAGGGTACCGTTTTACAAAGGGAACCGGCCTAAACGTCCGCTGCGTAAAAGACGAATAGTCACACAAATGAAAAGCCGCTCCGTGAACCGGGGCGGGCTTCTTAAATGATTTAGTAAAATTACTCGTGCAGAATCACGTTGTCAAGCGTCTGGCCACAGACCTTGACGGAATCCCATAGCACGGCGTTGCTGATCGTGCTGTTCTCGATGACGCAGTCGTCGCCTACCGACACGTTCGGGCCGATGGTACTATTCGCAATCTTCACACCCTTGCCGATGTAGCACGGAGCGATCACCTTCACGCCAGGGAGATTTACCGAAGCGGAATTATCGATGCGCTTGAGCACATGGGCGTTGGTTTCGAGCAAGGTTTCTGCCAGGCCGCAGTCCAGCCACTTTTGCACCGGAGCCGTACGGAAATGGCAGCCCTTTTCGAGCATCATCTGCAGGGCATCCGTCAACTGGAATTCGTTCTTGGTGCGGATATTGTTATCCATCAGGTACTTGAGACACTGCTTGAGCACCTTGGAATCCTTGATGTAGTAGATACCCACAATGGCTTCGTCACTCACGAATTCCTGCGGCTTTTCGACCAAGCGGGTAATACGACCGGTACTGTCGGTCACGGCCACGCCAAAACGACGCGGGTCCTCGACCTTGTAGGTATAAAGAATATTTTCGTCCACATTATGGAGAATGGAAAGGTCCGCTTCAAAAAGGGTGTCGCCCAGAATAATCAGGACCGGTTCGTCATCATCCACGTAAGGCAGTGCGAGGCTGACCGCTTCGCCCAAACCCTGCGGGTTGGACTGGACCACAGCACGGGTCTTACCCCAAGCAGGACGTTTTTCCAAAAAGGAGTCTACAGCCTCGGCCTTGTAGCCGGTAATAAAAATCGTTTCAGCGGGCTTTAAGCTCAAAGAATCTTCAACAATCCAATCCAAAATCGTCTTGCCCGCTACAGGAAGCAGGCATTTCGGCACATTTTCGGTGTAAGGACGCAGACGCAGTCCGTTACCGGCGACGGGCAGAACAATCTTCATTAAATCCAATTCCTCAAAAACAAAACTTTTCACTCGCAATATAGCATTTTATATGGAACAAGGTTATGGGAAAATAATAATAATGTTGTAAACTAGTCCATAATACCAAAAAAGAAAAACCTCTCCGTGAGGAGAGGTCTTCGTGGATGATGCAGGGGTCGAACCTGCGACCCGCTGATTAAGAGTCAGCTGCTCTACCAACTGAGCTAATCATCCATAGTCGCTTAGGACGCGCACAATAATAGAATTAAAAAGGTCCGCTGTCAAGGGGTGAAAACGCAATTTTTCAAAAAAAATTTGGTTTGGGCGCGGGCGGTCATCAACTCACCTATGATGATACGGGTGGTTCTGCATGACCATCTGAACACGGTACAGTTGTTCGGCGAAAAGTACGCGGGCGTGGTCATGGGTAAAAGTCAGCGGCGAAAGCGACAGGAGCAAGTCGGCGGTCTTCTTCAAGTTTTCGTCGATGCCATAAGCCGACCCAATCAAAAACACGATGTTTCCCGGAAAACGGTCACGCAAGGTGTCCGAGAGCTTGACCGTGTCCATCAGCTTGCCTTCTTCAGACAAAATAACGCGCTTGTATTCCGACTTCGGGAATTTCTTGTCGAACAGGGCCGCCTCTTGGGCCAGCGCCTGCATGCGGTCGTCTATCTTGGATTCCTTGAGTTCCACGACTTCGAGCGGGAACACTCCCCCACGCAAACGCTTCACGTACTTGTCGACCTCGTCGGCAATAAACGGCGAACCCGCCTTACCAAAAACTGCTAGAACCCATTTCATTGTTTAGTAGGAAGTTAGAAGTAGGAAGTTGGAAGTTGGAAGTTTTATGTTTAAGAGTAAAAGTAGGAAGATCCTGTCTACCGTCTACTTCCTACTGTCTACTATTTACCTTCCCACGCTTAAACGATCTATGAGGAAACTCGGCATGCCGGCTTTTTTCATGCGTTCCTGCGTCTGGTACACGTCGTAGTCCACGCGAATCAGGCGAACACACTTGGTCTCGGTATCAAGCAGGCACCAGCAAGAACGCGGGTCACGGTCTCGGGGCTGGCCTACGCTGCCCACGTTCACCAGCAGGCGTTCCGTATCCTCGATTTTGTATTCATATTCGTCAAGAATCTTCGGAATGGCGTTCGGGCGGCTTGCGACAATCACCGGACTGTGCGTATGGCCCACAAAGCAGTAGCGGCCCTTGAAATGTTCAAAAGCGTCGAGGGCGTCTTCGAGCTCGGTCACGTACACCCAGTCCGCGGGCGAAAGCGGAGAGGCATGCACAAAGCAAATATCATTTTCTTCGCAAATGTACGGGAGCGTCCTCAAGAACGAGACGGATTCGTCAGACAAATGATTCTGGGTCCATTCAATCGCCTGCTTGGCATACGGGTTGAACCCGGCGCTGGATTCATGCTTGATCGCCACACTGTCGTGGTTACCGATAATGCAAATGTCCATATTTTCGCGAGCAAGACGAACGCATTCGTTCGGATCGGCACCATAACCCACTAAATCACCAAGGCAAACTTTCCTATCGACGTTGTTGTCTTTCATAGAAGCTATAACCGCTTCAAAGGCAACCGCATTCGAATGGATATCAGAACAAATTCCGTAAAGCATGGCTGTAATATAGTAATAAAACGAGTTTTGCTTTCATAGAAAAATAATATCAAGCGCCCTACTCCCCCAATCACGCACCTCCGCCCCGTTATAAAAATTTTACAAGTAGGAATGGTATCCAAAAGCGTCAAATAAGCGTGTATAGAAGAGGGACTCCCCCTATAAAAATGTTTAACCATTGCAGGATATAAAAATATATCCTATATTTAAAGGAGGCTACATGCCCAATTTGCTCACTATTTTCGGCCTAAGGTTTTTCTTCTATTCTCGAGAACACGAACCCGTTCATGTCCATGTAGAAAGCAACGAAGGTCTTGCAAAGTTTGAAATTCAAGGAGGAATTGTTAAACTTGTAGACAGCAAGGGAATGAGACACAATGAATTGAAACTCGCAGAATCGATTGTAGAAGAAAACAAGGAACATTTTGAAAATGAATGGGTCAAGTATTTTAAAAATCTGGAGTAACAATGTACCGTGAAGACATTGAAAAAATTGAACCGGTAAACGAAGGGCTACGCCTTACCGCAAAAGACGGGCGTACTGCAACACTATTTTTTGCAATGTTCGACCGTTTAAAACAGGCTTCTCCCGAACAGAGGCTTGATTTTAGAATGTCCTTTGGCGGACTCCGATGGGAATCCCTTGACGAGGATATTTCTTACGACTCCATTTTCGAACCTGAAAATTTTCCGCTTAGACTATCTACCGCACTAAGGCCCTTAAACATGTCAGAAGTCGCCCGCAGACTAGGGATTCAGCAATCCCTTATGGCCGCATATATGAACGGTTCAAAGCACCCATCACCAGAACGTCAAAAAATGATTTGTGACGAAATCCATAAAATCGGTCGAGAACTGCTAGAAGTCTAGATTAGATTGTCTATATTTGCACATGAATTTAGTTTGGTGGGATTTTTATAACCGGAGGTCTTCTGTGAAGATTTTTAACGCATTGCGCAAGCGCATAACAGCATCAGCTCAGCCATGTCAGTCTGCAAGCAGCCTGCCGCGGCATTCGCTTCGCATGTTATTGGCTCTGTCCATTCTCCTAGCCCTGCTTGCTGCATGTGGCGATGAATCCTCTTCTTCTGTTTCGCCGGAACCCCGCCAGTGCGAGGAACAGAGCGATGACTGCGATGACGTAAGTTCTAGCAGTGAAAAAATTTCCAAAAATTCTTCTAGCTCGCAAAAGAGCGCCGATAAGGGCAAGTCTTCTTCTAGCGAGAAGAATGCGAAGGAATCTAGCTCCTCGGCAACAACCAAGAATTCTTCTAGCTCCGTTGGTGGCGACAAGAGCAGTTCTTCAGTCAAAAAAGAAGATTCCAGCAGTAGCGTGGAGATTGCCTCTTCCTCTAGTGTAACGCCGGAGTCGAGTAGCACGGTAACCTCTTCTGCGGCGGTGGCTTCGAGCAGCAGCGTTGCGGTGCAGTCTAGTAGCAGCGAGTATGAGCCGTATAATCACTATGCTGATTTGGGATCCACTGTTGTTTCAAAAAGTGAATATAAGCAGTTTACGGACTCCCGTAATGGACGTTCCTACTATTATTTGACAATTGATGGCGTAGATAAGGATGGAAATCCTGCTTCTGTCACGGTTTTTGCTGAAAACTTGAACATTGGTGTGATGGTTGATGGTGACAAGGACCAAACGAACGATTTGGAAATTGAACGCTATTGTTATGACAACGACACTACCAACTGTGACAAGTATGGCGGCCTTTATCAATGGGCCGAAATGATGAAATTGTCTAGCGAATGCAACACAAAAAGCTGTGCCAATTTGATTAAGCCGAACCATCAGGGCATATGTCCGGATGGATGGCGACTGTTGACAGAAGATGATTTTTATATAGTCATGCACGCCAACGAAAATGATGCTGGTGCAAAAGGTGTTCGTGCCACTAGTTTTGGAGGCCTTAATTATAGCGGATATAGCTTGCTTGGGGCTGGATATAACTGGGCTTATGAGTTTGATAATATTGATGATGGTATTTATTGGCATTATCCTGAGCAGGCTGAAAAGAATCCTGATATAGGCTCTGTTGCTGGATCTACAGCTCGTTCATTGAATACCGCTTCTAGTAAGGTTGCCTATAAAACACATGGCTTCTCCGTTCGCTGTGTAATGGTCGAGTAGCCGTCCACACTTAACTGTAAAATTTTAATAAAAAACAAATAAATTAGGCCTTTCGTAAGAAAGGCTACTGGGAGTTATTATGTCCAAGAAAAGCGACGGCGAATGACTGGCCGCTAAGCGGACAGTAAAGGCCGAAGGCCGTAATGTGTCCGCGTGCGGAGCAGGCTGAGTCGGAGCGTTGCTTGCTAAGCGTTTTCTCGGATGGAAAGGTGACCCCGGAACAAGTCCGGGGTGACATCCGGGGTTTTTAAGGGGTGTCCCCTTAGGCGAGGGGGTGCTGGAAGACTTGCCTTGGATTCTATCGCTTCGCTCCAGAATAACAGGCTGCGCTCCAGGGTGACAACAAGGCAAGGCTGCAAGCAGGGGGACCCCTCCCCCACCCGTAATTAGGTTGAAAATCTCTCGTCTTTCGTCTCTCGTCTCTCGTCTAATTTCTATCTTGGCACTCCTTCGGAGTGCATATAGTACGGCTCGGATATGAAAACATGCGAGCACGTTTTCGCATCGCTCGCCTTTTGCTATATTTGGGCGCGTATGGAAATGATTCAAGACAAGCTGAAGGTCAGCATTGCCTATTCCTTGAAGGAACGCACCGGAAAGATTCTCGAAGAAGTGCCCGCGAGCTACCCGTTCGTGTACATTCACGGGGCAAACAACATTATTCCGGGGCTTGAAGACGCGCTGGAAGGCCGTCACTTGAATGAAAGTTTTAGTGTGGATATTCCGTTTGAACAGGGCTACGGCCCCTACCGTCCCGACTTGGTGATGGAGGTCCCGAAGGACGAACTCCGCGAGGTGGGCGAAATCTGGCTCGGAATGGAGCTCGAGATGTACATGGACGAGGACGTGCGCGAATTCCAGCTGCCGGAGACGGCAGACGAGTTCGTGGACGGGCTGAATCTGGACGACGACGAGGAATCCGACGGAATCTACACGATCAAGGAAATCAAGAAGGACACGGTGGTCGTGGACGGGAACCACCCCTTTGCAGGAAAGGACCTAACTTTCGACGTGACAGTGGTCGCTATCGAGCAACCGAGTTTTACCGAGCTCGAAAGCGGCTACCCCGACCGCGAAGAAGATTTTGACAATTTTGACGACGGCTTCGACGGGGCCGACGGCGAAGATTTTGACGACAACAACCACAACAGGAGATGGCGCTAATGGCATCGATGGACGAACTCAAGAAGGCTGCAGGCGTTCGCGCGGCAGATATGATCAAGGACGGCATGACCGTGGGTCTTGGAACGGGTAGCACCGCCGCCCACATGGTGAACCGCCTTGCCGAGCGCATCAAGACAGAAGGCTTGCATGTTGTGGGCGTGAGCACGAGCTGGAGCACCACGCTGCAGTGCCGTAGCCTCGGCATTCCGCTGAAGGAAATGGGCGAAGTGAGCCACCTGGACATGGTGATTGACGGTGCAGACGAAATCGACGACCAGCGCAATTTGATCAAGGGCCGCGGGGCTGCCCACCTGCTCGAAAAGATTGTGGCCTCGATGACGGACAACTACGTGATTATCGCGGACAGCGGCAAGAAGGTGAACAAGCTCGGCGAAAAGTTCGCGGTACCGCTGGAAATCATTCCGGGCGCAATCGCCGTGGTAACCGAACGCGTTAAAAAGCTCGGCGGCGACTTGAAGGTACGCATGGGCGCTCCGGGCAAGGACGGTCCGGTGATTAGCGATAGCGGCAACCTGATTGCAGACGCCAAGTTCGGCATTATCGAGAACCCGGACAAGCTCGCCCGCGATTTGGAACACATCGTGGGAATCGTGGGCCACGGGCTGTTCGTGGGCATGGCGACCAAGGTGATTCTCGCCGACGCCGAAAAGGGCCTGGTAGAGTTCTAGAAGACAGAGATGTGAAATGTGGGATGAGTGATTATTTATCATTCCTCATTTGTCATTACACATTTTAAATAAACTAAAAAATCCCTCGGCAGAACCGAGGGATTTTTTAGCGTTATAAACGCGTGCTCAATTAGTCTTCGTCGGCGAGTTCCGGAGCCTTCTTGATCACGTTGCGGCGGCCGTAGCGGACCTTGGACGGATCGAAGGTGGTTTCGACGGCTTCGACTGCGGGTTCAGCGGCAGGTGCTGCAGGAGCAGCAACCGGGGCTTCGACGGCAGGAGCGGCCGGAGTTTCAACCGGAATACGCGGAGCGAGCGGGCGGCGGGCTTCAGGAGCGGCGGCCGGGGCGGCTTCGACGGCGGGAGCAGCTGCGGGAGCCTGGGCTTCGGCAGCTACGTTCTGAGCTTCAACGTTCTGTTCGCGGCGGCCTTCACGGCGGTCGCGACGATCGCGGCGGTTGCCACGGTCACGCTGTTCATTGCGGTCGCGAGCGGGCTGCTGCTGTTTGTCGGTAGCGCGGTTGTCGCGATTTTCCTTAGCAGGACGGTCCTTGCCATTGTTGTTCTGGCGATTTTCCTTGCGTTCACCGCGCTGAGCCATTTCCTGTGCGCTGATCGGGCGACGGGAAGCCGGCTTCAAGTTCATGTCCGGGGTGAGCTTCTTGAAAATCGGGGTACGAAGCATGGTAAGGAGCTTGTTAACCTTCGTGAGGATAACGATGCACAGAATCACTGCAACGAGTGAGAGTGCGAGTGCGATGTATTCCATTCGGGGCACCTCATAAGTAAGGGTTGACCGCAGGTGCAGGCTGGAAATAAACCCGCAGGCGGTGTGGCTGGTTCGTGTTTGTGTGTGCTTAAAGCCATCTTACTAGCGCCTCCTGAGAGGCTTGACGGCGATAAGGTTTCGGGCAAATTGGGCCAGCGAAACATTAAGGGGTCGCCGCGAGGCGGCAGACCATGGTGAGCCACGGGCGCAAATATAAGAAAATTCGGATTTCGGAGTTCAGAATTCAGAGTTATTAGAGCTAAAAATTTCGTCTTTTTAGCCAAATCAGTTCTGAAATCAGAATTCCGGCTTCTGAACTACCTAGGGCGGTTAGAGGTGCATATCGAGCTTTTCCAGCGATTTTTTGACCGAATCGCCGTAAGCGGTCAGAGAATCGAGATTTTTCTGCAACGAATCTACCTGGCCCTGGAGCACAGCATTTTCAGCCTTCAGGCGGTTCATTTCGGCCTCAGCCGCCTCGTCGGTGCAGCCAGAAAATGAAAATACCGCGAAAACAGAACAGATGATTACAGATAAAGTAACAAAGCGATTCATGCAACAAATATAATAAAACTTCCTACTGCCTACTGTCTACTTCCTACTGTCTACTGCCTACTGTCTACTGCCTACTATTTTCTATCTTTCCCCACATGAATTCAAGCGCGCAG
The DNA here is from genome assembly GCF_900142495.1 of Fibrobacter sp. UWOV1. Lineage (NCBI taxonomy): Bacteria > Pseudomonadati > Fibrobacterota > Fibrobacteria > Fibrobacterales > Fibrobacteraceae > Fibrobacter > Fibrobacter sp. UWOV1. Next base: position 128,491 of record NZ_FRBA01000008.1, on the reverse strand, counting down.
ACATCGCCGGAACTGCTTTTACCGGTGGGAACCCGTGAAATGCTCGAAGCAGCCGTGAACAACGGAGCCGACGCCGTATACTTTGGAGTCCCCCACTGGAACGCCCGCGGCCGCACCGAAGACTTTACGTTTGACGACGTGCGCGACATGATCCGCTACGCCCGCATTCACGGAGTGCGCACCTTCTTGGCCATGAACGTGCTGGTTTTTGAGCGCGAGCTGCAAGAATTGCCTGAATTCCTCGAAAAAATCATTTCGCTTGAACCCGACGCCTTCATTATCCAGGACATCGGTCTTGCCCGCCTGATTCGCGCCATTTGCCCGAACCAAGAGATCCACGCCAGCACGCAGATGACGCTAGCAAGCGCCGAGGGCGTGAACCTGGTGAAATCCATCGGATTCAACCGCGCGGTACTCGCCCGCGAACTTTCGGTGAAAGAAATTGCCGCCATCAAGGCCGCCACCGATCTCGAACTCGAAGTATTCATTCACGGAGCCCTTTGCGTGAGCTACTCGGGCCAGTGCCTGACCAGCGAAAACTTCGGCGGCCGCAGCGCGAACCGCGGCCAATGCGCCCAAAGTTGCCGACTTCCCTACCGCATTTTCGTAGACGGTAAGGAGTACCGCGACACCGACGCCCAATACCTCTTTAGCACCCGCGACCTTTGCGCCCTCCCGAAACTCCCCGAACTTGAAGAAATCGGCGTAAATTCGCTCAAAGTCGAGGGTCGCCTCAAGAGCCCCGAATACGTAGCCGCCGTTTCACGCGCCTACCGTAAGGCGTTGAACCGGATTCCGCTTGACGCCAAGGACATGGAACCGCTCGAAGTGCTATTCAGCCGCGGGCTTACCACCGGTTGGCTCGACGGAGACAATCACCAGGAGCTGGTGAACGGCACCTTCAGCAATCACCATGGTATGGTCCTCGGGCAAGTCGTGAAGGCAGACCGCGGGCAGATTATTATCGGTCTCGACAGTGCAATCTCCGACGCCGGCGAAAAAGCCTGCTACCCGCAACCGGGCGACGGCATTCTGTTTGAAAATGCGGCTCTCGGCGTGAGTATCGGCAGCCGCCTCTACGCCGCGCAAGTCACGCATTTACCGCACGCCAAGCGCGGCGACCCCAAGCTCCTGAAGCTTGAATTCGGGCGTGAATTCGACACCCGCCAAATCGCCGTGGGCATGCAAGTTTACCGCAACGACTCGCCCGCGCTTGAACGCGAACTGCGCAAGACTTTTACCGACCGCGAACTACTCGCACGCTTGCCGGTCCACATGACGCTTTCAGGAAAAATCGGCGGCCCGCTCAAGCTTTCCGTTTACGACACGCCGAAAAACGCCGTCGAAGTCGAGGCCGATTTTACCCTCGAAGAAGCCCGCAACAAAGGAAACGATGCCGACAAGGCGCTCCGCGAACTTGCCCAAAAAGAACTTTCGGGCCTGAGCGCCACAGCCTACCAGCTAAAGCACTTGGACATTCAAGTGGACCGCGGCGCATTCATCCCCGGAAAAATCCTTCGTACGCTCCGCCAGGCCGCCATCGAAAAGCTCGACGAAAAGCGCACCGAATGGAAGGTTTTGAACCCGAGTGCAGAGGCCGGCAAAAAATTCTTGAACAAGACCCGCGACAAGTTCAAGTCCGGCGCAGCTAGCAGCGGTGCACCTGCCGCCAGCGGCACAACTTTTGCAACCAAGCGTCCGATTATCAGTGTCCTTGTCCGCAATCCAGACCAAATCGCTGCCCTCGAAGGCCTCGCCATCGACCGCGTTATCATGGATTTCGACTGGGGCGTCAAATACGACGAATCCCTGCAGCAAATTCGCGACCTCGGCTTTGCGGCGGGCATAGCGACGCTTCGCATCCACAAGCCGGGCGAAAGCCATTACATCAAGAATATTCTGCGGCTTTGCCCGGACTTTGCCCTGGTGCGAAACCTGGGAGCGCTCTCGATCCTTAAAGAAAGCGGGATTCCGCTCACCGGCGACTACAGCCTGAACGCTGCCAACAGCGCAAGCTACGACTGGCTCCTCTCGCAGGGGCTAACCACGCTCCACCCCTCCTGGGATTTAAACAGCACGCAACTCTTCGACCTTCTCGAAAACATCGACGGAGAGCGCCTCGAACTTACGCTGCACCAGTACATGCCCGCCTTCCATTCGGAATACTGCGCCTTCGCCCGCGCGCTTACCACGGGCCGCCGCTTCCCCGAATGTGGCAAGATTTGCACCAAGCACAAGGTGGAAATTCTGGACCACAAGGGCGAACGCCACTTTTTGCAGAGCGACGCCGAATGCCGCAACACGCTCTTTGTGGGCAAACCACAATCGGCCCTCAAACTGCTCCCCCGCCTCCGCACCGCAGGCGTGAACCACTTCCGCCTCGAAATGCTCACCGAAGACGCCGAAACCGTGCGCCGCAAGGTGCTCATTTACACGCAGGCCATCCAAGGTAAAATCTCTATCGAAGACGCCATCCGCGAAGCGGGCATTCAAGAAAAGTACGGCCTTTCCGAAGGCCAGCTCTTTAACGAAAGTACCTGGCAAGACCGCAAGAAATAACGCTCTTGCGCTTTTGAAAGAAGCCCCGCCGCACCTAGAATTGGCGGAGCTTCCCAACTGAAAATTCGCCATCGGGTGGATAGCAAATCGCCGACATTCGCCGGCGAATCAAAAATAGTCTTCAAAACTTTAAAAAAGGAACTTTGTACCGAATCTTGCAAACAACTGTTTGCAAAATGCCTCTTTTTTTACAATCAGGAAACATTTAAAGCGGCGGATGCCTACTTTTTCTTGGCGCGGGCAATCGCTTCTTTAGCAAGTTTATCTACAAGCTCGTTCCACTTGACGCCGGTATGGGCTTCAACCTTTTCAAAACTTACTCGGTGCAAGTATGGCTGGGCTGCCGCCACATAGCGCTTCGCGATATTGCTCTTTGCCTGCCATTCACCCTTGGCCCAGCGGGCAATGCCTTCGTAGTCGTGGCAAATCACGCCGCTCTTGTCGTTAGCATCGAGCCAGCGCATCGCCTGAAAAGAGGCCATGACTTCGCCGTCAATATTTCGGCTTTCGGCATCGAATGCCGTAATGCCGGAACCGCGGGCGATTTCCTTGTCGTTTTCGGTGACCACGAACGCCCAGCCCGATTTCGGGAAATTCGGCGAAAAAGATCCGTCCACAAATACGCGGATTCCATCGGGTACAGGAGCCTCCATTCCAGAAATCCAAGCCTCGGCCTCGGCACGCGAACCGAATGATTTAAAAAGTACACCCTTGACACCATGGGTCAGTTTTTCGCACTCAGCCCACGTCATGACGATTTTGCTTTCGTTCGGGGACTTTATCGCATAGAATTTCTGTTTTGGCATGGCCCAAAATTAGTATATTATACAAAAAAGTGCATTGGAGTTTAAGTGAAACCGTCACCGTATTTTGCAGATCGTTTACGTTATTTTTTCAAGCGTTTTTACAGTCCCGAAAAACTGTACCGCTGGTTTTTGGATGTAGCCGGAGATGACTCCGGAGAGTTCAACTTCCCGGCCGCGCTCCAAGGGAATCCAAAGACCGTCGTATTCCTTTCACGTGACATCGACAAGTCGACTGCATTTGTGAAAGGAATGCCAGACTCCTTCTTCAAGAACGCACTCCTTTGCTCCCCCGACACAATGCAGGTGCTGGTCTCGGCCAAACGTGCCAACGCAATCTACTATACCGAGCTTGAATGCCGCTATGGTGAACCGGCCTTTGAAGAACTGCAATACAAAATCAAGGATTTTGGCCCACAAGTTTGCATTTACCTTGGCGAAGTTTTTTGGCCTACACTGTACCTGGCAAAGAAAAGCGGCGCAAACTGCCGCATCGGGTTTACGGAAGAACATTGCTTTCCGTTCCTGAACGTATGTCTGAAGCCCAACAAGATGAGCGAAGCTGCCCTGATTAGTCAGTACTACGGGGTCAAGTAATGCAAAAGGGGTTTCCCACAATTATCACCGAAAACGGCGGGTATGCGGACCTCCACATGCACACCAAGCTTTCGGATGGTAACCTTTCGGTCGAAGAACTGCTCACCCTTTGCAAGCGCAAGGGTCTTCGTTGCATTTCCATTACCGACCACGACAACCTGGACAGCTATAACCTGGCTGTAGAACCCGCCAAGGAAATTGGCCTCGAAATCATTCCCGGCATCGAAATTTCGGCAGTGTGGCAGGGCAAGGATATCCATATTCTCGGCTACTTTTGCGATCCGACGAACCTCGCCCTGAACATGGAACTACAGGATTTCGCGAAACAGCGAGTCACCCGTGCGAAGGCCATCATCAAAAAATTGAACGCCCTGGGCATCGACATCACCTACGAAAAAGTCGTGAGCTACTGCAAGGGTAAAGTCATCGGCCGCCCGCACATTGCCATGTCCATGGTCGACGAAGAATACATTTCGAATTTCTCTGAAGCATTCACCAAATATTTAGGTGACGGCTGCGTAGCCTTTGTCGAAAAGAAGGGGCTGAACCCGCAACAGACTATCAAGCTCATTGAAAACGCCGGTGGAATCGCCGTACTCGCCCACCCCTACAAGTCGGGCCTTTCCGACGAGTTCATCGAGAACATGGTGGAATGGGGCGTACAAGGGATCGAAGTCTACAGCCCCGCCCAGAAGGGAGCTGTCGGCCGCAAGTACAAAGAAATGGCCCAGAAATTCGGACTCGTAGGCACCGGCGGTTCGGACTTCCATACCGAAGCTGGCGCATACCCTCCCAACTGCATGAAAATGCCTTACTCCGTGGTGAACGCCCTGCGCGAACGCCGTGAAAAGCTGAGAGCGGAATGGTACTAAAGAGAGTAGGAAGTAGGAAGTAGGAAGTAGGAAGTAGACAGTAGGAAGTAGACAGTAGGAAGTAGACAGTAGGAAGTTGGAAGTTGGAAGTTGGAAGTGGTTAGTGATGTAGAACGTTTAATGTGGAATGTGTGATGAATAATGATGAATTAAAAAATAAGAATGATACGAGATTGTTCTTTGTTCTTTGTTCATTGTTCATTCTTCTTTTCTTGGCGACATCCCTATTCGCAGAGCCGATCAAGCCGGATCCGTACAACCTCCCGAAAGCGCAGGATTCCGTTTACAAGACTCCCTGGGGAATAGACCCCGCCCCACGCGAAACCGACGCCGGCCGTTGGGTACTCCCCCTTCGCGGACTCATGCAGCGCACCTACGACATCTCCGGCCAAAAGTCCGAATGGGTGCTCGGCACCTCGATTCTCGGCGCACCGGAACTGGACGCCGACTTTTTGGGCATGGGTTCGATCCAGACCCGTTACCCGAGCAAGCTTGCAGGACTTTTTACCACACGGCTAGGTTACGACGCCACGACCCTCGGACTGAACGGTGAAAACGGAATTCTGACCGAAGAACGCAAGGGAGTCCCGGTCGACACACCCGTGACCGACCTCAACTGGGAACGCCCCGCCTTCGGCGGTAATGCGCTCCGCCTCGACTTCCGCAGGCTTGTGACCGATTCCGTTTCGCTTGAATTCGGACTCGCCAGCCATTCCGACGTCGATTCCAAGGAATACAGCTACCAGAACGTGACTCACTCGCCCTACTTCGCCATGGGCCGCGACTCCTCGCAAATACCCTTTGGCGGGCGAAACATCGCCATGAACAGTATGCACATCCAGCCAATTCTCACCTGGAGATTCGGATTCGGTAAGGCATTCGCCAAATTGAACTACATAAACCTTCGTAACGCCGACAACACGAACCACAAGGTTCTGCTTGACACGCTCGACAAGGCGGTTCGCACATTCCAGACCGACCCCTACGTCATCGAGACACACACCTTCGGCTACGGCGGCGGAGTCGAATTCTACCCCACCCGTAAGCTTACCCTTTCAACTGATTTCCAATACACCGAACACGATATCGAACTGGATTCGCTCGGCCGTATTTTCAGGAAAACGCACGAATACACTGACACCTTGGGCAGGCAACTCGTCGATTCGCTCTTCTACGACACCGTACGAACCACGAATTACCAATCGATGCTCGGAAACTTCGGCATCGCCTACCACACCATCTTCAATCCGGCTATCAAGTTCAAGTACGAATTCCTGAGCACCGACAACACGAGTGCAAACGACACGACGCGCACTTACTACCAAGACCGCGAAGTCGGCTACCTGGAACTCAAGGACACCCTCTGGAACAAGCTCCTGTTCCGCACGCAAACGGGCTTACAGCGCAACAGTTCCGTACGTGATTCCGTCGATATCGCTCCGGCCTACTCCGCCGACGTACTCGCTTTTTTGCCGTACCACCTGCGTGCAAGCGCCGGCTGGCGACACGACAACAAGTTCCCCGATGTAGGCCAGCTCAAGATTGACGAAACAGGCCGTCTGGCATTCCACCGCAAGGACCTCAAGTACGAAGAACGCGACCGCTACACCTTGAATTTAGGCTACCAGCAGCGCGAAGTCTTTTACGGGCTCGGCCTCCGCTACGAAAACGTAGACAACCTGATTAAGCCCCGCTGGGTCAAGCACGGGGCGGTCGATTCTACAGACGCCATCGACGACGTTTACACCTGGAGCAACATCGACAACGTGAACAGCCTCGACTGGATTCTGCAAGTCGGCTTTAGGCTTGGTAACTGGAAATTTTACCTGGAACGCGGCGAAACGCTCGACCGCAGTTTCAAGCTGATTGACACGCCGGAACTCTACTACAAGGGCTCCATTCACTGGCAAAACCGCTTTGTGCAAGACCGCCTGGGTGTGAGCGTGCGTGTAGACTGGCAGTGGTTCGGCGAACGCTACGACTGTACGATTGGCGAACATGGCGGGCCCGAACTGGAACTTATGAAGAAGTACCTGGCGCTCGATTTTGAAGCCCGCATGCAGATTCTTTCGTTCGAGCTCTACACCCGAATCGAAAACTTCAACCACAGCATTTACATGCCTGCGAGCGGCTACACGCCCGAGGGGCTGCGCTTTGCCTACGGCATCGTGTGGAGCTTCAAGAATTAAGAATTCAGATTTCGGATTTCAGAGTTAAAAAACAATTCCGAAATCAGAATTCTGAACTCCGAATTTTATAAATAAACGGCCAGTTCTTGCCGGTAATCCAAAGATTCTTGCCGTCGTAGGCGATGCCGTTCAGGACGTCTACGTCAGGGTGCTTGCGCTGGATTTCGGCGACCTTGCGGCTTAAATCCAAGTAGCGAATTACCTTCCCGCTCGGGAGAGATATGACAGCTATTGCGCCTGTCTGCCAGATGTTCGCATAAAGCGTATCGCCCACGATTTCAAGTTCGTTCAAGAGCTTTACCGGGCGACCGCCATCGGTCACGGGAATGACCCCCACCACGTAGAATCCGCCCAAGGCAATCTGCAACAATTCGCTGGAACCGTTACTCATGAGGAGTGCATTTTTCCAATAGGTCAGGCCCCAGCCTTCGGTAGGAATGCTGAATTCGCCCTTTTTCGCAAAAGGCTTGCGGCTGTAAATAAAGGCCTTCTTGGATTTCCAGGTCAAGTAGAAAATGTCGTCGCCCACCGCAATCGAGCCCTCGCCAAAATACTTGTCTTCAAGCCTGGCGGAATCCAGAATCTTGCCGTCGAGGGTGCGGCGGTACAAGCCCGATTTTCCATACAAGCCGGTCGATTCAATCAGGTCGTTGCCATCAAAGAACAAGCCTTGCGTAAAATGGGTCTTTTCGTGAGGAATCGAATCCACAATTTCGGGTACCACACGAGGTGCCTCGGCGAAGACCAATGTGAAATGTGAGATGAGAAATGAAGCTAGGATTAGTCGAAGATACAGTTTCATAGTCAGAAATGAATAATTAACAATTAAAAATTACTAAATTACGGCCCATGGGTGAACTAAGGACACCAGCCAAGGTCAAGATAATCGTAGGGATTCTTGCGAAAGATTCCCAGGCAGTCGAGGCTGTGCGCGACACACTCCGCAACCGCTTCGGCGAAGAGGAGCTTGCGCTCCCGCCGTTCCCGTTCACCTTCACCAACTACTACGTCGACGAAATCGGGAACGCCCCCGTGCGCGCCTTTTTCAGCTACGAAACTCTGGTCGACCGCGAAACCATCGTTGACATCAAGCTCTGGAGCAACGACGTCGAACTCGAAATTGCCAAGCAGAACGGCACGCCCGGTCTTCGCCCCGTGAACCTGGACCCCGGCTACATGACGCTCGGGCAATTCTTCTTAGCGACCACCAAGGACCAGCGCCAGCGCGTATACATGCAACGCGGCATTTTCGTAGAACCCACGCTATACTTCCAGGACGGGCACTTTCACGCTTTCGACTGGACCTACCGCGACTACCAAAGCGAAAAGTACATCCAGTACCTGGAACAAGTTCGTGCCCGCCTCGCCTACCAAATGAGCACCGGAAAGCCCTACCGTTTGCGAGCTAATCACTAACCACCAACCACTGACTACTGTCTACTTCCTACTGTCTACTACATCATGAAAGCCGGCATTTTCACCATTCTTCTCCTTTGCTGTTCCAACGTATTCATGACTTTCGCCTGGTACGGAAACCTCAAGCTCAAGGAAATGCACATCAGCACCGACTGGCCGCTATTTCTCGTAATCGTGGCCTCTTGGGGAATCGCCTTTTTTGAATACTGCATCGCCGTTCCGGCAAATGTCATCGGTAGCCGCATCAACGGAGGCCCCTTCACCCTGATGCAGCTTAAAATCATTCAAGAAGCCATTTCGCTAACGGTCTTCACCGTCATCGCGACAACGGTTTTCAACAACGAGGCGCTGCACTGGAACCACATCGTGGCCTTCGCCTGCATTATCGCAGCCGTTTTCTTCGCATTTTTAAAGTAAATTTCACTCACAAGAATTTTCTTTTGGTTAAATGAGCTTTTTGGGACTTCACAAGTGGATGGGTTTATTTGTCGCGATCATCGTGGCAATCTCTTTCACGAGTGCACCCGCATACGCAAAAACCGCAACCGCCAAAAAATCCGAAAAAGAAACCTCGGCCCAAACGACGAAAAAGAAATCCGACTCCAAAAAGTCCTCCAAAAAATCAAAAAAAGCCAAGCCCAAGAAGCCCAAGAAAATCAAACTCAGCGAAGACGACCCGAAAGCCTTCACCAAGGCCTTGCTCTACGACAAGCAGGGCGTCGAATACGAAATCGTCGAATCCAAAAAGAAAAAGCGCGAAAGGGCTAAGCAGCAAAAGAAGGAAGAAGAAGCCGCACGAATGGTCGACTCCTTCGACTTTTCGACAATCCTCCCGCCTATCACGCATGAGGCTCTCATCGGCTCGCCCTACGGCATCCGCAGCCACCGCCTGCACCGCGGCGTAGACGTCAATGTCATCAAGGACGAACCTGTCGTGGCCGCCTACCCCGGCGAAGTCACCATGTCGCGCTACAACAAGGGCGGTTACGGCCACTACGTACTCATTAAGCACCCGAACGGAATCGAGACTCTTTACGCCCACCTTTCTAAGCGCCTGCTCAAAGTCGGCGACAAGGTTTTCCCCGGCGATATCGTAGGCCTCGCGGGCAACTCTGGCAGGTCTTCGGCAGCGCACTTGCATTTTGAAATCCGGTTTGGCGAAGTAAACATCGACCCCACCACCGTCATCGATTTTCCGCATTGGTCGCTAAAGCCGGGTATCGACAAATTCTCGATGAAAAAGGCCCGCAACGATCACCGCAAAATCCAGGCTCAACTCCGCAACTACAACTTTTATGTTGTTCAAGCCGGCGACTCCCAAGGGGATGTCGCCAACTGGTTCAATATTTCAATCGAATCGCTCTGCCGCATCAATGATTTAAAGCCCGGCGCCCCGCTCAAGGCTGGGCAAAAGCTCCGCGGCAGCAAATGACACAATGACTCATTACAATGACTCTTTGTGTCATCCTGAGCAGAAACCGTTAGGTTTCGTGTCGAAGGATCTACACCGATTTTTTAAGCTCTAGAAAAGCTTGCTTCAATTCTCGCGTCGCGGTTTCGGGGTCCGCAGCTTTCATAATCGCAGACACGGCGCAAACGCCCGCAATGCCCGAGCCCTTCAGCACAAAGATATTGTCCTTGTTGAGCCCACCAATGGCATTCACCGGAATCGGCACCGCTTTCACCACGTCTTTCAAGGTTTCTACCGGTGTAATCACCGTTTTCACGTGAGTCGTGGTCGGGTAAATCGCGCCACATCCCAGGTAATCTGCGCCCTGCTCATAAGCTTCAAGCGCCTGCGGCACCGTCTTTGCGGTTGCTCCCACAATCGCGCCTTCGCCCATGAGCTTACGCGCCAAGCGAACCGGCATATCGGACTGCCCCACATGAACGCCCTCGGCACCAATCGCCAGGGCCACATCCACGCGGTCATCGATAATCAAGGGAATCCCGTAACGAGCCGTAATCTCGTGCGTCGCCTTAGCAAGTTCCAAGTATTCACGGGTAGACCGGTCTTTTTCGCGCAACTGAATAATCGTCGCCCCCCCCTTGCATGCAGCCTCCACCACCGGCAAAAAACGATCTTCCGGCACAGTCGTGCTATCCGTAATAAAATAAAGCGTCGTATCGAGATTCTTCATGCGCACAAAAATAAAAAATCCGATTCCTTCGAAGTGGACTTTTTAAAAGATAAGAGCTCTTCTAGGAATCAGCCCAAAAAGAGATTCATGGTAAACGCTAGGCGGTTCGCCTTGTAGGTTACATCGTAGCTGTACCTGAACTCAAGCCCCAAGCCTAAAACCGCGTTCATCTTGTACCTCACATAGGTACCTCCACCAAACTCGATAAAGCCGTAGTAATAGGGCTCGGCAAAGTCCGACTTCTCTTTTTTCCAGTAGCAGTCCGTATCGTCGTCCCAGCAACTATACGAATTAGAAACGTCATCTTCCTTATAGGGCACCCAGACATCGCCACCCCCCGCCATGTAGAGCGCCTCGGTGCGGGACGCAAACTGGAACAATCCCACAGACAGATTGGGAGTCGGCAAAATCTGTTCCATTACGCTAATACCGCCTCGAAACGCTTCAGGTTCACCATTACAAACAGCAATAAGCCTCCAGTCTGTCCACCCCATGATACCGAAATGGTCAAAGGCAGCCCCTAAAGAGATGTAGGGATTAAGGAACTGAAATCCAAAACCAAGGCCTAGATGATTCTTGAAGTGAAGGATCGATAAGCCAAAATCGAACGGCCATTCATTTTCTACGACATCTTCCCAGACACTGGGGCTATGTTCGTTTTCCGGCGTCTTCATCGCTGAATCGGACGTAGACGCCGTATATATCGAAATTGAGGATTCGAACAAGAAGCCGTTCATGCTGTCGCGATTCTGGTAGGCCGACATAAAGGCCCCCGCCGATGGCGGCCGCATCGAGCACCCCGCCAACAAAGCGAGAGAGACGCCCAACAACAAAATTATCAATCGATTAAACTTCACACCCTAAATATAAACACAAACAAAAGAAAAAGTCTGCTTCGTGAGAAGCAGACCCAAAAATCAAATTTGGATTAGAACTAAACTAATCCAAGAAACTCAGAGAGCCTAGCGAGAGCAGGAACGCTCGCCCGTAGCGTACAAAGCGTACGTGAGGGCGAGAGTGACGAACTATCGCGACGGCTATATGTGTTTCTTAACCCAAAGTGACAACGACCTTGTGCACACCCTTCGTAAAGATCGGGGCCACGTCGGCGTCAATCTTCTTGCCATCGACGATCATCTCGGCGACACCCTTGCACACGTGCTTCGGGTTCTTCACTTCGATTTCGTAGGTAGCGCCGCGGAACTTGCGGGTCACCTTGAAGCCGTCCCACTTGGAGGGGATGCAGGGGTTGATAATCAGGCCCTTGAAGCTTGCGCGAACACCGATGATGAACTGCGTCGCAGCCTGGTAAGTCCAGGAGCTGGTGCCGGAGAGCCATGCGTTACGGCCCATACCGAACTGCTTGTGTTCGTCACCGAGGATGTTCTGCGGATAGCAATACGGTTCAGATTCGAACTCGTCGAGCTTGGTGTTCTTGGCAGCCGGGTTAATTTGGCTGTAATACTGGAAGGCCTTGTCGCCACGGCCGAGAATCGTTTCGGCAATCATCACCCACGGGTTGGTGTGGAGGAAGATACCGCCGTTTTCCTTGGCTCCAGGAGGATAAGTGGAGATGCCACCCACGTTCGGGTCGAAGCCGCGGTAGCCCGGAGTAGAGCTCTTCACGCCGTTGGCGGTGTTGAGGAGCTTGTTCAAGCTGTCCATGCCCTGTACTGCGCGGTCGCCAGTAGCAATGCCAGAAATCACAGACCAGGACTGGCTGTTGCAGTAAATCTTGCCGTACTTGGCCTTGTTGGTGCCGTAGGCGTTGCCCTGCTTGTCGAACCAGCGGACCCACCACTTGCCGTCCCAAGCGCAGTCATTGAAGGCCTTCTTCACGTCTTCGTACCAGCCCTTGTACATTTCGACAGACTTGGTGTCGCCGAGAGCTTCGCAGATGTCCATCATTTCAAGGAGAGCCTTAGCATACAGGCCCGTGTTGAAGGAGGATTCTGCACCAAGCGGGAGGTTCATGCAGTCGTTCCAGTCGGCAAAGCCGAGGAGCGGAAGGCCGTGCTTACCGAGGTGAGTACGGGTAAAGTTGAGAGAGCGCTTGAGGTGTTCGAGCACGGTGCCCTTTTCACGCTGGGCGCGCTTCTTGCCAGCTTCGTAGAACGGAACTTCCTTCTTGAGGAGGTCCATGTTGCCGGTTTCCTTGAGGTAGTTGGCAATAGTGAGAACGATCCACAGGTGGTCGTCGCCGTACCAGTCAGCGTAAGCCGGGTTGCCGTTTTCGTCGAGCACGCCCTTCTTTTCGCGGGAGTCACCGGCGTTAGCTTCGTTGCCGTTGTCTTCGGCAAGGGCGAGCGGAGCGTACTGGTGCATGGCGTTACCCTCCGGACGCTGCACAGAGAGCAGGTTCAAGGCGAGTTCCAATGCTTCTTCCGGCATGTGGCTCATCACGCCCATAAGGTCCTGGCTGGAGTCACGGTAACCGATACCGCGGCTGGTGCCGTAGCCCAGCTGGTACAGGGACAGGTAGCGGCTCCAGTTCTTGGTAGTGTGGCACTGACGCGGATTGTGCACGTTCACCATGGAGTTGAACGCTGCATCCGGAGTCTGCACCTGGATCGTAGAGAGGTACTTTTCCCAGAACTTGGCGAGTTCGTCGAAAGCCTTGTCGACGTTCTTCAAGTCGCGGTACTTCTTGATAGCCTTAGAGGCAACCTTCAGGCTCTGTTCCTGACCGAGCTGGGTGCAGGTGCGGAAGGTCTTACCAGCGGCAATCTTGCCAGCGTGGATCATGAGAGCGGCAATGTTGTCGCCACGGTCGCATTCGCTGTTGGAAAGTTCTTTGTTGGCGAGGCTGAGCGGAGCGGCCCAGGAACCCATTTCGTTTGCGCCGAGGAACACGCGGCGGTCGCCATCGAAGCTACCGACCTTGCAGTTTGCAGTCACGTAGTTCACGGCGAAGTCACGCTTCATGTAAGCGTACTGTTCGAGCACCACGTGGCCGTCCTTTTCCCAGTGGCCCTTGAGGGTCATGGTCTGCGGAACCCAGTCGGCGTTGGTGAGCTGCTTTTCAGCTTCGAAGTGGCTGAATTCATAAACCGGGATAATGTCCACTTCCTTGGAAGCCTTGTCGAGGTTCGTGACCTGGATGTCCTGGAGGAGAGTGTTGGAGCCAGTCGGCACGAAAATCGTCACCTGCGTACGGAGGCCTTCGCATTCGGCGATCCAGCGCATGTAAGAAAGACCCACGTGGCATTCCCACTTCTTCATCTTGGTGAGAGTCGGAACCACGAACGGAGAGAACACGGTGTAGCCCTTGGCGTTCTTCACGCGGATATAGATGGTGCTGGCCTTAAAGTCAGAGCAAGGCATCTGGGCGATGTACTTGGTGATACGGTTCAGGGCCGGGTCGCCCTTGCAAATGAGGGTACCGCCAGTCGTATCGACGATACCACCAAAGTTCAAAGTACCAACATAGTTGCACCACTTGATCGGGGTTGCCGGCGTGGTGAGCACGTATTCTTTCTTGGCGTCGTCAAAGTAGCCGTACTTAGCTGCAGCCTTAGCTGTAACCTTCTTGGCGGCCTTCGGGGCGCTCTTCTTGGTCTGTTTTGTAGCCATTGTTTCTCCGTAAGAGGGGGTTGTTAAATTCCGGGTGTAAATATAGAAAAAAACTAGTCTTTCTTATTCACAAAATCGCGGTTTCCAAAGTTGATGTAGAAGTAGCCGTCGAGTTTCTTGTTGCGAACCGGATCGCGCAAGATTCCAATCGCTGCGCGCACGTACTTGAGTTCCACCAGAATGTGGTCGCGGCTCATGCAGTTCAGGAACGGGCCTTCGGCAAACAAAGTCGGGCGCGGTTCTTCGGCAATCATCTGTTCCAAACGTTCTACCTCTTTCACCAGACGGCGTTCATGCGCTTCCAGTGTGCGAATCAATTCCTTTTGTTCGGCACCGAACAAGAAGGCGAATCCGAGCGTTCTCGGGTCATCGTTAAAGCCGGTCAAATGCTTAAGCACTTCCTTGCGCAAGGTTTCCCTACCCTTTTCGGTAATCGTGAAAACCACACGTTCGGGGCGGTTGCCATCGCGTTCGGCACGACCTTCAATATCGCCATGCTTTTCGAGTGTCGAAAGCCTGTTGTAAACAGTCGAGGTGCTGAGGTTTGCCCAGCGGTCCAGTTCGCGGTTACGAACCTCGGTTATGATGTCGTAACCACTACGTTGCTTCTCGAGGATCAAGCCCAGAAGAACCAAGTCATAACGATTCATATTTTACCTTCTTCTAATTCCACAGAATTTCATCTGTTAGATTATTCCAACTTGGAATATAACTAAAAATTGCCATGTTGAGACATTTTTTTCCAAAAAAAAGTGTACACGCAGCTATCATTTTGGCCTATAACAGCAAAAAGAGCCGCGATTGTGGAATTATTTCGATTATACGAGCTTAGTTCTCTTTCAACGTGAACTCGCCATTTTCATACACCAACGAGACGCTCGTGGCATCAATTTTCTTCACTGGACATGCAGGGAAAACTCCAAGGTTATTTCGTTGCATGGTCCTTCGCCTTCTATGACGACAATACTCTCTGGAACGATTTTTTACGCAATGCAAAAATTACGAACGACACCTCATTACATGTCATAACCCCTGATATTGTGCAAATCGGAAAGGAGGCCACAATTGCCTTCTAACAAGTACAAAAAGGGAGTGACTTTAATCGAAGTGCTACTCAGTTTCGCCATACTCACCACTTCCGGAGTCATGCTAATGAGTTACCTGTACCCCAACAAGATGACACAAAAAGCATGGATCGACGACTACGGCCACAACCTAAGTAAACAGAACCTTTACCTAAACGAAGGCTTGGAAAAAGACACGATTCTCGTGCATAGGGACTCCATCGGTATAGAATGGGAAACCCTGATTACCGAGCAAAACTCCGGTGACGAAATCTGCTACAAGGCAATTTCTATCCGCAACAAAGCCGACACAACCCGAGCTCTCTATAAATGCGAATACAGGAAGAAGAAATGAAACGTGGCTTTACACTCATAGAATTAGTCGTCACCATAGCGGTTTCTGGCATTTTCTTCACCCTAGCCATGAACCTATACGTTCAGGCCGTCAAAGGTCAACTTGCCTTTACAAAGAAAGACGCCGCCTACATGCAGCGCACCGTTGACAACGCCCTAACAAAAAGGATGCTCCAAGAGCATCCTGGTAAATGTGTCAATGGAAAGTATATCCTAGATTCCGATACCGAAAATCCACACCTCTTTCACAACTTGCAATGCAAAGTGCTGAAAAGAGGGCGAATCGTGGTGTATGGGAATCAGGGAACATGGGTTGTGAAGACACAAGATTTTTTTATAAACTAACTATATATAATCTAAACAAAAAAAGTTAATATATACTCTCTATCTATAAACCTTTCTTCGCCTTGTACTTAGAGTCCACTAAGGGAGGATCCATTTTCAATGGAATCTAAAGAGTTAAAGTTTCCCAAATCATCATCAATTATCTCAAAGATGACTCAAATACACAAATCAATCTAATAAATTGAATTGTATCAACATATAGTCTGCAACTCGTTGCATCATACTGACATCACTAGAATATACAGGTCCTAAATGACCAACACGTAGAATGGTATCTCGATTGTGATTCCAAACAGCATATTCGCAATTAAAAATCGAATCTTTTTTGTAGTAGACATTGTTCATTTCCATATAGTATTCATTTTCAGAAAGTCGTGGAGGACTTTTCATTTTCAGAAGATCAATTGGAGTTCGCCACGAACTAGCAATATGATAATTTCGAATAGTATCATACTCAACATTATTTATACGGCGAAATTCAAATACCGGTAAGCTATCATTACCACACCAACCACAAAAAAAAGATTCTTTTTTATTCAAAGTCATTGCAACACCTTGAATAAACTTATCATTTTCTTCACTGATTTGTGGAGATGTCAAAACAATTCTATTAATTTTAAACTGAATTGGAGAACCTCCATATGGAGGTATGGAACTATACATTATACTACAACACCCTCCAAAAAAAAGTATGACCAGAAATGCAAGGACAGAATTTACACCTGCTTTCATTTTCACTGATTCCTATAAAAAAATGGAGTTGGCCTATGGTTATCTGGGCGTAGATTGTATATAGCATCTATAATTAAATTCATCGGTAAAAAAATGATGTATGTGTAAGGGTAAAACAGCTTTTGAGAAAAAAAGTTCCTCAATTAGGAATTAAAATAAAGGACTGTTTTCATCCCTTATTTTTCTCCAACAAAATAAAATGATAAAATTATTTGGACCATGGCATGATCAGAAAGCTACCCTTCCACGACTTTCCATTCGCCGACGGTTCGCTTTTCTGCATCGAACGTAGCACCGATTTTGAACAACTTTTTCGGCGAGCCGTCCTTGGTCATCGTAGCCGAGTATGGAATCAAGTATCCCTTGTCGTCGATTTGTTTTAACGCATCATCCACAGTCGCGGAAGAGTCAAGCTTGAACTCGAAAACGTAAACAGCATCGGCTGTCTCCACGACGGCATCGGCGCGACCAGCGGCACTGCATTCCTCGGTACGCACGACATATGGCGTACAAAGCTTGAATATCAGAAACAGCACCGTCTTGTAGTGGTTTTCGTCCTTGCGTTCCGCATTGTACGGGATGCCGCTCATGAATGCACGGATGTGGGTCATCGCATCGTCGATTTTACCTTCCCGCAGCGCCTTCGTGAAACGGAGCATGAATATGTCGTTGTCAACAACGTCGTCCATCGCGTAATAGGGCATCAGCGCCTTCAGAAAACCGAGACGCACTTCTTCGTTCGGGAATCCAATCTTGTACGCGAAACCATCAAAATTCTTTATCGTCAGGTAACCGCTCTGGTAAAGCATCGGGATAGGGTTCTTGGCAGTCTCCGTCGGAGCGTCGAACATGTCCTGCGTAGCCTCGAACCCGGTATCGAAAGGAGTCGGATCCACCTTGTACTTGCGCATGAGCCGGGTCAGAATCGTCGGCGTACCGGTCGCAAACCAATAGTTGGCAAGCTCGCGTTTGCTCAACGCATTGATAAGGCTGAACGGATTGAACACGTCCGGCGAATTCTTGCTGAAGTGGTAGCCGTCGTACTGGCGTTTGAGCGCCTCGCAAGCCCCGTCGTACGTGAGCCCGTTCTTGTCGGCGAGCGCCTGAATTTCGGGCTGCATCTGTGTCAGAACTTCTTCCTTCGTGATACCGCAGATGGCCGCGTACTCGTCATCCATGGTAATGACGTTCAGGTTGTTTAGTTCGCTGAAAATCGAGAGCTGGCTGAACTTGCTGATACCCGTGAGTAACACGAAACGGAGGATGCCGCCCAAAGCCTTCAACGGACTGTAGAAGCTGCGAACCTGGACTCGAATATCCTCAAAAGATTCCATACCGAAGGTATCTAGCATCGGGGCATCGTATTCATCGACCAGCACAACCACCTGGCTACCAGTCTGCTCATGTGCTGCTTCAATTATTCGTGACATACGGACGCCCCAAGTATGGTTGTCCGGTTCAGGTGTAACCGCGAATCTTTTTTCTTGAGGCTCTAAAATTTTGTTCAACGAATTTGCGAGGGAATCTTTGTCCGAGTATTTTACAATGCTCATGTCAAGCCGGATGACCGGATACTTTTTCCACTCGGTCTCGAGCTTTTCCATCGCGAGGCCCGCGAACAGCTCCTTGCGGCCTTCGAAATAGCATTGCAGCGTGCTGACCAGCAGCGATTTCCCGAAACGGCGCGGACGGGACAGAAAGTAATACGGGTCCGTATGGGTCAACTTGTAGACAAGGTCAGTCTTGTCTACATAATACATACCGTCTTCGCGAATTCTCGCAAAATCCTGCACGCCAATGGGGAATCTCTTTAACGCCATACTGTTAATATAATAAAAGTGTGCAAGGCGAACAAGCGGGGCCGCTTGCGGACCCATTTGGGAGCCGCAGCCACGGACGCTGTAAGCGTCAAAAAACACCCCAGGAAATACGTGTCAACCATACATGTCAACCGCCTTGCTAGCCTTAATTTACGGAAAAAGGCCGCTGGGGCGACCTTTGATGATTGTACTACGCACAATACAAAATAACTAGGTACTCCCGTAGTATATGTCCTTGTCAAAGATAATTTATCTACAAAAATGAATGAGAGGCTTTAATACTCTGTCTGTATTAGTTTTCCGTTTTTTAACTCAGTGACTAGAATATCGTAGTTGTAGGCGGAACTTTCAGAACAGAGCCCGGTATCTGGATTTTGCAATTTCTCGAAAAATTGTGAATTATAAACAACCCCAAGAGCCGTTTGCAGAGTCATGCCCTGTTCTTCCATCAGCCACTTGGCAATGTCGCCTACAATGCTCTCGATAAGGAAATTCTGTTTGTTCGTCATTTGGAAGCCTGTCCAAAATCCTTAAACGGTCTGCACATGGCAAGGTCTATTTTTTCAATTTCACAGTTGGAACCATGATATAGAATCATAGAATCTGCCCCCCGTTCCTCTGACAAATTGCAGTCAAATCGTCTATGGTGTCATCAAACGAAAGCAAATGCTCTGCACCATAGTGGGTTTGCAGAAAATCAATTCCCTTAAACAAACTCAGGTAGTTAAATGCCTGCCTAACCGAAAGCTCCTTCGCCTTCGCAAATTCACCGATTGCGGCAATAGTCCATGTAATTTGTTTTTCCACATAAGGAAATATATAAAAAAGATGTGGAAAGTCAACGTATTTAAATACAGAAGGGGCGTATACCAATTGCAAAATTGTTGCTGATATCCCAGACTATCGCCGACCCTGCTTGTACATACGGAAAAAGGCCGCCGACGGCGACCTTTGGGGTGTTTCTTAATGAATATAGTAGCTTATGCGACCATCTTATTTAACCCCAGTATGGTTCAAAAAAGAACCGCGGCCAGCTGAAAGCTAGTCGCGGTTTCTTTAAAGGATTTTCCTTTAGGAATTAAGCGTTGCGCTCTTCGAGCGCAGGCATATCGCCTCGGTCATAGGGAAATGCAAGCATTTCCCTGCGACGCTCGGCTTATGGGACTGCTATGCAGTCCTTTGTTCTTCGCCTCGGTTATGGACAAGCAAGCTTGTCCGCAACTCTCGGTTTACGAACAATTATGCCTTATTCAAACGATCCTGGATCATGTCGATGATGTCGGAAAGTTCCTTCGGGAGGTGCTTGCCGAACTTCGGATAGTGGTTTTCCTTAACGTCAGCGAGTTCCTTCTTCCAGCCTTCCACGTCAACCTTCGTGATCTGCGGGAGAGTTTCCTTATAGTAGTCAGCGAGACCATCAGTATTGATGGCGCCTTCCTTCGGCATGTAACCGATCGGAGTTTCGACAGCGTTGTCAACACCGTTGCAGCGGTCGAAGATCCAAGCGAGCACGCGGCTGTTGTCGCCGTAACCCGGCCACATGAAGCCACCCGGAAGCTTTTCGTTGTTGGCATCCTTGCGGAACCAGTTCACGTAGAAGATCTTCGGGAGCTTGTCTTCGGTAGACTTCTTACCGATTTCGATCCAGTGCTTGAAGTAGTCACCCATGTTGTAGCCGCAGAACGGGAGGATGGCGAACGGGTCGCGACGGATCTTACCGACCTGAGAGGCGTCAATCGTAGAGGCAGCGGTGATTTCGGAACCCACGATGGAGCCGAGGAACACGCCGTGGTTCCAGCTGAGGGACTGGTGGACCAGAGGAATGGTGGACGGACGACGGCCACCGAAGAGGATTGCAGAGATAGGCACGCCTGCCGGATCTTCCCATTCCTTAGCAATGCACGGGCACTGCTTAGCCGGAGCGGTGAAGCGAGCGTTCGGGTGAGCCATTTCTTCGCCCTTAGGAGCCTTGTCCTTCGGGAGAGCGTCACGGGTCTTGCCCTTCCAGTCAACGAGCTTGCCCTTGGCCGGGTAGCCGATGCCTTCCCACCACACGTCGCCGTCTTCAGTGAGGGCGCAGTTGGTGTAAATGGTGTTCTTTTCTGCAGAGATAAGAGCGTTCTTGTTGGATTCTGCAGAAGTACCCGGAGCAACGCCGAAGAAGCCGGCTTCCGGGTTGATAGCGTAGAGACGGCCATCCTTACCAAACTTCATCCATGCAATGTCGTCACCGATGGTTTCGACCTTCCAGCCCGGGATAGTCGGGATGAGCATAGCGAGGTTCGTCTTACCGCAAGCAGACGGGAATGCGCCAGTCACGTACTTGACTTCGCCCTTCGGGTTGGTGAGCTTGAGGATGAGCATGTGTTCAGCGAGCCAGCCTTCGTCGCGAGCGAGAACGGTAGCGATACGGAGAGCGAAGCACTTCTTACCGAGAAGAGCGTTTCCACCGTAGCCCGAACCGTACGACCAGATGAGGCGTTCTTCGGGGAACTGAGTGATGTACTTGTATTCAACGTCAGCGCAGGGCCAGATGCCGTTGTCGCTTTCGCATTCGCGGAGCGGCTTACCAACGGAGTGGAGGCACGGAACGAAGTCAGCGTTCACGTCTGCATTGAAGATGTCGAGAACCTTCTTACCGGCGCGAGTCATGATGTCCATGTTGAGAACAACGTATTCGGAGTCCGTGACTTCGATACCGTTCTTGGAAATCGGGGAGCCGAGCGGGCCCATGCAGAACGGAATCACGTACATGGTACGGCCGTGCATACAACCCTTATAGAGCTTACGCATCGTCTGCTTGAGTTCAGACGGGTCGATCCAGTGGTTGGTCGGACCTGCATCTTCTTCCTTCACAGAAGAAATAAAGGTACGGGATTCGACGCGGGCCACATCAGACGGGAGAGAACGGAACAGGTAGCAGTTTTCCTTCTTGGCGAGCTTCGTGGCGAGGCCAGCCTTGACGCACTTCTGCATAAGGGCATCGTATTCTTCCTTGGAGCCGTCAACGACAACGACGTTGTCCGGTTCGCACATGGCAATCATTTCATTCACCCAAGTACTGATCTTCGGGTGCTTGATATCGTTAAGGGTAAGACTCATTATGAGCTCCTGTTTGGTTTAACGTTAAGTTTCGATAATTTCGAACGCGATAAAATTTACAAAAAACAATGTCCAAATTGCAGGGGCGTTGGCAATTTTTTGAACTAAATCACCCCATCCATCCGCCACACGCAGTCCGCCCCAAATACGGCGCTTGAAAAAATTTCACTTTTTTTGTTTTTTTTTGCTAAAAAGTTTACATTTCGGCCTGAAATTACATAAATTAGGCTTGTATACACGAAAAAGGGTTAATACCCCTCATTATAAGGTTATTGCTATATGAGTTGGTCTTATTCTAGAGAACACCAGAAAAACATCCTTTGCATGATCATGGCCGGCGGTCAAGGCAGCCGTTTACAGCCCCTCACCCGCGACCGCGCGAAGCCTGCCGTCCATTTTGGCGGAACTTACCGCATTATCGACTTTGTGCTGAACAACTTCATCAACTCCGGCATCTTTAAAATCAAGGTCTTGACCCAGTTCAAGAGCGATTCCTTGAACAAGCACATTTCTGCCGCCTGGAATTTGAACGCCAGTTTGGACCAATATGTGGACTTGGTGCCTGCACAGATGCGCACTGGCGACGACTGGTACAAGGGAACGGCCGACGCCATTTTCCAGAACATCAACCTGATTACCGACGAACGTCCGGACCTCGTGGCTATTTTCGGTGGCGACCACATCTACAAGATGGACATCAACCAGATGATTGATTTCCACCTCTCCCGCGCCGCCCTTTTGACCATTGCCGCTATTCCGGTGCCGGTCTCCGAAGCACGCGAATTCGGCATTATCGAAGTGGACGCCGACAACCGCATGATCGGTTTCGAAGAAAAGCCCAAGAACCCCAAAGAAATGCCCGGCAACCCCGGCTACTGTTTGGCCAGTATGGGCAACTACATCTTTACGAGCAAGTTCCTGGTGCGCGAACTCTTGAAGGGCGCTCAAAACGGCGCGACCGACTTCGGCAAGCACATTATTCCGAGCCTGTACAAGGACTACCCCGTTTACGTGTACGACTTCAACACCAATATCGTGCGCGGCGAACAGGCCAGCACCAAGGGATACTGGCGCGATGTGGGAACGCTCGATGCCTTCTTCGAAGCGAACATGGACCTGTGTTCCGAAAACCCGCCGTTCGACCTTTACAACAACTACTGGCCCATCCGTACTTTCAACTGGAACCAGCCTCCTGCAAGGTTCTTTGCCGGCGAAGGCAACGCCCACCAGGGTGCAGCCATTGACTCTATCGTGTCGTCGGGCTGTATCATCGGTGGCGGTACGGTGGTCAAGAGCATTCTCTCCCCCGGTGTTTCTATCCAGAAAGACGCCCTTGTCGAAGAATCGATACTGTTCCCGAACGTGACCATTGGCCCGGGTGCCAAGGTGCGCCGCGCCATCATCGAAAAGGGCCTGCACATTCCGGCCGGCTTCCAGATTGGCTACGACCTGGAACGCGACAAGAAGCTGTTCCATGTGACCGAATCCGGCATCGTCGTGCTCGCGAAGGATACAATCATTAAGGCTTAATCTATTAGCTTTTTGCGACTAAAAAACCCCGACAAAGTCGGGGTTTTTCCATATTCAAACGGATGGTTTAGTTAATCAACGATGATTTCTTCATCATCCCAATCACCCCAATCGCCGTAATCACCCATGTCCATGGATTCTTCGTCAAGTTCCCATTCGCCATCCTGGCAGATCACGGGCATGCCCATCATAGTGCTCTTTGCACCTTCCTGATTGCACTTCAGCATATCCTGCGCAGCGTCCTCATCCAAGGTCCATTCACCTTCGTCGCAAGTCAACGTCATAGAAAGACCGGCAATGACCGTGTCCTTCGTTGCGCCTTCAGTACTGCACACGAGGCCTGCCTCCATGGCTTCTTCATCGGCATCCCAAAAGCCATCTTTGCAAATCAAGGGTGCTTCCATGCCGAAGACAACGTCTATCTTTTTTTCACCTTCGACGGAACAAGGCTGATTGTAACTACCCATAGGGTTATTCACATCCGTTTTCGGATCAGGATCCGTTACAGGATCATCTATAGGATTATCTATAGGGTCATCAATAGGATTACTGTTGCCGCCATCAGACCCCTCATAAACAGGGGTGTCGTTGTCGAGACTGTCTTTCTTACTCGGATAATCATCCTCTTCCTCTTCGTCATCCATATTAACGCCAGAAGAGATATCCTTACACATACCTTCAGCTAGGGATTTGAGTTTGGCAACAGTCACCCCCGCAGCCTCAACTTTAGTCGTTACCGTATTGCCTTCGCAAGTGACTTCGGCATTTCTGTCGTACTTGGCTTCCTGGCATTCCTCTTCGACAGCCTCCTTCGGCATACCCTTGTAGGTCGAAGCGGTAATAAGATAATCGCCCTCGATAGTCTGCTTGACTTCAACGGTTTCACCGCCATAGCTCATGGATCTTGTTACGGAATTAGCGTCTGAACTCACGTTACAACTCGGCGTGCCGCCACTAGCGCTACTCGAAGAGTCTCCGCAAGCCATGAGGCCGAATGCAGCAGTCAAAGAAAGGGCAAATCCAAGTTTTTTCATATTCATCATCGTCTCCTTGTATGTTTTGCAAGAAAGATATCTTTTTATTACAAAAAAACAACAGTTTTTTTCAAAAAAATTTACCCAAGCATAAAATATGTGTTTATTCACAAAAAAAGCCCCGACATAGTCGAGGCTTTTTAGGTATTTTGGGAGAGAAAACTACTTTAAGCCAGGGGTTTGTTCAGGAATTTCGCCGCCACCCGGCATCGTAAAGCTGGAATCGCCCCAGTTGCCCATGCCGCCCGGGAATCCACCGGTGCTGTCGCCACCGAACATTCCACCGAAGTCGGGCATCTGCATTTCCCACTGACCATCCTTGCAGATATAGGTCATGTCCATGCTAAAGGCGTCACCCATTCCCATGGATTCAGTCTTCGTGGCACCTTCTTCGTCGCACTTGTTGGCTGCAGCAGTCGCTGTGGAATCATACACCCACTGACCGTCCGTGCAAACTAACACGGCAGCACCCATCATATTCTGGGTAGCGCCTTCTTCGTCACACTTCATCATGTCGGCGAAAGCCGTGGAATCAAAAGTAAAGCCCGTAGTATCGAAATCAAACGAACCTGGGCCAACATTGGCAGATGTATCTACCGGGGCGTCCGTATTGGGTTCTTCGTTTGCGGGTTCCTCGCTTGCAGAACTTGCTGCCGGAGGTTCATCTGTCTTGCCTTCAGAGCCTTCTTTTGCAGGGTCTGTCGATTCTTTTGTAGAACTCCCTACACTTGAAGAACTTGCAGGGGCTTCATCTCCACCGGCATTAGATTCACTCGAAAGAGTCGGCTGATCTTCACCGCCTGCAGGTGTTTCGGAACTAGCCGAAGAGGAATCGTCGCAAGCCATGAAAGTGAACATGGATGCAGCAACTACTGCAAAGCCCAACTTTTTTAGATTCATATTGTCACTCCTTGAAAAAGATATCTTCAATATAAGCATTTCTTACTCAGAAACACGCTGTTTAAACAATTTTAAACAATATTTCGAATAGTCTTGAAATAATTTTTACACACTTATAAAAACATTGCATTCTTCGCTTTTTCGCACAAAACAGCCCAAAATTTCTAAATTTGTGCCCATGAGTGAAGAAAACCTGAGCCAAGCGCCGTGTAACGAAATGTCCCAAAAATTGCAAGAAATTGCCAAGGCCCCCAAATACCGTGGCGCCATTTTCCAGATTGAAGCCGACGAAAAAGGCCTCGCCCTGGTCGATGTCAAAGAGGCTAGCCTTAAAGTTTATTTGATGATTGACCCGGAATGCGACAAGATTCTGGAAACCAGGTTCTTTACCTACGGCGGCCCGATTTTTACCGCACTCGCAGACACCTTCTGCAAAAAAATCCAGATGGCGACCATCGACGACGCCTGCGCGATTACCGCCGAAAGTTTGGAACTCGAACTCCGCGACACGCCGGACGTGCCTGCCATTGCTGCAACCGCGCCCGAGATCAAGCAGATGAACACGCTGATCAAGCGCGTTTACGACGTGTATCCCGAAAAAAAGGCAACCGCCATTCTGGTGCGAGAAAAGATGGAGCGCATCAAGTACCGCACGCAAACCGCCGAAGGCCGCGCCGAAGCGGACGCCGAATGGAATGCCCTCACCAAGGTTCAGAAGATTGAAAAAATCGAAGCCTGGCTGCACCAGTCCGTACGCGGCATGCTCCAGGGCGACGGCGGCGACGTTGAAATTCTCGACTTGACCGAAGATAACCGCCTGAAAATCCGCTACCAGGGTGCATGCGCCGGTTGCGGTTCTGCCATGGGTGGAACGCTCTTCTACATTGAAGACGAACTGAAGAACAATGTTTATTACAACCTGATTGTGGAACCGGAAGACCCGCTCGACAACATTCAGCAGAATGAAATGTCCGATGCCGACCGCAATTTGGCCGGACTGGACGACAACAATCCTCCCCCGAGCCTATTTTAAGATGTGAGATGTGACAAATGCACAAGGCGAGAGAAGCGACAATGCTTGCATTGGCATTTCCGAGCCGAGCATTTGGTACTTGAGCGTAGCGAAAGTACAAATGTGAAATTTGGAATTAATCATTACATATTACACATTGTTTTTTATATTGTAGTGAGTAAAACATCAAAGGAAACTCTATGTCCGAAGAACTCGTTTTGAAATTCGTTGACCCGAAGCCGATGCGCTACGGTGAAAACTCCCACCAGTCCGCAGTGTTCTACCGCGACCCGACCTGCACCGAAGCAAGCCTCGCTACCGCCAAGCAGCTCTGGGGTAAGGAACTTTCTTACAACAACATCGTGGACGCTGACGCAGCCCTCGAAATGGCCCGCGAATTCAGCGAAGGCAATGCCGTCGTTATCGTGAAGCACATGAACCCCTGCGGACTTGCAACGGGTGAATCCCTCCGCGAAGCTATGGAAGCAGCCTGGGCAGGTGACCCGGTGTCGGCCTTCGGTTCCGTGATTGCTGTGACCCGCAAGGTGGACCTCAAGACTGCTGAATTCTTGAAGGGCCGCTTTGTCGAAATTTTGCTCGCTCCGGCATTCGACGACGACGCTCTCGAATTCCTCAAGAACAAGTCCAAGGACATTCGCCTCCTCGAAGTCGGCGAAATCAAGAAGGCAACGCACTGCAAGGTGTACAAGCACGTGATCGGCGGCATGCTCGTTCAGGACCGCGACGTGGACACCTACGAAAAGTTTGAATGCGTGACCAAGGCCCAGTTCCCGAAGAACAAGGAAGACCTCGCCCGCTTTACCTGGCTCGTGACCAAGCACACCAAGTCCAACGCCATCGTGATGGGCTACGAATACAAGCCCGGCTACTTCCAGGTGATGGGTCTTGGCCCCGGCCAGCCGAACCGCATCGACTCCAACCTCCGTCTTTGTCAGCCGCGCGTTCGCGACAACGTCGCCCGCATGGAAGATGCCAAGCCCTTCTTCGACGAAAACGGCAAGTGCATTAACGAAGCCGGCCTCAAGGCTCTCGAAAAGAAGGTCTTCGGCGAAGTCGTGATGGGTTCCGACGCCTTCTTCCCGTTCCCGGACAACGTCGAAGCCGCCCACGATGCTGGCGTGCGCTACATCGTGCAGCCGGGTGGATCCAAGAAGGACGACCTCTCTATCGAGAAGTGCGACGAATTCGGCATCGCCATGGTGTTCACCGGCATGAGGCACTTCCGCCATTAAGGGTCGCCTATGGTTCCAACCTCCCAAAAGGAAATCAATCAGCGGGAAAAGGACCTGTATTACACGGTCCTTTCCTTCCTGAAAAAAATTCGCAAGGCGGGCAAGACTACAGCGAAAGAGTGGGACGAATACCGTTCCGCTATCAAGAGTGTTGCCATGACCGCCGATATGGGGAAGGCCGCTGACCTGTGGACCATGGACAACTTGGACCAGTTCAGCCCCGACAAAAGCCAGCTCCCGCCGCTCAACGACATGGAATACGTGGCACGTGTGTCACCGGAATTCTTGTCGCAGCTCATGGAAGCGCTCTATTACGGCATGCTTAACCCGACCCAGGCGAACATGATTTCCGACGAGATTCAGGACGCCGATCCGGAATACGTGACTTCGGCCTCGCTCGAGGAACTGCTCGTGAAGCTCTGGATTGGTAACGCCAAAAGCTACCGCAAGATGATTGCAAACTAATGAACGAACGCGTACGTGTAATTGGTGGCGGCCTTGCAGGCTGCGAAGCGGCTTTGCAATTGGCGAGCCGCGGTTTTAAGGTTGATTTGTACGAAATGCGCCCGGTGAAAAATACACCTGCGCACAAAGACGGCCATCTCGCCCAATTAGTTTGTTCCAACAGCTTTAAGGCTTTGGGCATTACATCTGCCCACGGACTTTTGAAGCAGGAACTCACGATGCTCGGGAGTTTTTTGCTGGATTCCGCCCGAGAAGCGGCCGTGCCCGCAGGCGACTCGCTCACCGTGAACCGCGACATTTTCAGCGAATCGGTCGAAAAGAAGATTGCTGAGTCGCCCAACATCACATTACACCGCGAAGAAGTCACGAGCCTCGAGGGCGACTGTCCGACTCTTGTAGCCGCAGGCCCCTTGGCAAGCGACGCTCTCGCCGATGACATTTTCAAGCGCCTCGGCAGCAACCGTCTACACTTCTTTGACGCCATCGCCCCGGTCGTCGAAACCGACAGCATTGACTTTGACCACGCCTTTTACCGCAACCGTTGGGAAAAGGGCGAAACGGCGGACTTTATCAACTGCCCGCTCGACAAGGAAACCTACACAGAATTTGTGCGTAAGCTCTGCGAAGCCGAAAGCACCGAGCCGCGCCCGTTCGAAAAGAACGAACTGTTCGAAGGTTGCCTCCCCGTCGAAGAAATGGCCCGACGCGGTTACGAGACGCTCCGCCACGGTCCCATGCGTCCGATTGGCCTTGGGCTAGGCAACAACGGAAAATTATGGTACGCGGTAATCCAGCTCCGCGCCGAAAACAAGCAGAAGACCTTGTTCAACATGGTCGGTTTCCAGACGCGCCTCAAGTGGGGCACGCAAAAGGAAATCTTCACGATGGTGCCGGCACTCCGCAATGCAAAATTTGCGCGCCTCGGCTGCATGCACCGCAACACCTTCATTGAATCGCCCAAGTTCCTGGATAAAACGCTTCGCTTGCGTCCGGACCTTGAATGCGCCAAGGGCATTCCGCCCACATGGTTTGCGGGCCAGATTACCGGCAGCGAAGGCTACACCGAAGCGGTCGCCACCGGCTGGTACGCCGCCTGGAACATGGCACAGACGATTCTGCACGGGCACGCCGACCCGCTCCCCGACGAAAGCTGCATTGGTTCTCTCATGAACCGCCTTGTGGAAGAAAACGAAGACTTCCAGCCGATGAATTTCAACTTCGGGCTGCTCCCCCACCACGAAGGTTTAAAGAAGAAGAACAAGAAGGAAATTCTTGCCGCCCGCGCCGAAGAATCCGTGCGGAAATGGATTGCGGATAGGAAGATTGTCTAGTCTTGGATACAGCAGACAAATCACAAAAAATTGTCTGATTTTCATTTTTTCTTCATATTCTCCCCTAAAAAGGTATATTCCATTAATAATGGAGGAAATATGAAATACAAATACGGAATTGTTCTACCCTTCGCATTTATTTGCATTGTCGCCTGTTCCAGCGACGACGTAAGCAAAGCTACAGACGATCCATCACCAGAATCTTCCTCCAATTCGTTAATAAGTTCTTCAAGTGATTTACAGACTAGTTCCTCCAGCGAATTACCCATGGACCAGTCATCCAGCAGCGAATTTCCCGCTATTCCTGAATTCTTTGAAGATTCCTGCACCGCGTCTGGAGGGCAGTTCCTGTATGGCGCCTGCATTTGCCGGTCTGAACTCTGCGACATTGCCGAAGCCTGCAATCCCGAAACAGGAAGATGCGCCAACTTTGTTGAAGAGGAATGCCCTGTAGACATAAACGAAAGAACTGCGGATTCGGCGCATTACTACCGTTTCAATGTGTATGGCGGTTGCCAGATTATCGGGGCCTACGACGGAAGCGATTCTACGGAATCTTTTTACGGGGATTTCTATTTGTTACGCAACCCGGGCGGACTCACCATGACATACACTAACTTACTGGCATCCTTAAGCATATACAACCGCGAATTTGTAGGCAGACATGGCGACATAGATGCTGAATCCGTGCATGCAACAGTCCCTATCACCAAGGCTCAGCTCAAGGCCAACGTGCCTGACTTCTTTAACGCTTTCTATCCGGATACGGCAGGCCATGAAAGAACGATTGTATTTGAATCAGACCTGAACGAGGACCACACTCTTGATTTGATAATGTACTGCGATGACAAGGTCTTTGGTTGTAAAAGCATGGCTTTGGAACTCGGTTGCAAGGAAGCCTATATAGACCATTCCGAAGTCCTGGCGGTTTGCGATTTGGAGACGACCCAGAAAATGCAAATGAGAGGAATTATCCTCGGGATTAACAGACCCGAGGAGCTAGATGTTCTGTTGCCTGATATTTTAGATTAGGAGAGAGGCATCGCCGCATTATCGGGGTAGCCAGAGTGCCAAAATACTCACTTTGTTTCGTATTTTGCCCTTCGGGCTTACTTGAACTTCGTTCAAGTTAAGGCCTAAAACCATCTGAGTTCGCTTCGCTCTCGATGGTTTTAGTCTAACTGATCAGTTCGAATGACTATACAAATATGAAAATCGCACCCCGTTGGGGTGCGACTTTCATATCGGGGTAGCCAGATTGCTGCGCCGGCTTCGGTTTCGCTTCGCTCACTTCCCGGCTTGCCCTTCGGGCTTCACCTTCGGTGAAGCTAATCTGGTTACCTATGATACAAGAAAAGCCCCCAAAAGGGGGCTATTCTTGTATCGGGGTAACCAGATTCGAACTGATGACATTCTGCTCCCAAAGCAGACGCTCTACCAGGCTGAGCTACACCCCGAGTGTGTGCAAATATAGCAAATTATTTCAACATTTTGGAAAGTTATTTATAGTTTTTATTCGGTCCTGACGGACCGGGGTAACCAGATTGCCAAAATGTTCACGTTGTTTCACATTTTGCCCTTCGGGCTTGCTTGAACTCCGTTCAAGTCAAGGCTTAAATCCGTCATGTTCGCTTCGCTCTCGACGGATTTAATCGAACTGACGACATTCTGCTCCCCAATAAGACAGCAAAGTCTTAAAAAGAAAAACCGATTCTAGAAAATCTAGAACCGGTTTCCTGAGCTACGAAGGGCTCGAACCTTCGACCCACGCCTTAAAAGGGCGTTGCTCTACCAACTGAGCTAGTAGCCCGAACGCACCCAAATATATTAAACGTTTCGCCTTTTGTAAAGGCGATTCTTGCATTTATTCGTAAAAATTAACGCTTTTTTGAGGATTTTCCCGCTCGCATTGCAACAATATTTGTAAATTTCAATCATGAATTTCAAACACCTTCTGACAGCGGTCTCGGCACTACTCGTAATTCCCGTAGCAAGCCATGCCTATTTCACTCAAGGCGATGCCGGACAAGAGGTGTTTTCGTTCATCAACACCTTTGATAGCCCGCGTAATGCAGCTCTCGAAAAATCGGCCGGTGCAGGCGTATCTACCGACCCGACGATTGTCCAGCTGAACCCGGCAGCAGTCATTTTGCCCGAAGGCAAGAACCACATTGCATCGGTTCACTGGCAAACGGGCGACATGGCTGACAACCAGGGTAGTATCAGCTATACCGGGCATTACGGCAAGTACATCTTCCAGGTTTCGTACAACTGGCTTTCTTACGGCAGCATTGAAGGTTACGATGAATATGGCAATGCCACGGGCAACGACTACGAACCGTTCAGCCAGCTGGCTACAGCTTCGGTAGCCTTCCCGCTCAAGCATATCCGTTTCGGTGCAACTCTTAAATTTGCAGCCGACAAGCTCACGGACGACGCCGGAGACCGCACGGCCCTGGGAGCCGCATTCGACTGGGGTCTCACCTGGCAGTCCGAAAGCAAACGCTACGGTCTGGCCGTTATGGCACGCGACTTCGGTTGCCTGTTGCGCGACTACGTAGACGATGGTGAGAACGATTACTACCCGATGTCGCAGACGTTTGCCATCGCGGGCTTTTTCAGACCCAAGGTTCTCCCCCGCCTCACAGTTTATGTCGACAACGATTTCCCGCGTTACCAGGAAGCCTTCTTGAGCTTGGGTGGCGAATACGCACTCGGCCAACATCTCTTTGTTCGCGCGGGCTTTCAGCGCACGTGGCTAGACTTGATCCGCGACGCCAAGGAACTGATGGCCTCTGAAGATCGCCCGGATGAAACGAACAACGCCCACATGTTGAGCGCAGGCCTTGGCTACGCCATGGACTTGCTTGCCCTTGATTACAGTTTCTCGTACCTTGCCCAAGGTATGGGTCACGAACACAGGCTTGGCGTGCGAGTGAATTTCTAATTCGGGCTTGCAATGCGGCAGTTTGACGTTATCGTTCTCGAAGAAAACTCCCCGCTATTCAATAATTGGATTCTCCCTTTTGAAGACCCAGCCCTCGGCTGGTTGCACGACAGCGACTGGAACCGCCCGTTACAAAGCATTGATGCCGAATGGGTGGTTTTTGCCAACCCCGCCGTGAAAATTGACCGCGACTTTCTGAATAGTTTGGCCGAATGCATCGAAGGATTCCCGATGGTGGATGCCTTTGCGCCGAGGGTTAAGTTTGAAAGTCACTTTTACGGCGGTTTGCTCTTGAACGGCGCGAAGGGTTTCGCCCCGATTTCTGAAAACGAGAAGATGCGATTTGTCGCGGCTCCAAGCCCGATGATTGCGGTATTTTCGAGCCGGATCATCCAGCGCACCGGGCTGTTCGATTTGGACCTGCCACCCGAATTCAGACTGCTGGATTACACGCTCCGCATGGCGCACGCCGGCGGCAAGATGTTCAATGTGCCGTACCTGGTAGCCTCATTGAACGAAGGCAATTATGCCAGACACTTAACAGGGCAATTCTTGCACGAAAAGCAGGCGATCGCTCCGCTGTGGGAAATCTATTACAAGAGCCTCCCCGTAGCCCAGCTATCTGCCTTCACGTTCCGCCATCTGACCATGCTCCCAAAATTCTTGGGGTTTGATAAAAACAAGAAACGCCGTCAGTTCAAGCGCGACAAGGCCACTTCGCTGTCGAAACTAACCGCGGATTACCTCAAGGAAATTTCCCTGTAAAAGAAAACGAATCTCGTTTCCTAATCACTAACCACTGTCTACTGCCTACTGTCTACTAAAAAAACACCCAGACGGCAAGCCAGAAGACCATCAGGCAAAATTCCATTTCCTTTGAAATTTTAGAAAGGAACGTGCTGCAAAGGGTCATGCAGAGTAGGGCCGCAATTCGGGTCCAGGCAATGTCGATACCGCGGTAATAAAGGGCGATGCCACCAAAAAGTTCAATCCAACACCAGAGCGATTGCGCAAGCACCAGATAACGCCTGCGATAAAGCGGAAGGGAGGTGGTCGAAAGGCAGAGGCAGAGAGCCAACATGCGGAACGGGTAATGTTCCAGAGTCGGGTCGTTAATGTCGCCGCCAAAATAGCAGAACACCCCGAACAGGACCAAGAAGCCGGCAAGCAGGCCTCCATTGCGGTATGGCGACGAGCCCTTGCGCCACAGGAACGAGGCGCAACCGAGAGCGATGAGGCAAGAGAGCGAATTGGCAAGAGGCGTCATTTTTCGCCCTCCTTTACCGATTCGGGTACGGCGTTTTCGGCAAGCACGCGCATGTAATTCACTAGCCCAAGCGCTTCTTCTGACGTCAAGCGGTCCGCGTAAGGGTTCATGTTCACGCGACCATTCAAAACGACCTTGACAAGAGAATCGACGCCAAGACTATCGATTCGCTGCACACTCAGTTTTTGCGGCACAGGGTAAAATTCGCGCACGAATTTTTCGTTGAAGCGGCCGTCTGTTCCGTGGCATGTGGCACAGCGGGCATTCCAAACGAGACGGGCATGATTTTGAGAAACCGGAGTATCAACACCTATCGGTTGCGAATCAAGTACTTTCGATGATTTTTCAGAAGAACCACCCGCAAAGAACGCCCCAAGGCAAACCGCCGCCAAAACGAGCAAAACTACGCACAGAGTTTTTTCACGGCGAGTCATGTCGAAGGATTTTTCAACAAAGTAAGCGCGAACACACAGCGTAAAGGCTGTCACGACAGCAACAATCGGATACAGGAGCGGAATCACGTTCGCAATCGAAAGATCGACATTCGCAAACACGCTCTGGCCCCACACCCACACAGAGAAGAGAATGGCAGCGGCAAAGCCCACAAGCAAGGGGAATCGCAGGATGCGGTATTCTTCGGAAGACCAGGGCTGCATGTAAAAGCCCTTTCTGAGTTTCTGGATGCCGCGCACGCCCGTGAAGTTTTCTTTTTCAAATTCTTCTTGTTCGGCTTCGGCCAGATCGGTGCCGTCGACTTCGCCAAAATAGGAGCCTGCACCTTCCATTTTCCTGTTCAAGTAGCGACGAATTCCAAAGAACAGCAGCATGAAACCGCCCACCGAGAAGGCGACAAGGCCCAAGTCAATCCGTCCAAAAGTTGCCGAGGCCGCCGTGGGCGAAACGAGATAGTAGCGTTCCAGGAATAGGCCGACGAGAATCGAGACCGAGAAAAAGATTCGGCCAAGACGGTGTTCGCGAATCACCGACACCATTCGGAGCTGCGGAAGGACTCCGGCAAAAATAAACGCCGAAGTGCAGAAATATCCTTTAAGAATGAGATCCCAAATCCAGATGGCGCAAAGAATCCAGGTGCAAATGAGTTGCAAGCGTTCCAAAAGACGCACGCGGTAGCCTTCGGCACAAATCAAGAGGTTCACGAGCGCAAGGCCCGAAAGAATTGCCCCCGCGATAAAGTAGACCGGAAAGAATGCGCCACGCCACTCCGGCACAAACGTGGTTGCAAAATCAAGGCTCACAACCGTATGCACCCAAAGCACCAACGGGAACAGGAGCCACGCCAAGGGCTTACGGTATTTATCGAGAGCCGGAATTTCGCGGGACTTTAAATGCACGCCAAAAAACAAGAGCGACAGGAGCGCATACACGGCTATGCAACAGAAGTCCCAAACCAGGGGCGAACGCACATTCGCGAAATTGCCGCGGGCATCGAGGAAGGGGGCCACCATGTAAAAGTTATCGATGACGCCCAAGTGCATCAGCGGGAAAATTCCTGCAAACACAAGGCTCACGAGCGTCGAAAGTTCCGCAATCAAGGCGGTGCGGCGGTCCAGCTTGATATCAAGCGCAAGGAATATCGCCGACAGGAGCGTGCCGGCATGGGCAAGCCCAATCCAGAAAACAAACAGGCTAATGGGCGTTCCCCAGAAGGTCTGGGAATCCACCATCCAAGCCGAGGGACCCTGATAAACAGAGTACCCTAGAGCATAAAGCCCCGGCAAGAACAACGTGAGCCCCAAAATCATCAGGTAGCGAAACATTAGCGCCTCCCCCGCATAAATACCACGGAAGGATCCAGATTGGCCAGTTCTCGCGGCGCGTACAGCACACGGTTCTTGGTGAGCTGGACAAGCGGTGACTTTTCGTCGAGCCAGTTTCCAAAGATGATGGCGTTCTTGGGACAAGCTTCGGCACAGGCGGTTTTGACGCCGCGGCCACGCCATTCGGCATCGGTGCCCACGGTGAGCGAGGTCTTGAATTCAAGGCGGTCGTTCTGCAGGCGGTGCAGGCAAAGACTGCATTTTTCCATAACACCCTTGTCGCGGAGCGGAACTTCGCGATTGAACTGGCGGGCAAGCCCGAGTTTTTGGGCGTCGTTGAAATTGAACTTTCGGGCCTGAACGGGGCAGTTCGCGCCGCAGAAACGGCTTCCGGTGCAGCGCTTGTACATCATGGCGCTCAGGCCGTCGGGGGTGTGATTGGCGGCACCTGTCGGGCATACGCGTTCACACGGGGCATTCCCGCAGTGCGCGCACATGAAGGGGGTGCCGCCGCGCATGTCGACCCAGTGCATAAAACGTCCGCGGGCGGCATCTTCTTCGGGAACGAGCGGAACATTGTTTTCAAGGTTGCAGGCCAGGATGCACTTGCCGCAACCATCGCAGGCATCCAGATCTATCGCCATGCCGAATCGATTGAGAGTCGAGGCCCCCGGAATCTTGAGGGCACCCGGAGTCGGAATCTTCACGAGGTCGAGGGATTTTTTCGCCTGAGACATGGCGAGCTTGACTTCGTCTTCAAAACGCTTGAGTTCGGGCACCGAGAGCTGCGACGCGATATCGCCGAGGACCGCCGACTTGCGGCATCCGTACAGCAGCCCCATGACAGCCACCAGCGAGCAACTCTTGATGAATTCGCGACGATCCATTCCCATAAGATACCTTACCGCGCTAGCGATGGCAAGCGGCGCAGTACGTGGCCGCCGGTTTAAAGCCTTTTTCTTTGAAAGTTTCACCGCGATGGCACTTTAAGCAACTCTGCATGTCGAATCTTTCACCGCCGTAGCGGTTTTGCATATGGTTTGAACCGTGGCAGTCGCTGCAAGCAACACCTGCAGCCGCATGCACGCCGTGATGGAACACCACATGTTCCGGCAAAATCCGCTTGTGCGACCAGGGGCGGTCATCGGCCTTGGCCAAGACGGAATCCAGCGTCTCGATTCCCGGATTTTCAGTCAACGGAAGCCTGTGGCAGTCCATGCAGTCCGCCTTGGAGGGCATGTAGGCATTCGCCGAGGCGCGAGCGCCCGTATGGCAGGCGGCGCAATCCAAACCGATGGAATCGCCGTGCAACGCGTGGTCAAAAGGAATCGGGCCCGGAGCATGTTCAGGAACGCGCGACTCCCCCATCAAGAAATCCGCCAAAAAGAACGCAAAGACCACACCGAACGCCAGCGCCGCTATTCTGAACGAACGATTCCGGAATAAAATGTTATGCCGAGTTGTTTTTTGCATTTTTAATTACACATTCCACATCCCACATTACACACTTTACTTCGGCCTTCCCGGATCATCCGGATTCTTGAGAATGTACAGGAGCCATGCCGTCATCATTTTCGCCTGTTCTTCGGTAAGCGGAGTGATTTCCATGGCCGGCCATTCTTCGGGGTGTTGCGGAGTCGGGTGCATCAGGTAGCGCACCATGCCTTCCGGATTTTCGGCATAATGCTCCACATTGTCGCGCATCGGCGGGGCGGCAAACTTGCGTGCCCAGCGGTGGCAGGCCTTACATTCGTAGTTATAGTATTCCTGGGCTTGCGTTTTAAGTTCAGGCGTAACCGGCGGAAGCACAGACAAATTCGAGACTGCATCTACCGCAAAAAGCGTACATGCCACTCCAAATACAAATGCTGCGACGCGCAATTTCACTAAAACACCATCCTTCAGGAGCGAGAGCCCCACGTGTCAAATATATGTTTTTATTTTTACACATAGGAGACACAAATGAAAAAAATCTTATTTTGCTTAATGCTTTTGGCAGGTTTTGCCGCAGCGAATACATGTACCGAAGCGTGGTTCAATGCCCAAACACATTTTTTGTCAACCCCACAAAATACTCCATACCTTGATTCTGTATATTCTGCATACTTGAATAGATCTTTGGACTCTATAAGAGAAGAACGATATGTCAAACTTTCTTACAACAATGGCTACCTTGAAAAAATAATCAACGGCTATGTCGGGGAAATTGTAAATATCTATCTTGATGTTGATTACATCCATGTATCCAAAGATGAAAGTGTCCTTTCTAAAAAAGGCTTGGAAGGGCTAATTTCTGATTCAACTGTTGGAGACACCACTTTTTGGGTTCGAAAGCACTATATCAATGGCAAACTTGACCAAGCTATGTTTTATAAAGAAACAGAATTCTTCTCCTCCTGCATGGATTCAACCTTCGATTACTATTACGAATATCTTTCTAGAAATGATTCCCTTATTTATATCTACATAGATAACTACAGTTCCGAAGCAGATCGAGAAATAGAATATGCCTACATTATAGAAGATCCTGCTGACGACCTAAAATGCTATGAATATAGTAACGACTCTTTAGAACATGTAATGGTCTATAATAAGAATGAAAAAGGATTTTCTATAAAGGTCTTTGAAAACGATATAGTCGTTCAAGAACTCTTTTTCGTTGATCCAAACAGCACCACCGCCATTCGCAAGCAACGTCCGGCGGTAAAGATTTCGCCGAAGGCTAGATATTTCGATTTGCTGGGTAGGTATAAATTCAGTAAGTAAAATGGGCATTATTGAAATCATCATTATCGCGATTGTAGAGGCGATGGATTGCTTCGCGGTCGCCATTGCTACTGGACTTTCAAAGAAAGGAATCAAGTACAGCCGCGCCATGCTCCAGGCGGTTAGCTTTGGCGTTTTCCAGGGCGGCATGACGCTGCTCGGGTATTTCCTCGGGAGTTTCGCCGAGCGCTGGTTCAATTCCGTGGGCACTCCCATCGCCTGCACCATCCTTTGCATTCTGGGCGGGCGCATGATTTGGGGAGCCGTCCGTGGTGATGCGTGCGAAGAAGAAGGCGAACAGATTGCCGCGAAAAACTTGACAATCGCAAACATTCTGTTGCTTTCGGTCGCGACAAGTATTGACGCATTCGCCGTCGGAATTTCGTTTGCATTCTTGAACGCGAACATGATTCTTGCCACCAGCGCCATTGCGCTTGCAAGCTTTATCATGGGCGTTCTCGGGTACGAAATCGGCCGTCACGCCGCCAAACGATTCAAGACAAAGATTCCTGAAATCATCGCAGGAATTATTTTGATTTCAATCGGAATCAAAATGTTTGTATAACGCCTTCGGCACGCCGATAATATAGCCCATACCTCAAAGTGCCGCAGGCACGAGCCCACACCTCACTACCTTAAACTCTTTCTATATTAGCAGGTATGGACCAGAAAGACATTGACCGCACCCGGTATTTTGAGCTAAAGAAACAGCTGGAAGAAGCGAGCCGCCTTTATTACGAGGATGGCATCTCCCCCATGAGCGACCAGGATTTCGACTTCGGGCTCAAGGAGATGGAAGCGCTCGAAGCCAAATACCCGGAGCTGCGCGGCAAGGATTCCCTGACGCAGCGGGTCGGCAGTGACCTGACGAATGACTTTGCGAAAGTCGCACATGCGGTTCCGATGCTCAGTATCGCGAACGTGTACAGCGCCGAAGAAATGGCTGAGTTCGTGAAAGCCGCCGAGGACGGAATTTCAGCCCTTGCCCCCCAAACCTCAAACCCCAAAGCGACCGAAGGTCGCGACCTCACACCTCATACATGGATTTGCGAGCGGAAAATCGACGGCGTTTCGCTTTCGATTGTCTACGAGAATGGGCGCTTGAAGCAGGCGGCCACCCGCGGCGATGGAGCCCAGGGCGACGACGTGACCCTGAACGCGCTCACGATTGCGGACATTCCCGAATATTTTGACGCGAAAAAACTGAAGATTGACCCGAGCGAAATCCCGCAGGGTACCTTCGAAGTCCGCGGCGAAGTCTACATGGAACGCGAGGCCTTCGAACGCCTGAACGAGCAGTTCATCCTAGAAGGCAAGAAAATTTTCCAGAACCCGCGCAATACGGTCTCGGGTTCGCTCAAGCTCAAGAGCGTGGCCGAATGCAAAACGCGTCCGATGCGATTCTTTGCCTACCACATTCCGCAGAGCAACAACAAGACGCACGAAGAGAACCTGCTGCAACTCAAGAAGCTCGGGTTCCACACGAACGACTACTGGACAGCCGATACCACCGACGAAATCATGAAGATTTCGGAGCAGATTGGCGCGAGCCGCGACAGCCTCCCCTTCGAAATCGACGGCATGGTCGTAAAGCTGAACGACCTTGCCATGCAGCGCGCCCTCGGCACCACGAGCAAGAGCCCGCGTTGGGCCATCGCCTACAAGTTCAAGGCCGAGCGCGCCTACACACCGCTCCTCTCCGTAGAATTCCAGGTCGGCCGCACCGGGGCCGTGACGCCCGTGGCAAACCTTGCCCCCGTGCGCCTCGCGGGCACTACCGTCAAGCGCGCCACCCTCCACAACTTCGACGAAGTCTCGCGCTTGGACCTGCATTACGGCGACACCGTCGGCGTCGAGAAGGGCGGCGAAATCATCCCGAAGATTACCGATGTCAAGAAGGAACTCCGCCCGGCGGGGGCCGTCCCCGTGACCGCCCCCGAAAAATGTCCCGTCTGCGGAGAACCGCTCACCCACATCGACGACGAAGTGATTCTCCGCTGCGAAAACATGCACTGCCCGGCGCAAGTCCAATGCCTCTTCGAGCATTTCGTGAGCCGCGAGGCCATGAACATCGAGAACTTGGGCCCCGCCCTTATCGCAAGCCTGATTGCCACGGGCAAAATCAAGCGCATTCCGGACTTGTACCGCCTCACACTCGAAGACCTGGAATCGCAGGAGCGCATGGCCAAGAAGAGCGCCAAGAACGTCTTCGACGCCATTGCCGCTTCGAAGGAACGTAGCCTCGAGAACCTGTTGCACGGCCTCGGAATTCGATTCGTAGGCCGCACCAGTGCCCGAAACCTCGCCAAGCACTTCCGCACGCTCGAAGCGATCCGTACCGCCACCGTCGAAGACTTGCAAAACGTCACCGACGTCGGCGAACGCATCGGAAAATCAGTCTACGACTTCTTCCACACGCCGCTCTACACGAACGAAATTGACGAACTCGTATCCCTCGGCTGCCCCACCGAATTCAAGGGCGTTGTAAAGACGCTGTTCCAGGGGCAAACCGCCGTCATCACCGGAACGCTCCCGAGCATGGACCGTGACGAAGCCCGCAAACTCATCGAAGAAAACGGCGGCAAGGTCAGTGGCTCCGTAAGCAAGAAGACGAGCTGGGTCCTCGCCGGCGATGCGGCCGGAAGCAAACTCACGAAGGCGAACGAGCTCGGCATTCCCGTGCATGACGAAGCCTGGCTTTTACAGCAAATCGCCTCCAGCGCAGACGAATCCGTTACAGATTCTGTAAACAACGCTGAAAACAACTCCGAAAATGGATTGCCAAGTCCCTCCAGGGCTCGCAATGACGTTCAAAACCCGAACGAACAATTAAGTCTTTTCTAGCCACATTTTCTATATATATGGCGTAAAATTCAATTAGGTTACCCTTATGGAAATCAACAAGGACATTGCCGACATCCGCGCCGCCGAAGCCATTCTTCACAAAAAGAAGAAGTACCTGCTGTGCTATCATAATTTTAACGTGAAAAACTGCAAGAAATCCGCCGAAGAAATTCGAAAGATTGCCGCTGCCGCCGGTTCACCCATCTCGATTGCCGTCGTTCCCTCTATCGGGGGCGTCCCTGAATCCGAAGCCGACGCCTTCCGCGAAGAAATCGGAAAATTCGTGCAGGAAGGTTACGAAATCTTGCTCCACGGTGTGCGCCACAACGCAGACCTGTTCATCAAGCGTAATCCCATCG
The DNA here is from genome assembly GCF_900142495.1 of Fibrobacter sp. UWOV1. NCBI lineage: Bacteria > Pseudomonadati > Fibrobacterota > Fibrobacteria > Fibrobacterales > Fibrobacteraceae > Fibrobacter > Fibrobacter sp. UWOV1. The sequence goes on along the minus strand of NZ_FRBA01000008.1, from coordinate 87,438 downwards.
GCAAGCTCGCGCTCGCCATTTCGCACAACGGGGCCGAATTTGCAGGCCTGAACAAGAAACTTTCGCAAATGCTCCTGAACCGAAGCATCGCCCTCTGGAAGGCACACGGCTTTGGCCGCCCATCCGGATTCATTGCCCCGGTTTGGCTCGACAACAAGCACCTCAAGAAGCAGGTGCTCGAAGAATTCAACTTCTACGAAGACATGCTCTACATTTACCGCAAAGTCGGTAAGAAAGTAAAGCAGTCTTTCTCGCAGATTTTGACCTTCTCAATTTTCCCGCAGGCCCTCCTCGGAGCCATGCAGGTTTTCTCGCGCCTCGCCCTCCTTATTTACAGGGGGACCCCTCGCCTAGTGATTCACGCCGGCGACATGAAGGCCATGGGCGAACAAAATCTACTCTCGCTCGTGAAATTTGCCTCTAGGCACCGCGAAAAAATCATGTACCAGGATCTATAAGAGGCCGGAGAGACACACATGATACTCAATAGATTCCTAACACGAACCGAGTACTCCTCTTACGAGGATCTCTACGAAAACTTTAAGCTCAATATTCCCGATGACTTTAACTTCGCCTACGACGTGGTCGACGAATACGCGAAGACCGAACCCAAGCGTGAAGCTTTAGTCTGGTGCGATGACAACGACGAAAGCCATATCTTTACCTTCAAGGACCTTTCGATTGCCTCGCAGCGCACCGCGAACTTTTTGGTAGAAAAGGGAATCAAGAAAGGCGACCGCGTGATGCTGATTTTGCGCCGCCGCTACGAATTCTGGTTTTTCCTCTTGGCGCTCCACCGCATTGGTGCAATTGCCATTCCGGCAACCAACATGCTCGCCGCCGAAGACCTGGAATACCGCTTTAAGGCCGCCGACATCAAGATGGTCGTCTCTTACGACGATCCGGCGCTCCAAAAGGAAATTGACACCGCCTGCGAACACACGCACATTGTCGAAACGCTCGTGACCATCGGACAGTCCCGTCAGAACTGGATTAACTTCTACGACGACTACGAAATCTGCCCGCCGAGTTTCCCACGCCCCACAGGCGATGCTGCCACGCACAACGACGACATTATGATTGTCTACTTTACGAGTGGCACCAGCAGCAACCCCAAAATGGTCGCCCACACCTTCAGCTACCCGCTCGGCCACATCGTGACCGCGAAGTACTGGCAGAACGTGATTGACGGAGGCCGCCACTTAACCGTTGCCGAAACCGGCTGGGCCAAGGCGCTCTGGGGCAAAATTTACGGCCAGTGGATTGCAGGTTCTGCCGTATTCACCTACGACATGAACGTGTTCATTCCGGGCAAGTTGCTCGAAAAGATGCAGGAATACAAGGTGACCACCTTCTGTGCGCCGCCGACTGTTTACCGCTACATTTTGCAGCACGGCGTTGAAAAGTACGACCTTTCAAGCCTCAAGTACTGCACCACCGCAGGCGAGGCATTGAACCTCGACATTTACAAGAAGTTCTTCGAAAAGACGGGGCTCCGCCTGCACGAAGGCTACGGCCAGACCGAACTGACGCTTACGACGGGCAACTTCGAATGGATGGAACCACGCCCGGGTTCTATGGGCAAGCCCTCCCCCGGCTACCGCATGGACATCGTGGATGCCGATGGCAACAGCTGCGGCCCCGATGAAGTCGGCGAAATCATCATCAAGATTGACGAAGGCAAGCCCTTCGGCATGTTCGGCGGCTACTACCGCGACGAAGAACGCACCCAGAAAGTCTTCGAGGGCGGCGTCTACCACACCGGCGACACCGCTACCCGCGACAAGGATGGTTTCTTCTGGTTCGTGGGCCGTACCGACGACTTGATCAAGAGTTCCGGCTACCGCATCAGCCCCTTCGAAGTCGAAGAAGTGCTCCACAAGCACCCCGCCGTCTTGGAAGTTGCAGTGACTGGCGTCGAAGACAAGTCCCGCGGACAGGCCGTGAAGGCAACCGTCGTGCTCCAGAAGGGCTACGAAGCCTCGAAGGAACTCGCCAAAGAAATCCAGCTGTTCGCAAAGAACGTGGCAGCCTCTTACAAGAGCCCGCGTATCATCGACTTCGTGTCGGAACTGCCGAAGACCATCAGCGGAAAAATCCGTCGCGCCTCTATCCGCGACAAGGATAAGGAAGACGCTAACGCCGCTAAGGACGCAGCCAATGCGGAGCAGCCCAAGACCGAAGAAAAGTCTGAAGGGTAAGAGGGGGCTTTGCCCCCTCCCCCCCGGTAGTGTCACACGGATTCGATTTTGCTAACGCAAAATCAGTTTATATATTTTTTCTAAAATGCCGTTAGGCATTTCTAATCCGTGTGGTTCATTATTTTCTTTATTCTCAGAATAAATTATTGAGGAAATGAACAAAAACAAGACTTTTCAACCGGCATAAAATGATGTTTTTCTATCTTTGTGCACATGACTAAAAGACGCGTAGTAATCACTGGTATGGGAGCCGTGACTCCCGTTGGCAAGAACATCAACGATTTTTGGGCAGCCATTCGCGAAGGCAAGTGCGGCGTTGGCCCCATCACGCTTTTTGACGCAAGCAGCTGTCCGGTAAAGATTGCGGCCGAAGTCAAGGACTTTAAGCCCGAAGAGCACGATATCGACCCGAAGGAAGCCCGCCGCATGGCCCGCTTCACGCAGTTCCTGCTCGCCGCCTCCAAAGAAGCAGTCAAAGACGCAAGCCTTACGCCCGAAGACTTAGCCCAGGATACCACGGGCATTGTCGCTGGTACAGGCCTCGGTGGCATGGACATTATCGATTCCACCTACACGCAGTACATGAATGGCGGCAAGCGCAAGGTATCGCCCTTGGCCATGCCGCAGCTGATTCCGAACGAAGCGGGCGCAAATGTGTCTATCGCCCTCGGCATTACAGGCCAGGCCCACACGGTCTGCACCGCCTGCGCTTCGGGCACCGATGCTATCGGTGTCGCCCTCGACGCAATCCGCTCGGGTCGCTTGGACATCTGCCTTGCCGGTGGTTCCGAAAGTGGCATTACCGATTACAGCATCAAGAGCTTTGCCGGCATGCACGCCCTTACAGACAAATTCAACGACTGCCCGGAAAAGGCCAGCCGCCCGTTCGACTTGAACCGCTCCGGATTCGTGATGGGTGAAGGCGGTGCCGTGCTCATTCTCGAAGAACTGGAACACGCCAAGGCCCGCGGCGCAAAGATTTACGCCGAACTCGCTGGCTACGGAGCTTCTGCCGACGCTTACCACATCACGAGCCCTCGCCCGGGTGGAGAAACTTGCGCAAAGGCACTCACCCGCGCCATCAAGGATGCAGGCATTGCCCCGACCGACATCGACTACTACAATGCCCACGGAACCTCGACGCACCTGAACGACGCGACCGAAACCGCCATGCTCAAGGTCGCCCTCGGCGAACACGCCTACAAGATCAAGGTGTCGAGCACCAAGAGCATGACAGGCCACTGCGTGGGTGCCGCCGGTGTGTGCGAGGCCATCGTCTCGACTCTTGCGATTCGCGACTCGTTCTACCCCGCCACCATCAACTACGAGACTCCGGACCCGGAATGCGACCTCGATTACGTTCCGAACAAGGGTGTCGAAGGCAACATCGACGTCGCCGCGTCCGCCTCACTTGGGTTCGGCGGTCACAACGGTGTCGTGATTATCAAGAAATATAAAGAGTAGGAAGTAGACTGTAGGAAGTAGACAGGATTTGCTCTTCTTAACGTCATCGCGAGGGGGCTTAAAGCCCCGAAGCGATCCATTTAAACTTGTTCGTCTAACCACCTCTGCAATATAATGGCGGCAGCGAGTTGATCGATGACCGCCTTATTCTTTTGCTTTTTCTTCTTGCTAAAGTAAGAAGTTTTTTCTTGCGCCTGCACGCTGGAATACGATTCGTCCTGCGTGTACACAGGCATGCCCGGGAATCGCGTTTTCAAGTCCTCGATGAACTTTTCCACCACCACGTTCTTGCCGTCCTTGCGGCCATCGGGGTGATACGGCATTCCCACCACAAAGGCGTCGACCTTGTTGATTTTCACCAACTCGTCTAGGCGAACAAACAGGTTTGTCATCTTCTGGTCAATCGTTTCTCGCGAAAAAGCCATACGGAATTCGGAATCGGCAAATGCGACCCCAACGCGGTGCTCACCATAGTCAAGCGCAAGGTAGTTCATAGAGCGAAATATAGCAATAAAGAATAGCGGTAGACTCGGCGAAAAAAAGGTCGCCAAGCGCGGGAAAATTTTCCCTTTTTTCATTTTCTTGATTTTCGGCAATTTCAGCCGATAAAAAGCAGTTTAAAAAGTTTACATTTTTCTATCTTTGTGCCCACTATGAGCAATTTGAAGAACGATTTATGGGTCGGCGTGGACGTTGGTTCCACCACCGTGAAGATCGCGGTTGTCGATCCAGAGACCAACAAGCTTTTGCATTATACTTACCAGCGCCACAATGCCATGCAGGCACAGAAGGTTTTCGAGGTGCTGCGTGAGGCCCACGGACTTTTCCCCGACAAGAATTTCAGAGTCGCCTTCTGCGGCAGTGGCGGTCAGCCCTTCGCCGAAGCCACCCACGCCTTCTTTGTGCAAGAAGTCGTGGCAAACGCCCTTGCGGTGCGTGCAACTTACCCGGAATCTAGGGTCGCCATTGAACTCGGCGGTCAAGATGCAAAAGTGGTATTCTTCGAAAAAGACAAGACTACCGGCAAGCTCATTGCCTCGGACATGCGTATGAACGGCGTGTGCGCCGGCGGTACGGGTGCATTTATCGACCAGGTGGCCGAACTTCTGCGCATCAAGACCGAAGCTTTCGAAGGCTTTGCCAAGCGCGGCCAGAAGGTCTACGAAATTTCGGGCCGTTGTGGCGTGTTCGCCAAGACCGACATCCAGCCGATGCTCAACAACGGCATCGCCAAGGAAGATATCGCCCTTTCCAGCTTCCATGCCATTGCCAAGCAGACCATCGGTGGCCTTGCCCAGGGTATGGAAATCAAGCCGCCCGTGATTTTCGAAGGTGGCCCGCTCACGTTCAACCCGACGCTTGTTCGCGCCTTCAAGGAACGCCTGGGCATTAACGACGAACAGGCCATTGTGCCGGAACACTCCGAAGTGCTCGTGGCCATGGGTGCAGCCCTCTCCTTGGGCTCCATGTTCGCCGACCAGGAATGCTTCTACCGCAAGGAAGGCTCCCTGGACGCGCTCATCCACTTTAACGAAACACGCCAGGCCGAAAACAAGGCCAAGGCCGCTGCCGACTTGTTCTTCAAGAACGAAGCCGAATACAAGATGTTCCTCGAAGAACACAAGATGGCCGGCAACCACTACCCGCAGCCCGTATCGGGCTCTACGCTCAACGTGTACCTGGGTATCGACGCAGGTTCTACCACCACGAAGTTCGTGCTCATGGACGAACAAGAAAACATCGTGGATGGTTTCTACGCGAGCAACAACGGCGAACCGCTGCAGGTGCTCAAGAACGCCCTCAACGAACTCAGCGACCGTTACGAAGAATACGGCTGCAAGCTCAACATTCTCGGTGTCGGTACGACCGGTTACGGCGAACAGCTCTTTGCGAAGGCCGTGCATGCCGACTTCCACACGGTGGAAACGGTCGCACACGCTAACGCCGCCCAGAAGATTTGCCCCGACGTAAGCTTTATCCTCGACATCGGTGGCCAGGACATGAAGGCCATCTCCGTGCAGGACGGCGTGGTCACGGGTATCATACTGAACGAAGCCTGCTCTTCCGGCTGCGGTTCGTTTATCGAGACCTATGCCCGCAGCCTCGGCATTCCGATGGAAAAGATTGCAGAACTCGCGTTCAACGCGAAGAGTCCTTCCCAGTTAGGCAGCCGCTGCACCGTGTTCATGAACAGTTCCATCATCACGGAACAGCGCGACGGCAAGCAGCCCGAAGACATTATCGCGGGCATCTGCCGCTCCATCATCAACAACGTGTTTACGAAGGTCATCCGTATCCGCAACCTGAACACGCTCGGCAAGAAGGTCGTGGTGCAGGGCGGTACGTTCAAGAACAATGCCGTTCTCCGCGCCTTCGAACAGTACACAGGCCTCAAGCCAATCCGTCCGGAACGCCCAGGTGAAATGGGCGCTATCGGTATCGCTCTCCTTACCAAGAAGTTCATGGAAGAAAAGCGCAAGACCGAACCGGAACTCAAGAGCCGCTTTATCGGGCTTGACGCCATGAAGACCTTCAGCTGGCACAACCAGCCGGGTCAGCTCTGCCAGTACTGCACCAACCATTGCTCGCGTACCATCGTGACCTTCAGCGACGGCCAAAGCTTCGTGACGGGTAACCGCTGCGAACGCGGCGAAGTCACCGCCGACCCGAACGATCCGAAGACCAAGGCACTCATCGCCGAAATCAACAAGAAGATGCAATCCGTGCCCGACATGATCAAGCGCACGAACCAGCTGTTGGTCAAGGACTACGCTCCGGCAAAGCTCGTGGAAAACAACGGCAAGACCATCGGTATTCCGCGCGTGCTCGAATTCTGGGCATCACTCCCGTTCTGGAAGGCCTTCTTTACGAGTCTCGGCTACACCGTCGTGGTAAGCCGCCAGAGCGACTACAAGATGTTCGAAGCGGGGCTCCACAGCGTGCCCAGCGACACGGTTTGCTTCCCGGCAAAGCTGGTGCACGGCCACGTGCTCAGCCTCATTGAAAAGAAGGTGGACCGCATCTTCTTCCCGATGATGGTTGCAGTCCCGAGTGACCACACCAAGTTCACGGCAACGTCCGTTTGCCCGGTGGTGCAAGCCTACCCGAACGTTTGCAAGAACACCGACGAGCCCGAAAAGAATTACGGCGTACCCATGGACCAGCCGATTTTCCACTGGTTCAACGCCAAGCTCCGCAGAAGCCAGACTATTGACTGGTTCCACGAAAACTGGAAGCTCGACAAGAAACTTTTGGACAAGGCCGTTACCGAAGGCGAGAAGGCACTCAACAACTACCGCACCACGCTTTTGGAAGAAGGCCAGAAGATTCTCGACGATGTACGCGCGAAGAACTCCTTTGCCGTAGTGATTGCAGGCCGCCCCTACCATGCGGACACGCTCATCAACCACAACATCGCAAGCCACTTTACCGCCATGGGCATTCCGGTGCTCACCACCGAATCGCTCCCCGGCGTTTTCGACCAAGATGTGCCGAGCCACACCCGTATCGAAATCAAGAACACCTTCCACTTGCGCATGATTGGTGCCACCATGATTGCCGCGAAGGATCCGAACATCGAACTTGCACAGATCGTAAGTTTCGGTTGCGGACACGACTCGATTTTGACCGACGAAATGATGCGCATGCTGCACCTTGATTCCAACAAGGAAATGCTCATGCTCAAGCTCGACGAAGGCGATGCCCGCGGCCCCGTGGGAATTCGTGTCAAGAGCTTTATCGAAACCGTAAAGGCCCGCCGTGCAGCAAACCTGCCCGACAAGCCTGAAAGCCACGAGCCCCTGTTCCATACGCCCTTCTTGCCCGAAGACAAGAAGCGTCGCCGCATTCTGACACCGAACCTCTCCCCCGCCTTTACCGTGCTCGCCAGCGAGTACATGAAGCGGGAAGGTTACATCGCCGAATACCTGCCGGTAGCCGACCGCAAGGCCATCGAACTCGGCAAGAAGTACGTGCACAACGACATCTGCTTCCCCTGCCAGGTGAACATCGGCGAAGCCCTCCGCTGGCTGGTGGAACACCCCGAAGTTCCGCAGAACCAGGTTTCCATGTGCCTTGCCAAGAACTGCGAAAACTGCCGCGCCGTGCAGTACGCGGTGCTGGCCCGTAAGGCCCTTGACGAAGCAGGTTTCAAGGACGTGACCATCATTACCACCGGCGTGGACTACAAGGGAATGCACCCGGGCTTCCAGCTGGGTCTCGACTTCAGACTCCACATGCTGTGGGGCCTCGTGACCATGGACGCTATCGAAACCATGTACCGCGCCGTGCGCCCCTACGAAGTGAACGCCGGCGACACCCAGAAGGTTTACGACGAATGGATGCCGAAGGTGATTGGCGTTGCAGGTCACCTTTCCACCGTGCAGCTGGTGCGTCCCTCCAAGCTCATCGAAGTCTTTGAACAATGCATCGAGGCGTTCAACGGTATCGAAATCACCGAAGAACGCAAGAAGGGCATCCGCAAGCCGCGCGTTGCCGTGCTTGGCGAAATCTTGATGAACTACCACCCGAGTGCAAACGGCTTTGTAGAAAACTACCTGATGAACAACGGCATGGAAGTCTACCTGCCGGGCATGACAGACTTCTTCCGCGTCGACGAAGTGGTGCGCGAAGAAAAGATCAAACGCGGATTCTCTGCAAACCCGATGATGGACCGTCTCGAAGGCGGCGTGACCTCAAAGGTCTATACGCACGCTGTAGAAACCGCCCGCAAGTCCATGCACAAGTTCAAGCTGTACGAACATCATGCAGACTGCGTGGAACTCAAGGACTATGTGTCCGATATCATCGACCCCACCTACAACACGGGTGAAGGTTGGATGATTCCGGGCGAAATCCTGTACAACGCAAAGCACGGCATCAACAGCTACATCATTTTGCAGCCGTTCGCATGCCTTGCCAACCACATCTCTGGCCGCGGCCTCACCAAGGCTGTGAAGGAACGTTGCCCGCATATTCAGGTTTTGAGCCTCGACTACGACCCGGATACGAGCTTCGCGAACATCGAAAACCGCCTGCAGATGCTCATCATCAACGCACGTGAACTCGAAAAAGCAAACGCCGAAGCATAGCTTCGGCGGAGAGTAGACAGTAGGAAGTAGACAGTAGACAGTAACTTCCTACTACCTACTTCCAACAAACCTGTCTACTTCCTACTTCAAACTTCCTACTAAACATGCTCAACGTTTCTAATGTCAGTCTTCAATACGGTAGCCGCGTTCTCTTCAAAGAAGTGAACCTTTCCTTCAAGCGCGGCAACTGCTACGGAGTCATCGGTGCGAACGGCGCCGGAAAGTCCACCTTCCTGAAAATCCTTTCGGGCGAACTCGAGCCCAACACCGGCGAGGTCACCAAGGACCCGGGCGAACGTATCGCCGTCCTGAAGCAGGATCACTTCGCCTACGAACAGAATACGGTTCTTGAAACTGTGATGATGGGCTACCCCGAACTCTACGAACTCGGCAAGAAACGCGACGAACTCTACGCGCTCCCCGAAATGACCGAAGAACAGGGCATGCAGGCCATGGAAATCGAAACCCGCTTCGGCGAAATCGGCGGTTACGAAGCCGACTCCAACGCGGCCGTGCTTCTGAAGGGCCTCGGCATTCCCGAAGAATTCCACTACAGCCTCATGGCCGACTTGGACGCGGGCCTCAAGGTGCGCGTGCTCCTCGCCCAGGCGCTGTTCGGCAACCCGGACATTCTGTTGCTTGACGAACCGACGAACCACTTGGACTTGGAAACTGTCGGCTGGCTCGAAGACTACCTGGAACGCTTCGAAAACATCGTCATCGTCGTGAGCCATGACCGTCACTTCCTTAACGCAGTCTGCACTCACACTTGCGACATCGACTACGGCAAGATTAACATCTACGGCGGTAACTACGAATTCTGGTACGCAGCAAGCCAGCTCGCCCAGAAGCAGCGCAAGGACCAGAACCGCCGCGCCGAAGAAAAGATTGAAGAATTGAAGGCGTTCATCCGCCGCTTCGCCAGTAACGCCGCCAAGGCCAAGCAAGCCACCAGCCGTAAGAAGCTCCTCGACAAGATGACCGTCGAAGAAATGCCGGCTTCCAGCCGTAAGTTCCCGTGGGTCAACTTCAAGATGGACCGCGAACCGGGCAAGATCGTGCTCGAAGTCAAGAACGCCACCATCGATGGCGGCGACGGCATCATCTGCAAGAACTTCGACTTCAGCCTGAACAGTGGCGACAAGGTGGCCCTCGTCGGTGAATACGACACACTCAAGACAGCCTTCTTCCAGCTCATTGCCGAAGAAACCAAGGCACCCGATGGCGTTCTCAAGTGGGGCAACACCATCAGCTACAGCTACTTCCCCAAAAACAACGACGCCTACTTCGGCTGCGACCTCTCCCTGGTGGATTGGCTGCGCCAGTACAGCAAGGAACAGGACGAAACGTTCATCCGCGGATTCCTCGGCCGTATGCTCTTTACCGGCGAAGAAGCCCTCAAGAGCGCGAACGTGCTCAGCGGTGGCGAAAAGGTGCGCTGCATGCTCAGCCGCATGATGCTCAGCAACGCGAACTGCCTCTTGCTCGACGAACCGACCGCTCACCTGGACTTGGAGGCCATCACGGCCCTCAACAACGGCCTCACCGCCTTCCAGGGCCCGATTATCTTCTGCTCTCAGGACCACGAATTCGTACAGACGATCGCGAACCGCGTGCTCGAACTGACCCCGAACGGCGTCATCGACCGCAGCATCACCTTCGACGAATGGCTCGAAACCAAGAAGAAGAGTAAGAAGTAGACAGTAGGAAGTAGACAGTTATAGAATCTGCTATTCTACAAGATACGAAGATTTACAACTTTAAACAAGAAACCCTGCCGTCGGCAGGGTTTCTTTCATTTTCATTCTGAAATTCATTATCGCGTCACAATCACGCGGTTTGCAAACAGGACCTTCTTGCCGTTATCGACTCGAACAAAATAGCTGCCCTTGGCACGCACCAGTTCCTTGAGCGGCACCGAGGCAGAGCTGCTGTAATAGCGGCTAGAAATCTTCTTGCCACGCATGTCGAACACGCTCACGCGAGCAACGGTTGCATTCAGGCGAAGCTCCAGATTGCCGTTTGCATAAGTTACTGAAGCGGAAGCCATGACCTTTGCAGACGGAGCAACCTTTGTCGTGCCATCGGAATTGGATGTCCCCATTTCCCAATTGCTCGGTACGCGGGCTGCAATGCCACGACCTGCCGTACTCATGTACACAACGCCATAAGTATTCATGTCGCCCATCACGAATTCGCCGTTGGCAAGGCCGCCGTATTCGTGACCATCGTCATTGACGCGAGTCCAGGTTTTACCCTTGTCGTCAGAGCCGAACACGCCCGTCACTTTACCGACTGTTGCGAAAATGTAAATTGCCGGATAGCCGCCCTTTTCCTTGGGTGCGCCATAACCCACCGCTTCGCAATAGCCGACGCCTTCAACCGCAGCCCAGGTAGCACCGCCATCGGTCGAATGCAAAAGTTTTCCGCTTGCCGGCGTTCCGTTCGACGGATCCTGAATAGCGACTGGCAGCCACAAGTCGCCCTCGTAGCCCGGAATGGCACGGAACTTCTTGAACGCACTTTCACCAGGCGTACTCACGGCCTTGAAACTTGCGCCCGCATCGGTGCTCTTGTAGAACTTGCCATCCGCCTTGGTATAGGCGTAGAACACGTCGTCGTTTTCAGGATCGCCCACCACGTAAGCAGAATTGTCGATACCCGAAACCTTTTCCCAAGTCGTGCCGTTGTAATTGCGGTAGACATCGGTCGTTCCTTCCATCGGGACCCAAATGGTGTACGTACCTTTTGCCGAAAGAGCCACGGTGCCTTTAGCGGCATTCTTATCAGGCCCCGTATAAGTTTCCACCGTCCAAGTCTTACCGGAGTCATTGGAATATTGCACCGGAGCAATCGGAATATCATTGTACAGACCTTCGTAGGCACGCTTGTCGGCCACCTTTGCCAGCTTACCACTCTTGGGTGCATAGGCAAGGCCTTGCGTCGTGCCTAACGATACATAATCGCCGCCAACATTCGTCCTATGCCTGAATGCGGGATATTTCGCGATGTCGTCGTGGCGGAAACCGTCATAGTCACCAATGATCGAAATCATCGGGCCACCCGGAATACTCACTACTTCGAAAGGCACCGTTTCTTCGACACCATGCGCCGAGAAATGCCACACCTGGTTCATGGTGAGTTGCGGTTCTTCCCAAGAATTCTCCGCTTCCTTGTACACATAATCGCTCAAGTTGTCGCAGCGGAAAATACCGTTACCCGAAGTCACAAAGACGCGGTTGTTGTCGAACGGATCCATAGCAACGCTACCGGACCAGTGAATAGAACCGTTATGCATCCAGCCAATTCCATTGGCATCCATCTGTTTGGTCGTCGGATACACACCGCCTTCCATCCAGTAATACTTGAAGCTTGCAATCCAGGTTTTGCCGCCGTCGGTCGTGTGGTAAATGTTAGTACCCCACTGGTCGCTCCACTTGCCGCTGGTGTCGCTTGTAGCCGTGTACCAGAACTGCGGTCCGCGATAGCCTTCAGTGGTCACCACCATTTCATTTGCATTTTTCGGATTGATGGCTATGCCACCATAAGGGGCAATGTAGGGGTAATATTCTTCGCAAGTCTTGCCGGTGCCGCCTGCGGCTTCGCAGTCGACCATGCCTTTCACGTCCACCTTGTCGTACTTGGCGTCACCGCCTTCGTCCAGGAAGTTTTCCGGAGAAACGTCGGACCAAGTCGCCGAAGCCACATCAAGCTGCAGCACCGCACCGCGACCAAAGCCGTCGTAAATCATGCCCCAGCCTTCGTCCCACATCATGGAATGCGGGCCTGCGCCATCGGCAAAGGTCACCGTCATCGTTTTTCCGTCGCCCGAAATCACCGCACGCTGCGGCATCAGGCGCACAATGCTCCCGCCGGCCGTGCTGCGCAATGAATCCGGAATCGGGAGCGCCTGCCAGCTTGCACCGCCGTCGGTCGAGGTGAACACGTTTTCGAACGAGCCCTTGGCCGTCGTCCCTTCGCGCAGGAATCCGGCGTAAAGCACCTTGGAGCTGCCCGGCGCATACTGCACAAAGCTGAATCCCGAACCATTCCAGGTCGTATCGCTCCCAGCCGCCTTGGTCCAAGCATCCACATGGCTCCAGCTCGAACCATTATCCGTCGATTTCCAGAGGCCCTTGTTCTTGGAGCCATAGAACATAATCTTCGAATCGTTCGGGTCGACCGCCAAGGCTTCGCCGTTTCCGCGGCCCATGCCGTTGCCGTGTGCGCCAAAGCGCGCCACTTTCGCGCCCTTGGTACCGTCTTCGTCCCAGGTGTAAATCACTTCCCAGGATTCGCCCTTGTCGCTACTGCGGAGGAACGCCGTACGGCCGTTGTTCCAGTAACTGGTTCCCGCCACCATATACACAACGCCCGATTCCTGCGGATCAACGGCAATGGCCTCGATTCCCAAAAGGCCTCGCTCGGAAACATCGACCCAGTCCATCATCGATTCCCAGCGGGCCGTCGATTCGTTCCAGCGGTAAGCGCCGCCCACGTCGGTACGGGCGTAGAACAGTCCCTTGTCTACCGGAGAGGCTATCACGGCGGAGACGAAGCCGCCCCCGCCCATGCTCACGTTGCTCCAGCTGAAATCTGCCGCCTTTTCGGCAGCATAAGCAGACATCGCCTGCGAACCCATCACGGCACACAGGCAAAGTCCAAAAGCACCAAACAATCCTTTTTTCATAAATTCATCCCTAAACTACAATAGGCAACAGGCCCTTGCATCCAATTCAAAAATATATTTCAGGGGCGAAAAACGATGCAAAAAAGCCTTCTGCAAGTTTTTTCCGTTTTGAAGACTTCAACACCCAACAGCCATTTCGGGAGGAAAATTCCCGAAAACGCAAAAATCCCGCTCTAGGAGCGGGATTTTCACTTATTAAGCTTTACTCAAATTCTTGGTAGAAGCTCGCAGAGCGAGGCCACTTATGGATTAGCGGCGCTTGCCCTTCTTGCGCTTACCCTTAGCCGGGGCCTTTTCTTCTTCCTTCGGCTCTTCCTTCGGTTCAGCCTTCTTCTTGGTGTCGCCACCGCGGAGGTCCTTCATCTTAAAGGAGACGTTGATTTCGGCAGTCGTCACCTGAGAGGCGAGTCCACCCGGATCACGCACCTTGAAGCTGAATTCATCGAGGCCGCTAAAGCCCTTGTTCGGCATATAGGTGAAGGAACCGTCACGTTCGTTCAGGTTGATCTTACCGTTGCGCGGCTTCTGCACAAGTTGCACAGACACCGGCTTTTCACCATCGGGGTCCTGCACACCAGACATCAGACCTTCAGAGGCGCTCACCTTGAGTTCTTCGCCTTCCTGGGTCATGTAAGTCTGAGCGGTTGCAACCGGCGGATCATTCACGGCAATCACGGTGAAGAGAGCAGACTTAGAAGCCTTGGCGCCATCCGGGTCGGTCACCGTAAAGGTAATACGTTCCGGCTTGCCGTTCCAGTTCGGGTGCGGCTGAGCAACCGTTGCCGTCTTCTTGTACTTGTCGTACTTCACTTCAAGGAACTTGTTACCGGTAAAGCTCCACTTGAGTTCATCGAAACGGTGATCCTTATCGCGAGCATACTGGTCAAGCTTAATGACAGCCACTACACCATTGTTGTCGTCTTCCTTGATGGTAAAGTCAGGAATATCGCGCATAATCGGAGCAGCGTTCACATGCTTGACGGTGAACTTCACCATAGCCTTGTCAGAAGCACCGGCCGGGTCCTTAGCGGTAAAGATCAGAGTTTCTTCACCGAACCAATCCGGTTTCTTCGGCTTCACGATAGCTTCGCGGTTACCGTTAATCTGCACGGCAAGGTTCTTGGCGCCAGTCACGCCCCAACGAATTTCGCTAACCTTGTGGTCAGGGTCAGAAACATACTGGTCGAGCTTGATTGGCTTGAAGGTAGAGCCCTGCAGAGTTTCCTGGTCAGGAATCTTCTTCACGACCGGCGGGTCGTTCACCGGCTTCACCGTAAACTTCACGGGCACAGAGGCCTTTTCGCCAGCCGGGTCGAACACGTTCACCGTCACGACTTCGGTACCGTTCCAGTACGGATTCGGGGTTTCAGCACGGAGCACTCCCTTTTCGTCAATCGAGAAGTTGATTTCATGCTTCACGGCCGGACCGCCCTTACCCTTCTTGCCCTTAAGGGCAGGAACTTCATTATCAAGAGTCCACACAAGTTCATCGAGCTTGTTGTCCGGATCAGAAACCATCTTACCGAAGTCAACCGGAGCGAAGGCCTTCTTTTCGTCAATCACGAACGGCTGCACCGGCTTGAGGGTCGGCGGGTCGTTCACCGGAGTCACTTCGAAGGTCGCCTTAGCGGAAGCAGAGGCACCGGCAATATCCTTCACCGTAAAGGTGAGGGTTTCCTTACCGAACCAGTACGGGTTCGGAGTCAGGATCTGCGCACGGCTACCCTTGATATCAACCTTCAAGTCCTTATTGCCGGTCACAGTCCAGTGGAGTTCATTGGGCTTGTTATCCGGGTCCTCGGCAGCCTTGGAGAGGTCGACGATTTCGAACTTTTCTTTTTCCTTGATCTTCTGGCCAGCAATGTGCTTGATGACCGGAGGATCGTTCACAGGCACCACTTCGTAGGTAATCTGCTGGGTTGCGCGAGCACCTTCGGGGTCGGTCACGTCAAGCTTGATCTTCTCGGAGCCGTTCCAGAACTTGTCCGGAGTGGAAACAACGAGTTCCTTCTTAGAATTGATAGAAGCCTTAAGAGCGCGAGTCGGAGCCACTTCAATCTTCAAAGCAGAAAGCGGATGATCAGGATCAGAGATGAACTGAGCGAGGTCGAGCGGCTTGAAGTGTTCCTTTTCCTGGATGCTCTGGATAGGAATCGGCTTGATTTCCGGAGCGTCGTTCACGGATTCAACCTTGAAGTTCACCGTCTTGGAGTCAGAGGCGCCTTCGGGGTCCTTCACCGTGAAGGTCACGTTGCGTTCACCATTCCAGTACTTGTTAGCAATCTTCACGCGGGCAATGTTCCTGCTGTCGATTTCAACCTGGAAGTCGTCAACCGGAGCCGGGGCGCTCTCTTCGGCAGCTTCTTCCTTGGCGCCCTTCTTGCCCTTCTTGGCAGGCTTCTTTGCGGGCTTCTTGGCAGGCTTTGCAGCCGGAGCGGCATTCACCTTGTCAACCTTCACAGACCACACCAGTTCAGAGAGCTTGTGGTCAGGATCGTGCACGAACTTGTTCAGGTCGATTTCCTTGAACGTACCCTTTTCCTTGATCTTCTGGTCAGGAATGTTCTTGAGCACCGGAGCGTCGTTCACGGAGGTGATTTCGAAGGTCACCGTCTGAGAAGTCGAAGCGCCTTCCGGGTCCTTCACTTCGAGAACCATGGTTTCCGGAGCGCACCAGAAATACTTGTCCGGGGCAGTCACGGTCAACACGCGGCTCGGAGAGATTTCAGCCTTCAAGAGCTTGTTGCCAGAAACGGTCCACTTGAGTTCACTCGGCTTGTTATCCGGGTCCTTCACGTATTCATCAAGCTTAATCTGCTTGAAGAGTTCCTTTTCCTTAATCTTCTGGTCAGGAATCTTCTTGGTGAGCACCGGAGGATCGTTCACGCGAGTCACTTCGAAAATCATCTTGTGGTGAGCAGAAGCGCCTTCGGGGTCGGTCACCGTGAAGGTCACGGTTTCCTTGCCGTTCCACTGCGGATCCGGCACTGCGATCTGGACAGTGTTGTCCTTACGCATATTCACCTTGAGGAACTTGTTGCCAGAGACAGTCCACTTCAGCTGAGCGGTCTTGTGATCCGGGTCAGAAGCGAGGTTAGAAAGATCGATGGTCTTGAACACGCCGTTTTCACGGATGGTTTCACCCTTCGGGGCGTTAGCAGCGATAACCGGCGGGTCGTTAATAGAACGAACTTCGTAATGGGCGGTCTTGGAGACCTTGGCGCCTTCGGGGTCGGTTACCGTAAAGGTAATGTCGGCGGCACCGTTCCAGTACTTGTTCGGAATCACGATCGTAGCAACATGGTTGTTGTCAACCTTCACGCTGAGCGTTTCGCCAGCCGGAGCCTTTTCTTCGGCCTTACCCTTCTTGCCCTTGGCAGGAGCAGCAGCCCCAACCTTGGCAGGCTTCACATCGAAGCTCCACTTGAGTTCGCTGTTCTTGTGATCCGGGTCCTTCACGAGATCGTCAAGCTTGATCTGCTGGAACTGTTTCTTCTCGTCGATGGACTGGTCCTTGAGTTCGCGCACGAACTGCGGAGCATCGTTCACCGATTCAACAGTGAAGGTCACGGAGCGGCTATCAGAAGCGCCTTCCGGGTCGGTCACTGTGAACTTGATGGTTTCGGCACCATGCCAATACGGGTTCGGAGTCATCACGGACACATTGTGACTTGCATCCATGGCAACCTTGAGTTCCTTGGCACCTTCAATCTTCCACTTGAGCTTGTTCTTCGGGTGGTCAAGGTCTTCAACAAAGTTGTCGAGAGCGATAGACTTGAAGCTGCCCTTTTCCTTGATGGTCTGGTCGGCAATGTCCTTCATGACCGGCGGGTCGTTGATGGACTTCACGGTGAAGGAAGCCGTAGCCTTGGCAGAAGCGCCTTCCGGGTCGGTCACGGTGAACGTGAGCTTCTCGGAGCCGTTCCACAACTTGTTCGGGGTCTTGATGGTGGCCTTGCCGTCCTTGCTGATATCGACCTTGAGGTCCTTGTTGCCGTTGACTTCAATTTTCAGTTTCTCGAACGGATGGTCCGGATCCTTGATAATGGAAGCGAGGTCAATCGGCTTGAATTCCTGCTTTTCTTCGATGGTCTGGTCTTCAATCTTGCCGATGGTCGGGGCGTCGTTCACAGAAGTCACAGTGAAGAGAGCCGTGCAGCTGGCCTTGCCACCTTCGGGGTCTTCCACCTTGAAGGTGATTTCTTCGGAGCCATTCCAGTACTTGTTCGGAATCACAATCTTTGCCATACGCTGGGCATCGACAGAAACCTTAAGCTGCGGAGTGTAACCCTTCGGGGCGCCCTTCGCCGGCTTCACGTCAAAGCTCCATGAGAGCTGTTCAGGCTTGTGGTCTGCATCCTTCACGATGTCGTTCAGGTTGATAATCGCAAATTCACGCTTTTCCGGAATCGCCTGGTCCTTGATGGGCTTCACGAATTCGGGCAGGTCGTTCACGGATTCCACAGTAAACTTCACCGTGCGCTTGTCAGAGGCACCTTCCGGGTCCGTCACCGTGAAGGTAATGTCTTCGGAACCATTCCAGTACTTGTTCGGAGCAGTAACCGTAGCGACATGCTTCGGGTCAATCACGACCTTCAGGTCCTTGTTGCCGGACACAGTCCACTTGAGCTTGGAATTGTCATGATCTTCGTCGCTCACAAACTTGTCAAGTTCGACTGGCTTGAATTCGCCCTTTTCCTTGATGGTCTGGTTAGCAATATCCTTCATGACCGGCGGGTCGTTGATGGACTTGACCGTGAACACAGCATCAGACTTGGCAGAAGCGCCCTCGGGGTCTGTCACCGTGAAAGTCACCTTTTCAGAACCGTTCCAGTTCTTGGAAGGCATCTTAATCGTTGCGACACCATTCTTGTCAATGTCAATCTTGAGCTGCTTGTTGCCCGTCACCGTCCACTTGAGATCCTTGAAGGCGTGGTCGGGGTCAGAAGCGAGTTCGGCGAGGTTAATCGGAGCAAATTCATGCTTTTCTTCGATCATCTGGTCCGGAATCTTCTTGAGCACCGGCACGTCGTTCACGGACTGCACGGTGAAGAGAGCCTTGGAAGAAGCCTTCGCTCCTTCGGGGTCTGTCACCGTGAAGGTAATTTCGGCAGCACCGTTCCAATACTTGCTCGGAATCTTGATGTTAGCCACATGCTGGGCATCGATTTCTACAGAGAGTTCGCCATCCTTGTTGCCCTTGGATACCGGCTTCACGTCAACCGTGAACTGGAGGTCAGAAAGCTTGTTGTCGAGATCGCGGACCATTTCGCCAAGCTTGATAGGCTTGAACTGTTCCTTTTCCTTGATGGTCTGCGGAGCAACCTGCTTAATGAATTCAGGAACGTCGTTCACCGATTCAACCGTGTAAGCGACAGAACGTTCGTCCGTTGCACCTTCCGGGTCGGTCACCTTGATGGTGAGCGTTTCAGAACCGTTCCACTGCGGAGACGGCGGAGTCACCTTCATCACGCGGTTACCGTCGATGGACACCTTGAGTTCGCGGTTGCCCGTCACGGTCCACTTGAGCTGGGCCTTGGAGTGGTCGAGGTCTTCGACATACTTGTCGAGTTCAACCGGCTTGAATTCGCCCTTTTCCTTGATGGTCTGTTCAGCGATATCCTTCATGACCGGCGGGTCGTTGATAGACTTGATAGTGAGCTTGAACTGAGTAGAAGCCTTGCCGCCTTCAGGGTCGGTAGCAGTCAGGGTAATGGTTTCGGAACCGTTCCAGAGTTCGGACGGAGTCTTGAAAGAAATTTCGCGAGTCTTGTTATTCAGGTTAACCTTGATGTCCTTGTTACCTGCGATGTCGATCTTCAACTGGGAGAGATCGTGATCGGCATCGGAGAGGTAATCGTCGAGCATCACGGAAGCAAATTCGTTCTTTTCTTCGATAGTCTGGTCCGGGATCTTCTTGAACACAGGAATATCGTTGATAGACTTGACGGTGTAAGTGACCTGCTGCTTTGCGGTTGCGCCTTCCGGGTCAGAGACCGTAAATGTCACGACAGCGGAGCCGTTCCAGTAGGGATCCGGAATTTCAACGGATGCCACGTGGTCGTCACCGATATTTACAGACAAAGTACCGGACTGCGGTTCCTTGCCCTGGTGCTTCACGTCGGCTTCCCAGGAGAGTTCGGAATTCTTGTGGTCGGCGTCCTTCACGTATTCGTCGAGCTTGATCTTCGCGAAGGTCTTCTTTTCGTCGATGGTCTGGTTCGGAATCTGCTTCACGAACTGAGGCACATCGTTCACGGAGTTCACCGTAAAGCTGTTCTCGGATTCGGCGCAGGCACCGGCCGGGTCACAGACCTTGAACTTGATCGATTCAGAACCGTTCCAGAGTTTGTTCGGAATCTTAATGGTAGCGGTCTTGCCGGCGATATTAACGGCGAGATCCTTGTTGCCCGAAACGGTCCACTTAAGTTGTTCGAAAGAGTGGTCAGGATCCTTAACCAGCTTATCCAGTTCGATAGGCTTGAAGTCCTGCTTTTCATCGATGGTCTGGTCCTGGACTTCCTGAACAAATTCAGGAGGATCGTTCACCGACTTGACCGTGAACTTGGCGGTCGTCTTGGCAGACGCACCGGCAGGGTCGGTCACCGTGAAGGTCACCGTTTCAGAGCCATTCCAGAATTCGTTCGGAATCTTGATATTTGCAGAACCGTACTTGTCGATATCGAACTTAAGGTCCTTGTTGCCCGAAATGGACCACTTGAGCTTCATGACATCGTCATCAACGTCAGTCACGTAATCAGTGAGGCTAATGGATTCGAACTCGTTCTTTTCGTCGATGGTCTGGTCCGGAATCTTCTGGAGAACCGGCGGGTCGTTGATGGGCCTTACCGTGAAGGTCGCCGTCTTGGAATCGCTAGCGTATTCGCCGTCGGTGGCCGTAAACTTGATCTTTGCGGAGCCGTACCAATTCGGGTCAGGAATAATCACGGAAGCGACGCGGTTCGGATCGATTTCCACATTCAGGTCGCCATCAGCTTGATCCTTGCCCACCGGTTGGATGTCGAATTCCCACAAAATCTGGTTCTTCGGGTGGTCCGGGTCAGACACGAAATCATCGAGCTTGATCTTGGTGAAGGTCTTGCCTTCGTCGATGGTCTGGTCCGGAATCTGCTTAACTTCGGGCGGGTTGTTCACGGATTCAACGTTGAAGTTCACCGTTTCAGAACCGACGGCACCCTTGGTGTCGGTAGCCATGAAGGTGATGTCTTCGGAACCGTTCCAATACTTGCTCGGAATTTCAATCGTTGCAACACGTTCGGGAGAGATAGAAACCTTGAGCTGCTTGTTGCCGGAAACCGACCATTTCAGCTTTTCGGGTTTGTCCATATCATCGGATACATACTTATCCAACTTAATCGGGGCGAACTTGCCACCTTCGTTGATCGATTCCCCAGGAATCCCCATAACAGAAGGAGCACTATTTTCCTCCTGTGCAATACCTACAGAAGCCAAAATACTGACTGACGCCAATAGGGCTGCTACAGACCAATTTTTTCGTTTCATTTATGATCTCCCATAAATTTCTTCTTCCAATTACACCTTTTGCTTTCACAAAAAACGTACCGCCCCCGCTAGTCCGAGCGCGATTTTACGAGGTCAAATATAACGTTTTTAAACGTGATAAAACGCACATTTTCAAAAAAAAACGCTAAAAAGTAAATTTTGAATAACCATTAAATTGCTTTTTTTTGAGCAAATTTAAGGGTTTATGCTTCGTAACTCATTGATACTCAACGACTTACGAAAAGCCCCCTCAAAAAAAACATCGAACGGGCCGAAAAAACTTTTTTTCGCAGTTTATACGAATTTTCACGATTTTACAAAGAATTTACATTCAAACGGAACAAAAAGTTCCGAAAGCAGCTGTTTTCACGCCTTTGTCGGCTGACAGTGTATTACCAAAAAAGTATTTTTGCTGCAAACAACAATCAAAAACAGGTAAAACAATGAAATTCGTATTCCTTTGCGACGCCAACTACCTCAAGGGCGACATGGTCAACTTCGTGAACAACTTCCCCACCAACCACGAACTGGTAACCATGACGAGCGACGAACTGCTCCAGACCAAGTCCATTTTCGAAGGCACCTTCGCCGTGCTCGCCGAACGTACCACTTGGCAGAAGAACTTCAGCCTGTTCCGTTACTTCGGTCTGCTCCCGCTCCTGGAAGTGCTCCCGCTCGGTATCGTGAGCCGCTCCCGCCGCAGCGAACCGCTGAAGGGCCGCACCCAGAACCGCAACCAGGAAATCTATTTCAACCCGAGCGCCTCTGCCGAAGAACTCTATCTTCAGGTCGACAAGTTCGTGGCCGCGCCGCCTGCAGGTTTCACCTACCCGCGTGGCACTCAGAAGGCCTAATTAGGGGACAATGCAGCACAAGGTCTTAAATGACCTGTACAGGCAAGGCGGAATCACCTTTTTTGCTTTTCCGGGCGAAACCGAAATTCCGCTTGAACCCTTACAGAACCTTGCGCTGGCGCTAAACGCCGGCGCTCGTTTTTTGGTTATTGACTTTTCGGGAAAAAACAGCCTGAAAGGGAATGCCCCTATTTCGGCAAGCGACTTGATCGAAAAGAGACTTTCGCAAGAAACTCTCAACGAGCTCGGTTCCGATACAAACAGCTGGACCATTACCGGAACCAGGTGCTTTCCGCAAGACGACGACCAATTCAGGAGCCTGTACCACAACCTGCAACAAATCAAGAAATCGATTGCGCAAATCGTAGCCATCCTGCCGTTGGAAATTAACGACCAGGAAGCCTATTACGCAAAACTGGTTTCAAGGCTCATCGTCATTGACGGTGAAAGCGCCGCAGAAGCGTCTGCCTATCTGGAAGACTTGCCGCACTTCAACAAGTCGAATCTACTTTGGCTGTTCCCGCAAAAGCCCGACAAGAAAAAATTTTACCACGCCTACAGGGCGGTGCGCCGGAGCCATTCTTTTTACAAGGAAATCCGCACCTGCGACTGGAAAAAGGATCCTGAAAAATTCGCAAAAATTATCGAGTACTTGCACAAGTTCTCGATTCTGGAAAAGAACCCGCTAGACGGTTCTTCGAAAGTATTCAGGACACTGTTCCCGATGTTGCTTCTGTTCGCGGTTGCATTGCCGTTCTTCTTTGTGACCAAAACGGAACCAGGCATTTCGAACACCCGCGACCGCATTCACGAACGCGACAAACTTTCGATTGCGCCGTCGTTTGAATACACCTTCGACGGCAAAGAAAACATGCAGCGCATTTCGCGCTACGCTATCGGCCGATTCAACGCCTTGATTACAAACGACAAGATGATCCAGCAGTATCTCAAGGTCACTCTCGAAGAAAACGGCTACCCCACCAATTCGTGGGAGAACAACGGAAAGAATATTCCGCCGGCAGGAACCGTTATCAAGTTCTCGCGTCCCGATTTCTTCGCGAAGTCGGCTTCGGATTCTATCGGCGCCGCCTGGAAATACTGGACATCGATTGTATCGGATAGCGTCGCCTACTTGACAGAATTTTACCACGCCCAAGCCACCGCCTCTTTCAGGCAACATAACGGCATCGACGTGGCCAGCCGACAGGGCGCCCGAATACTCGCCCCGTTCGCAGCAAAAGCCTGGACCGCACGCGACGAACGCGGCGGCATCGTGATCGGGCTCGTGCGCAAAAAAGATGTCGTCATCTTTATGCATTGCGACCAGTTGCTATACCTTGACGGACAAGAAGTTATGGCAGGCGACCCCATCGCAACAGTCGGTCTTACGGGACACACCACCGGCCCGCACGCCCACGTCGTTACTGGGCTCATCGACAAGAACGGCGACAAGCGAATCGGCAACGTTAGGTACAAAGTAATAGACCCAATCAAGTGGTTCTACATGTTCAAGCCGACTGCCGATGCAGTGAGAAACCGGTAACACTCACTCGTTGTAAAACAAACAACATAGCCGCAAAAGTGATAGCGGTCACAAAGCACTCCAAAAAGTGTTCTCTAAGCGTTTTTTTAGCCCCGATGTAAGCTATTTGTTACATATTGGGGGTCGCCAAAACACCCCGTTTTAAATAACTTTTATTCTGGAATTAGGGATAAGGTTCAAACAAAGAAAAAAGGAATAAAAAAATGAAATTACGTGTGTTGGCATTCGCTACCATGACCGCCGCCCTCCTTACCGGATGCTCCGGTGTCGTTAAACCCACTGTAGAAGTCGCCAATCACGATTCTGACCACAACATCCCTGCCATTGACGAAATGATCGTCGCCTACAAGACGGACTACATCAACAAATGCTACATCCCGGTCGCCAAGAAGCATCCGCCTGAAAACCAGTGTCAGTCCGAACTCTTCCAGATGTTGGAACGCAGCTATCACCTGGACTACAACCAGAATCACGTTGCAATGGCCTCTAACAAGTTGCTGTTCAAGGACATTGACGCCAAAATCATCGAAATGTCCCGCAACGATCCTGAAGTTCGCAATGCAATTCGCGCAGCAGCATTTACAAGCACAAGCGAAATGCTCAGCTACTACCACGAAAAGTACCAGTTTGACACCCAGGTCGAACAGTATTAGGAAGATTGAATTTTATTCTTCGGTAAACAAAAGTCCTGCAGTCATTCTGTGGGACTTTTACTATATTTACGCCGCAATTAATCAGCCTTGGAGAACAAATCGAAAAGGCATAAAAAAGAGACAAAATCATGGGAAAATCACTCTATCAGAAGATTTTTGAAAGCCACACGGTAGCTAAG
The DNA here is from genome assembly GCF_900142495.1 of Fibrobacter sp. UWOV1. NCBI lineage: Bacteria > Pseudomonadati > Fibrobacterota > Fibrobacteria > Fibrobacterales > Fibrobacteraceae > Fibrobacter > Fibrobacter sp. UWOV1. The sequence goes on along the minus strand of NZ_FRBA01000008.1, from coordinate 63,240 downwards.
CTCCCGAGCGGCCAGTGCCAGCTCTTTATCGGGCTCCACCTCTGCCACGAAGTCACGAGCCCGCAGGCTTTTGCGCAGCTCCGCGAAGAAGGCCAGAAGGTTCTGTTCCCGGAACGCACGTTCGCCACGGTCGACCACATTATCCCGACCACCTTCCCGGAACGCAACCGCCCGCTCAAGGACGGCATTTCCGAAGAGATGTTCTCCCATATCGAAAACAACACGAAGAACAACGGCATCAAGTTCTTTGGCCCCGCCACCGCTGAACAGGGCGTGATCCACATCGTGGGCCCCGAAGAAGGTGTGACCCAGCCGGGCATGACTGTTGCCTGCGGTGACTCCCACACGGCAACGCACGGTGCATTCGGCGCTATCGCGTTCGGTATCGGCACAAGCCAGGTGGCAGACGTTTTGGCAACCCAGACGCTCGCCATGAGCCCGCTCAAGACTCGCCGCATCAAGTTCACCGGCAAGCTCAAGCCGGGTGTAACCGCCAAGGACGTCGCCCTCGCCTACATCGCCAAGCTCGGCGTGAACGGTGGCGTTGGCTACGCTTACGAATTTGCAGGTCCGGTCATCGAAGAAATGGGCATGGAAGGACGTATGACGGTCTGCAACATGGCTATCGAAGGTGGCGCCCGCGTCGGTTACTGCAACCCCGATGAAAAGACTTTTGAATACCTCAAGGGCCGTCCGTACGCCCCGAAGGCAGACAAGTGGGACGAAGCCGTCGCTTACTGGAAGTCCGTCGCTACCGACGCCGACGCCCAGTTTGACGACGAAGTCGAAATCAACTGCGACAACCTCGAACCGATGGTGACCTGGGGCATTACGCCTGCCCAAGCCATCCCCCTCAACGGCAACATGCCGAAGATCGACGAATTTACCGGCAGCGAAAAGAAGGTCATCTCCGAAGCTTATGAATACATGGGCTGGGAAGAAGGTTCCAAGATGATTGGCCGCCCGATCGATATCGCGTTCGTGGGCAGCTGCACCAACGGCCGCCTCAGCGACTTGCAGGCAGCCGCCGAAATCATCAAGGGCCACAAGGTCGCCCCGACCGTGAAGATGTGGGTCGTTCCTGGCTCCATGAAGATCAAGGTGGAAGCCGAAGCTCTCGGTCTCGACAAGATTTTCAAGGAAGCCGGTGCCGAATGGCGCGAAGCAGGCTGCTCGCTCTGCCTCGCCATGAACCCGGATAAGCTCAAGGGCCGCCAGGTGAGCGCAAGTTCCAGCAACCGTAACTTCAAGGGCCGTCAGGGCAGCCCGTCGGGCCGCACCATCCTCATGAGCCCCGCCATGGTGGCTGCCGCCGCCATCGAAGGCTGTGTCACCGACGTCCGCAAGTACATCAAGTAACGCTAAGGAGATTTAAAAAATGAATTCTATCGACATTGTTAAAGGTTCCGGCGTTCCTGTACGCGGCAACGACATCGACACTGACCGTATCATCCCGGCACGCTTCCTCAAGTGCGTCACGTTCGAAGGCCTCGGCGACAACGCCTTTGCCGACGATATCGCTGGCCTCGCCGCTCAGGGCAAGGTTCACCCCTTCCGCGATCCGGCCTACAAGAATGGCTCCATCCTCGTTTCGAACCAGAACTTCGGTTGCGGTTCCAGCCGTGAACACGCTCCGCAGGCTCTGAAACGCTGGGGCATCCGCGCCATCATCGCCGAAAGCTACTCCGAAATCTTCTTCGGCAACTGCGTCGCTATCGGCGTGCCTTGCTACAAGGTGAGCCACGAAGTGGCTGAGAAGATCCTCGCCTGGATCGAAGCACACCCGAGCGAAGAACTCGTCACCAGCACCGAAAGCCGCACGCTCAAGATGGGTGACGAAACCATCGAGCTCACGCTCGCCGACGGCCCCCGCGGCCAGTTCCTCGACGGCTCCTGGCACGCACGCTCCGCCCTCATGGCCAACGCCGACAAGGTGCAGGAACTTGCAAGCAAGCTGCCGTATATGAACTTTTTGAAGTAGGAAGTAGACGGTAGGAAGTAGGAAGTGGTTAGTGGTTGGTAGGGCGAAGCCCGTTAGGAATGATCACGTCATTGCGAGCGTAGCGAAGCAATCCAACCCTAATCGTCATCCTGGAGCCGCGAAGCGGCGATAGGATCCACAGGCAATTCAAAAACGTCCAGGTTCAAAGCCTGGGCTTTTTTTTATTATTACTCAAGTGAGGTAAGCTTTTATGTCAAAAATTTATTTCTCTATACTTTCTTTTTTTTCCATTGGACTCGCTCAATCAAACCTGACAGAATCCGTAGGCAACGCCATCACCAGCGAACCAAGCAATATAAAATGGTGGATCATCGTTGCTATCATCGTCGGAGCTGCTTTTTACTTAAGAATGAAGTAGTCCGTGTTGGATATTTAAAGTCTGGACTTTTGGGGCATTACGAGCAAAAACACCCAAAGCTACAGTTCTTTTATCTAAAATTTCTGTTTTTTTTCCAGCGTCAAATCGCTTGCGAACCTGCATAAATAAAGGTATATTCAAAAATAGGTCTTATAGGGACTCTTTATGAGCAGATGCTTTTAGCACGCAACCCCACCCTACACCTTCTCGGCCTTGGGATTTGCGGCGAGTTCAATCACAGCATCATCGCATTTCAAAACTGGTTCGAAAAGTAAGCCAATTTACAATTCAGTTATCAATTTTATTCAGAAATTCCGAATACTGAAGAATTGGAATTCCTGCATGACTTTTCAACTCTGTTAAATCCTTGTCACCGCTCACGATGCAATCTACAGGGACACTTTCCGCCATAGAAAGAATGAAGATATCCTTAATATCCCTGATGGGCGATTTTGCCTGGATGGTAATCGGAGTCCAATAGCAAACATTATCGACCATGTCTTGGAATGCTTGCCGAGATTCCGCAGAAATGATGGCATCGAATTTCGGTCGAGCGATGACGGTCTGAATTTCTTCCAACAACTGCTCGCTCATATACACATAAACATCGTTACGGCATAAAACATCAGCAAGCGTGGCCAGACGCTTGCCTATCATAAAGGATATCCACAGGTTTGTGTCGAAAAGGACTTTCATTTTCCGTAACGGACCGCGTTGACTTCTGCTGCGATTTCTTCGTCGGTCATCATCGGAGTCTTGGGGCACGAATCAATGAATTTCTGGACAATGCTGCGCTTAGACCGCACGGTCCATCCCATACGAGTCGCCAGAGTTTCCATGATACCCAAGTCCTGGGTCGGTATTGTCAGAACTAAATCTTCCATATAAACCTCTCTCATAATATACATTATTTAAATTTGATGTGCAAACCCATCCTAGGTAGAAACAGCAAGTTAAAGCCTAACAGCCCTCTTTTTCACATAAAAACCAAGCAAAACGCTAAAACAACAGCCTATTTTGTCAACTACACCTTCCCGGCCTTGATTTTTTTCAATGAATTCTAAAAAAACTACATTTCAACTCATGCTCACCTCACCCATCGACAACATTCTCGTAGAAAAAGCGAAACGCCAAATGCACTTGCGCAACGGCGAGAACATCGTCAAGACGTACAGGATTTCGCTTGGCAAGAATCCCGTGGGAGCGAAGGTCAAGTCCGGCGATAACAAGACGCCCGAAGGCGACTACACCATCGTGCTTCACAACCCCAAAAGCATGTTTCATTTATCGCTCCGGATTTCGTACCCGAACGCGGAGCAAATCAAGGCCGCAAAAGAAGGCAATTACGAAACCGGCGGCGACATCATGATTCACGGCTATCCAAACAAAGTTCCGGCATTCCTCTTTAAATTCTGGCACAAGTGGAAAGACTGGACCGCCGGCTGCATCGCCGTCACGAACGACGAAATCGAAGAAATCTACGCCGCCGTCAAGGACGGCACTCCAATAACCATCAAGCCTTAGAATATCGCTTCATCGACCATTCCTTGCCGCGTCAATTTCGGCATTGATTTCGTCCAAAGACATTTCAGAAGCGCCGGCACGAGCCGCATCGGCAGAAAGCCGCTGCATGGTATTTAGCATTATTCCTTCCATCGAGGATGCATTTGCCAACGAAGCGAGTTCTTTCCTGCGTTCTTCGGTAATCTGTGGCTTGCCTGCATGATTCGCCTCGAAATCGGCAAGGATTTCTTGTTCCTCTTCGTCGAGATTGAACTTTTTCGCATGTTCTTTAAAAGACAACATTATACTTTCCTTTTTTATGCGACATAACAAATGTAAATCATTTGACTTTTTCGAGCGATTTTCGCTATTTTCTAATGCCCTTCGGGTTAGGAATAGGCAGTTTGACACCTTCGGACGGCCCCCCCCAACAATCCCCCTCTTTGCGGTTCTTTTCCGGCATGCGCCTCCTTTGCCATTTTCACAAACGGTTTCTTGTAACTGCGACTCATTATCGGCCCCCATTCACTTCAACACCCTTTTTTAATCGTCTTTCCACCTTTTTGACATTCTCGCCTGCCGGCAACTTTTCAGGAACGATACCGCGATCAAGCAACATCTTGCGGACTGCTTGATTGTTGTCCACATGTTCCTTTTCAATTTTCTTTTGTCCGAAAAGATTTTTGGCTTGCGTTTTGACAGATGTCATTTCAGCAGCAAGGTCCTTGGCCTTGATACTGACTGTCGGCAAAAAATCTGCCAACGGACGACTTGCAGGAACATTATACTTGCGCTTAAGCAAATTCGTATCAATATTGAATAATGCTTGATCACCCTTCGAACGAATAATAGCGAACCCCTTGCTATCTACGCCGCGTTCAAACAAGACTCCAGAAAGAATCTTCTCTGTCTGTGCTAGTTTTGCACGAGCCTGAACACGCTCAAGTTCATGAATACGAGTTTCTACAATTTCAGCAACACGGGTCTGAACAGCAAAATAATTCTGTGCAAAGGAAATTTCTGGCTTGCGGGAATCACCGTTCTGCGCAATCAAATAACAAGCATAGCGAGAAAGCATGTAATCATCTACTTCACGCCTTGCACCCTTAGCAAGATCGATCATTTTCCCCACGCGGGGAAAATGATCCTCAGAAAGTTCTCCCGCATTATCACAGGCTTCTTTTGCCTTGTCAATCACATTCAAAAATTTTTCCCACTTGCTATACCCAAGCAGAACAGCAAGTTCGCGAGCACTCCAGCATTCAATGCCTTCGTATTCGCATGCAATTTGTTCAAACTTGTTGAACAGTTCCTTGATTTCATTAGACTTCATATAGCCTCCGTTGTTATGGCCGCATTTGCGACCGGTTGTTTTTCAGAGGCGTTCTTTCGCAACGGGCAGGAAAGCCCAAATAACAAAGAACGCACCTCGCCTTTCCTTAGACGAGATGCGTTCGGGCTTTAATGTACCTATAATTCAAAAAACTGGCAAGGGGGCCACAAAAATTTTACAGAGACGTCAAATTTAAAAGACTAGACGTATTTTTATTTTGTATGTTTACAACCAGAAAAGAATATTCGATGAAGGAGAATTTTTTATGAAAATTTCGACCATTATCTCCGCACTGAGCATTATCACACTCATTGGCTGTGCGGGTGGCCCCCGTCAACGCAGCATCAACGAAATGCCGGAATACGGCAACCAGCCCAAGAGTCCCGAACTATTGCAGGCCGACCAAGAATTTCTAAACACAGTCAAAGGCAAGGAAAAAGAATCCTTTGACCACATGATGAATGTCGGATGGTCCTTTTTTCAACGAGGCGATATAGGTACTGCCATCAAGCGTTTTAACCAGGCATGGCTCATCGATTCTACCCGCTACGAGTCCTACTGGGGTTTTGCGGTCGCCGAAGGCCGTTTGAACAATCTCGAAACATCTAAGCACTATTACGAAAAAGCGCTCAACCATAACGGCGACACAAAAATACTGAACCCGGAATACGCCATCATACTCCGCGAAATAGCCAAAAAAGAAAACAACAGCGAAAAGCTCAACGAAGCGGGCAACCTGTTCAAGAGTGAAATCGAAGCGGGCAACGAAAAAGCCGCCTGCATTTATGCCTACCAGCTTTTCCGCGAAAAAAAGAACGAAGAAGTTTGCCAAATCATGGCAAGTTCATGCAAAGATGATAGAGACAACCTCAAGAAAAAAGCAGGCTGTAACTAATTCACCAAGCAGAGCTCAAGCCGTATGAAGGCGACCTTCCTAATCATATTTGTTCTAGTTGCGCAAGTTCTTGCGGGCTCCCACCGCATAGCTTATGACCGTGTTGATCCAGAGGCATACGAAGCAAGCGTAGACTCAATCCCAATCATAGCGGATTCCGTCACAAAGCTCTTTTCGTTGTCAGATTCATCCCTAATACACGCTGCAACAGATGCGTTTTCATTTAGAGAGATTTTCAACCCCATTCGGGACAGCCTTATTCTTTTTTATACAGAACATCCTGAAGAACCGCTGGATTCACTACGGCAAGAGGTTTTACTTAATTGGTCGTGCCGGTACCCGCTAAATTGTTATTCCCGAACACCCCTAGGGAGCGGTTTTTACATATCGCGAGGGCAATTTCAAGTTTTCGAAGATAACGACGAAGAAGGGATTGACCAAATATTCTCATTCCTTCCAGATTCATCGTATTACTGGATATACCTTGAGCAAAAGCAACATATCGATTCAACGGTAGCACAACAAAAACCAAATATCCGCCATAAGGTACAAAGAGCACTCTCGCAAATAACATACCGAATGCAGCGAGCATCTTTATCCAAAAAAGAACGTAAGGAACTAGTACAACTGATAGACCGGCAAACCGACTCCGTTGCAACGGATTACCATCTGGGAACATACGGGAGATCTCAGCTAGGGCGTTATGCATCACGTCGAATGTTCGCATTTGACCTTTCTTTCTTCATGGCAATGCCGACCATAGACGAGTCTTTCAACAATATCAGGTTCTATGGCGGGGATATTTCCGTAAAGGCAACAACGTCCAAAGGGGACTTCGGTTTAGGATTTAGTGTCGGCTATGGGAAAAATGAAGGGGACGACATCCACTACGAAGACATCTACCACAAGGGCGGGGAAACCGCGGGCGGCGTGACCCCGTATCTCTTTTACGGCTATCCGGTTTTAGACAATACGGACCACAAGATTGTCCCTACAGTCAAATTATGCTACTACAGCGGCAGTTCTGGGGATGAATCTATCCCAGCAGAGGACGATACGCACAAGCAGTTTTTCTATTCCCTGGGAATCCGTTACGAGTATACTATCAACGCCCCCGCCGACAAGGAGGACTATCATAAAGGTCTCCTACATGACGCCGTTTTCGCGACAATCCATTTCGGCTTCGACGTAAACATGTATGCCGCAGATGTCATCGCCATCAGGGCATTTGTCGGGCTTGGCTTGGGACTCTTTTCGTAAACAGCCCTACCCCATATACTTGGATTTGTACCCGTGATTTTCCTTGGGCCGCAGGTCGTTCGGGTACATCACGTCGGTGTAGATGTCTTCTTGCAGCTGTTTCACGAGCTTGTACACTTCTGCGTAATTGGCGATGCTGTCGATGGAAATGCCCGCGTTAGTCGACCTTCTTCGCCCGTTCAGCGTCGCCGGGTTCGCCTGGGCCGAGGTCGTGATGATATCGCCCACGCCAAACCACTGATCAAAAATGCCTCGGTGCAAATCTACGTGCGAAAGCTCCGCGAAGGGTTTTGACTTGTATGTTCTTGCGAAGATTCCGCCGGAAGCATAGATGGCCTTGTCCGTGACGATATAGGCCGTATTGCGATACCGCCTGAACGAAAGTAGCGCCCCACCCAGGTATAGCCAAACCGGCATCATGTGCAGCGCCATGAACGGAACGAGAAAGAAGGCAGCCTCATCGGCCTTGTCCGAAGAGAACGCAGCCCCGATAAAGAACATGTCAAAGAGTCCCCAGACGAGCGCAAACGGGAGTAGCGGATTGAAAATGCATTCAAAGATAAAGCACCTTTTGTCCGGCTTGCCGGCATAAAGGATCTTTTCCCCCTTCCCTATCAAAAGCGTCAGTTCGTTTTCCATAGCCACACCTCAAAATGGATAAACATTTCCCTATTAATATAAACAAAAAAGCGTGATTTACTCCTTTTTATTTACAATTTGTCCAAAGTTTTGGATTAATTCGTTTGCAAGAAAGCCTATTTTAAGGTATATTAAGAAAAAAAGGAGAACAAGATGTCTATCAGGAAGTACAAGCGCAAGCTCGCTTTATGCGTTGCCGCATTGTTTTGGGCAGGGTGCGACAGCGATTCCAGCAGCGCTACCGAAGCCATTCCAGAGAATCCTGGCGAGATTACCCCTCTCCCCAGCAGTTCCGAGGATACCGCCCCCAGCAGTTCTTCCGAAATGGAAACGGCTCATTCGAGCGAATCTTCTGAAATACTTTCCAGTAGCTCCGAAGGACTTCCCGAATCATCTAGCGAGGCGGAACCGTCTGGCGAAACTGAATCGTCGTCTAGCGTGAACAGCGATTACCCCTACACGCTAAGCACATTCCCGAATGTCCACTGCAAGGATTCAAGCTATTTCCATAAATCATGGTGTCCTTCAAGTAAGCCCTCTTTAAAACAATCCATTGCAGATATGGAAGCAGATATGCCTTTATACGGCATTGTTCAACCCGTCTGCCAGGATTACGACAGAACCGTCAACGTGTATACTTGCGATAACGGATGCACGTATTCACCAGGAGCATTTAATAAGCTGGAAGGTGACACGATCTTTCAGCAGGAATATTCTACCATAGACAACAAGTATATACCCATCCAGAAAAAAATCGCGCAAGACAGCGCACAAGCTGAAGCAAGCACCTCTTATCCGTATATGCTCGCCAGCGATACCACCGTCCACTGCAAAACAATGTACAAGACCAAAATTGCGAAATCGACTCCTTCGAGTTTGTGCGAAACTTACTCCGAAGGATACTATTTCAAATGCAAAGACGGCAACAATTACGAATGGGAAGAAATGCTCCGAGACGAGAACGGACTTATAGAACGAGAAAATCCGGATGAATAATCCGGCCCTCTCACAAACCTTTAACAAACTAACAATAATACAACACTACAAACTATGCGTAAAAAAACATACTCTCTCATGGCTTTATCGCTCGGCCTGATTCTTGCCGCCTGTGCAGGAACACAAATTGAGCGTAATTCTGTTCCTGGGCTCGATATCAACGGCAAGAAACTCTGGATCCTTGTCGATGAACAAAAGGCATACTCCGGCTACACCACCAAGCTCGATTCCATTTGGCAGCACGACGCGCAGAAAAACAATCTCGAAATTGAATACAAAAAGAACGAAGCTCTTGCTCTGGATCCTGTCAAACCCAAGTCTCTTTTTGAGCAATGTGGAGATTCCTACCTAATGCACACCTGGGTGTCTGGAAAATCACAAACCACGCAGTACGACGCTTCCACCGGCATGATCATGGGCGGTTCCAGTGAAGTTGAATACACCTCTGTCATGTACGACTGCAACAACGGCAAGGTCGTCTGGAAAGCAATCCTGAAAACGACGGGAATGGAACTTTGGGCCCAAAGCGAACTCGTCAAGGGAATTATCAAGGACTTTCATGAAAATTCAATCTTAAAAGAGGAGAAATAATGAAAAAATTAGTGTTACTCGCACTCGCTGCACTTCTGCTTTGCTCTTGTGCACCTGCAATCCAGAAAATGTCCAACTTTGACAAGGTTCACCCGCTGCAGGGCAAAACCGTGGTCGTCTATTCTGAATCCCACAAGCAGGTAGCCGATTTTGCAAACCAGGTCGCAACCACGATGGCCGATTCCCTGAAGGTTCACGGCGTCGAAGCCAAGGCTTACGTGCAAGACAAGAGTTCGCTTTCGCTTAGCGAAAATCCGGTTATCGATTACGCCAAGGAACAGAACGCCGACTACTTGCTGGTCCAGAACTTTACCAAGGTCAACCTCTACAACGCCGCTCTCGACAGCTTTGAAGAAGAACTGGTGTTGTATTCCATTGAAGAAAAGAAGCCCGTATGGAAGGGTTCCGTGACTTGGAACAACCCCATGCCCCTGGGCACCGGCCCCGGCATCACTGCCGCCCGCCAGGCCACCATGGAACTCTTGACGACCGACGGATTCGTGCCCGCCAAGCAGTAAGTTCCTAAACCATATATCTAAAAGGCAATAAAAGAAAAACCGCCGGTCCAATGACCTGCGGTTTCTTTTTACATCTGTTCTGAAATTAGCCGAGACGGTTGTTGATGACATTCCAGTCCACAATCTGCCAGAGTCCCTTAAGGTAATCGGGGCGACGGTTGCGGTAGTCAATGTAGTAGGCATGTTCCCACACATCGAACGTAAGGAGCGGCTTGAGGCCCTTGGTGAGCGGGTTCTGGGCGTTACCTTCTTGCGTAATCACAAGCTTGCCCTGTGCATCGGCAGAGAGCCATACCCAGCCGGAACCGAAGAGGCCTGCACCCTTTGTCTGGAATTCTTCCTGGAACTTTTCGAAGGAACCGAAATCGCGGGCGATGGCGTCGGCAATTTTACCCGTCGGAACGTTGCCTGCAGACGGAGCCTTGAACTGCATGAAATACATGTAGTGATTCAGGAACTGGCCTGCATTATTGAATACACCGCCTTCGGCTACTTTGACGATATCTTCGACAGTCTTGCCTTCGAAAGCGCTACCCGGAAGGGCTGCGTTCAAATTATTGAGGTAAGTCTGCAGATGCTTACCGTAGTGGAATTCAATAGTTTCCTGGCTGAGAACTGGAGCCAGGTCGCCTGCGGCATACGGGAGTGCCGGCATTTCAAATTTTCCGTTAGATTGTTGAATCATACTTTCCTCTTCTTTGATGGTTAAATGCTACTTTCAATAAATTCCTTGCGGAACGTGCCGTTACCGAGCAAAATGTCAATGGGCAACTTCTTGAATTCGTATTCGTAAGGCGGCTGTTTCCAGGCGAAATCCTTCGGATATTCGTTGAAAATGTACTGCAACAGCTTTACCGCCATATCAAAACTGCGGAACTTGTCGCGGTCGAGCACGTGAATCTGCGCTCCCCCGCAAATCTGGCCCACACCCTTGTGGAACGTGGGCTGGAAGTAATTTTCGCGGAAATACACGCCCGGGAGCTTGAGGTCATTCATGTACTTGCAAAGCTTGACGGCATCGATAAACGGGGCGCCGAAAATTTCGAACGGACGCGTGGTGCCGCGGCCTTCGCTCACGTTGGTCGCCTCGAACAGGCACATGCCGGGGTAAACGATAGCGGTATCGAGGGTCGGCATATTGGGGCTCGGCAAAATCCACGGAAGACCCGTCTGATCATACCACATCTTTTTGTCGTAACCTTCCATGCCGAGCACGTAGAGTTCGCACTTGGGGAAACGTTCTTCCTTGAACTGGACGGCCAATTCACCAATCGTCTTAGCATGGCGCGTACGGATACTGTGCAGGCCCACAAAACTCGTGTAGTCCAAATCCAGCACCGGGCCTTCTTCGTCTACGCAGTTAATGGGGTTCGGGCGATCCACCACAATCACGGGGATTCCAGCCTTTTCGCAGGCTTTCATACAAAGGAACAGCGTCCAGATAAACGTGTAGTAGCGGGCGCCCACATCCTGCAAGTCCACAAGCATCATGTCTACGTGACTGAGCATTTCGGCAGTGGGTTCGCGGTGTTCGCCATACAGGCTATAAACGGGAATGCCCAGTTCGGGGTCGGTGTAACCTTCCCATTCGATCATGTTGTCCTGGGTGTGTCCCTTGATGCCGTGCTGGGGACCGAAAAGGGCCGAAAGCTTAAAGAGTTTGCCGTCGTATTCCTTGAGCAAATCGAGGGTATAGTGCAAATCCGGGAGAACCGATGCCGGGTGCAAAACCGCGCCGAGGCGCTTGCCCTTGAGATTTGCGGGGAAAAATTTTTCAAATTGTGTAAGAGCGAGAGTTACCATAGTGATTAGTTGGCAGTTAGAAGAACTTAGTCAGCAGTGATTAAGGGTTAGGGGTTAGACTACTTTTTCAAGAAAATATAAATAAAAGGCGCCTGGCGGGGCCTGGAAACGAAAAAAAATCCAAAAATGGCACAAAGTGACAGACGGATTTTTTTATTTTTTACCCTAGAACAAAAAACAACTAGGATTAATTATGGCTTATTTGAATAAAGTGATGCTTATCGGCAATATCGGCAAGGACCCAGTCATTAGCGCAAGCGCAGCAGGTCGCAAGCGCGTATCGTTCTCCTTGGCCACCAGCCGTCGCTATCGTGATAACAATGGTGAACAGAAGGAACAGACCGACTGGCACAACATCGTGGGTTGGGGCAAAATCGCCGACACGATGGAAACGCTCGGCGTGCACAAGGGCATGACCCTCTATGTAGAAGGTTCGCTCACCAACCGCAGCTGGACCGACCAGACGACCGGCCAGAAGCGTTACAGCACCGAAGTCAACCTGGACACATTCCAGCTTTTGACGCCGCGCGGCCAGAACGGCGGCAACTTCCAGGGAGGCAACTCCTACAGCCAGTCCAACAACTTTAGCCAGGCAAGCGCCCCCTCTTACGATGCTCCAGCACCGGAAGGCGTCGACGACGATTTGCCTTTCTAAAAAATGAACCAGCAAATTGCAGATATCGCTTTGATGATGGTGCTCCCCCTGGGCATCACCTTTACAGCAATTCTCATGTCCGTTTCTGCAGAAACACGCACCAAAATCATGATGGGCGTGTTTTTGTCATTCCTGATTGTGGCAATGGATTGCATATTCTTCTTCGCGAAGAACTCGTTCATTGCCTACAACTGCGACGGCGGACTCCTGCTGTCATTCGCGAGCCTGTTTTTCTTCGCTATCATAGGCTTTATCCGCTTTGACGACCGCGCAGCGAAGGTCGGAAACATCTTTCTCGCCTTCTTTATGCTGTCGGCCTTCATGGGAATTGCCTACTGGGACCGTCCGACATTCATCCCCACTTCGGACTACACCGCCGAAGAAATCGCCGCGATGAATACCAAGTACCAGGACTACATCGCATCATTCCAAAACGGTGAAGGTGGACAGATTCTGCCCGGTTCCGACCACATGGTTCGCCATAGGATTCGCACCGGCGGTCAGGCAGGCAAAGCCGGCAGCGACGACAAGGACTTGAGCAGGCTCGACAGTTATCTGGTCGATGCAGAAACAGTCATCAAGCGCATGCAAGACATCATCAACTCCATGGATGCCTTCGGCACCCTGCCGTCCAACATTTCGGAATCAGAGCGTGAAATGCGCAGCAGCCAGGCGCTTGCCATCAACAACAATGCCATCGCGCTTAACAAAAAGGTTCTCGGGCTTTTCCACCCGCATAAATCCAGCGATGCGCACAAGGAACTGATTCAGGCAAGCGAATGCGTGCGACTCGCCGCCTACGCGCTCTACAGCTACACGCTCCAGGAAAACCCGGAGCAGCAACTGATCCAATACAGGCAGTCCAGAGACCAGATTGGCCAGATGAAAATCTACCTGAAGCGTTTCTGGAACGCCACAGAAGCTTTACAATCAAACAATCAACAACAAACCGAACAATAAAGGTTAATTATGATTCGCAACGTTGCCATCATGGGCGCCACGGGCGCCGTGGGCCAGGAAATCCTCTCCATCCTCGAAGAACGCAACTTCCCACTGCAGAGCCTGAAGCTCCTCGCTTCTGAACGCAGCGCCGGTAAGGAATTCAAGTTCAAGGGCGAAACCCTCAAGTGCGAAGTTCTGAACAAGGATTCTTTCAAGGGTGTCGACCTGGTGCTCAGCTCCGCTGGTGCCGCAATTTCCCAGGAATTTGCTCCGATCGCCGTCGAAAACGGAGCCGTGGTCGTGGACAACACCAGTTTCTTCCGCATGGATCCGGCAGTGCCGCTGGTTGTCCCGGAAGTGAACCCCGAAGACATCAAGCTCTACAAGCCTGAACTCGGCGGCAAGGGCATTATCGCTAACCCGAACTGCACGACCATCATGATGGTTGTGGTGCTCAACCCGATCGAGAAGATTTCTCACATCAAGAAAATCCACATTTCTTCTTACCAGAGTGCAAGTGGCGCAGGCGCCATCGCCATGGAAGAACTCAAGCAGCAGTACAAGGACATCCTCGAAACCGGTACGACGACGCACATCAACAAGTTCCCCTTCCAGCTCGCCTACAACGTGATTCCGCAGATCGACAAGATGACGGAAAACGACTACACGAAGGAAGAAATGAAAATGTATAACGAAACCCGCAAGATCATGCACTCTGACGTTCGCACGAGCGCCACCTGCGTGCGCGTGAGTTCGCTGCGTTCTCACTCCGAATCCGTGTGGTTCGAAACCGAACGTCCGGTTTCTGTCGAAGAAATCCGCAATGCCTTGAAGAACGCTCCGGGCGTGACCCTCAAGGACGATCCGCAGAACTACGTGTACCCGATGCCGCTCGAAAGCGCCGGCAAGGACAACGTGTTCGTAGGCCGTATCCGTAAGGACCTCGCCGACGAGAACAGCAACACGCTGTGGCTCACCGGTGACCAGATCCGCAAGGGCGCCGCCCTCAACGCCGTGCAGATTGGCGAGATTCTCGCTAAGGGTGTGTAATTCGAAAGATTGCGCGACTGCGCAACTTTCGCTTTAGCGAAAAACATTTAAAAAGCCGTCCCGATAAAGGACGGCTTTTTTTTATTTTCAATGTTTTTTTACGAACAACCGTTAGCGAAGAAGCGTCCTCGACAGAGCCTTGCCGTTCTGTTCCAGAACAATCAAAGCAACGCCTCGAGCTTCTACGGCACCACTCAAATTCACTTGATGCACGCCTTCGCTCATTTTGCCAAGCGAAACAACCTTTTGCAACACCCCCTTCAAATTATACACCTTGACGTTCGTCATTCCCGAACGGGAAAGCGTTACCATAGCTTGCAGGTTTCGGCGGTTTCCATATAGTTTAACGCCATTAGCGCCCTTCGCTACGACCATGTTGGACTTTACCTTTATAGGAGGATCGTCAACAGGAATTTCGGGAAGAACGCCCGCGGTAAACACAAGCTGCGGATACGACATCGTATCGTTCAAAGTCCAATACTTGTCGAAATCAGTCCAGTTCTTGTATAGAGACGCATTCTTCATTTCAGTAAACGCAACGCCGTCTACCGTCGAATCCGTTCCAAACCCGCAGCCATCCTTATTGTAAAGGGCATTTTTTACAGATCCGTCGTTTCCTGCCACAAAGCAGCCGGCACCATAAAGTTCAGCGCCGCTTGCAACAGTCTTTCCAGCAAAGAATACGTTTTCAATATTCTTTCTATTCGTACCGACAAATCCAGCAGGTTCAACCTTACCAGAAACCTTTCCCGTAGCATAGGCATTCAAAATGGTTCCACTGTTACTCGAAACGAAACCAGCGCCTGTGTATTCACTGGTGACATTTCCCGTAGCGTAGGCATTATTGATTTGACCTTCATTGGAACCGACAAAGCCGCCCGCCGTATACGACACATCATAACCTGTGATTTTTTCAAGAGATCCAGTCGCATAGCAATAGTAGATATTGCCCTTGTTCACGCCGACAAAGCCGCCAAAAACAGAATACGAATGCACATCACCCGTCGCATAGCAATTGAGAATTTTTCCTTTATTTACTCCCACAAAGCCGCCAGCATGCATGCCACCAACGACTTCCCCGCTTGCGAAACTATTCGAAATAATTCCGGTAGAGTCGTTTTGACCGACAAAGCCACCATAAGTATCACCGGATCCCTTATTACCGTTATTCACATGGCCCGTCGCATAGCAACTATCGATTTTGCCGCTATTGCGGAATACAAATCCTGCCAAATTGTTGAACGCATCAACATTTGCTTTCGAATACGAATTCAATATAGTGCCGGCGTTGTTCAAAGCGAAACCAGACACAAGTCTCCCAGAGAAAGAATCGGCAGAAACCGTGCCTTCCATACGGGAATTCTTGATGATACCAGCATTGTGAACGACGAAACCGCCAGAACTATCGGAATGGACATTCGTCTTGGCAAAGCCGTTTTCGATGACCCCAGTCGTATCGTTCGTTCCAACAAAACCAGCCGCACCACGGTATTCACCAAAAACCGTATCGGCATCGACACTGGAATTCTTGATGGTTCCGCTATTATACCCAACCAGGCCAGCCGAATTTTCATTCATCGAATAAATTGAACCATGAGAAACACACGAATCAATCGTTCCCGTATTATATCCGGTCACACCGCCCAGATAACGGTTTCCATGTTCAAGAATTCCATTGATTTCTGCAGAAACAATCAGGCCTTCATTGTCACCGGCAACTAAACCAAGTTTTTGTCCGTAATAAGTAGACCGCATGTCGGCATCGACTTTCACGTTACGAATAACCGATTTTGTTCCGGTATTGCTACCGACAATACCGCCGACACTTACACGATCATTAATGCCATAAACGACGCCACTAAAGTCTACATTTTGAATGATGCCGTTTTCATTAATACCCACAACACCACCCGTACTAACCGGGGCGCGCACCGTATCACGCTTGAGCTCAACATTTTCAATCAAGCCAAAATTCATTACGGCCACAGAGCCAGCTGCCCAGACAAACTTTACCGAAATAAAGCAATCGGACATTTTCAGATTCTTGACAACACCTTTAGTGCCTACAGCCATAAACATGGCCGTTGAACGAGTATCCGTCGACATCGAATAAAGATTCGATATGGTATGGTCCGCGCCGTCAAATACGCCGCCAAAATAAGACTGCTCTGTTCCATAGTACGCTATGCCTATCGGCTGGAAACCGGCGGTGGAATCGGCGGCATTCTTTTCGTTCCGGGAAGCAGACGCATCGATATCGGCAGTCAACACATAATGACCGTTCATGCTGTAGTCACCTAAACCCACAGCCTTGAGGTCCTCGTAATCGGCGACCTGCCATGGACTTTCGGCGGTTCCCGCACCAGCCATTTTACCATTTGTAGCCAAGCATGGTACAGCCAGCAAGGCCCCCAAAAAAATGGAGAGTTTTTTCACCATATTTCCTCCTTCTTATGAAAATCTATTTTCCCAGCTGGTCCGGGTTCAGGCACTTGAGTTCGTCAACCACGAACAGGCCGTCCTTGCGGATGAGCTTGTCATCGAACCAGATTTCGCCGCCACCGTATTCCGGGCGCATAATGAGCACCAAATCCCAGTGGATGGCGCTGATGTTGCCGTTCGGGGCTTCTTCGTAGCAGCGACCCGGCGTAAAGTGGATGGATCCCGCAATTTTTTCGTCGAAGAGAATGTCACACATCGGAGCGTTCACAAACGGATTGAAACCGATGGCGAATTCGCCTACGTAGCGGCCACCTTCGTCAGTATCGAAAAGGGCGTTCAGGGCCACATTGTCACCGGATTCGCAGGTGGCGTTCACAATCTTGCCGTCCTTGAATTCCAGGCGGATATTGCTGAAGTACTTGCCATCGTAAAGGGTCGGCGTATTGTAGTGTATCACGCCGTTCACGCTGTTGCGCACCGGTGCGGTATAGACTTCGCCATCGGGGATGTTCATGTTGCCGCAGCACGGAATCGCCGGAATGTCCTTGATGCTGAAGGTCAAATCGGTTCCGTTTGCCACAAGGCGCACCTTGTCGGTACGGTTCATGAGGTCCACGAGATTCTGGGCGGCCTTGGCCATCTTCGGATAGTCGGCAAGGCAAGCTTCGAAGTAGAAGTCTTCGAACGCCTCGGAACTCATCTTGGCACCCTGCGCCATGGAGGGGTTCGGCCAGCGGAGCACGCACCAACGCGTCTTATTCACGCGGTAGTTGAGAACGTCTTCGTTAATCTTGCGGTAGTTGAGCATCTGGCGGCCATCGATGTCGCAATTTTCGAGAGCGTTATCGGCGCCGCGAATGGCGATGTAGGCCTGCATCTTCTGCATTTCGGCCATAGCGAGGTCTGCCTGAAGCTGCATCTGTTCGATGGTCGCCGACTTAATCATTTCGCGACGGACACGGCCGCGGTAATTGTGCACGAATGCGTTACCGCCCACTTTAGCGACTGCCTTCACGAGTTCTGTCGTGACTTCGTCGGGTGTGTCGGTCGTTTCGATAAGGATGTTTTCGCCCTGCTTAAGTGCAATGGCATTGTTAATCAAATTTTCAGCTAGCTTTGTAACGCGAGGATCTGTCATTTCTATACTCCTATTTGCAGACTACAATATAGCAAAAGGAGATCGCCACGGCGCTACGCACCTCGCGATGACGAGAATACGTAACAACCGCAGCGAATTAACTTATTCCGAGAATGTAAACGGGATTGTCACCGTGGTATTGCCTGATTTCACCTTGCTGAATGTCCAGCGACCGACTGATTTCTTGATTTCATTGTCGAATTCGCTGTAATCCGTCGTGGACGACACCAGCGACATACTGATGATTTCGCCACCCGGAGCAATCGTGAACTTGAGCGTTACCTTTCCTTGGAACCCCGGCTTCTTTTTGAGGTATTTATTGTAGACATGCCGAAGCCCCGGAGTACGCTGGCGAACAACCTTCATGATATCTGCAGCGGAACGGGATGACGGGCCGGAGCCCCACTCAATATCCGTTTCCTTGGGAGCCTTTATATTTCCCATTGACTTAGTCGATATAGCTCCAGCAGAGCCACCGATCAAGTTCGAGATATCGTCGCCGATACCGCCGCTGCCACCGGCAAACATGCCTTGGTTAAATCCGTCTGAAATTTTTCCACGGACTTCACCAATCTTTGTCTTGCCGGTCACTTGCAAGCCATTCGTATTCTTGAGAACCTTGTCGATATCCTTGGCAAAACTTTGCCTGATCAAGTCGTAAGCGGCAGCCGAAGCATTTGCAGTTTGAGCCTCTAGCGCATGAATCACGCCACGATTGAGCGGGGCTCGAGGATTACCACGCCCTACGGGTTTCCCGCCAGTGCCAGGCCTTTTACTTTGGATATCTTTCGGTTTTCGTTCTGGTTTCTTGTCGGGCTTTTTTTCCTCCTTTTTGTCGATGATGTTCATGGTTGCTGTGATTTCGGTGGTTGGCGGATCCACAAAAATGGAATCGTCAATCAGCACCTCGTACGTCGTTGCCCAGAAGCACAGAAGAATCGCGACAAGAAGCGATACGCCTGCAATGCGCACCATCTTTTTGTCGGAATCCGGCAACAGGGACGCGATGAACGAATCCGGTGTTTGGATTACTGCTGTCATGATTTTATCCTCCCTTTAACAGGGTTTTGATGGATGTTTTAGGGTATAGGCAGGGACACTACCCTTTTGACAGGGCATTATTCTTGCCTTTGGAACAGACTCCGGAACGGGACTTTAAAAGGCAAGCCCATTACACAAAGTCAAATATGTCAGGGAAACAAAACGACAGAACAAAGGAATTAGTTTATCTGTATTTCATTCTATATCCGTTCCTTTACTCGGAATTAGAACAAGATATTTCTTTCTTCAAAATGAAAACTACAAACAAAAAAAAGAAAGGTTTCATCGCAAACGGTAAACAAATTTTCATCTGCAAAATTGTAAACTCATACAAAATAACAGACTCCGCGCCATTACTGAGATTGAACGCGAATTGAAGCTTAGGCTGCTGCCAGCTTGATTTACAAAAAACCTTTCAACTTGATTTATTCCACTATGGAATACCGATTATTCACGATAATTTTTCTACCGATTCCACGAATTTTTATCACAATCGCTAATCGCATGACTTTCGGCCAATTTTGGCCACACTCAAGATAATTAAAAAATTACCAAGATAAACGCGGATAATTCAAGTACAATGCACACATGATGCACAAAAAGCCGTACTGGAAGGCTTGATTTTGAAGGCCCCACGGCTTAAAATCTACTAAAAAACCTCTTGCATCTTCGGGAATTTTAGACTACATTTCTCTTACGTCACTCGATCCTGGAGAAATCAAGATGGCAAGACTTTTTGTCCTTTTCACCCTAATTTTCGCTTTCGGCGCATTTGCGCAGACGAAGGCTTTCAGCGTCCCGAAGACATCCACGTGCAACACGCAGGTCTCCGGCGGCCAAGACATCAACAATCCTACCGACTACGGGACGGGCCATTACTACGCCTACAAGGACGGATGCACGTCAAAGGTCATTGACGTGTCCACGGCCGAGGTCGTGTATCAGCTTGATTTGAAAGGCGTGGGAGCCAATACGGAATCGCAGTATTCCTACGTCACCCTCTACAGGAATCTAACCGATTCCGACAACTCGTGGGCAGCAATCTACACCGAGATTTCTCTTGCGACCAACCCCTACACATACACGAACGGGGTCATTGCAGGGGACAAACTGCAGATTTTGAGCAAGACGTCCACGGCATCGGCATCCCTGAACCTTGACGGATCCAACCTCTACATCGTTGTCAACGAGCCGGACAGGACGGATTTCTACATTGCGCGCAACAACGTGAGCGTCTCGGCACTGCCCAGACTTGAATTTCCCAAGCGTGAACACGCCTCCAAGGGCTTTAATTTATGGTCCGATGTGAACGCTATCGGGCAGAAGATGACGGACGGCTCTCTTTCAAGGAACATTCGGCTGTTGAGATAGAAACGTGCGGCGCCAACAATGGGGCATATGTCCGCTCGGCCGCTAGCCGTTGCGAGACAGAACGTGCGGATGTGTCCGCAACGCCGCTAGGAGTTTTACGACATGACGTTTGACGAAGAACTGAAAGATAAAATCCAAAAATCCATGGCACAGTCCTACAGGGTATTCCGCAAGGAAGTCGAACGTCTAGACTTACACGGATTTGACGAATACTTTTATCCGGCTCCAGTCATTGACAATGAACTGCCGCCGTTCTGCAAGTCCAGACATTGTACGCCACCAAGCGGCAAATGCGCTACTTGCGCTTACACTGCAATGAGCATCAACGAACGAGAAAGGTTAAACCATGGCTATACTATACACGATTGACAGCCGAACTGTCGACGAGACCGAATTCAAGGACCGCATCGGAGATACGGGCTATTACGAACTACCGCAAGGCGAAAGAACATGGACGCATATTCCAGCAGTCCACCAAATCATAATGGTCAAGACCCTGCACGGCAACGACGGCAACCTACACACGTTCCGAATCGCGATAGACACGTAAGAGGCGTGAGCATGGCTATCATTAACAAATTTGACTATTGCAAGAAAGGGGCGGAAATGCTTTCCGCAAGTATCAATTTCGACCCTTCGTACGTGAGGCGTAAAGGGTACTTTGAATTTTTATGCGTAGAACTAGCACACGCTTTTACACCAAAAATTGAAAAAGAATTTTCTGAAATAGCAACAGACAGGATTGAACATTTAATAGGTGCGTACAATATCGAATTTGGAAAAATAATCTGCAAAATACCTAAAGACGCGTTGAGTAATGTGACATCCGTGCAGGACTTTTTCAGGGCGTGCGAGTTGACGGTAATTGACTGCTGTTATGGGAAATCCTATATCGTAGACACGAAAGTTTAAAAAGCAAGTAATCATTTCGTTCTCCAGGACGAAAACAAAAAAGACGGCCTCCTTTCGGAGGTCGTCCTTTTTCGTACCTTCACCGGCACTAGGCGACACTTGCGGTAGCTTTCGCCACGCTTGCGCTGCCGTTGCCCTTCATGATCTCGGTGTAGTTCTTCAAGGCCTTCATACAGTCCTTGTAGGCATCAAGGGTCATGTGGTGCTTGATACGACCGCCGTCCTGTTCAACCATGTCGTTGAGGTCTTCAAGGTGGCGGCAGAGCACGCTTTCGGCGCGTTCCAATTCATGCTTCATCTTTTCGGTCATTCTTCAACCTCCGCGCTTTCCGCAGTTACCTGCGGCTGTTGCATCTCGGCAGAAGCGACACCCTGCATCTTCGCGACGAGGCCCTCGGCGTCACTCACATCGAAAGTGAAGTTGAGGTATGTCAGCGTCGGCACGTTGTTGAACGCCGAATCCAGCCCAGTTTTCAACATACCGATGTCAATCATGTCGTTTTCAAGCACTCCGAACATTTCAAGGTAAGGTTTCATCTTTTCCTTGATATGGTCTTTCTTGAGCTTGGCACCTGCGAGGCCGAAGAAACCGAGCCACTTGGGCAGGTCCTTCGGGACTTTCGCAAACTGCTCGGACATGAAGGCGATGAAGGTGTCAACTGCCTTGTCGTACGAAATGTGCATGGGTCACCTCCACTATGCGGCCTGTGCAGTTGTCTGCGTGGCGGGGGTGGAAGTGGTGCCGTTCTGTACCACGGGCGGAAACGGAGGCGGCATCGGAGCCACGAACGCAGGGCCGTAACCCGGATCAAGCACGTAGTTCGGAACCCTGCGAACAGAGATTTCCGACATCTGACGCTGCAGGCTCAAGATGCTGTCGCTGAGAATCTTGTCACGGAGCGGAGCCGCAGTCTCGATTGCGACAACCTTGGTTTCAAGGTTGGCCACCCTTTCGGCAAGGGCGAACGTCTTGTTGTCCGAATACTGCTGTGCCTTCAAGAGGGCAATCTCGTTGTCCTTCTGCGAAAGCTGGTAGACCGGGCTTGCGGCAGGGTTCTGGTTGCCACCGAACAGACCGCCGAGGCCACCATTGCCGCCGAGCAGGCCCGTGGCGATTGCAGTACCTACGGTACCGATGATGCCGGTAGTGAGGCCGGCAGTCCCTACGCCTTTGCTTGCGTATTCTTTTTCGTTGTCATTGTACACCATCTTATCATCTCCTTTCATCTGGTGTGTTTAAAGGCCTATCGGGTACCTCCCGAGTCGGCATTCTCTATTTCCACGGTACAGAGGGCCTTGCCCTTCTCGTACGTGTTCGTTACGCTATGGCTCACGACAACAGTCCAGCAATCATCAGCCAAGATCCCGACATCCACAAGCAAGTCGAATATACTGCTAGTACCGTTGTCGGCATCCTTACGGCGTTTTGTCGGGTGGACGAAGGAAAGCCTTACATTGACAGGACCCTCTATCCTGTCGCATCTGTAATGCGTCTTCAACCACAGGGCTGCGGCCTTGTGCCATTCGGTAAATCTCTTGTTGGGAAAAGTCCTTCCAGTCCGCGTGTCGGTAACGCGAGAATTCTTCTTGCTAGGCGTGTCGTACGGAATCTGGAATATCATGCAAAGTCCCCCTCAAGACTTCACGACAAAAGTATCTTTATGTGGCTTGATTATGGTGTCACCACCAAAACACGCCCAAAAACGCCAAATAACGGCAACTTGTTACCGTCTGTTACTGCAATTTATCGCAACCTGCGTAACGTTACGTAACAACACCACATAAAAACAATTGTCTTTATCTTGACGTTGTTTCGACGCACGGTTTTTGTTTTTATGCGGACGGCTTCTCTATCCAGAACGTAGATACGAGGTGTCGGTTGGCGTAGCACCAGTCGTCCTCCTTCGGCTCCCCGTACCACGAATCCGAAAGGCTCACTGCAAGCTGGATAACGGCGCACTTGCTCGGTCGGTACTCCGCAAGGTCACGGAGCATAGCATACAGCAATACGTTGGTGTCCTTGAAGGATAGGTCCTGGCCGTAGCCGTTGCAGTCGTGGACGAGCCAGCTCACCTTCTCGTATATGTTGCCGAGATTCGGAGCGTACCAATCCACTATCTTCGGGCCGCTACGCCCGTCAAAGGTGAACCCTGGTGCCGTCTGCACGTGCAGCGTCCCTTGGTTCGTGACTACGGAAAGGCGCACGCCTGCCTCTAGCGGATAGCGTCGACCATCGTTCTGCTTGAGGTCTATGAGCATCCTGCGTCCTTCACTGAACTCAAGTCGCTCAATCCTCAACTTTGACTTTTTCAATCGGTCCTTCATCTTTTTCCTCCCCAATCGTTCTTGTCAAAAAAAAGCCACCCAAAGAACATGAACGCGCCGAAAACGGCTACCATCGCTCCGCAACCCATAGCACTACCTCTTTGAAGCCGCACCTTCCATCTTGCCCCGAATGAACGCGACATCGGAACGGATCACGGAAAGCGCGTCACGCATGACTGACATGTCGGCATTGTAGGACTTGTGCTGTTCCTCAAGCGAAGATGTCTTCACCTCAAGGGCCGTAAGCCGTGAGTCCGTGTTGTCGCTGTCGTTGCGTTGCATCGCTGCCGTAGCCGCCGCAAGGAAAAGAGCGAGACCCGCAACAAGGGGTTGCAGGAACTTTCTCCATTTTGCCGATTCGTTCATATTCTGTCCTTCTAGATAGATTGTTTATTCCATGTTGTCGTCACTTGCTCTTTTTGTCCATCAAACACCTAGAATCAAGTCCAATTCGCCACGAACATCGGAATCCACGTAGACGATGACGTATGTCTGTAGAACGGGAGCGCACAGGCTCCCTGCGTCGTGATCGTTGTCGGTGAGCCGGCGGTTCCCTTGTTGACTACCTGCCCTGCCCTCAAGTACAGAATCGCCACGGCGTTGTCAACCGTAATGCCTGCGAGTTTCGTATCGACTACGATGTCTCCCGTATCGGACGTGCAGTCAACGATGCTGCCGCCCACTGCGATACCGCCGTTGAACTCGGCCTTGTTCTGGAAATCCGCGTGCTTGTAGAATTTGGCCCCGTTCGTTTCGGAGGCTTCAAGTACCTTGTTTCCGCTTGCGCCTACCTGCAGGGACTTCAAGCTCGCTAGTCCGTTGGACACGTTGAGGTTTGCAGGTACCGATGTACCGCCCTCATTATGGTACGTGAGGTTCAAGTCGCGCGTGATAGTCGTTGTGCCATTCAGTTCCGTAGGCCCTTCCACGATAAGGTACTGAGAGCCGTTGGTATTGGTGACGTGGAGCCCGGACGCGATTACGAGTTCCTTGGCGCTTTCGCTTCCCGTCCCTGCGGACGTACCTTCCACTTCCTTGGTGCGTACCTTGTTGTACAGCACCTCGGTCTTCTCCATTGCGGAACCCGTAGCCACGTAGCTTACGACTACGCCGTCCCTCGTGATTTCGGTAGCGGTGTCGTAGCCCTGGCTTGTGAGCGAAATCGTCATTCCGAGCATGGAAACGGACGTTTCAGTCCCGTCTGGGCTAGAACCGCCGTACTGCGAGAACTCCATGCTCTCGCCGTCAATAGTTACGACCTTGTAACCGCCGCCGACAAGGGCCTTCTTCAACTCGATTTCGGTAAGACCGCCACCGCCCATGAGCAGGTCACCGATTTCCCCGAGAGTAAAGGCCCTGTGGCGCTTGCTTCCGCTACCATGGTCTACCGGAATAATGTCGTTGATGTCCGGCGTAAAGCCTTCTGCGACAGTACGCTCGCGAATCTCGTTCAATGTCGTGATATGTTGTGCCATTTAGTTATCCTCTCTGTTAAATTTTTACGGCAGGTTCGGCATATCGTATATACGGCCGCCGGTAACCTTTATGCTGATGTTCGACACCTGCATCACTAGGTAATGTCCGTTAGATGTCGTTTGTACTGCACCGACGAATACTCTAGTGCCTCTCTGAATCGTAGCGTTCGCTCCCCTGCCGACCATGTGTACATGTCCCTGCACTTGGCCGCCAGCACCGATAAACCATATCGTTTCCTGCGCGCTTGCAAAAATGGACGATTTATCAATCGCAAAACCGTATATGAATGCATTGTTGGCAGTACACGCGGCAAACGATACTTTCATGTGCGACGGAGGATCTCCTGCACCTGCTACCGCAGTTTCGCCATATGCGATGTAATCAAAGTCTATCTCAAAGACAGCACCGGATTGGGCCAAGTTAGCACACCATCCGTAATATTTCTGTCCGCTGACGAGAGGCGCCTCGTGGCCAAGGCAAGTAAATCCGTTATATCCGTATGCAACATAGGCATCTGCACGAAGACATATCTTGCAGACATTGTTCGGCATCTGGTCAGTGCCGTTCTTCTGCATGGCCTGCATGCCCTGCGCAACCTTGTATCGTGTCGTTGCGACCTGCACCTGCGTTGCGCTCAACGTCACGTTCAAGAATCCGTTCGCATCGGCGGCTGTAGATGCACCTTCAAACGAATAGAAGCTGTCAACATACCCTGTTGTAGACGTTGTGCGAGTGACGGAATGTACGTACGCGTCCCTTATTTTCGCACCGCCGTGGTCGTTCGTGGCATTAGTAGCGGTGTCGGCATTTGCCGCATGGCCCGCGTTCGTTGCGTAGCCCACCTGCTTCGGCGTGGTAGTCCATCCGGTAGAATCAAGACGGTAGACCGCGATAGACCCGACTTCCGACGCTCCGGCGCGGTCGTCCTGTGTCTGCTCGAAGTAGAAAGCATTGACTTCTAGGTTGGCGTCGTATGTAATCAAGGTCAGCGGTATGCGGTACTCGAACCTACCGCTAGGCTGGATATTACCGCCCGTCACGAGGTAGAGTTTCTTCCCTGCGTTGTACAGGGCCTTCACGGACGAGTACGTAGCATCGCCATATACAATTAGAGCCACGTCGGCATCCGGGGCTATTGCCTGCGCCAATGCCGACCCACTCTCTGCGGCCGAAGCGTAGCCGACTGACATGCTAGACGGATTGCATTCCTTGATTTCTCCGCTTTCGTCTACGTATACCGGCTTTGACGAATCACCGACGGCAGACGTGGTAGACTCGTAAGGCACGCGCACCACCTTCATCACCTTGTCGGTTCTTGAACTCCCGTTGTCTACAAGAATCTTGAAGATGTTGAACGGGGACGATGAACCACCAGTACAAGGTTCAAGCGTAATCACGCAGTCGGTAGACGTTTGACCGCTTACGGTAAAACGATACCATTGGTTGTTCGGAATCGTAACGTTACCGAACACGTAAGGCTGTCCTCCGTAATCGTCACCTTTCAAAAGGAACGTCCCGGCCTTGAAATTTGAATTTACGATGAGGCTAACAGGCAGTTCGTCAACCTGTCCGAGCGACACCTTCTCCAGTTCTCCTGCAACCGAGGCCGAGCTTGCACTTCCGCTGATGTCGATCATGTACTTGCCGTTTGCATACGGCAACGAGTCCTGCTTGGTACTCCACCCGTGAACGACCATCTGGTTGCTTGAGTTAAGTTCCACGCCGCCGTTGGACGTGTTCAACTTGACGAGGCCGAGGACGCTCGTAGTCGCCACCTGCGTGTCGCGCACGTAGCCAGCGGAAGACACCTTCCACGAACCGCTTATAGTCCAGCGCACCTCGGATGGCGCCGTAATAATAACGCACGACTCGGAGCCTACCGTAATCGTTCCCGTGTCCGTCACGATTGCGTTGTCGCCCATCTTCGGGTTAGTGTAGGCGTTCATCTGCGCTACGGTCATGTTGCCGAGGAAACCGCCAACGTTACCGCTGACTGCCGACGAAATGGCCATGCTGACTGCCTCGCCGCTGTAGGCGTGGGTGTCGTCGTTGCCCATGCCCGAAACATCGGCGGCCTTCTTGAGGTCGTTCTCGATTGCGTCGTGGACAAAGGCCGTCGTCGCTATCTGCGTCGTGTCCGTAGAACCGCTTGCGGTAGGTGCGGCTGGGGTTCCCGTGAACGTAGGCGATGCAATCGGGGCCTTGGTATCGAGGGAGTCCTTGACGGCCTTCTGCGTCATCGGCGCGTCTGTGTTCGTGCCAGTACCGGAGTACATCTTCATGACCCTGCGGGTGGCTGTCAATTCCCCGTTCTCGTTCTGCGTAAACGTATCCACGAACGTGTTTGCGCTTCCGCTGCTTGCTGAGGGGTTGCTCTTGGCGGCCTGCTTAGTCTTGACATCTGTACCGCCGACCTTGAGCGACTGCGAGTCAAGAGAGTCAGCGGTGCGGTCTCCGAGGTTCTGTTCTGCCATAGCCTTTTCCAAGGCCACGAGGCGAGCCACCACGTCGTTGAAGGCGGCGGCGCTGACGTACCCTTCCCTCTTGATTTCGGAGGCCACGCCCAATAGCGTCTGCTCCGCGAGTTCCTTGCCGTTGATGGCCTTGTTGTCGTAAGTCTCTGACATAATCGTCTACACCACCTTCCTGCCCGCATAGCGGGAAATCAAATAGTCGTTAAAGTTCCTGACAAGGTTGAAACATTTCTTGGGCTCGTTCCATTTCACGTACTTGCCTATCCTACGCAATCCTTCCTCCCTGAATAACTCAAGGTGCCTTCTGTTGTTGTGTCCCTTGAATATCCCGCAGTACGTATTCAGAGAACACAGCATGCGGTTAAGGTCGGCCTTTCTAATCCTGCCTACACTAGCCCAATCGCGTAGCCTGCGGAATCCGCGCTTTACGGTCCCGTTGTTGGCGTACTGCCTATGGAACTTGAGTACCGTACCCAGCATCATCACGCCCTTGGAGTAGTGCTGCATGTAGAACTTACCCTCGTTGAATCGCACCTTGAGCGCCGCCAGCTTGGAGCGCAGAATCGGCATGAGAGCAAGAAACCTGGCCTTGTCCGATGTCACGACGTAGATGTCGTCAACGAACACCACGATGCGCAGGAAATCGTGGCCCTGTAGCCACTTCACGACCTCGTTTATGTAGTTCCCCATCGCGTTCTGCCAGCAGAGGAAACCTATCGCGCCGCCTACGCCTACCGGCTTGTTGAATAGGCTCTTTTCGGGAGCGATGGCAGACCAATTCGTCCTCGGGACGAAAACGTCGCAGTGTCTCGCAGGATCGGCGCGCATGCAGACCGTCATCATGTACTTGATGTCTTCCTTGTCCTCTCCATCATAGTACGTATCTATTAGGTCGAGCTGCTGCTTGAGCGCGATTTCCACGTCTGCGTTCGGGAAGTACCCCTTGATGTCTAGGTGGGCTATCCACGCGTCCTGCGTGTAGTCTGCGGTCATCTCGCGAACGTCCTCGCGGAAAGTCGCTATCGCCTTGTGCAGTCCCATGCCCTTGCGGTTGTTGAAGGTCCTGTCGCTGAAAACCTTCTCGTATATCGGGTGCAGTCTCCAGTCGAGGTAGTGGTGTACCACCCTGTTCCGCATCTCTGTGGCGAAAATCTCCCTCGGCTTGGGGGAGAACACGACGAAGGCGTAGTTGGAGCTGGCCGTGTATGTACGGCGGTTGATGTCGTCCATGAGCCGGACAAGACCCGTCTCGAAGCCAACCTCGAAACGGACGGAATCGTTGGACCTGCGCTTGTTTGCGCGGGCCATGAAATACGCTTCTGTCAAGTCTTCCAGCCTTACCATAGCCATCTCCAGCGGTAACGGGAAATCAAGTTCGCCACCGCACACGCCCGATTATTGTTGTTCAAGTTGTTGTTGTTGAAGTTGCCGTTGTTGTTCATGTACCACGCGTTATTGTTGTTATAGCGCGCAGGGACCCAACGCGAGACAACCCTACCGGAACAACCTGGGATGCACGGGATAAGGCGCACTGCCGATACTGGTATTTATGATACCGTCGCCTCCTCTTGTCTTTCGTTACCAGAGCCGCGGCCGTCGTTTGAACCCGCGGCTGCCTGAACCTTGGAAATTCCGTACTTGCGGTATTTCCCTACGCCTTCGTCGATACGCGCCACGTACTCGAAAATCGTCACGTAGTGCTTCGTCGAGATAATCTTGAGGTCACACGCCATCCGCATAAGCTCCTTGAGCCTGCCGAAGTCGAATATGAGCCTTTCGGTATATTCCACCCTCCTTTCGGGATACTGGTACGCGAAAGCGAAGTCCTCAACGCAGTCGAGGGCGAGTGACAGCATGCGATCGCCGAAGATTACGCGGTCGCGCTTCGCCATCGTGAACGAGAGCTTGTAGAGCCTCATCGCGAGCTGCTTGCAGTCCACGTAGATGCCGTTCTTGCGAGAGCCCTTTACGTTGTGAAGTTCCAGCATTTCGTGTAGTTTCCTTTGTGTAGAGGGTGCAGGGCGACGGCGCGGAGGCCGCCGCCAAGCGGAAAAAGGTTAAAGGTTTAAGAGCGCCACCGCACACGCCCGATGATAGCCGTACAAGTTGTAGTTGTAGAAGGCGCCGTTGGCGTTCATGTACCACGCGGTATTGGGGTGATAGCGCGCAGGGACCCAACGCGTCTGTTCCAGGTTTCTGGCGGTACTCCCTATCTTGACCATGGCGGAGTTCACGGGGTCGGAGCCGTCAACCTTCATCTGGCTGAATATCCCGAAGGCCTCCTCTATTCCCGGCATGTACCAATCGAGACCGGCGCCTCCGTCGGATACGCTCGCGGACACGTCGAAAGCCTTGAACACCTTCTTCTCGCTGCCGCTGATGACGGACGTGAACGTGACCGTCTTCGCCTTGTCCTGGATTTCCTTCGCCTTGCCGTAGTACACAGGCAGGGCGTCCGAGGAATACGCTCCGGCTGGAACCTTGAGCATCACGCTGTCGAGGTACTTGTCCCACGTGCCGTAGTAAGCCTTTACCGTCGGGAAGCTGTTGTTGTTCCACGCCTTCTCCGAGATAATGCCGCCGCTAGTAATTGAGTCTGTCGGTGAACCCGCGGAATCGCGGTTTGTGGAGGCCTTGTAGTAGTTGTAGAGCTGGTCCTTGTTCCATCCTGCACGCAAGTCGTGCGAGCCGTTGACACGTGCGTTCGTGGTCTTGTCGGATGTAAGTCCGAGCAGGTCCCACGTTGCGAGTGTTGCCGTAGCGCCGCTCTTTATGGGGCTCTGTCTGTGTGAGTAGTAGACGCCGCTTGACGAGTTGCCTTCCAGGAGCATGAATACGGCGTCGTTCCCCGACGCGTCATTCATCACGCATGCGGACCAGTTAGTCTGCACGGCTCCGGTCGGGTTCTGGTTGGTCGTGAGGAACGAGTTCATGGCGGTAGCCATGGCGCTGACGCTCGCCACGTTCTCTGCGGTAGGCGTGAATCCGGTCACTTCCACGTATTCGGTCGTATCGTTTGCGGTGTAAGCCTTGAAGACGATTGCCGTTCCTGCGGCGTATCCCGTAACCTTGAAGGCCCAAGCGTTGATGTACTTCGTTTCGGTCTCCGTCTTGTGGAGAATCCAGGCTTTCTGTCCCTTCCTCATGCCTACAACGCCGACGGAAGTCCACCCGCGACCTCCGCTTGCGACAGCCGTGGTAAGGTCGGTATTGTTGACCGTGCCGGTCGTGTCGATGAAGTGGAGATTGCCGCTGCCGTCAACGTACACGGCGTCGCCAACCTTGACAGCCTTCTTGGGGATTTCCACGTTCACGCCGTCGTAGTGCAGGACCCCGCTGTCGGATTCCAGCGATACGGTGCTCTTGCCGAGGGCCGAGCGTGCGGTGTCTGCCGCGTATTCGGCCGCGTCGGCGTACTTGTTGATATAGCTTCCTGCCATTGTTCAATTCTCCTTTACTTTATTCCGCGGGCGTGACAGTAAAAGCCACGTTATTGAATTTCAGACGCTTGTTGGCAACATCGATTTCGATGTCCAGAATGTCCTGCTTCTTCTTGATTTCCGATGCGGCGGATGTGAGGATAGTCTCAAGGTCCGCGCCCGTTATAGCCTTGTTGTCATAGGTCTGCGACATTTACGATTCTCCTTGTCATTATGCCGTTGCGGCTGCCCATGCGTTAGCCCAGAGGCTTGCCGCCTCCGAGGATGTCATGAACTGTACGGCTCCGTATGCGCTCGTGCTCGCGGCTGGAATGTCCACGACCTTGTTGCTGTCCGGCGTGAGTGCCGTTCCGTTCACCTTCACGCCTTGGATTGCAGAGCCCGCCTTGCCGGAGATGGCGCTCCAGCCGTTGACGGTTACGTTCTGTCCCGCTACCTTGACCTGCCCTTCGCTGTCGCCGCTTGCGACTACGATGTTGTGGGTGTGGTCTTCGCGGGCGAACTTGCCGGAGGTGCCAACAGAAGCGGAACTGCCTACCGCGCTAGGCGTAGCCGTGCCGGGGGCGATTTCGTCGCCGCCGATTTTCAGCGACTGCACGTCGAGGTTGTCGGCCGTGCGGTCGCCAAGATTCTCTTCGGTCAAGGATTCTTCCACCGCCTTGATGCGGGCGTCCAAATCGTTGAGCGATGCCGCCACAACCTCGCCCATCTCGGAAGCGCCTCCGTCAATAGCGTCGATAGCGGCACGTACAGCCTTCTCGGTCGGGTACTTGGTGTCGTCGGCGCTGGAGGCGTCACGGATTGTGGCGGTCTTGTTGTTTACGTTCTCGGTATTGTCGGTCGTGATGTTCACCGCCGAAACGATGCCGTCGGCAACCGACACCTTCACCTGCACGTTTGTGCCGTCAGAGCTGGTGGCGTTGCCGTCAAGTGCGTTAATGGCGTCACGGACGGCCTTTTCAGTTGCGGCCTTGTTGTTCTCGGATGCGACCGTGGAACCGATTGAACCTGCGAGCTGGACCACGCCAGTCTGCGAGGTCGTCGCGGAACGGATAGTCTTCTTCGTGGCGGTAATCTCGCCGTTAGTGTTCTGCTCGATGGAGTCGATGGCTTCAATTGTCGTGCCGGAGGCAGTCGGGTCGCTCTTGCTCGCCTGCTTTATCTTGTAGTTGCCTTCGGAGCTCTGCCAAATCTTAACGCTCTTGTCGTCGGACACGTAGAAGATGACTTCCTGACCATCTACTACGGTGAGGTTCCCGAGCGTGAGCGTTCCTGTGCCGGAGCCTTCCGGGTCGCTACTCGTAATCACGCGGTCGCCGTTATGCAGATTCGCCGCCGTCCACGTGTTGATGGTGGCAACGCTCTGCACGCCGCGATAGTGTCCTTCACCGGCAATCACGCTTTCGACGTATGCCTTGACCTGCGTTTTAGTGGCAAGGTTGGAGTTGGTGCCGTCGGCGATTGTACCGTCCGTCTCGTTGTACACGTTGGCGTTGAACTTCGCCTTGGTCAGCTCGCCATCCTTGACCTTGGAATTGGTCACGGCATCCGTAGCAATCTTGCTCTCGGTAACAGCACCTGTCGCGATAGTCGTAGAAAGGCCCAGCGACGGCGTAGACGAGTCGGGATCTGGCCCTCCTCCCCACGACTGCTGCGCGGTAACGTCGCCTGTCAACTTGACGGTGCGGTTCCCGTCAAAGCGTTTTGCCTCAATGTCGGCAATTACGCCGTTCTTGTCATAAACTTCACTTACACCAGGATTTGTAGGCATAGTCCATTCTCCTTATCCGAATCTCAATTGTCCGTTAAGGACCATCAGTCCCTTTCCGTCAACATATTCAACAGTTGCGATTTCTTCAACATTTACACCCAATGGGCTGCTTGTGCTTCCTTCACCGACAAGAGTCTCGTCGTGGTGCATGGTGTCTATAATCTTCGACTGCCATTCCTGCAGGCCGTCGACCCACATGATGTCGTCACCTACGTCTACGACGAGGTTTCCCGGCATCACGGTACCTGCATCCAGCATTGTCGCGGAATCGCCCTTCTTGTGCGTCGTGAGCGCGTTCACTTCTGCCACGGTGAGGTTGCCAAGCCATCCGCCTACCTCGCCAGACATAGCGTCGCTAATGCGGTCTTCTGTTTCCTGCTGCGTGTACGCTCCGACCTGGTGCGCCGTCACGTTGTGCGGGTTGTTGTGGTCGGCCTTGTGCGCTTCGAGGGCCGCACGCTCGTCGGCGTCGCCCTTCTTGACCTTTGCGATCAGCTTCTGCAACGCCTCGGTGTCAATCGGCTGTCTCGTCTGCAGTTCCGCCATACGCTACACCTCCCCTTCCGCAGGCGTGGAATCCCACAGTTCGTCAAGCGTAGCCTCGTCCATGGCCCTGCTCTTGACCGTGCCCTCGGTGTCGCTGTCGCGCACCATGTAGCTGTTGACATCGCCTCCGTCCGGCAGGTCCTTGATGCGGACGGCGTCAACGGGAGTCCCGTTCCATTCGGTCGTAATCGTTGGTATAGAGGTCACGGAAGGCCCATGCAGTACGACCATCACGGGTACGTTCTGCGGGCTTACCACGATGTTGCCGAGGTTGTCGGCAAGGAGGACGTCACGTTCAATGTTGTTGTCGTCAGCGACGAAAAGGAGCAACTTGCCGCCCCATTCGTCATCGTAGTCCACGACAAGGAGCAACGGGTCCTCGTCATCATCGGCCACGTTGAGCGCGGCTCCCGGAAGCCCGAGACAACCGCAAGGGGCGAGTTTCTTTACCTGCGCGAGCGAAAGCTGTACTGTGCCAGGCTCCTTTATGAGTTCATCGTCGTCTTCCCCGTTATGTTCGTAGACGGGTCCGTCATATACGAAGAACGTGCAGTCGGACTCGTCCATGTATTGCGGCTCCGTGTCGCTTGAAAGTATTGACGAGTTGTAAATCACGTTGTTCGGCGTGCCGGCATTGTCTTCCGAAACGGCAACGAGGAACCTCTCGTACAGGGCTTCGTCTGTTTCACCCTGCTTTCTGTACACGTTCTTCAACGATGCCACGAAATCAAGCAATGCACCGCTAGGACGTTCGCCCTTTACACGGCACTTGAAATCAAGAATCGGGGCGAGTTTCCATATCTCGCCCTCTATGTCGCTATACTCGTCTATGACGGCCTTTAGTATAGCCTTCAAATTGGACGCGTCCCTGTACTGCTCCAATATGAAATCGGAGACGGTCTCTGTCCAATGGTCTGTAATTTCTGTCAAGGCCATCAGCTATCCTTCCAGACCTGAACGTCCACAAGCCGTGCCTCGTCTTGGGGGCCTACGGCTATTTCATCGGTAGTGTATTCCGATGCGGACGGCCTTTCGGTCGTAGCGGTAAGGCAAACCTTTATCACGGCATCCTTGATGCCCGGAACCTTGAAAATAGGGGTGTAGAAACGCTTCGGCAGCACATCCTTGCCTGGCGAGAATTCGGTAGCGGCCCAAGCCTCCACCTCGCGCCTTATAGCCGTAACGAAATCAGTAGGAAGCGATTCCTCGGCGTATTGCGTCAAGGTTATGTCCACCCACAGGTACTTGCTGACGGGACGCGAGAAATACATCGTATGCTTGAGGTGTAGGGGCGTGTTGTCAACCGCATCACCGCTGACGTTGCCATACGGCCTTATGCCTGCGGGCTTGCAGTTCCATACGGCCTGTGCGATGACATCGTTGTCCCCGATTCCGTTCTTTATCACGAACTCGAAGCGGTGTGCAGGGATTCCGTTCTGCGCGGTGTCCTCGTCGTTTACCTGCAACGAGAAATTGCCCTCGCCTATCACGCTTGCCATGTACGCATACATCTTGTCGTAGGTTGCCAGGCCGCTACCTGCGTACTTTTTCTGTCTCTCTCGGAAATCGGCATCGGTTTCGGTATCTCGGCCGGAACCTCCTGCATTTGCGGCGACAACCTTGCAAGTCACTCCCTGCGGAGTGCTGGACAGCATCTTCCAATCGCCCACGTATATTTCAACGTAGCCTATTGATAGAGCCTTGCACGGACCCGTCGCAGATCCGTTGCTGTCAATCGTGAGCGTTTCCTGCAGTTCAAAGTCACAAGGCGCCCCGTCATAGCGCACCATCGTGCCTTCGGGCACTTCAGTACCGGGGTCCCCTTCAAACGTCACGTTTGCCGTGGAATAGGTGGCCTTGAGGCGTTCCATGGCCTTGTAGTCGCCTAGTATGTCAAGCCATACCCCACTCGCCTTCTCGGAGTCGAAGTTGGCAATTACTGCTTCAAGCAGTTGTGCGATGCTGGTGATGGTCTTGCACTCAAGGTCAATATGGTGGCCGTCAACAGAAGTAGGAGAAAGGTCAATAGTCTCACCGAACGTGGCGACCCATTGCTCACGCAGTTCCTTCTTCAACTCTTGGAAACTCTTAAGGGATATACCCAAGTCTGTAATCTCAAACGCGGCCATTGATTTCGTCCTCTATAACAGAGCCGTCTTCTAGGACGACCGTGTACTCAAATTTCGTATTGCGGCCATCTACCCTTACGGATATGTCCTTGACGGACTTTACGCCGCTGACGAGCATGATCTTCTCGCGAATCTCGGCCTTTGCCGCATCCACGGCAAGTACGTCCACACCGAGAACCTTGTCGTACCATTCCACGCCAGCTTCCCTTGCGGTAAAGCACTCTCCTACGAATGTCTGCAGGTAACTCTTGATTTTTTGGGCGGTAGAATCGGCAAAACCGACAGTACGGGCTACACACCTATTGACGGAATCGTAATAGATGTCGTTATTTTCCCTGTCTAGACTGCGCTCGTTCACGTCTACAAGATAAATTAAGGACCAAGTGCATATGCAACTCGGTCAAAACATGACAAAATTTGTCATAATATGGAGTCAACTCCAAAAATTTTTCTTTGAGAAATCGCGTTTGTAGGGCTTGATTTTATTGGGGTTGTAATGGTATTGGGTGGTTTTAAAGAAATTGTTTGCGATGCCCAAAAAACACGAAAAATGGGGTTTGCGTTTTTTGGGGTGGTTGTGATTATGGAGTAGGTGGAGCCATAGGCCCGTCAGTAGCGGATGCAGTTCCAGGCGGCACACCGATAAAGGCGTGCATATGGACATCGTACGAGCGGCCCAATTCCGTAAGATTGTAGTTTGAATCGTTGACCTCGCCTTCCACGTCAAGGTCGCCACCGATTTTTACCTTCTTGCCGGACTTTGGATTTAGGTCTATGGAGCCGTCCGAGTTGAATTTCAGCGACTGGCCGTACTTTGACTCTACAAGTACAGTACCGTCCACTCCAAGCGAGATCCTGCTAGCCTTGCCACTATCCCTGTCAGTACGGAACAGCGGTACCGCTACGAGGTCGTTGAGCATATTGCCGTACGGGCTTTTCGGTATTACGGCATCGTCCGAAGACGAACCGAGCCATTCACGCGCATGGCGTGACAGCCCTACGAGCAACACTTGGGAACCCTTCTCAATCTCTATGTCAATGCATGCACTTGAGTTGCCTATGGTAAAAGGCCGTATTCCGTCCATTACCATATTGTCCACGTCCACTATCCCGTCCACGGTGACCTTCTTTATGAGCGCCACTACGGAAATCGTGCCGTCTGCGGCGACTGCGGTCACCTTGGCAGGGATTGCCGTCTCAAAGTCGCATAGACGCCTTGATATGAGTTCTTCCGCTTGACTACGGTCCATACTGCGCTCCCTTGCATATGCAACTGAAATTACCGCCGTGATTGTCCCCGAGGAACCTCACTTCCGTTACCATGAATCGGCCGTAAAAGCCAAACTTGTCGTTCTCGTCAATTTTCCCGTCAACTATCTTGCGGTTGTCAATGTAAACGGGCAAATTGGGCGAAATCTCTGGAGTTAGAAGGCATTTGAAGTCCACCTCAAGCACGGGCTTTGCGGGTTCGGATTTTTCCTTCTCTATGCGCTTCTGCATTTCCTCGTACGTTTCCTTCCGCTCGGTTGAACGCAGGCCCATGTAGTAGTCAATGTTCTTCTTGAACTTTTCCTCAACGGACGTATTCTGCTTGCGAACCTTCTTTGCCTCAAACAGACCGCTACGTAGCGTTAGGGCAATTGTCTCGAAAGCGGTATGTCCGGCGCTCTCTACGAGTGTCCCGTCCTGCAACTCCGAAATATCTCCAACCTTCTGTATGTACAGCATCTCGTTGTTGTCAATGATAACGTCACCGCCGAGTTCAAGAAGCAAGTCGTTCTTGACGTGCTGAACAATCTCGGTTATGCTGCCTACATCGTGATAGCGGTATTCAAGCCTCATATCCTTTAAAGATGTGGCACCGGACAGCGGTACACCAGCAAAATCGGCAATATACTGCAGAACGTCAAAATAAGTAGTGCCTGCAGGGAACGAAACGGTCGTTATGACCCTGCCGAGAGGGTACTGCGCGCCCCTCTGCGATACGCATACGAGTGTTGTAACCACGTCGCCGTTGTTCATGCGGTCGGTATAGCACTCGTCTATCTGGCCGATGAAGATATTTCCAACCTTGTCGCTACGATGCCCTGCACGCAGTATAACGGCCTTGCCCGTTGACATGCAATTGTCTATCGTATCCTCGTTGGCGTTGTAGATTTTGATTACGGCCTTGTTCTTGAAATAGTTGACCGAGCGGATCACGTCAAAATTAAAATGCAGGTCGGCCACGAGAGTCCCGTTGCCAGCCTCTACGTCTTCCTGCGGCTTGTTTCCGCTAGGGAACGTTCCGATGTACAGCTCACACACCCTTTCGAAGGTCATCGTATTCCTCCCACTCGTACGATGTTCCCCATACAAGGATATAGTCGTTTCCGAAATTCTCGTACGTGATCTCGTCTTCTGCGGTCTTGTTGGCCTTCAATACGCGGAAATCCCCGTCAGCACCGATTTTGCTACGGCTACCGAGCAAAGCGCTGTCCTTGACCACCTTTATCCCGAGGTTTTGGCCGTTGCTACTGCTGAAATCGCAATACCAGCTAGAATCCCTCTCGTTCCAGAGAAAACGGAAACCGCAGACCACGCCGCCGATATTTACGGCGAGCGTGAAATGCGACGATTGCGTTGTGTCTATTGGAATGGTAATCATTACTGCGCTCCGAGCATCTTGAACAGCTTGTTCACTTCATGCACCGTCCCTGACGTTAGACCGCCCTTCTTCACGTTGGCGGTAAGCCTATCCACGGCATCCTTCATTGAACCCTGCCCGTACACCAAGTCGGAAGACACGTTGAAAAGCTGTACAGTCTTGAATTCGGTCAGCGTCATCGTGAACTTGATACTCTCGCCCGACTTGTCGTCACGGCTTGTTTTTATTGACTTTATGAGCATCTTCGGATAGGCTATCAGCGATGTCACAAGACGGACAGGTTCCCTGCGCTTTGCAAGGTCTTCAAGGTCAGTATATTTCTGCCGTGCTACATTTTCAAGCGGCTGTGCGTCCTCGTACCCGGCTATGGAAATGGTCTCCGTGTTGCCACGATTACGGCGTACGCTGTGGTTCGTGAACATACCCGTAATCTTGCACTGACGCAACTTCTGTGTAACGTGGTCGGTTATGACGGCCCCGTCCTGCAACGGATGCTCCGAAATCATGAACTCTAGGCCGTGGCTCTCGTCAATGAAAAGATCGAACGGAAAGTTCTCTATGCCCATGTCGGTATGAGCAAACAGAGAAGCGGTCAACGGCAATGCGCGATGACCTTCCATGTATGCTTTTTGTATAAGTCCTATCATTGCGCCATCTCCGCTCCGTTAAAGATGTCTTCCGTCTTTATCGTTTCATCAATGAATTCTCTCAACGTGGTACGCATCACTGCATAGGCTTCCGCTATGCTCGTTTCCATGTTGACGGTCTGCGAAACCACGTTCTCGCTGTTTACCTTGACATTTGGTGTGCCGTTCTTCGCAAGCGCCAAGGCCTCGTCAAGAGCCTTGCCGTAAGAACCTCTACCGCCAAAGCCTTCTACGAGGTAGGAACCTTCAAGCGAACCGAAACGTGATTCAAACTCGCTCAACGCACGTTGATAGTTTACTGCACCGCCAGCCTCGCCATTCTTCCAAGCCTTGCGGAGTTCAAGCAACTTGTCCATTTCCGCTTCGCGTTCCTTTATCTCGGAAATCGTCTTGTCCGAATCGCTACTTGCCTTGTACAGTTGATACACTGCCGACACCAAGCCACCTATCGCAAATGTCGTAGCGCCAATCGCGGCTCCTAGAGGCCCGAATTGAGAGGCACCGAAAGCGGCTGCCGCCGCCATTCCCTTCAATCCTGCCGTTGCATTGTCGGCTTCGCTTGCGCCCGAATTGTAGGCCATGGCCCCTGCTGCAAGACCCGTACCGCCGATAAGCATTGCGGAGGCCTTGTTCATTTTCAGCAACTCGGTATTCGTCTTTACGAGTTTGTCACCGAGATCGTCTGCGGCAAAGGCAGTCTCAAGGAACCCGTTCTTTATGGCCATCAATGCCATTACGGCAATACCGCTCATTACGGGGAAATCCACTACGAACGATACTACCTTGGCCAAAATTTCGCCAATCATCATGAACTGGTCCATATGGTCGGCTAGCGCATTTCCAATGGCGAGAAATGCGTTGGCCAGCGAATCCATCATCTTTTGAATCTTTGGTAGATTGTCCTGGACCTTGCTCATGATGCTGGCTACGACAGGAAGGAGCCTCTTACCGATGTCTTCCTTCATGTCGCCAATTGCGTTCTTGATCTGGACTATCTTGCCTTCGTCAGTATTGGCGAAAGTCTCGGAAAGCCCGGCCCAATCCGCAAGCGCCTCACGTATAGCCTCAATCTTGAGGTCTTCAATGCTCTTGCCCTTGTTGTCGTTGAGAAATTGCAAAGCCTCCCTGTCATCGGCAGAGAGTGTCTTCGGGCCTTCGCCCTTTGCAATCTTTTCCTGCAATTCAGTTGCCTTGGCGATTTTTTCAAGGCCGCTAGTGTCGAAGCCCTTTTTACGGAAGGCTTCGTACGTCCCGTCAAAAGCCTTGCCTAGACCCGTGGCGAGGTCTACCATTTGCTGTGGCGTCACCTCTCCACCGCCTGTCATGCCGGCGGCATAGTCTGCGAGCAAGTCCATCATCTTCGTCATTGAGGACGTACTCTTGACGTACGTTGCAAGTTCCCCTGCACCTGCGAGCATGGCCTCGTCGCCATACATCGTACGGCCTTGGATGCTTGCGGCGTGTTGCTTGACTACATTGAACTCGGCTTCGCCCATGCCCTTGTTCTTGAGCACGGTCTGCAGTTGCCGTTCCTGCCTTAATTGCTGATTGTAGAGGTCTATGGACTCGTTGCCGAAACTCCAAATCTTGCTTATGCCCTGCAAGCCGATATACGATGCAACTACGGATTTCAATGCACCTGCAAGACGAGAAAGCCCGCCCGACATCTTGTTCAGGCCAGGCTCCGCGTTTCTTGCGGCCTTGTTCAGTTCATTCGTTGCATCGGTTGTTTCCTTGATGTCTTCTGCGGTAGACTCAAACATACGGTCTACACGGCGCATCAACGATTCAAGACGTGCGAGAAATTCGGCGTTGCCACCGAACTTGAAGTCTAGTACGAAATTCTCACCTGCCATTACTTCTTCTCTCCCACGTCATAGAAAGCGTTCCAAGCGGACTTGTAGTCCTGTCTCATGTCAAGCAGGGCCGTGGCCTTTCGCATCTCGTCAAGTGTCCACGTGTCCAGCTCGGACGGAGAAAGCCGCAAGTTCACTACGAGGTTCCAAAATATGTACTCGTCCTCCACGGCTTGTGACAAATGGCCTATGAGGCCAAGGTCATTGAAGTCATTCTGCCGCGATGTCAGCATCTTACGGACTATGCTGTTCCCTCGGTCGAGGACCCAGCAAGCATCCTGAAAGGGGTGAGCTTGTGCGCCTCCCATGCCGCCACCATGACATTGTACATGTCAATCAGTCGGCCTTCAAAATGGTTGTAGCACTCGTCACCCTCAAGCGAAATGGACTTTTCGTTGTCACTCCCGTCAAACATTGTTCCACGGAACGTGAGCCTGCGGATTTCTTCAAACTTTTCTTCGGGAAGATTACCCATCTTTTCGCAAAGAAGCAAGGCTATGTCTCCTTGCGATAGTTTCTTGGATACCGAACCTAGACCGAACACGATTGGCGTAACCATCTTGTCCAGCCTTATGCTGTCACGGCCAGTCAACGGAATCGTAGTGTAGCTACGCCCGTCAACGGTGTACTTAACAGGATCTTTTACTGACATTTTTTGTCCCTCCAGGGAGCTTTGTGGTTGTTGTCGTTAAGCACCTCTCCACATCAATTCTGCATCGACGTGAAGCTTGATGTTCCTTGCAGAGCCGACCTTGCCGACAGTCGGCGGGTCAATCTGCGTGATAGTTGCTTGACCGACGAGCTTGTACCCTTCAATGCCACTTGCACCCGTAATAAGGTGGACTGCGGAGAACGGATACGGCCCGGCGCCAATCTTCTTGTCCGCGACAGAAAGAGCCTCAACGAGGTCAAGCTGTGCAGAGGTCGCCATCATCGGGAACGTGATGTCAAACGAGCGGTTTTCGTGCAGGGAACGCTCGGTAGCGTAATTCTGACCCTGCGTGAATTCCCAATCGTCTTCCATTGCCGCGAAGGTTACGTCTCCGTTGAAATCGGTCAGCGGGACTCCGTTGATTTGGAAGTTCCAGTCAAGGTGATTCCATGTACCACTGTGTCTTGCCATGATTCTGCCTCCTTATTCGGCTTCGGGATAGACAATGTTGAGGGTTACATCAAGCACGGTATGCACAGAGTCCATGACGCTGTAGTTGCCCTTGATATTGGGCACGTTGCGCTTGTCCTTCTGTGCTTGTGCGATAGATGCGTAGGTCGGGACGGTCACGGTGTAACCTTCCATGATGTACTGATGCGTAGAATCGGCGGCCTGCGTGAGAACCTTGGAAATAATGGCACCGATGGCCTGGATGCCGGTGTCATCGTACGTGAGGCCATAGCCTTCGTTGGCGTCACCGAGCAAGCGGTAGATTTCAGATTCGGTGTTGAACTTGATCCAGTCGCACTTGACGATGGTGTCGATGAAGGCGGTCGGACCGCAAGTCGTGCCCATGAACGTGCGGGCCACTCCAGCAATAGTTGTGTAGATATTGTAGCCGGCAGACTTTGCAGCGGCAACTTCGCTTGCCGTTAGGTTGTCCGGCGTGATACCGACAAGGCCCTTCTTGTGAGCCCACGTTCCACGTGCAGGGTCAACACCGCAACGCTGTGCGACAATAGCGACGGCAAGATGCTCATTCTCGTAGGTCGTGGTGTCGTGAGCCCAAATGGACACGCGCTCCGTACCACTTTCGGTAAGACCGCCTTCGCCACTGAAAATCGTGGACAGAAGGCTCGCATTGCCGTCAATGTTCACTTCGAGGTGGAACATCTTGAACACTTCGTTGGCCTTGGTGTCAAGGGCCTTAACGAACGCCACTGCGGCTGCAGCCTTTGCGGCGGCATCTACTCCCGAGAAGGCGTAGGACAGCACGACGTGGAAGAAGTCAAATCCGGAAGCGGATTCCACCGCGTCAATGACGTCGGAGGAGCTTGCGCTTGCGGCGGTAATGATTACAAGTTTGTCGGGGTGCGTCTTCTGCGAGAAGAACGTCTGCGCCATCTTGTACGCTTCGGTAGTCTTGGCGAAATCCTCCACGACGGAGTCAAGGTCGCTGTATTCACCAGCGGCCTTTGCGGAACCCGTGACCACGATAGCCACGGTGTTTACGGATGTGGTGAGGACACTGCTAGTCGCCTTGACAGTATTCACACGCACGATTTGGTTGAGTTTGTTGGCCATATCAGCTCCTTGCTACTTCAAAATCTTCTGTTCCAATTTTCCCGTTGACGGATTCAATCGGCCCGCGGCTATAGCCCACGAAATCGTTGAACTGAACACGGAAACTCAATACGTACTGCTCGATGAAGAAATCCCCGTCATTGATCGTCTCGTCGGCAATGTCGTTCATGTCCCATACGCTGAAAGAACGGTCAAGGCCGTCTGCCACGTTGAATCTCGCCTTGACGAAATCGCAGAACTCGGGTGAGATAAAGTCGTTACGGAACTTGCGTAACTTTTCACCATTTCCTGCAACTTCGTGGACGGTGACAGTTGCAACGTACTGCGCCACGCGGTAATGATCCTCGTTCGGCGCTTTCGGTGGCGGTTGAGTTAGAGAGCCGTATTGCGATACATGAATCACGCCTACGGCGTAATACTTGCCGTGGCGTGCTGCAGCATTGTCGGGAATCTGGACGGCGTACTCGCCATCGTTAGTAATCCACTTGCAAATGCTTTTCTTTATATCGTCAATCGTCATCTCTAGAATCCGGGGTCATCATCAGTTACAAAAAGTTCGGCAGGTTCCATATGGGGTGGAACGAGGCAGGCTATGTACTTCCAATGCGAAATGTCGCCCATGTTCAGATACGGCAACTCGTCCATGAGTTCATACATGAAACCGCCACATCTGACGAATCCGCGCCCGCTCCCGTCTACGGCCCTAAAGTCAAGACGCTCGCTTGAATACACCTTCACGGAACCCGTGTTGCGAGAGGCGATGGAATCCGGTATCGTATCCTTGCCGTTTATCGGCTGTACAGTACCGCGGACTATCCTTGTCTCTACGGTACCTGGAATCGGAGTGCCCTCGTCATCGTGCGTTGTCTGGCCGATTCGGATGAACTCAAAAGAGCGATTGAATACGGTCGCCACCGTCAAGTCCTCCACCGATACAGATTCCGTGCGTTATGCCAGGGTTCGGCTTGTACTGCGCCAACAGCGACTTGTACTCCTTGCCGTACACGGTCGCATCAAGTTCGTCCGTTGCGGTATCTCCGCTACCTCCATACGAAATGGAGATGTCACCTTCTCTCTTTTGCGTTGCAGGGCCAGCCACGCCTTCGCTTGCCATTTCGTCCATTATCGCCTTGTGCGCGACAATGCGCGAAAGGGCGTATATGTACGCATTGCCGAAGTAAGAACGAGAAACACGGAACTCCGCACCGCGAATCCATGCGTCCAGCATTTCGCTAGTACGCATGCTCACGGGCAGGTATCCTATAAGTTCTTGTCTCTCTGCGGCAGAAATCGGCATGGCTCGCTAGTCCTTTTCTTCCTTCTGCTTCTTTTCAAGTTCCTTGGCTTCGGCGTCAATCTTGTCAAGCTGTTGCTTGCGCTTCTCGCCAGCTTCCTTGGTCTTCTTGTCACCCTTGGACAAGTCGACAATCTCGTCCACCATACTCTGCGTATTGGCGTTCTTGACGGCGCTTGCGGTGTCTTCAACGATTACGAGATCGCCTTCGTCAATCAGTTTCTTGACGAGAGGATATTCCTTCTCGGCAATTTCTTCGGCTACGTTAGTGCCCGGCAGGAGCATAGCCTTGCCGAATACCATCACTCGCTTGGTTCTGTTGTTGTAAATCTTTTTCATCGTTTTTCTCCAGTCAACGTTGATTTTGAATCAAAAAACGGGTTTCCCGGGGACTACGCGGGGTCTCCCCCGCGCTCGTCCCTGGAGAAACGAGTTTCTTATTGCTTACACACCATCGCAGTAGATGATGCCCTTGATGTTCTTGATGATCGTGCCACCGACTCGGGCATAG
Organism: Fibrobacter sp. UWOV1; assembly: GCF_900142495.1. Taxonomy (NCBI): domain Bacteria; kingdom Pseudomonadati; phylum Fibrobacterota; class Fibrobacteria; order Fibrobacterales; family Fibrobacteraceae; genus Fibrobacter; species Fibrobacter sp. UWOV1. Next base: position 18,439 of record NZ_FRBA01000008.1, on the reverse strand, counting down.
CACGGCACCTTGTAATGGAGGGCGTGGGCCTGAGCTTCTTCCTGCTTGAACGGAATCGGCAAGATGTAGGACACGATGGTCGGAGCCTTCTTGTAGAGGACTGCGCGGCCACCACCGATTTCGTCCAGCTTGCGGCTCTCGTTCCAGTTCACGATACCCTGTTCACGGAAGATTTCCTTGAGGTAGTTGAGAATGGAAGTCGAGTTCTGCGCGCTGACCGGAGTCGTGGACAGGTAAGCGTAGGCTTCGTGGTCCCAGATGATGCTGTCAAGCACGATGGTGCCCTTGTTCAAGGCATACGCACCGTCAACCATGGTTTGCACGGTCTTCACGATTTCGGACAGGTCCTTGTTCTTGATCTTGGTCGAAGTGCCGGCGGCGTTGTTCGGAGAGGCGACCACGGTCACGTTCTCGTTGTTGAACAGGCCTGTGAGACCCTGGTCGGCATCACCGATAAGAATCACTTCATCAACCTTCTTGTCGATGTAGTGACGAGCGGAGATGGCGTCATCACGGGAAACGTCAATACCTGCGGTGAGGTACTGTTCCAGTTCGACGTTGGAGTAGGCGTAGGAGATTGCGAGCGTGCGGATGCCGGCGCTTTCAATCTTGAGGAAACGGCCCACGGGCGGAAGGTCGTCGGCGTAGTCGGCAACGAACTTTGCCATGCCGACATCGGAAATGACCTTGTAGCTGAACGAGCCGGCAAACGGGGCTACGCCAGTCTGCATAGGCACGAATTCGGTGGCATGAAGGGCTTCACGGTCGAGGCCGTAGGTTTCTTTTGCGATTACGCCAAAGAGAGCGAGGATCGCGGCATTCTGTTTGGTATTGAAAGGCATTTTCTGTTACCTCCTTAAGCGATTTCCAATTCGGCAAGTCGGCCGGATGCGGCGTTGGACTTGAACACGCCACCTGCAATAGCGGTTGCGCTAGAGCTGTTGGCGGTGAATTTTCCGGTGGAATTGTTGATGTAGGCGGCCTGACCAGCGAGGACTTCGCCATCGACGAGAACCCACAGACGGCCCTTCTTGAGCACGTTCACGTGGTCGCCAGCGTTGTAACCGCAGTTCATCATTTCGGCGGTCGTGTAGGAAGCGATACCGATGAAGGTACCACCTGCAACGGCGTCGGCACCTGCGGTCTTGTTGGTCTTGGTGATGGTGCCAGCGGCAGAGGTCTTTGCTACGACGAATTCGTCGGCATTGGCGGCTGCACCTGCGGTAGAAGCGGTAATGGTCACCTTTTCGCTGGAAGCGGAAGCGCCGTAGTTGTCGTCAGCACCCACAGCGGAAGCGAGAGCGGTTGCGATACCGCCAGCGGTCGGAGTGGACGGAGCGGTGACTTCGTACTTGGTGCCGTTGATGGAAACGGAGTACTTGTCGCCTTCTGCGACGGTACCGCCGATAACGACTTCAACCACGCGGGCAACTGCGTCGGCGGAAGCTGGCTTTGCGGCCCATACCTTGCCCGGCTGACCCTGGACTGCATAAAGCGGAAAACCGCCCACTTCGTCCTTGTTGTCCTGCAACGTGCCGGTTTCAATGGAGTGCGGCACGAACGGGAAAAGAAGGCCGGGCAGGCCCTTGCCTTCATTCATAGAATCTTCGGGAATATTAGCCATGATTAGGCCTCCTTCTTGGTTTTGCCGGACAGGGCGTCGCACATCTTCTGATATGCGTCATCCGGCGTGGTGTCATCGGCGGAGTCCTTTACATGGGACGGACCGTCAAGTTGCTTGTTGGGATTGCCTTCACCATCGTCGTCAAGTTTCTTCTTGAGCTGGGCGCAGGCGGCGTCAAACATCGCACCGATATATTCGTCGGTCTTGCCTTCGAGATCCATGCCGTCAAAGGCCTTGCCGATAATGGCGACCTTGATTTCCTTGTCGGACATGTCGCAAGCCTTTTCGATGCCGGCTTCGTCGGCGGCCTTGACGAGACCGAGGCGAGCCTTGACTCGGCTGTCGATTTCCTTTTCGTCCAATGCCTTTTCCTTGAAATCGGCAAAGTCCTTTTCGGTCTTGGTGAGGGAGGCCTTGGCGGCATCGCGTTCACCCGTCACGGTGTCAATGGTCTTCTGCTTTTCGTCGGCGGCATCCTTGAGCTTCTGGCATTCATCCTTGTAGGACTTCAGCTCATCAAAGACGCTTTCTTCTACTTCGACAATGGAGCCATCGCGGAGAGTGGTCTTTTTCATTGTTTTATCCTCATTCTTGAAAATGTTGAAGTCGACGGAATCTCCGCACCTTACGCGGAAATTCACCCCGTCTCCGGCCCGTCCGACAGGGACGAGGGCCATGTGGTTGTACACAATGTCGGTCTGGCGGGCGTCATAGTCCGTACCCTGCCAATTACCGCTGTCCTTTACGACACGGCAGTCATAACCCATTGATACGGCACGGATACGGCCGTTCTTGATGGCATCAATGGCCTTCGGGTCTTCAATGTCCACATGAATCTTGTTGTTTAGGCCGTCGAAAACGACCTCGTGACCGATTGTACCGACCTTGAGCTTGTCAACGTTGCGTTCCGTAACGTCCTCGCTCGGGTGCAAAAGAGTGATCGGCAGGTCGGCTATGCCCGGAGTTGCGGCCTTTACATCGTCAATGGAACGGAGAAGACGCACTTCCCTGCGGTCGGAATCGTAATACGAAAAGACTCCGGCGCCCGTACATACGATTTCACCGACAAGATGTCCCCTCTCGTCGGTTACGAGACCCGCAGTCTCCCAGCTAGTTTCTCTAAAGTCACGATACTTCACGGCCTATAATTTAGGCCCGTAAACACGGAAAAAGGACGTGTCAGCAAAACACGCCCTTTTAGTGCAAAAGATGTCAAAATATGACGAAGTTAAAACAAGGTTAAATATCCAGGCTTTGAGTCCTTTTCACGTTGATGCTCGGAACCACAATCATACGGCTCTGCTGATGCTTCAACGCCCTCGTTTCCTTGTATTGGAGATACTTGCCCCACTTCTTGCAGAGGATAGCCCTTTCTTCCTTGATTTTGTCCTCGGAACGGAAAAGGCTGCTACCACCGGAATTGGAGTCAATGTAGAGTTCAAGGGCGTAACGTCCCTCAAAGAACACAACCCTGTCATACAGGAGGTTTTGCAGGATATAGTCCACGTCTACCTTCAACCTGTTTTCCATGAAGCGGTATTTTCTGTCAATAATGCCGATAAACCCTGAACACGTACCCTTCAATGCGAACGGGAGGTGCGGATCGAACGTCATTCTGTTGCGTTGAGCGAAACAGAAGGTGTGCAATCCGGCATCGTCAGTCATCTGGGCCATATTGCATACGACGAATACGACTTCCTCGGGAGTGAGGGGCCTGGACTGTGCGCCACCGATGTACCTTACGCATTTTATGTCATCGTCAAAAATGGCGACCATCCTCGTCTTCACATGGTCAAGGACGAAGTTCCTTGTCTTGCCGAGACCAAGCGTGTCGTCGGGACAAGTCATGATAGGGTTGGAAAGGTGTGCCCTGTACTGCTGTTCCTGCGACTCTGGTACAACGAACGTGACCCACTTAGGCAGGACTTTCTGCGTTATCGTCTTTCCTGCCCGTCCCCGACTTATCACCACTATCGTCAAGTCTAAGTCTTTCAGCCAGCTTTGAACCTCTGACAACTCTTCCGAGACCGATTCTTCCATGTTTCTTTCCATTTCCTCTTACCTTTTGGATGTTGAATTCATTACACGCGGTAATGAAGTCGTTCTTGTTGTCAAATACGAACACCAAGTAGTCATGATGCTCAAATTCGTTAAGTTCCATGGACGCGATTGAGCGTTCCTCTTCCTTTTTCTCGGCTTCTTCCTCGTCCTCTTCCTCGTTGAAGAATCCGAACGGCTCCATGTCGAAACCTTGGTCGTTGAGCTGCCCGAGTTCCAGGTCCAGCTTGAAGTCGTCCCATTCGGAGAACTCAGCTACCTTGTTGTCGGCAAGACGGAACGCCTTGATCTGTTCTTCGTTGAGGTCGTCGGCCCTGATACACGGAAGCGACTCCATCTTGAGCTGCTTTGCCGCCTCGTACCTCGTATGACCGCATACGATGACGTTGTGGGTGTCAATGACGAGCGGAACCTTGAAGCCGAACTTCGCGATGCTCTCCTTGACGTACTTTATCGCGACATCGTTCAGTCGCGGGTTGTTGGCATAGGGTTTAAGGTCGCCCAACGCCACTTCTACTATGTTCACTAGGAACCTCCTTGTTTGTCTTGTGTATCTTTTCTTGTGAATATCTCCAGCGCCTCCTCCTTGTCGGACGGCAGGAGGTGCGAATACGTGTTCAGCGTTATGTTCACGTTCTCGTGCCTCGCCAAGTCCGCCACGCAACGTATGCTACAGCAGTTGGCACGGATAAGATTGCTGATAAAACTATGTCTAAATCGGTGCAGATGCACCTCGCCACCAAACGATGCCAAAATGGAATTTCTCCTGAAAAGCGCCTTTAAACTCCGATTTTGGGAGCAGTTGTATTGGTATTGAGGGAAAATTTTGAGGGATTTTGCGGTGCCTAGAAATTGCGAAAAATTGGGGTGTTTTGGATAGATTTGGGGGTTTTGGAATGTGGAGCTTATTTGCTCCTTGAGCCTAGTGCAAATTGGCACGAAAGCGACCTTCCCGCCTTTTCCCAAAATACGTAACTTTCTCTTTACATTCCCGTCATCTTCAAACACGTCGGCGTAGGTCAGCGACGCGGCTTCCGCGAAACGCAGGCCCGCAAAGGCCATGAACGCATACATGAGACGTAGCAACGGGTTTTCCTCGGCGGCGAGGATTGCCTCTACCTGCTCTATAGTCCAAAAATCCCTCGGCTTAGATTTCTCGCCCTTGACCTTTACCGCCACGAACGGGTTCTTCTTCCAGCGAGGCTCGTACATCTCCATGCACCACTTTGCCCAGCTACGGTAAATCGTCACGCGTTTCCTTTTGGTAGATGCTTTCCACGAATCCAGACTAGAAACGAAATCGCTTGCGACTATGTTGGTTATGTCGCCAAGCACGTTTATCCCCTTCTCGCGGAACCACTCTTCCAACACGATAAACGCACTGCGGTAGTTCCTTTCAGTAAGATCGGACATGTCGTTGGTACGGAAGAAAGACTCTATGGCGTTGGAAACGAGAACCGAGTCCCCTTTCCCCACGTTTCCGTTGAGCTGGTCTGCCACCATACGGTCCCGCCATGCCAAGGCGTCCTTTTTCTTGTCCACACCGAGCGACACGTACTGCGGAGGCCGGCCGGAATCCTTGTCGTAGATACGGCCGTACCACGTCTTGATGCCGCGGCTCTTGTGCCTCTGTACTACCGAGAACTTTTTCATCTGGAAACCTTGTCGATGTACATCTTCATCCACAATTCAGTAAACCATACGGCATGCTTGTAGCGGTACTTGCGGATAAGCCCCTGCCTAGCCTTCTCAAGCAGGGTGTTCCTGTGCATACCGAGCATTTCAGCCGCAAGGTCGGAGCGGTAATACGTCACCCCAAGCAGTACAACTATCCTTTCGTCATTTGTCGTTTCCGTCATCGTCGTTTCTCCTTTCGCTTTTCATGACTATTGTGATATTGTGCCTTGAGCGGATCTCAAGCATCGCGCCGCTCCAAAGTGCGACCAAGAGCGCCAATTCGTTCCCGGTCACGAAATACGCGACCACGAAATAGACCGACAGCGCAAAATAGGCCAAAAACAAGAGTTTGTCCATCATTGCATCAACCTCGCGATGAAAATTCCTATAAAACAGGCAACCGCACCGAGAACCATGCCGCAACCGCAACTGAAATTACTGCAATCACGGCTCATTTCGTACTTATCCTTCATTTCATCCCTCTGTTCTTCCACTTTCCGTAACATTTTGCACATTACGTAACATTTCTCGTCTTCCATGCTCATTCCTCCGGGAAAAAGTTCATCCAGCAGTTGTGGCACAGCCCGCTATTGAGCTTTTCCTTCTGCGGTTCGGTCAAGTACGGCATGGCCTCCCCTATCGGCTTGCCTGCAAGGAATTCCCCGTACCCCTTTTCGTCAACGGCGACGGAGCTTTCCTCGTGACAGAGCGGACAGCACGTATAGATTAAATTCAGTTTCACGCTTTCTTTCTCCTTATGGCTTTTATGCAGTCGAAGCAGTATGTCTGCCCCATCAGTACGGTGTAAATCCCGTTTGCGTCCACTTTCCTCTTGCACTCGCAGCATACGGGCGACTTCCTCACGTCGGCAAGCGTCTTCGGGATCCGCATCCACGCTTCCACGTCGTATCTCTTGGTAGAGAAGGCCCTTGTCGCGCACACCTCGAAAGGATAGACGCCATCACCGATTCCTCCCTTAACCATACGGCAGAGGACGAACTCCCCGTCCTTTTCCAACTTCGGCCAAGTTTCTTCATTTTCGGGATCATAGAAGTAAACCGTGTCCGTAACTCTAATCATTTCCTTTTCCTTCTTTCTCCGTTTGAAGCCAAAACCATCCATTCCTGGTCTTCTTCCCACCACCTATTCGGCAATACGGGCAAAAGCAACTCGGCTTCCATTCGTTCTTTTTCCGTCAGCTTGCGCTTGTCCTTGGGACCCATATAGTAGTAGTCCATTTTGAGGTGTACCGCCTCGCAAATCTTGAACTGGTGCTTCGTGAGGTTAATCATACTTTTCCTCCATCTAGTCTAAACCATTTGTTTCCGTCAAATAGAAGTAGCGTTCCATTGTAGACACGTTTCCTACTGATAATTGCATACCCTTCTTTTTTATGCTGATACGGCATTGTCTTTTCTTTTTTAGGTATTCCGTAGACCGTGACGGTGTCTCCAGCCTTGGCATCCGTCTTTTCTCTAATCCATTTAGGCGTTTGACAGCCATAGTATAAAGTCGTTTGTTTGCTCAACGCTTTCTCTACATAATTAAACACTTTACTTTTGGTTGTGTTAATCATGGTTTCTCCATATCTCACAGAACGCCCATCCTTCTAGGCGATCGTCGTTTTCGTTGATATATTCTGGCAATTCGGCAAATCCTATACCTTCGGGCTGCCAATGATTATACAGGTAGAACCAATTTCGGGAATTCTCAAAGTGTGCCTCATGTACGACACCGGAAACAATTATGAGAATAGGCTCTTGATTGTAATACCTATCGTCATCCATCGAGTTGAATGTTATTTCAGCCATCATTTCCTCCTGCAATTGATTTCGCCGCCCTTCGAATTAGGAATCCAGTTCGACTTGTGGTTTTCTAGCATTTCGCAAACAGGTTTGCAATTGGAAAAGAGAAAGAAATTACGTTCTATATTTTCAAGTTTTTGATGAATGAAATCAACACGGCCTTTTTCTTCGAAATTGTCAATTCGGTACAGCAACATATTCAACCGGCTATTTACTTCTAGACGGAAGTCTTCTACTTCGCTTCTAATGTATTGCGGTGTTAATTTCTCATTGTTGAGTGCTACAACTTCTTTATTCCACGCCACCTGTACAGCTTCTTCGGTTTCTTTTTCGAACACGGTATTGTACCACTTGAACACATTTTCCCATGTGTCGTAATGACCTGCGCTACCGCCGCAATCGCATGAAGGGTCGAAATAAGGTTTAAGCGCATCTTTTGAAACAACCCAACCGACCATTGATCTACACAATGAACAGTCGTGGTGTGGAATAAACGACATTTGTTTAAGTTCTGCAAGAGTTTTCATTTATTCTCCTTGTTCTTTAATCATTTCTTTCTGAACAAGTTCCATAATACGCAGAATCACGGCACCGCATTGCGCCAGCTCCTGCAAGGCGTGTTCCTTGTCGCCCGCTTGGTAGGCAGCGAACGCCTCGGCGACTTCTTCCATCAGTATGTTATCGGCACATTGAGGCCCCCGGCTGTTGCGTAGCTTGATTCGCGCTTCGGATTCTGCCCAGCTCACGCGCGACGACGGGTCAATGATAGCGGACACAAAATCCGGGTGCTTGCGACATGCGGTCTTGTGCTCGTCGATAATTCTGAACAAAAAGCCTTTCAGCTTTTCGGCATCTTCGTTCATTTTGTCAGCCATCGTTAGCCCTCTCTGTCGATGATGTCCTTGTATGTTTTACATTCGTCTTTTCTCATTTCAATTCTGTTCTTCGTGACCCTTCCGAAGAAGAATCCGATGAAGTAACAAATCAGCCCGAGCGCCATAATGAATACGAATTCCATCATTCACCCCACGTAATCACGAAATACAGCTTTCCATGTTCCGCGCCCCATTCCGGGCGACCCGTGCCGACGCGGATTTTCGGGTTCTTGAGCGTTATCTTCGGGCTGTCCGCACGGTAGCCGTTGCGAAGTACGAGCAGGTCGAAGTTCTTCTGGAACTGCTTCGTGTGGAAAACCTGGGGACGATCGAAGTGGTAGGGCTGCGGAGGTAAACCGAAGAACTTCTGCATTTCGGCGTAGTTGTAGAACTGGTGTAAGTAGTGATCCTTGATTTCCCGGTACTCTTCCTTTTTCTTTCCGTCCCGAATCATCGAGAACCACGGTTCGGCGATTGTAAGCGTGAGCGTTTTCATTAGTCCTCCTTCGGAGCCGACGGCAGCGGCATCCAGCCAATTACTTCATCAATTAAAAATTCACAACCCCAACCAGGTGTACTAGCGTAGAAAACAGCGAAACCTATTTCCATACCGTCAATATGACGGAAATCGCCAATCCATTCTCTTACTTTGTCTGTTTTGTACTTTGCGAGAAAAAGAACTCTTTGTCCTTTCGACGGCAAACCCTCACAGCACTTTCTCCAGCGGCGTTCTTCTTCCAGGTGGTGAATGTAGCCGTTCATCTTCGCAATCTGCAAGGTGTGCTCGGTATCCATGCGCTCAAGCTCCGCGATGCGGGACTTCAGGCGCGTCAGCTCGTCGTCGTGGCTGGGATGCAGGTGGTGCAGTTCAATAGCCATTATCCGTTCTCCTTCATCATTCCAACCGTGTAGTGCGCCCCGTCCGGGTCGTCAAAGTCTTCGTTCAACGATTCTGCATAATCTCTAGCTTGCAAGAGGTCTGCGGTCTTGTAGACAACCTTCTTGTCGCCGTTCATAAAATTCTTGATTACTGCGTACATCACTTCGCCTCCTCGTCAGTATGTTCCTCTACGAATCTTACCACCCAAGCAATCGGAATCAGCATTAACTCTATGGCAATTCCTATGGCCATTAAAGGCAGCCACTCTACCAAAAGTCCAATCTTGTTTTTTATGCAAAGAGCATGGAGGCAAAAGAACCGCCCCATCGTCTCTTACAAGAATGTTTAGTGTTGGATGCTTTGCTACTTTCATTTAAACCTCTCTGCAAGTTCCAGCCAACGCTGGTACCATTTATTTTGCCACCTTGCTTTCCGATATGTGATTGGGCATACGTGCTCAAGAACTTGCGCCATCGCCAAGCACCGCTTGCGCTTGGAGTGACGAGTTGCTGCAAGTTGCTCGTCCTTGATGAGGTTTGCAGTCTGCAAGCGGTCGCAGGCTTCCCTGTAATCGGCTTTCAGTTCCGCAATCACCTTGTCCTTATCCGCAATCCTCTTAATATACTCGCTCATTGGTATTTGCATATTGTGAATTTCATTACGAGCGCAGGAAAGGTTATAGCGGTATTCGTCGCGCTCCGCCCGAATAGTCGAGATCACCTTGTCGGCTTCGGACTTGAGGTAAACTTGTGCCTGCTCGTCATCCCCGGTCTTGGTGTATTCTTCGTACACGTCAAAGGCGTGTCTCGCTTTCAGTTCGCTCATTTGTCGGTCTCCTTTATATTGCCGATGATTCTATGGTCGGGGATTTCGTACCAGATGTCAATGTCGTCATATTCCCATTCATAATCTTCGTCTTGAAAGTGAAGGAATGTACTTACAGAACCATCACCACCTTCATCACATCCACCATAGGCAAGATGTGTAGTGCCATCCTTCATCTTGATGATATATTCTGCACCCCAATGCTTTCCGCACTCAAAGTAAATGTCTTTGTCTTTTTGTCTATGCCACTGACTCCGTTCTTTCAATTCCGCAATCACCTTGTCGGCTTCGTACTTGAGGTAGACTCTCATACTCTCTTCGTTAGGACAGTATGCGAGGTTGTTAATGACTAATTCTCTCGCATCTCTTTCTTTCAGTTCGCTCATACTCATGTTACTTTTCCACCATTTCTTTCTTTACGAAATTCATCATGCGGATGATTACGGCACCGCACTGCGCGAGTTCCTTGAGGCATTCTTCCATTTCACCATGGTCGTAAGCATAAACAGCTTCGAAAACTTCTTCAAGAAGAATCGCATCGGCGTGTTGCTTTCCTTCATTTACCTCTCTGAAATGATTAAGACTTGCTGCTACAGATTCTGCGTAAGCACTACTGAAATCGTCGCAGAATTTCGGGTGTTTCTCGACTGCGTTACGCAACTCTGTTTCAATCATCGTGAAACAATCGTGAGTTACAAGGAATCCATCAACGTAAGCCTTGAACTTGTCAATGTCCTTGAACAATAGCTGTCCTACGTTCGGAAAATCGCACAGGATTTTTCCCTCGTTGACAACTTGGTAATTAAAGCCTTTATAGCTGTTCATTCTTGAGTCTCCATTCGTTTAAGCATGTTTCGTATTTCTGCGGAACATCTTCCGGCTTGATTTCTCCGCGATCTAAGCGCCTTCTCCAATAATTCCAGGCGCACATCCCCACGCCTCCGTGTTCTTCCGACCATCTAGCTTGATAGCGCTCCACGTAAACCTTGACCTTCTCTGGGTGATTTCTCTGATAAATCATGCATTTTTGTGAGTTCGTCAGCTTTCCCTTCGGCGTGTCGCGGTAACGCTTTGACGCATCGCAGGCTTTTGCACGGTTTTCACGCAGACGCTTGTCGGTGCTTGGCTTGACTGCAAATGCGGATACATCTATATTTGCCAGCCGTTGTCGCGCTAGTTGCTGTGCAGTCTTTTCAGCCATAAATCAACTTCCTAACTAAAATGACGATTTCGCCGAAGTAGGCAATCACAGTCCATACAATTATCACATAGATAAAAGCCGCAACTATCCATGCCCAGAATTCTGTCAATTTGTCGTTCACTTATTTCCTCCCATCATCTTGTCAAAGCAAGGCTTGCAGATGTCGATTTCATTGACTATACTCTTTGTATTTAACTGCTTGCTCGTTGCAACCTTGGTAATAGTGAGGTGGTACATTTCGCCTTGGTCGCTTCTGTTCGTAAGGCACTTGTCACACACGTAGGTCATCATACTTCCTCCGTATGTTCCTTTTCGTAGTTCTCGCGGATCCAGCTACGGAGCTTCCACTTCGAGCATCCAGCTCCGTAAAGGTCGTGCAAAGGTCCCGGATTTCCGTCAAGGTGACACCAGCATTCGTGTATTGGGCCGTCACCGGAGTTCTTGCATGTCGTTGCCCCGCGGTAGGCGCAGTTGTCGCACTTCTTTACGATCTTCCAATCCTTAACAATCTGTTCGTCGTCAATCATTATGCCGCCTCCTTTTTGGCCATGAATTTCTTGAGGTTGTTTTCGTATTTCTTGAGCCACGTCATTAGGACTTCTGTCGCCTTCTTGCTAGGTTTCATCGTCTCAAAATCATGACCAAGCTCATTTCCGTAGAACTGCCCCAATTTCCCGTTCGGGAGAATTTCGGCGGTTGCGATAGGATTTCCTTTGTTGTCGGTTATGAAAGCAAGCACGCAACGTCTTTCTGCCATCTTTCCGATGTAGTCGCATGACATCAGGCACTGGTGCAACTTGTTGGCGTGTTCCCTCACGCTCTTTACGGAATCGGGTATGAACACGCACATGTTTGACTTATGGAGAGTGGCGTTGCAGAACTCTTTCGACAATGTTTTCATTATCTTCTTGCGTTCTTTTTCCCTAAGCGTCCTGGCCTTTTCTTCTTCTATCCGTCTAGCCTCAAGAATCAGATTGTATTCGTTTACAACCTTGTCATGCGCTTTCTTGATGTTCTTCGGCCATTTCCAATAATCTTCCTTGACATTATGGCCACAAGAAGCGGCAATATTTATATAGTCCCTATAGAAATCAAGTTTCGTCCTGTCGGCACCATATTTCTTGAACCACTTGAACTCGACCACCTTTCCGTTACAATCCCTAAAATCATTCCATTCGTCATACTCTTTTGCGGAACATTTTCCGTTCATGACGAACAGGATCTTGTTGAGCGTCCAAGTCCTTGCATCCTTGTTTTCATTGATAAAGGAGATAATACGCTTCTGCTTATCTTTCGTCATTCTTGCGAACGTCTTGTTGAAAACGAGTCGGTTCAGCTTAGCTCCTACGAGAAATTCAACCTTACGGTTTTGTTTCCAGCGTATAAGCAATTCAATCGCTGTCGCCCTATTGAGCGGCAGCGCCTTGTTCAGCGTGTACTTGAATTCGGGATATGTGGAAACGATAAGGTCATAATCATTCTTGCGAAGAAAATCAGTCTTGTCGTAACGGAACGCGTTGACTTTGATAATAGGTTCGTCCCATACGTTCATATCGTCGTCAGTATCAATAACGTATCCTGCTATATAGCTGTAACAAAGACACTTGACATTTTCCTTGTCTTCGTCACTTATGCGGTACACGTCAACGTTGCCAGCCTTGTATCTTCTTCTGTCTGGCCACGATGCGTTTACGATACGGACAATATGGCCGTTCTCTACGGCAATTCTGTCCTCGTATGTAACTTTACCGATCATAAAGCCTCCGCAAACAGGTCAATGGGCTTAGCGATTGCGATTCCGAGATTTTCATTAGCCTTTCGGATAAGTTCCTTGTGCTTGTCCGCGATTTTTTCGGCTTCTGTCTTTTCTCTCGGCGTAGGCGTGAATTTGGAAGGCATGGAAGCGTTCGCCTCACGTTCAGCCTTTTCCTCGGCTTCCCTCTTGGCCTTTTCTTCTTCTTCCTTTTTCCAAATTTCATCATCGAAATAGTCACGGCAGATGCGGTAACATACATCGTCTGGCACTTCGCCATTCTTTCCGCCGAGGATTTCCTTTGCGATCTTTACGAGATATTCCATGCACCCCTCAAACTTTTCTTCGTCATACTTGAAGCAGTTCTCAATGAGGTGCGCCTTGATTTTGGATTCCATGGTGTCGGGCGAAGCCGCCGCCATCTCCTTGTATTCCTTAATCATTTCATCGTTCATTTTTCGTTTCTCCAGGTTCAAAAGCTATCCGGTAGAGTTACACCTTTCTTTGTCTTCGACCATACAAATCCTTGATTTATATGCCGCCGAAGAGGGTCAGCGGTAAAGTAAAAATGGAGTATCTACGAGCCGCTCTCTACCGGTCTACACGGAATATGGCTTCCGAGCAGATGCAAGCCAATCAGTTGTTCATGACTTGCGATTCTTAAAGGTTTTGCACTCCGGCAGCGGTGCGTGTGTATGTTTACAGATTTTAGAAGAAAGTTCAGTTGTTGGTTTAACTTTCAGTTTATGCTGCCATCGTGCAAATTCGGGCCCTCCGGGTGCGGATTTCTTATAGGGGTTGTGTCGTACACATGTGTCAAACATGCTGCACCCATCGGGCTATCGGCACGGACGGACTTGAACCGTCAACCTCGGGGTTATGAGTCCCTCGCTCTGACCATTGAGCTACATGCCGTGTTGCTCACTCTCTGTTATCGCTTCTTGGCGCAAGTCGTCAGTGAGCTGACCCGTTCTACCGCCGTCATATTTTACCCTCCGGTGACTGCCGACAAAAATTGTGCGGAATGCACGCAATCATCGGAGGGTCGCAGGAACTTCCTGCTAATTCTTCTACAATTTCAATCTAGTCTGTCTCGTCATATCGCTCTTCTTCCTTACATTGTGTGGCGAATGTCCCTTGTATCCGTGTTTCATCGCCCACTGCTCAAGCGCATACGTAAGCCGATACGCTAGTGATTCGTGCCCACAGCGTTCCCCGATAATTGCAGATACCGGAAACTTCAACGGCCTACGTAGCGTCCTTCGCATCAGTACATCATCCTCACGTGCGGAATCTTACCCTTGACAATTGCCGTGATAATGGCCTTAGCTACACTCTTGGCATCTTCAACATCGCCTTCGGTCAGCTTGAGCAATTCGTCCATTTCTGCAATAGCGTCAAGGGCTTCGTTATTCACCTTACGCTTGTGTTCCCTTTCCATTTCTGGGAACAACGGCTCTACCTTCGGAGAATCGACTACCTTGCGTTGATCTTCGGTAAGTTTGTCCATGGCCTCGTTAGCCTTGCGCTCGGCCTCTTCTTTTTCTTCTTCGGCCTTGCGCTTGGATTCCTCGGCTTCACGGGCCTTCTTCTCCAATTCTTCCTTTTCCTTTGCGAGACGTGCGGCTTCTTCTTGCGCTTGCTTGAGTTCTGCTTCGTGCTTTTCACGTTCGGCACGTTCAATTTCTTCCTTGTGCTTACGCAATTCTTCAAGTTCACGCTTCTCGGCCTCGGCCTTTTCCGCACTTGCCTGCATATCCTTGAGCTGTCGCGTAGATTCAATCACGGCGCTTTCGGCGTCCTTGGCAGACTCTTTCCAATATTCCGGCGTCTTGGCCATTACGAGCAATCTTTCAAGGAGCATCTTGATTCCAGCGGAATCACAGCCGATACCTTGTGCCGGCAGATTCTCAATTTCCACGATTTCGGCCTGCCTTGCCTCAATTTCCTTAATCGGGGCAAGCACGTCGTCCTTGTACTTGATAAGGGAATCCTTGACGTGCTTACGAACCTTGTCAACGAGATTCGGCTTGGCCTTGAGTTCCTTGACTACGGCATCGTGGGCATTGTCAATTTCCTTGACGAGTGCGTTGATTTTCTTGGCGAGGGTCTTTCTTGCGATCTGGCCTTCCTTGGTCGTTGCATCTGCCACGAGACCTTCGGCACGCGTCTTGACAAATTTCACGATAGGGATAAAGTTCTTGTCATCGCAGAAGAAATCTTCCCAATTGTCAATTTTCCCTTCAATCGCGAAAGACTTGTCGGTCTCAGCTACCTTGACCAATGCAGTCGTTTCTACTTCTTCAATATTCTCTTTTTCCATTAGAACGGCACCTCTTCTGTATCAACTACGTTTTCAGTAACTTCTTCATTGGCGGTTTCCTTTTCTTCGACTACACCGCCGTCCTTTGCCATATAGAACCATTCAACCACGTCCTTGTAGCGGTCTGACGGAACCATCTTGGGCGTAGACCAGCCATTTTCCTTGAGCTTTTCAACCACGTATCCGTGAGCCTCGTCGTCTTGGTTGGCGAACATCTGCAACATGGCCGCGAATTGCTTGGTGTTATAAGTCTTGACAGCCGAAAGGAGGGACGCTTTCGCATCCTTCGGATCGTGCTTTTCCTTGGGCGGTTCGGTCGTAGGTTCGGAAGGCTTGGAGGCGTTCTGTTCCACGACCACTTCCTGATCGCCCTTGGAATTGAGGTCGTTGCGGCCAGGCATTTCGTCCGGCAGTTCGTCAGCGATATAGGGCATTCCGTTGAACACGCTCGGGAACGCACGGCGCAGGGCGGTAGCGATAGCGACCTTTTCAAGCATCACGTGCGGCTTCGTATTCCACATCGAGTTGTTCTGCGTATATTCACGCAGGTAGACCGTGGCACTCGTTTCGTGGTTCCTGTCCTTGCGGTACACGTTGCACGTGCAGCGCATTTTGGCGCCCTCGTCGGTAAAGAATGTCTGATACCCGTCATACTGCGGAAACTCTTCCGCACGGCGAAGGTAGACCTCATAGCCGACAATAATGGACAGCTTGCGGCCGTTACCCTGCCCGTAGGCGATAGGGTACACTTCCTTCTTCCAAGGGTTGAGATTGAAGGTCATTGCAATCGCAATGAACTGCTGCATCTCGTTCTGCATGAGGTTGGAATGTGTCTGATTGAGGTAGTCCATCAGCAATTCCTGCGTGACCTCGTTCTGTTTCGTAATAACGGCTACCGCGTTACTTGTCTTTGTCTGTTCCATGTATCGTTTCTCCAGGATTCATTGTTGTTGACAAATTGTGACAATTGTTAATAAGTGTTCATGAGTTGTCGTGCCATCCAATCTACGGTAGCGAAATCGTAAGCTCCCCTGCGTACGTGCGCTATCTGGTCAAGTACCTTGGGATTGTTGGCCATTTCTCCCGTCGCCTGCAGGTAGGCCCTATTGGGATTACCTCGGACGATGTACTGCGTGTTGGATTTCAAGCTCTTGTAGATTGTTTCAGCCATCTACCTTCTCTCCTTCTTTTAACGGAATGAAATCAAGTACCACGTGTCCCGTAGACTGACTCCAACTCCATCTAAATGCATCCCTCATTGTCATAACGCCCAGCGGTTCACCGCGTGCAATGACAAGGAATACGGGTTCTTTCTTGTTCATATTGCTTTCTCCTTGTTGGAATCAATGCCCTTGAACTTTTGGATAGGGTGCCACGGCATGTTGGGATTCTCGCCCAGCCACTTGCCGCATACCTTTTCCAAGAACGGGAGCATCTCATGGTCAAAGTGTTGTTTAAGTCCGGGGTTCTTGTACTCGTACTCGTCCTTACCGACTTTCTGCGTTTCGTACGCCTTGCACATATCGCCATATCTTCCGAGCTTGTAGGCCAAAAGCCTCAGCGTCTCCCTCACGTTTATCCTACGGATCAATGCGGACTTGGCATCGTACGTGAGAGAATTTGAAGGTGCCGGCGGTCGGTTGTTGACGATTATTTCCCATGCCTTCCACAAGGTCTTTATCGTGGGAATGTTGTCCAATTCCCTTGCAGTGACGAAAAGTTCCTTTATGTCATTGTCGTCACACGGAATCCTGGCAGCCATTTCCCTTGCGGCAGACATGATAGTCGTGTCCGCGACCTTGCGACCTGCAAGTTCGTAAGCCTCCGAAAGACAGACGAGGAAAGCGGCTTCTCTAGGAGTTCCGTTAGCCATTGGCACCTCCGAGCATTCCTATCGCGAGTCTTTGTGCTTGGCTCATGCTTGACACGTTCTTACGCGTTTCTTCTTCAACTCGGTCTATGACCCAATTGAGGGTGGCGGCATAGTCGCTCTTGTAACGCTTTCCGCTAGAAGCCTTGTAGTTGGAAAGGATTTCCACGGCACGGTCAAACCTTACCCCGAGCTTTTCTCGGAGTTTCATTTCCTCGTCCTCGGTGTAGGAGACGTTCTGCAACATACCGAACAGCTTCTTCTTGACCTTTACGGCGGGCTTTTCGGTAACGACTTCGGCTACACGTTCATATACGTCGGGCTTGGATTTGTTTTCCTTGCGTTCCTCACGTAGCTGGCGCATCTTGTCGGCCTTGCCCTTTCTCCAAGTCTCGACTTCGTTGAGCAGACGTAGCGCAAAATCGTCTTTCGGCTCGTTCGTACCCATCATAGCCAAGGTCTTTGAGAATGAAAGGACCCACTTGCCTATCGCTTCGTAGTCCTTGCCGAACTCGTTTACCTTTTCACGGAATTCCGCAATCGGGAGGTTTACATATGCAACTGGTCTCATTCTTTAGCGGCCCTCATGATCAACGAACTAGCCATTTCGCACAATTTCATTGGCGAACCGTCAACTTTCGGGTTCTTCTCTACAAGCTCGTGCAGGGTCTTGTATGCCAAGGGCGTTATTGCCACGGGCTTGTTCTTCTGTTTCTTCTTTTCTTCCATAACATTTCCTGCATTATTATTGAAGGTAATTTTACTCAGTATTTATGATAATAATATAATTATTATTAGTAATTTTGTGTAGATATAATTGAAAAAAAATTATTTTTTTTAGTAAAAAAATTATATTTGGGTCGTGGAATTCAGATCTAAAGATTTTCGCAAGCGCATACGCGTTACGCAGTACCAGCTAGCAGAACTGCTAGGCTGCGACCAGTCGCTCGTGGCGGCTTGGGAAAGGGGCAAGTTCCCTACCTACGAGAAAATCTGCAAGCTCATTGAACTCGGAATTACGATACAGGAACTGCTTGGCGACGAGATCGCGAACAGACTGATTTCAAACAGCTCAATATCGTTTGAAAAAAGGCCGGCACTTTTCGACGACAAGGAATTCGGCGGCGGCGTAGCAGAACAGCTAGACGAAATGAAAATCCGCGGCATAATCAAGAACGAAGTCCAGAAGGAAATACAGGACATGAAACAAAAAGGGCTTCTTTAGCCCTTTTTCATTTTCCGGTTGACTTTCGTGAAGAATTTAATTATCTTGGGTAATAAAGGCGTGGCGGCGTTTCACCGTCCGTCATAAAGAAATCACTGCCTGACAGCGGACTCCCCTCTAAGCTATAGTCTTTCTTATCATCTCGATAGCTTCTTCCGCTGTCAGGCGATTTTCCAATACCATAAGTATTATCGCATATACCTTGCCTATCGTCCTTTTCATAGAGCATGTCTTATACTGAAAAAAGTTGACACTACTCAAAAAAGCAGGAGTAGTGCCAATGAAGACAAAACAGGTAATAAAGAGAGTCGCGGAATACGACC
>NZ_FRBA01000002.1:0-487909 GCF_900142495.1 Fibrobacter sp. UWOV1 | reverse complement strand
TCGCCGCTATGCATTGCTGCACCGCTCGACTTGCATGTATAAGACACGCCACCAGCGTTCGTTCTGAGCCAGGATCAAACTCTTCATTAATTTTTTAAAGTCTTGGTCCCGTTAATCACGTTCGTATCTTGACTATTCCAAGAAATCTCTTGGACCCGTCACTAAGCACATCTCCGATTCCTTCAATCTACTCAACAACCTCTCGGGTTGCTGTCCCTTGATCGCGGCTTACTTGGTTCTTCGCGTTTAGCGTTTCGTTTTCGGCCGTCCCTCTCAGGAACGACGCCAATTATAGAATTTTCAGAAACATTTGCAAGGGTGTTTTTGCAGAAAAATTCGCATTTTTTTCTTATTTTCGCAAAAAACGGGAATAACACGACTCTTGCGCAGGGAGTTACCCGAGAATTCACAAACTATTCACAACTTTCTTTAAGCGTTTTTTGAAAGATTGGACAAAATCGCCTCAAAAGGGCCATTTTCCATATCAATAGAAGTGCTATCCATCTGGCCGCGGAACCAGGTGAGCTGTCTTTTGGCATAATTGCGGGTCTTTTTCTTGACTTCTTCGATAACTTGCGCCATTTCGGAGGCACTTTGCGCCTGCAAGAGCTCGCGGTAGCCCAAACTTTGCCATGCCGGAGCGCTAAGCGGCACCACTTTAGAAAGTTCGCGAGCTTCTTCGACCCAGCCGTCCTTAATCATCTGGTTGATGCGGGAATCGATTCGTTTGTACAATACATCCCTCTCTCGCTGCAACCAAAAAACAGGCACCGCCCCAATTCCGCCTTCACGTTCTTTCTGATAACCAGATAAAGGGCGTCCTGTCGCCTCAAAGACTTCAAGAATCCGCACAAGGCGTTGCGCATTATTCGGATCCACATTCGCAGCCGATTCCGGGTCCACCTCGCAAGCCATTTTATACAAACTAGCAGAACCTTCGCTTGCGGCCATATTCTCGAACTTTTGACGGACTGTCGGGGGAACGGCAGGAATGTTCGGCAAACCGAGTAGAAGACTTTGTACGTAAAGACCTGTACCGCCGACCAAGATGTACTTCTTGTCGGGATTTTCGTCCAGCAAATTTTTTACCTGGCGGCAGAACTCCCCCGCCGAAAATGTTTCGGTAGGAGGCAGAAAATCGACCAAGTGATGCTTGACGCGCTTAAGGCTAGCCTCGTCCGGCTGCGCCGTGCCTATGGAAAAGCCTTTGTACACCTGCCTGGAATCGACACCGATGATTTCGGCATTAAACGATTCCGCAAGTCGCAGGGACAATTCCGATTTTCCGATTCCGGTCGCTCCGACCAAGGCAAACACAATGGGCATACCGGCAATTTAGTTATATTAGCACCTACCATGGGAAAAATGAAGCACATTCTTGCCATAATTATTGTTTTAGTGATTTTAATCGGAGGGTTCATATTCTTACTTCCGAAACTTCCAGAACTATACAAGACAAAGATACAAGGGCTACTCGGCCAAAAGGAATCTACTGCTGAACAGGCTGTAGAAAAGGACACCCGTCCGTTTGAAGAAAAAATGGACGCAGCCTTGTCGCCGCTGCAGGTCAGCTACTCCAAGCGTAAAAAGCGCCACATTTGGACAATGGGTGGCGGAGAAACGGTCATCATGTATTTGCTGCAGGTTAAGCGTTTTGCCGAAAAGAATGGGGGCAAGATTCTTTACATGGAAGAACTCTACAATCTGGACCCTTCTATTTTCCAGGCCGCAAAGGTCGACCTTTTGAACGACAAGGGAGACACTCTCAAACTAGAACTTCAAGTCTCCCGCAACGAATTCAAGCCGGGGGCTTCGTTACTCGCAGTCGCATTCCAGGTGACGAACCTGACGCCCGAACTGATTGTCGCACTCAAGAAACTCGACTACCCGTACGACTTGCTGATTCCGCCATTCGGCTTAAGCGAAGCTGACTACGCGAATTTAGACAACATAAACAACAAGAGCGAAACCCTTTGGCTCACGCTTGAATCGACCAAACTGAACAAGGCTCACAACAAATTAAGACCCTTGCGCATCCACCACACTGAAGAACAAATCGAGACCGTGATTGGAGATGCACATGCCAAGTTCCCGGAAGCAAGGGGCATTGTCTCGCGTTATGGCGAGCAGGCCGTAGAACACAAGCAACTTTTGCAGGCCATTTTGACACCCGCCAAGGACCGAGGTCTTTGGTTTTTGGATATTTCGGCGAACAAGCGTTCCATCGTGATGCAAACCTGCAAAGAAATCGGAATGAGATGCAAGACCGCCACGGCCTACAACCCGGAAAACAGCTCGCTTGACGACTATTCCAAGGCAAAAATCAGGGAAGCAAAGCGCAACGGCCTCGCCGTGATGATTCTTCCCTTGAGCATGAGCTCTATCGAAAAATTGAACGATTTGCCGGCAAAAGCGAAAGCCCAGGGTACCACTCTAATAAATTTATCTACTTTTATGAAGAAATGACAAGGAGCCTTGTATGACCGTAAAACTTGGATTTAACGTTGATCATATCGCCACCATCCGTGAAGCCCGCAAGATTTGCGAACCGGATCCGATTGCAGCGGCGGTACTTGCAGAAATCGCAGGCGCCGCGGGTATCACCATGCATTTGCGCGAAGACAAGCAGCATATCCAGGACCGCGACGTACAGCTTTTGCGCCGCACGGTTACGACCAAGATGAACTTGGAAATCAGCCCCACGCAAGAAATGCTCCAGGTGGCAATCAACAACCAGCCCGACACGGTGACGCTTGTCCCCGAAACCCATACGGAACTTTCGACCGAAGACGGTCTGAACGTTGCCGCCAAGGCAAACGACCTCGTGAAGCCAGTCATGACGCTCAAGAACAACGACATTTCCGTGGGCGTGTTCATTGACGCCGAAACCGAACAGGTCAAGGCCGCCAAGAAGATTGGCGCAGACTTTGTCGAATTCAATACCGGCAAGTACGCTACCAGTTTCACGCTCGGAAGCAACGAAGAAGTGGAACGCGAAATTTCGGCACTCGAAGACATGACGGTCCTTGCCCGCAAATACGGTCTCAAGGTGAAGGCCGGTCGCGGACTCAACTACAGAAACGTCGGCGCAATCGCCGCTATCGAAGGCATCGACGAAATTATTGTCGGCCATAGCATTGTAAGCAAGGCTGTAATGATTGGCATTGACCGCGCCGTGCGCGACATGATCGATGCGATTAAGGGCTAGTAGTCCTTATACACCACATTCTGAAGTACAAGCCCCTGGGGCGGCGCCCATGTGCGTTCGCCCTTAAACTTTTTTTCAAAAATAGTTTGTACGGTTCCCAGCGGAAGCTTGCCGCGACCGACATCGAACAGCGTGCCGACCATGGCCCTCACTTGGCGGTGCAAGAACCGGTTACCCTTGATGTGGAACATGCAGCTCCAGTCATTCAGGCGTTCCAGTCGAAATTCCGTGAGTATGCAATCTGTGGGCTTGCCGTCGTTACGGGGAATACAGAAATCAATAAAATCGTGATGTCCGAGGAAGGACCTGGCCTCTTGCTCCATGGCTTCAAGATCGAGATTCAAGGAGCCACACTCCCAACCGAAGTCGCGCATAAGGGCGACCGGACGCGTAAAAATCGTGTATTGATAATAGCGGCACAAGGCATCGTAGCGAGAATGGAAATCCGGCGCACAAGGTTCAAGGTCGCGAATGCGGATAAGCCTTTGGGTAAGTCCGTTAATGGAGCGGACAATTTTTGCGCAATCGATTTCGCCGTCGAAATCAAAATGCACGCACTGTCCGCGGGCATGCACGCCCGTATCGGTACGACCAGAGCCGGTTATGCGCACTGGCGTACGAAGAGCGACGCTAAAAGCCTGTTCTAGCGCAGACTGGACTGTAACGAACTTGGTTTTTCCGCCCTCGTTCTGGGCCTGCCAGCCGTAAAAGGCCGACCCCAGGTATTCACAGCGGAAACGATAACGCATTAGCCCATGGCTTCCTTGATGACCGCTTCCACCTTTTCCTGGGAAATCTTCAGGCTAGAGGCGATAGCCGAGGCGGGGAACCCGCGGCGGGACATCTGGAGAATCTTCGTCTTTTCGTTGGATTCGCGATCGAAGCGAGTGATTTCGAGCGGGCTTTTGAGGTTCGGGTCGCCGGTGAGGTTGCGGCTCTGGGCTCGCAATTTCATGGTGCGTTCACGAGAAAGGCCGCGAGGGGCGCGCAATACGTCAGACAGATTCTGCATAGCAGAAGTGATACGTTCCTTGGCCGTAGGTCTGAGAGTCGGCTTGTTGTCGGGGATGCCCGTCAAAATCTTGTTTTCGGGGACACCATTTTCGTCTTCGAATTCAACCTTCGGTTCTTCTTCGGGCTTGGGAGCCAGCTTTGCAGCGGCTTCCTGGGCGAGCGTTTCACGCTTTTGAGCGGCATACGCTTCGGCGTCCGCAATAATGGAACGCTTTTCGCGGCGCGGGCGCGGCGGAATCGTCGCATCGTCGAGGACGGCCTTGGGCTCCTTGAATCGTTCGGCCTTGATAGCCTCCATACGGCGGGTAATGATTTCCTGACGCTTTCTGAGAACGAACACCAAAACGACAACGCAGACGGCGATAGCCAAAACGCCACCGAGGATCCACTTGACAATATCGGACGTGTGGGACTGACCTTCGACCGATGCCCCCTCCGCAGAGGCGGACACAGGAGCGGAACGCATGGAGGAGAGTTCTTCCCATGCAGAATCCAACTGCAAACGGATGTTTACCTGAAGGTCCGGATTCGCTTTTGCATTCCAAAGTTCAAGTTCCAGCGAATCAATTTTAGAGCGTGCTACAAGGTAAGCTTCGGCATCAAAGGAATTTCCCGAACCGGAGAAATCCATCAAAAGGTACACAGCCAAAGCGGATGCCAGGACAAGCAGCACGATGGGAGCTAAAAATTTTTTCATATCCTAAAAATAGTAAAAAAAAGAAAATATGCCCAATGAGAATCATTGAGAATGTTGAAGAATCCTCAACGCTTTTCAACACCATCTAACGAAAAGCCCTACTCTTTTCCCCTCCAAATTCTATCTTAATGCTCAAGAACTCTTTGTTCTCCTCCTAACCCCCAAAAAGCTCAGTTAACGCAAGTTAACTGAGTTTTTTTATTTCTAGCCTATTCCGGGGACATCGGGCCTTATAATAAAAAGCCTGCAAAGCAGAATTCACTTTACAGACAAATTAATTCAAAAAAAACGTTTACCCGTTTATTTCTTGGGGGGCAGGGCCTCGGCAAGAATCACACGGTTGCCGCCGGACTGGACTGCCATCTGCATCGATTCGCCTGCCGCCTGCAGGAGTCCGCGGGCATCGCCAGCGTGCGCCGGCATGACCGCCACGCCCATACTGAGGGTTGTCTCGAGAACGCTTTCGCCATAGGCAATCTTGAGTTGGGAAATCTCGTTTCGGATCCGTTCGGCACGGGCACGCGTAATCTTGAGGTCTGCACCCGGCAGAATCACACAGAACACGTCGCCTTCGTAGCGGCACGGAATATCTTCGTTACGGACATAGCCCGGCAGGCGCTGGCCCAATTCCCACAAAAGCTGCTCGACCGCATGACGACCGCGCTGTTCCTGGATCTGGGCCACGGAATCCGGGTAAATCATGACAAGACCGATCGGCGAGCGGTGGCGGGTAGCCGCAGAAACTTCGCGAATCAGGGATTCTTCCATATAGCGGCGATTGAACAGGCCCGTAAGGCCATCGCGAATGCTATGCTGCTTGTAGCGGGCATTCAGGTTTTGGGTCGCAATATAAAGACCAAACGTTGCAGAAACCGCACTCACCTTGGCATGCCAGTCATCCATGGTTTCGTTGTCGGGCAGGGCGTCGGTCTGCAAAGAGAAAATACCGAAATGTTCTTCAACACCTTCGATCGGGGCGCAGAACGAAATTCCGTGCGGGTGGTGGTGCAAGTGCGTGCAACCGCCGTTCACGCTCGGGTTCGAATAATCGGTAATAACGATATCGCCGGCATCGAAGCTTGCGCATTCAACCGGGCGAATCACATCGTCGCTAATGACCGTTTCACCGAAGGAAAGCACCTTGTGCAAATCGGTCTGGGTGCCGGCATACATGTACAGGATACCGGAGGCATTCGGGAACAGCTGCGGAAGCAAATCCTGGAGAGCCTGGATTACTTCGGGAACCGGACGATCCTTCAAGAGGCAGCGAGCATACTTTTTCCAAGCTGCGAGAGGGAACTTCACGCAAATTTCATCCACCTTTTTAGCAAGGGCTTCCTTCGAAGAGATTGCCCCAGTCGGGAGAGGCATGTCTTCGGGTTCCGGCGACGAGGCCAGAGGATCAGGGTCCGGCGTCGAAAGGCCAGACGACATGGACAGCTTAGAGTCCTTGATGGAATAGAGAGCTTCGTTGAAGTCCTCTTCGGCAATATCGAGCTTACGCTTGCACACGTTGTAGAGTACCAGGCCAAGGACCGCGCCCCAAGCCCCGATAAAGACGAACTTGCCACCAATGGGGACCGTCGTTTCGGGCACAAAGAATGCGACGACGACACCCGCGACAAACGTAACCAGCCAGAAGAAATATGTTAGCATGCTCATGTTCTTAAATGTAATTAAAAGGACGCCTTCGGCGCAATAAACTGATTCTAGTTTCTAGTATTTTTTTATTACAAAATGCCGATTACACAAGCTTTTCTAGTAACTTGGAACTCAGAACTGGCTATTCAACCTATTTAAGGCTCTATTTTCTACATTTTGCCCTATGACCATTCTTGAAAAAATTGCGTTAGCTCTCCCTGCCGTCGAATCCCCTGCTAGATACATGGGCGGCGAAGCCAACAGTGTCGTCAAAGACCACAGCCAGATGCTTTGCAACATGGCGTTTGTGTTCCCCGACAAGTACGAAATCGGCATGAGCAATAACGGAATCCGTATTCTGTACCATGTGATCAACCGCGAGAGCGACCTGCTGTGCGAAGTTTCGTTTGCGCCGTGGGACGACATGGCGAAAGAAATGGAGAAGTACGACATTCCGCTGTACAGCTACGCAAGCTACACGCCCGTGCGTGATTTCGAAGTGGTCGGCATGACGCTCCAGACGGAGCTCAATTTTACGAACGTCCCCTACGTACTTGACATCGCCCGCATTCCCGTGTGGCAGAAGGACCGACGCGAAGAAGACCCGATTATTGTGGCTGGCGGCCCCGCCATGGCAAACCCCGAACCGGTTGCCGACTTCTTTGACGCCTTCATGATCGGCGACGGCGAAGACATGATTGTGAAGTTTTTGCGTTGCGTTGGCGAAGGCCGAAAGGCGAAACTCCCCCGCGCAAAGATTCTAGAGAATTTGTCTAAAATCGACGGCGTGTACGTACCGAGCCTACGTCCCGTCATCACCAACGAATTTGGCGACATCGTTCCGGCTGAACCCGCCAAGGGCAGCTACCAGAATACCAACGGCGTTCGCAGACAGTTCATTCCGGTGATGGACCCGAAGAACTACCCCATCAAGAACCTGATTGCGAACATGCAGTTGGTGCATAACCGATTCAGCGTGGAAGTCATGCGCGGTTGCGCCCAGGGTTGTAGGTTCTGCCAGGCAGGAATCTGGTACAGACCTTGCCGCGAACTCGACCCCGATGATGTTTTGGATATCGCCAAGGCAGGCATCAAGGCGACCGGTGAACGCGAGCTCGGACTCCTTTCGCTTTCCACCGCCGACTACAAGCCCGTGGAAGGCCTGACCGACTCCATCATTGACGACCCGTTCTTTGACACCGTGGACGTGAGCCTTCCGAGCATTCGCGTGAACGCTTTCGGCGAAACGCTCGCCCAGAAGATTTCAGCCCTCAAGGGCGGCCGCAGCGCGACCTTCGCTCCCGAAACAGGCTCCGAACGAATCCGCAAGATGATCAACAAGACCATCAGCGACCAGGACATGTACAACGCCGCCGAGCACGCCTTCAGTAGCGGGTTCAACAAAATTAAGTTGTACACAATGATCGGTTTCCCGACAGAAAATGAGCAGGACATGGAAGCGTTCTGCAACTTAATCGAAAACCTGGTGAAGATTGGCCGCAAGTACCTGCGCGGCTGCCAGATTGCCGTGAGTATGGGCATCCTGATTCCGAAATCGTTTACGGGACTCCAATGGGCGCCCTTCATGGACAAGGAAACCGCCCTCAAGCACATCCGCTACGTGCGCGAAAGATTCTTTAGGCACCCGAACGTGAAGGTGAACTGGGCCGGTTGGGAAACCAGTTTCCTCGAAGCCATCTACAGCCGCGGCGACCGCAGGCTCGGCCCCGTCATTTACGCGGCTTACAAGAAGGGCATTACCTTCGAAAGCGATTCCTACCGTTTCGATTTTGACAAGTGGTTGCAGGTCTGGGACGAATGCGGCTACGACACCAGCTGGGTGTACCGCACACGTGAAAAAGACGAAGTATTCCCCTGGGATTTTATTCACGCTGGCACAAGCAAGCAGTACCTGCGCGGCGAATGGGAAAAGGCCTTCAAGGAAGATTCCGCACCGGTGCCCAACTGCAAATGGGGCGACTGCCAGAAATGCGGCATCCCCGGATTCGGCGCCGAAATCAAGCTCGCGAACGACCCGGTGCGACACAAGGCCCCGAGCCGCACGCCCGAAGAAATCAAGAAACTTGTCGCCGAACGCCGCCCCACGCAAAAGAGCTGCCACAGCTACAAGATTACCTTCAAAAAAACTGGCCTCAGCAGATTCCTGCCGCACCAGAACATGCTCAGTTTCTTCGAGCGAACCTTCCTTTGCGCAGGCATTCCCATCAAGTTCAGCGAAGGATTCAGCCCGAAGCCGCGCATTTCGAACATGGGCGCGCTCCCGCTCGGTCTTGAGACCTACTGCGAAGTCATCAGCGTGGACTTGTTACAGCCGCTCGACATTTCCAAGGAAAACTTGCCGAAGATTATGGCCGAGCTTTCAAGGCCGTTCCCGCGCGGCATGGAAATCGTGAACATCGAGCCGCTCAAGGAAAAGCTCAGCAAGCACATGCCGACGGCGATGATCTACTCGTTCACGCCCGACAAAATGCCAGAAGGCATCATGGAAAAGTTCGAGAGCAAGACACTCCCCGTGGTACTCAACCACCGCGGTCAGGAAATCAACCTGAACGAACATATCCAGGGAATCCAGATTGCAGGCGGCGCCATCATCCTGAAAATCAAGTGCAACAACATGGGAACCACCGCAAGCCCGTTCAATATTTACGCGGCGCTGATGGGTGTGAAATTCG
This sequence comes from Fibrobacter sp. UWOV1, assembly GCF_900142495.1. Classification (NCBI taxonomy): domain Bacteria; kingdom Pseudomonadati; phylum Fibrobacterota; class Fibrobacteria; order Fibrobacterales; family Fibrobacteraceae; genus Fibrobacter; species Fibrobacter sp. UWOV1. Next base: position 478,656 of record NZ_FRBA01000002.1, on the reverse strand, counting down.
ATCCGAAAAAACTCGACGAAAGTTCCCGCCGCTACCTCATCAAGAAAATTGCGATGGAATGGTAAAACTTTCGCAAAAGTTATAACACTTTTTGACTTTTTTTATTAGTATTCCTAGTGAATTTTAAAATCACCTATTTAAGGAGTACTACATGAAAAAAATGTTTCTTGCAGCGGTAACGGCACTCGCCTTGTGCTCTTACAGCTACGCACAGGACGATGAATACGAAGATGAATACGAAGACGAAGCCCCGGCTCGCGAAGAAGCCCCGGCGATTGAAGAAGATGACGCTCCAGTTGCAAAAACAGAACAGAAAGCCAAGTCCTCTTCTGGAGATGCTTTCCTGGGCCTCGGTATGGGCCTCACCGACAGTTTCCAACAGATTCACATCAAGTATAAGATTAGCAGCACGTTGACCGCTACCGGTATTTTGCTGTTGAACCACCACGGTGAAACCACCTATGAAGCAGGCGGCGTCGAAGTGGACATGGGCGACGATTACACCGCATTCGGCATCGGTGCAGGAATCGACTACTACCTTGACACTCCGGTGCTCCCGACTTCCGTGGGCGCAGAACTCGCCTACATCAGCAACGGCGAACAGCTCCTGTCTAACGACGGGGTGACCAAAACCACTTTATCTTCGGGCAGCCTGAATATTAACTTGATGTTCGGCGTTCACGCAGAACTCGTCAAGAACTTTGAACTTTCGGGAAAGGCTGGCCTTGGTTTGGAATACAATTTCTCCGAAACGAATTCCTCCAACGCCAATTCCAGCGTCAAGACGGAAACATCTTATCTTAGCTTCGGTTTGAAAGCCGGCGTTTACGCCACCTGGTTCTTTCTATAAGACCGCTCGGCTCTATCGCATCAACAAGAATGTGATATCCCCTCGCTCTCGTAACCACGCCTCGTTAATACGAGGCGTTTGTTACTCACAAAGACCGCCCGGCTCTATCGCACAAACAAAAAAATTTAGACCGTCCATTTCACCTGGGCGGTCTTTTTATATATAACGATCAGCAAAATTATTCCGCTGGCAAGATAATCTCGATGTGGCTGGTGCTCACATTCAAGAAGTGCGTACGGAACAGATCCTTTTCGCTCCTGTCACTCACGCGCACTTGCGTGACGGCAATAAAGTCCTTGTTTTCACGGATGTAGTCTGTGAGACGTTCGTCGCGGAGCGTATCGATTTCGCCCGTGATGATAAAGCTGTCGGTCCAAATTTTTACTAGCATGTTATAAATATAAAGTTTTTTTTGTTTGCAAGTAGAAAAAAAGCGTTTTTTTGTTGCTTTTTGGCATTTTGAGTGTATTTTAGGGATATAATACAGATGTTGGCGTACCCAACCAAGGAGTTTACCATGGCAACGAAAAAGGCAATCAAACTGACCCCCGGCAAAATGATTTACCACAATCTGGAATTTATCGATAGCGATGTCGGACGCCCGATCAGAATTCTTTCCGAATTCATGGGTCCTTACCAGATTTTTGCACAAGAAGGTATCAAGAACACCATCGTGTTCTTCGGTTCCGCCCGCATACTCCCCATGGCCGAACTCAAGAAACGCCAAAAGAGCTGCAAGAACAAGACCGAACTTGCGCGACTCAAACGACTGGAAGCCGTCGCCGAATACTATGACGCCGCACGCGAACTGGGCGCAAAACTCGGCCGCTGGGCAAACAAGCAACACGACCACGGTTTTGCGGTGATGACCGGTGGCGGTCCGGGCATTATGGAAGCGGGCAACCGTGGCGCAAACGACGTAGGAACCTCTTCGATCGGCTTAAACATCAAGCTTCCCTTTGAGCAGCACCCGAACCCCTACATCGATGACGATCTGAACCTGCAATTCCGTTACTTCTTTATCCGTAAGTACTGGTTCATGAAGATGGCAAGAGCACTCGTCGTATTCCCGGGAGGCTTCGGAACGCTCGACGAAATGTTTGAACTCCTGACGCTGATTCAGACTAAAAAATACGGCGACAAGATGCCCGTCGTGATTTACGGCAGCAAATACTGGAACAAAGTCATCAACTGGAACTACATCGCCGACACAGGAATGATCGACAAGGAAGACCTCAAGTTGTTCCATTTCTGCGACACCGTTGAAGATGCTTACAATGTCATTACGACGGCACTCGAAAAAACGATGGAATAAGAATATTTCAGAATTCGGAATTCGGATTTCAGATTTATTTAAAATATCAACTCTGAATTCTGAACTCTGAATTCCGAAATAGCTATCTTTGGGGCATGATTCGAAACATTCTGGCAGAAACTTTAGATCGAGTATCTAGAAATTTGGCTCTCCGCCCGAACTACACCATGGAAGAATACCAGCGGTGGTTCGACCAGAATCCCGAATACATGCACAACGGTGCCATGCAGCACATTCAGCTGATAGAGCCCCTGACACTCGAAGGCACCAACAACCTTTATCGCGCCCAGTACTGGCTGGAACACCCGAACGACCCCAGCCGCTACGTGGAACAAGAAATTGTCGTCAAGATTTGCAAGTTCTGGGCAAGCCCCGGCAAGAACAGGCTCCACCGCCTGAACAGCCTCTTGAGCGCGTTCCAAGATGAAATCCGCATCAACAACCTGATTCACGCCACCAATATCGAAGGCGTGGTCCAGAGCATGGGCGGCGGCATTGCCGGCAGACACCCTTACCTCAAGATGGAGTTTATTAAGGGTTGCTCTCTGGATAGGCTATTCAAGAAAGAACTAAGTGACGACGAAATTTTGCACCGAGTCGCCCAACTCGCCTACCTGGCCAACACGATTAGCCAGCTGCATTACTACCAGGTAGTGCACAAGGATTTAAAGCCCAAGAACCTGCTCCTGTGCCAGAATCCGCAGCACAAGAACAACCACAAAATTCTGGTTTGCGACTTCGGCTACGCCCAGGCGAAAATGCGCGACACCATCACCGAATACGGTGGTCAAATGACGCCTTGCTACAGCGCGCCCGAACAGGCAATCATGGGCGAAAACCTGTCGGCATCGGTGGACTACTTCAGTTTCGGCATCATTGTGCACGAATACCTGACTGGCGAAAAACTGTTCCCGCACGCCATGGATATTTTTATTGAAGACGGCTACCGCATTACCGACCGTTACCTGGAATACCTGAAGACCGGCCGCGAGAACCGCTTTAGCGATCCGAGGTTTCCAGAACTTGCGCAGTGGATTGACAACCTCACCATTTTCGACAGCTTTGAACGCATGCAGAGCTGCCCGAACTTGTTTGATATTGCTCACAAATTGCGCGAACGTGTAAACGCCCAAGGCTACCGCGACGTGAACACGGACTTCTTGTGGAATCAGCTGCGCGAATACAACCGCTTTTAAGAAAAATAAAATTTTCATTTTCATATTCATTAGTATATATTCAAGATATGAATAAGTCCTCTATCTCGAATATTACTGCTCTTTTGAAGAAAATTAAGCCAATCCATTACTTGGTGGTTTTGGCAATTATAGGCATCGGCATTTTTAACGCCGTCACCGGAATCATGCCGCAAATCAAGCAAAGCCGCTACGAAAAGGGAATCGAAAAATCCTTTGACAAGTGGTGGGAAGAAGAGGGCGCAAACCAGTTCAAAATCGTCGGAATCGAACCGACCGAAAAAGTCCGTCAAGAAGAATTCGAACAATTCCGCAACAGGGCCTTTGCCTTGAAGCCGTCTTACATTGTCGAAGACCGCATCGAAATCATGAAAAAGGATTTCCGCGAGTGGTGGGAAATCAGGGGCGGCAAAGAAGAATTTATAGCAAAGCACAACCGCTACCCGGGCGAATCAGACTTTAGAAGCGAACTTGCCGAATGGATCGACAACTACACCGACAAATTCGCCCGCTACAACATGGCGTTTGTCCCCAAGAAAGAACAGTACGACCGACTGCTCACCAGCTGGATTCTGTTCCCGAGCGCGTGGAGCTACATTCTGTTCGCGGTACTTTTCATGTTTACGCTTATACGTTTGGAAAAGCGTTGGCAATGGTTTATTCTGTGGGGCTGCATTGTCGGCTGGACGCTCGCCGGAGGCATTCTAGTAAGTCTCATGACTAGCACCAGCTTCTTTGACCACTACAGCGGAGAACGCTACATGGGCATGAGCCTGACGATAGCATTCCTGCTTGGAGCCACGGCATTCGCCCCGCGCAAGGATTTGACTTCGCAGACGATTTCAGCCGTTTGTATTACCGGACTCTTGCTCGACATGGCGGTCAACTGGTTTGTCAATCCGAATATTTTCGGCGCCGTCACCGTACTTTCGCCGATTGCCTTTGGCGCAGGCGCATTTGCCGGATTAAAAATCGAAACCCGCCGCAAGACCCGTTATGAACTCAAGCAAGAGGCTTTGCAAGAAAGAGCTCGTCGCATTGAAAAGCGCAACCCCATGGCCGAAATGAAGGCCAAGACGCGGACCATGATTCAGTCGGGCATTGAAAACGCCAAGGGCGGTCGCCCCGAACAGGCTTTCAGCCTACTCACGCAATCGATGGTCCAACTCTTGCAGGAACACCCTGTCGACAAGGCTACAGTACTTTCTCTGGCCGACAGCATGAACAAACTCTACATCGAAATCTCGAGCAACCAGTGGCTTGAATGGGGCGAAATCGCCAAGGCGAAAAACGCGCCCGAAGCGGCAATCATGCTTTTGAAGAAAGGACTTTCGCTCGAGAAAGACAAGAACTTCGCAAGGCGCGCCCTCTATATTTTGGGCGAGACTTGCGTCACGAATAAGATCGAGCTGGAAGATGGAATCAAGCGCTTGCAGAAAGTAATTGAAATGAATTCGACCGACATTCTTGCAAAGCAGGCGCAAAGAATCTTGGACAACGTCCAAAAGTAATTCGCCGAGCGAAGGCAATAGGCAGGAAGCCTATTGTTGGAGCGAAGGACGAACAACGACTTACTAATCCTTTTGGAGTTCTCTCTTTTCGTTGTTCGTATATTATTGTATATAGCGGCGCTTGACGGCGCCATTCTTTGTATATTCCACCACCATCACATGCGCAGCAGGCATCTTGGCAGGCTTCTGATTGCCCGAGAATAGCGGGCGGCCTTGCAAGTCGAAGATGCGGTAGAAGGCCGTTTCTACCTCGTTGCCGAGATTCATGCGCTGGGCAATTGCGGTCGTGCTACTGCTAGATCCTTCGACTTCGCTCAGGATGACACTGGAGGAAGATTCTGCAACGCTCGACGAAGATTCTACACTCGACGACGATTCCGCGACTTCGGACGAAGACGATTCGGACTCAACCGTTCCCTCGACCGTAAAGGTGACGTATTCCGACATCCAGGTGAGCCCGGAGTTGTCCGTCACGACAGCAACGGCAGAATGCATACCCGGAGCAAGGCCCTCGGCATTTACCTGGTAAGGCGACGCCGTCGCAGAACCGACTAAAGTCGTTCCGACATAAAAATCAACTTTCTTGACAGAGCCGTCGTTATCCTTGGCGGTGGCACTCAAGGTGACAGCCTTGCCGGCATCGAACTTGGCCCCTGCAGAAGGTGCTGTCATAGAAACACTTGCCGCCTTGTTGCTCTGGCCAAAGCCCTGGTTGTATTCGGGCATCTTGCCGTAGCGGCCTCCCACACCTGCTAGGCTCGGGATTTCTTTCGGGAGATTTGCAACGGTGCGTTTTTCGAAACTGTAGCTCGGGTTGAAAGTTTGCGCCTGCGGAACACCCTGCGTCACCGTACCGTTGTAGCGGTGCTGCTGTTTGGTTCCGCTCCCGAACGTGACTCCGCTAAAGTAAACGTAGCCGTTGTCGCCCCATTCGGCGAGGTAACCGTTGCCGTTATCGATATAGCTATTCTCGTAGCGTACGTAGGCCTTCGCGCTTGCACTATGGCCGTTTGCACCCGCCACAAAGAATCGGTTGTAGTCCACATACTGGTTGTACAAATGCACCTGCGAGCCGTTGTTTTCGCCCGTCACCTTCGGCACGCGGCCATAAGTATTGTGCCAGTAGTTATTTGCATAAGTCAGGTGGGCATCTTCGACAAGTGCCATGTAAGGATCGGTTCCCCAGCAGTTGAAATCGTTTGCGCCGTCAAAATCCAGGTAACTGATGGTGGCGTCGTCCACGAATTCCATGTCCATACCGTCGCTAATCCACTTGTAGCTGATGTGGTCGGCCCAGAAGCCCTTCACATGCTTCGACGCGGTGCCTACCGTTTCAAGGCCGTCACCGCCTTCGATCAAGTGCGGGTTCACGTCGTAAATGCCGAGGTTACGATAAATGTGGTTGTAGGAGCCTTCGTTACTGCGCACCACTATGGATGCGCCACGCAGGTTCGCGCCGCGACCCATGCCCACGAGACTCTTGTTCGGCTTGGTGGTAATCCAGTTGCTCCACGCCTGCAGATTGTCCGACTCCTTCACGATTTCAAGTCCGGATTCGCCGAGGCTTGCGCAACTGTTCTTTTCGAAGGCGATGCGGTAAAACTTGTTCGTCTTGCCCGTCACGCGGTTTGTCTCGCTGCAAGTCGTGCGGCACCAGGTACGCCCCTGCTTGTTCGCCTCGGTTACCGCATTGCGCATCTGCCTAAAATCGTAAGTACCTTCGGGCACAAGAATCGTCACGGCGTCATTACTCTGCAGGTACTTGCGGATGCTCGCGGAATCGCTCGCGAAAACGATATTGCCGGCAGCACCGCCCGTCGTCGAAGCGCCAAATCCTTCGGCCTTCACGTTGAACGTGAACAGCAGAACGGCCGTCGGATCCGTTTCGGCAGAAGTCCAAATCCACTTGGCCTGCGTATTTGCGGCAAAGCCGGTAAGGGCCGCCCCGCTCGGGAGCTTGTTGCTTGCGTAGTTAAGGGTTGTCGCACCGCCCCACTGGCTAAGGTCGCGGCCCTTGTTTTTCCACGAGTTGTTGCTCACTGCAGGCTTTGATTTCCAACCACTGCCGGAATAGTAAGACTTGTCCAGGTCGTCAATCTGCACCATGACGCCCGGAGCACCCTTGCCGTTCACGCCCACGACCGAAATTGCATTTTCACCGGGAAGGAACGTCATCGGCACAAAGCGCACGCGGCCCGCCTGGTTGTCCTGCGCAAGGAGCGCGCCATTGTGGTAGAGCCTGTAGCCGCCATCGGCTACGATCCAGATACCCGGACCTTCGCCCGCATTATACGTCGCGGCCACCAGCTGCGAGCCCACCTTGTCGCCGCCACCGTAAGCCACTTCAGAAGGGAGTTGAACCACTTCTGTCGCAGGGACAGCGGCATGCACCGCAGAAATTCCAAAAAGCGAGACAAAGCCCGCTAAAGCCAACCCAACATCCTTTTTTACGCCCATTTTTTCCTCTTTTTGTAATATTGCCTTTTATAATCTAATTTTGGCACTTTTGTTTTCAAAACGTTATCCACCAGGCCCATTAATATGTGTTTGGTCATTGACAACGATTGTAAAAGCTCCTTTTACGCAAAAAAATACACTCCTATCGGAGTGCTGGGTAGTTTTTTTGAAATTTAGGGTTGTCCGTAGACTACGGCCAAAAAACGCCGATATGTTTCCATTTTTAATGTATTTTATACACCATAATAATAAAATTTTACTTTACATTTGCAAATATTTATCTAACTTTAGCAACATGGACAATGTTTCCACAATTAGTGTATTTATGTATTTTGATTACCGGGATTATATCCGGGCCGTTGTGGAAGCATTGCAATCCAGAGGGCATTCCATCCGTTCCATTCAAGAAAGCGCCGGAGTCTCGGGTTCCGCCTTTTTCAACCGCATTCTAGACGGATCCCGCCCGCTTTCTGCTGCAAACGCAAAGACGCTCGCCAAAGCCTGGGGGCTTTCCGATGAAGAATCCGAATACTTTCTGACGCTAGTCCGCTTCGGCAACGAAAAGAACGTGGACGAACGCGAAAACTTGCTCAAGAAACTCCTCGCCGTACGCGCCAACAAGCAGGAATACGAGCTCCAGGATTCCGCCCTCAAGTTCTTTTCGAAGTGGTACTACCCCGTCTTGCGCGACCTGTTGCCGCTCCTCCCCGCAAACACCCCCGCCGAGAAAATCGGCCGGATGTTCACGCCCGCGCTTCGCGCCCCGCAAGTGCAAAGCGGAATCAAGTACCTAAAGGAAGCCGGATTCGTCACTCTCAACGACGACGGAACTTATCGCATCGAGCAGCCGATTATCTCAACGCCGCCCCGCGTGCGCTCCACCATTCTGCGCAAATACCATTTAAAGAACCTCGAAGTCAATAGCGAAGTTTATGACCTGTTCTCGAGTGATGACCGCAGCATCACCAGCGTAACCTGCAGCCTTTCCAAGGAAAGTTTCGAAAAGGTTCGCGAAGAAATCGCCAAGCTTCGCGAAAAGATTTTGGCCATGTCCCGCGAAGAAAAGAACCCCGACCGCGTCTGTCATGTCGGATTCCAGCTCGTGAATCGCGCCAAGGTGAAGGAGGGCAAATAATGAAGGTTATTCTCGCCCTTTCGCTTTTCGCGGCCAGCCTCGGCACCGCATTCACCGCCTGCAGCACAAGTGAAAATTCTGTCGCAAACGGTACAGGCAGCAACGCCGGCGAAACCGAAATTGCCGGCATCGTTACAGCCACCAATCACGGAATGCCCCTCAAAAACGCCGTCGCCCGTGTATGGATTTTAAACGAGGATTCCATGCTTGTCGCCTACGAAGACTCCCTTGACGACAACGGCATACTCAAGATTAACTCCGCCGCCTTGAGCGAAAAGAAGGCCCCCGTCCAGCTGCTCGAAATGCGCTCCGGCGACTCGCTTTCCATTATGCGCTGGGTCGACTTCGAACGCAGTCCGGAGCAGAATCTCGCCATCGCCCAAAGCGAAAGCCTGAAAGGCATCATCACCAATAACGGTACCGCCGTCGAAAACGCAACCGTAAGCATTCTAGACCAAACCGTCACCACGGATGTACAAGGATACTTTGAATTCAGCGGCTTGCCTGCAGGCGTGCACTACGCCTTCGTCGAAGGGTATTTCGGCAAATTCTCTTACCAAATGGAAACCGGCCTAAGCGATGGCGCCACGACAAATCACATCAACATCGCCGACAGCATTTTCACCGTTGTCGAAGACTTTGAAAATTGGAAACACAGGCAGACCTTTATCGGCAAGAGTTTTGGGCAAGGCTGGTGGTTTATTTGCACCGACTCCCTGCAAGGCGGGAACAGCCGCGTCGCCGAAGGCATCGATAGCGACAAGATTCTCGTTACCGGCGACAGCGCCAAGAGCGGAAGCAGCCTGCACCTGATTTTCAATATCGATCAGGAAACTAAAGGCCATTACGGCGTCGCAGGGTTCTCTATCGGCGACGATTTTGACGAAGACGACATGTTCGCTTTCTACGATCTGCGAAGCGCCACCGCCATTTCGTTTGACGCCAAGGGCAGCGGAAAGATTTCGTTGCAAATCACCAAGCGCGGCAACGACGGCAAACGAGACTTCCACCAGACCGCCTTCGTGACGCTCGGCGACGAATGGGAACATTTCACTTTTACCGCCGACGATTTTGACACGGAACTTATCGCCGTCAACACCATCAACATCTTGGTGACCGAAGACGCAGAGATTTTCTTGGACAACATTCGCTTTGACGGCATTTCGCCGAGCATGTGGCCAAGCCTCGGAATGCGATTCTAGAATTTTCACATATAGGAGTGTGCTTTATGAAAAAGACAAATATAGGCATAGTAGCCTTGTGCGCTCTCGCTTTTACAAGCAGCGCGTTCGCCACCATTCAACCCACGCGCGTCGGCCCCGTTAGCCAATACGGCGCTTTGCAAAGCGGCAAGAATTCCGCTGGCGAAGGCCGCATTTATGGCAGCGTGCAAGGCGTCAAGGACGGCGCCGAAGTCCAGGTTCGCGGAATGAGCCTCACTTGGAGTCAGTACTGGCCGTATGGCAGCAGCTTTTACGGAAGTTCCTTTATCGATACTCTGGTCGGCTCCTGGAACGTTGAACTCGTCCGCTCTGCCATGGGCGTCGTTCCGCCTTGGGGACACGGAAGCTACATGACCCGCCCCGAATATTTCGAATCGCAAATGGACACCGTGGTTCAAGCCGCTATTCAAAACGACATTTACGTTTTGATTGACTGGCACAGCGAAGGCGGTTACTACAACTGCATCCATAAGGGAACAAAGCCAAAGTACGAATTTAACGACAACAAGACCTGCTTTACCGCAAACGATGCCGCCGCCTTCTTCGGACGCATGGCCGAACGCTACGGCAAGTACCCGCATGTCATTTTCGAAATCTACAACGAACCCGTGAGTGAATCCTGGGCAGACCTGAAAGCCTACGCCGACACAGTCATCAGCGCTATCCGCAAACATTCGAAGAACCTGGTAATCGTCGGAACCCCGATGTGGTCTTCTATGGCAGGCGATGCCGTAGCTGCCCCCGTACAAGACGATAACGTCGCCTACACTTACCATTTCTACGCCAACCTGCATCAGACTTCTAGCCACTTGTCCAGTTCCAACAAGGCGATGGAAGCCGGCCTTAGCGTATTCGTAACGGAATGGGGCGGCATCGATGAAATCTTCACCAAGGAAGCGCATAAGACCGAACTCGAGAAATTCCTCGCATGGACCAACGAGAAGAAAATTTCTTGCGCCAAGTGGGATGTCGAAAAGCCCTTCCTCGAAAACAACGATGTTGACAACTACATCAAAGAAAACATTTTGCCCGCAAAGACCACCTACCAGAAAAATCTGAATTGGGAAACCGAAATCACCGACAAGTTGCCCAACTTGATTACATACGGCGCAGGCACCGAAATTCCGGGCAAGTGGAGCAGCACCAGCGACATTGACGACTACGGCGACGAACAGGGCGACAAGGGCAATTCCACCTTTACCGACAACTCTACCGAAACCACCGTGAAAATGGACAACATGAAGCTTGACACCGTCGGCACCGGCTTTGATTACGCCCCGTACATTCGCGCAGAATACACGTTCGACGGCGAGCCCGATTTGTCCAAGTGCAAAATGGTTAGCTACCGCTACAAAGGAGCGAACCACCAGTTTATCCTCTACTACGATTGGAACGCCAGTATCGATGTCTTTGGCGAAGGCGCCTGGGACTACCCCTTTGTCGAAATGCCGTATGCACCCGAATGGGAAACGGTCTACGTGGATTTAGGCTGGATGATGAGCAACGGCTGGCAGGCAGCACTCCCGCTGACCCCGGTTCTTTCGGCGGCGACCGCGTTCCGCTTTAATGTAACAAACGACTTTTTTGACACCTCGCTTTGGGTCGAAAACATCAAGTGCATCGAAAGCGTCGAAGGTTACACGCCTGTAAAAATTCCCACAAACACAGACGCCGTCCAAACGCAGACTGCAAAGGCAAATCACCGCATAAACACCAACGGTTTGAACATTGTCGCCACCGGCATCAAGAACGGCACGCATTACTCGCTTTCGAACATCCTCGGACAAACACTACGTTCCGGCATCGCAAACGCAAGCAGCATTAAGCTAAGCGCACCGCAGGCAGGCCGCTACATTCTCCGCCTCGGCAATTCCGTCCACCCGATTTCAATCAAGTAAGCAAAAGCCTTTCCCCGATACAAAAGGGAGCAAAAGTGCCTCGGCATTCGCCGAGGCATCTTTATTTGGTTAATCGATAATTTGAATTCCTTCGAATACGATTTCGTCTATATCGAGGCGAGAGCCTTCGGATATGAAGACGCTGAATATGCCAATCTCTGTCGAAATTTCGTCCCAAGCGACCTGGTAATTTTTGTCGTCCAGAAGCTCGTCACCGGGCCGAAGGACCAATTCCGTCCATTCGTCGTTCGCCGTCGCAATCCACAACGCCTTGTTATAGTTGTTGTTTTCAAGTTGACGGTAATGTTCAAGCGCAACGGCAAACCGACAGTCCCCGCGAACCTTCATTCGAACCGCAGAAAGCGCACTCAAATCGTAGTAACCGGAATCAAGCCCAAGATGCGTCCCGAGCATGACATAGGCCGTATCTTGGATGGTAAACTTTAACGAGAGATACTTCCCGCGAGCACCGTCATCTACAAGCGCGCCCGCAAAACCGCCGGCACTGTCAGGACTTTCAAAGGTCGCCCCCTTGTGCGGCATGTAGTACCAACCGTAATTCGGGTATTTCTTTGCCAAATTATTCAGGTTGTCGCCATCGTCGAAATCTTCGAAGACGTATTCGCGGGTAACATTTGAAATACGGATGAGCGTATCTACAGAAGCACCGGCATCAAGCGAAACATCGGCAACAGGCTGATCATCCGCAAGAAGCGTATATAGGCCCGCAGGAATATGCGAGAAGACAAACTCGCTTCCATCATTTTTTGCCCAATAGGGAGTCGCATCAAGCATCACGACACTGCGCGAAACTACAGAATCAGAGGCCGCAGCCCCGGTACGCACCGTAAGCGATACAGACGGCAAGAGTTCAATTTCGTCTGCCATGGAATCTACCGCATCGAGTTTTGACCACACCATGAGCGAGGAGTCCTCGCCGGCAATCCCTTCGACATAGCACCTTGCGTTCTGGCACTGGTCAGGTTCAGTCTCGAACTGCACCATTCCAGAATCATCCGCAGTAGCGGTTTCCAACGCAGAAACATAGGACGGGAGGAACTGCGTCACATCCTGGATATTCACGTCTTCGGACGGACTTTCCGCAGGAGTGAAATCAGCACGCTGATACAAGGTGACGCGCGCCTGCGGTATAGGCATGTGCGCCCCATCGAATGCAACGATGGCGATTCCGTTTGTCGTCTCGCTCGTGGCTCCCGCAGTTTCGGGCCCACTGTCGGAACAGCCCGAAAACATCGTCAGAATTAGGCCGAGCGCGAAATAAAATAATTTTTGGATCCTAAACACCTGGAGCATTTTTACCGTTCTTCCTTTTTCATCATCGGGAACAACTGAAAATTTAATTGATAAACGCTATCGCATATTTGCGCGGGCATCGCATTGACCACATTTACGATGGATTTTCGCGTTTCGGCAAGAATATCGCGGATTTTTTGGATTTGATTCGAGTCAAGCGCCATGGTAAGCGTACTGATATCGCGCTTTTCCTTCGGGGTATTGGCAATCGAATCGCGCGCCAATTCCGCGATACAGCCCTGGTAGTCGCTAATGGTGGCACTCAGCCAATGTTCCTGCGTACGGAGGTGCGCCTCGGTGGGTTCCACGCGGCCATCCTTGCGTTGACGGGCAAGCCCCAACTGTAACAGCGCCTCAACGGCTTTCTCAACCTGAGAGGCGGTGAGTTTCGGAATGCATGCCTCGGCGAGTGCTGCAGCATCTTGCGGACCACGATAATCAAAGACATCGAGCGCCGAACGGATCATCGGGTAGTACCACTGCTGAAAATAGCGGTAGCGAGCCTCGTCTAGCTCACGGCAGACGGCCGGGCGCATTTTCTGAAGCATCTCAAAATGCTTGCGGACATCTTCGTCGGTCTTTGCCTTGCCGTAAGCGACCATCTCGCGGAAGTATTCCGCCTTCGCCTCCTTGAAACGGAAAAATTCAACGAACGGTTCAATGCCTTTAGAAGACACATGGCGCTTTCCCTGTAAAATTTTTACAAGAAGACTTGCGTCAACGTCCACAGCAGCGGCAAAAACCCGATAGCTGAAGGTCGGATCAAGCGACTTTTCGAGTTCGTAAAAATCCTGCAGAAATTTACGGTAGTCGGTGTAGTCGTATATGTTGATTTTATTTCTTGCGAACATGGTTGGCCAGCCCCAATAATATAGATTCTATTATTGAAATATTCAATTTTTTTCAATCAATTTTTATCAAAATTTTAAAGACATGTTGACATTTTTGTCCACACACAGCCGAAAAAAAACTTACTGAAACTCTTTCATGAACATAAATTTAAGGCACAATGGTGTATCAAGGAGTTACTATGTTTAAAAGGAAATTGTCCGTCATTCTTGCGGCAACCCTCGCAACCACAGCCTTCGCAGCCAAATACGAAGCTGAATCGGCAACCCTCAGCGGAGGCGCCTCCCCAGGCGCCGATAATTCCGCTTCGGGTTCAAAATTTGTCAACATGAACGAGGGGACTATCACATTCCCGAACGTATCTGTCGAAAACGCCGGCAAATACGAACTCGCCATCACTTATAGGGCCGATAACCCCAAGAACAACCTCATTAAGGTAAACGGCTCCACTTCACAAACCCTGGCGTTCCCCGCAACCACAAGCTGGAGCAAGGCGATTGCCATCGTCACCCTCAAAAAGGGAAACAATTCCATCGCCATCGACAAGGACTGGGGCTGGATCAGCGTGGACTACATCGATATTACGCCCTACACACCCGCACCCTTCAGCATCTCCCCCAAGCCGGTGACCCCAAACCCCACAGAAGGGCTCGTCAAGCTCTACGCATTCCTGGTGGAGAACTTCGAAAAAAAGACCATCAGTGGCATCATGACGGGCGACTTGGGCAGCCATACCTTGGGAGACGACTTCCGTAAACAGGACGACGTGGAGGAAATTTACAAGCGGAGCGGCAAGTACCCGGCACTTGTAGGTGTAGACTTCCTGTTTGCCTCGGGGCCAAACGCCAAATCCTCCTGGAACATGGAATACACAACGAAGGCGATAGACATTGCGAAGGGTGTCTGGAAAGCCGGAGGAATCCCGAACTTCACCTGGCACTGGAAAGACCCCCTCGACAAGGATGACGCATTCTACACCCCGGGGGCAAGCAACGGGACCACAACAAACTTCAATTTCGCAGACGCCTTTGTAGCCGGGACCACCGAATGGAATACCGAAAGCGCAGCCTACAAGGGAATCATTAACGACGTCGATTTCATCGCGGACTTTTTCCTCGACCTTCAAAAGGATGGAGTTGCCGGAATCTTCCGCCCACTCCACGAAGCAGGTGGCACCTGGTTCTGGTGGAGCATCAATTCCGGCAAGCAGTTCGCGGCACTATACCGGCTCGTCTATGACCGCATGGTAAATGTCAAGGGGGTCCGCAACATGGTTTGGGTTTACAACCCCTCCACCGACGACGTGAACGGCTGGGACCCGGGCGACAGCTACTACGACGTGCTCGGCATAGACATCTACAACAGATCAGGCGACAACTCCAGCAACGCGGCAAGCTTTGACGGCCTCAAGGCAAAGAACAAGGGCAAAAAGATACTCGCCCTCACCGAGAACGGACCCATCCCCGACGTAGCCAAGATGCACGAGGACGTCTCGGTATGGAGCTGGTGGATGCCCTGGTACCACACATGGAACAGCAAATTCATCGACCAGACTCCCGACGCTGTATGGAAGAGCAACATGGATGACGAACGTGTTATTTCGCTCGAGGACATGCCCGGCTGGGACAAATACAAGCCCAACCAGGATACCTCTACGACGCGTCTTGCAAAGGTATCGCCATTCTACGGTCCTGCAACAACAATCGGCATCTTTGACATGAACGGCCACTATGTGGGACTCACTACGCAGGGACTTCCGCAGGGGCGCTACATCGTGCGTCAAAAAATCCAGGGACGCAGATTGAACGCGGTATACATCAAAAAGTAGTTATTGAGTCGGTTTCAACGAATTTTAAAGGCGACGCGAAAAAAATGAATACACAACGGGGGTTGGAGTTTATTTTTAGAGCGTCGCTTATTTGAATTGGAGTGTTTATGGGTTGTTTTACTTTAAAAATAGCGAACACAACCGCAGCTTTTTTGTTATGCGGAATGTGCGCCTCTTACGGGATTACCCCGAATAAGTTGGTTTCTGGCGATTTGCCGGCTCATACAGGAGCCACAACGACAGATTACCTGACGGACGGTTACTTGACCAACTGGAAGAGTAGCAGCGCCAAGGAAATCGCGTTGAACGTGGGCGAAGGCCCCAAAAAGCTCTTGATCAACTGGGAATCGTTCGGCGATTGTGCTTGGGCGACCGATTTCACGAGCGGTTGCGGGCATAGCGGCGTCGCACTTTCGAATTTCAAGATTTTGACCTCCGCAAATTCCACTGACGGTACCGACGGAGACTGGGAAGTGGCCGCCACCATCCAGAACAACCCCGTAATGGCACGCGGTGTAACTATTGACTTTGCGGGCAAATCCTGGTTCAAGTTCGCAAGCGAAGGCGACGTGGGCCAGATTCTTGAAATTGAAGCCTTTGACATGAGCAATGGCGGCACCGACACTTGGTTCTTTATGGGCACGAGCATCAGCCAGATGGGAATCAAGCAGCAGGATACCGATTCCACCACAGCGCAGCTCATTCATGCAAGATTCCCCGAATACACGCCCGCCATGTTGCGCGGAGGCATCGGCTGCATCAACAGCACCGAGGTCGTCGAGCACTTGGGCGAATACCTGGAGTACGCAGGTAACGTGAAGTTCTGGGCAATCGAAATGGGCACGAACGACGCCTGGGGCGGTGGCGATTGGAACCTGAACACTTACGTGAGCAACATGCAGACGATTATCGACTCTGCAAAGGCTCACGGAATCACGCCCGTGATTGCACGGATTATAGCAACCGATTCCGCCAAGGCAGGTTGGCAGATCAATCCGGCATTTTTGAAGGCCGTAGACAAACTTGTCGAAGACAACAATCTGCCTGCAGGCCCCGATTTTTACGCCTACTTCAAAGAGCATCCGGAACAACTCGCCAGCGACGGTGTTCACCCGAATGGCGAAACGAAGGGTGGGCAAGCCATGCACCACTTGTGGGCCGAAGCGCTCGCTCCCTTGTACGCTGCAGGCGATACCGCAACCACAAAGCCAGACTCCACCACGGCTTTAAAAGTTGCAAGCAAGTTTGTCGCACCTCGAATTTACGCACAAGGCAAGAACATCGTCGTCGAGGGCAATTCCCATAACGCAACCTCCGTCACCCTTGTTTCTGCGACAGGGCAAATTGTTTCCCAAAAGGCTCTCTTGCAGAATTACGGACAAGTGCGATTCGAAAACCTTCCGACGGGCCAGTACATAGCCATCATCCGAGGCCAAAACGCAGTCCAGACAAGTACCGTACAGGTAAAGTAAAAACACAAATCTTCTTAAACCAAACAAAGAGGCTCTCCGAACGGAGTGCTTCTTTTTTAAAGCGCAGACATAGGTGTTGACATATTTGTCCACAGTAAAAGAATAAATACAGTCTTTTCCTTTTAGTTTAAGTTTATATTAGAACCGGTTAAGGATGTAGACTCGATGGGGGTGCGTATGCACAAGTTTTCCTCGGGTGTTATAGCGGTTACCATTATCGCTGGGATGTTTGGAGGTTGCTCGGAATCGCCCGAAAGTGGGTTAACTCCCCCCGCCGAGGGCGATTCCCCAGCAACGACTCTTCCGGATTCGTCAAACGCTGATTCTCTTCAGGAAATCAGCTCCGAAACCGCTTTCAGCGCAGGCGATACCCATTCTTCGAGCGGACTCACTGCAACAAGTTCATCGGACGTCTTTTTTGTTAGCTCCTCCTCGTCTGGTGAACTTGTAGCCTCTCCAAGTTCTTCAAGCGAAACCGGATTTTCATATATTGCACCCGCAAATTTTACCGATACCGTAAACGGTGTCTTATTTGACATGGTTCATGTTCCGGGAGGTTCGTACACACGCGGGTGCGACAACTGCGCCGAACAAGACAAAATTTACGAGACTCCCGCGCACAAGGTAACCGTCAGCGACTACTTTATCGCCAAAACCGAAGTCACGGTCAGCCAATGGAACGCCGTCATGGGCGGCAAGAAAAACGCATGGGAATCAGAAAACGCCCCCAAAATAGGAGTAAGCTGGTTTGATGCGAACAATTTTGCTTGTAAATTAGGGCAATTGACAGGCAGGCAATACCGCCTGCTCACCGATGCCGAATGGGAATTTGCTGCTCGCGGAGGTAAGGATGGGATTGCCGACAGCTTCAAATTCTCAGGAGGCAACGCCATTGATGATGTCGCCTGGTACTCCGAAAACAGCGGCGGCAAGGCACACGATGTCGCCACCAAAAAGCCTAACAAGCTCGGGCTTTACGACATGAGTGGCAATTCCTGGGAATGGGTGTATGACTGGCTCGTGGGCTATACCGCAGGCGACAAAGTCAACCCGGTACAACTCACGGGGTCTGGCAACAAGACGCGACGTGGCGGCAGTTACGGCGAACCTGCCGAATTCGCTCGGGTGAGCCGCCGGGCCATCCGTAGCCGCGATGGCGCCGCCGACATGGGATTTAGGCTAGGGGCCTCTACCGAACTTCCGCCGGGAATGATTAGCGCCTGCGAAGCGGCGAACCCGAGCGACGCGGTTTGTGCCGGAGACAAAAACCGCGACTGCCGCCTCATTACCGCAGCCGACGAAGCCTGGATCAGCGATGACTACACCGTTGTCATCGGCGAAGACGGAATTGCAGCCGTTTCAGGATTCCCGAACGTTTCTGGACAATGGTACACGCTCAACAACCGCAGCTTTAACGTGGTCACCAAAACCGGGACCAAGACGTTCGCCTACTACGTATTCAGTCAAGATGAGCTCACCATGATCAGTGACGACGGCATTCCCTACCGACTGTACCGCCGTGCTGCAAGCGAAGCTAAGAACAAGGTAAGCCTTACGACCGTAAGCAACCCGAAAACATTGGAACAGTTAATCGCCGCTGTTGAGCCCGAGCGCCTCGTGACAGACGAACAGCTCGCCCACCCCGACACAAGCGTGCGCGACCCGCGTATTGCTGCCGCAAGTGGATACACCTGGTTCTTTGACGGGCGCTGTTGCGGAGGCAACCATAAGTACCGTTTCCACCTCGACAAGAATGGCGACGCCGAATTCGTAGTCATGGATTACGACGATACACACCACGAGAATATTCTCGCAAAAGGCCGCTGGTTCACTGTGGGTAACATCGGGCTACACATCGTGCTGAACGGGAAATACTTCAACTACCTCTACACCGCTGGCGAACGCACCATGAGCTACAGCGAATATATGCCCGCAGGCCCCATTTTCTGTCACATTTCATTCCAAAGTTATGAACGAGGCGACTTCCGCATATTCAACAAGACCCTTTACGATGACAAAATCAAACGTCCCCGCGGCTTCAACGGAGAAAACCCCGTTTACGAACCAGGAGATTATCAGTGGGGGTCATAATGCGCACGTACATTTTCATCTTTGCCACAGCATGTATTGCAGCACTCACGGCATGCAACGACAAAGTATCTAACCCCGATATTGAATCAAGCTCGTCCGACAAAGCCTCCAATCACTCCTGGATACCCGTGCAGTCGTCCGAGCAAGATTCCCCGGAATGGTCGTCCTCGGCAATGCCTTCTCTGGCAATGTCATCCTCGACCATTCCGGCATACTCTTCTAGCGAGTATCTTCTGCTCGCCCTATCATCCTCAGCAGAACTGCAAGTCGGCAGTTCCTCCTCGATTGAGGAATCTTCTTCGTCTGCAATCATGGATACCTCTCCGGAAATCGTCTTGGACAAAGACGGATTCGCCACGGTCGCCGACGTCTACAAAAGCCTCGCCCCCGACGAAAAGGCCGTTTTTATCATCCGCCATTCCGAACGTGAAGACGACGTGGCTTTGGAAACTGAACTCACCGCAAACGGAATCCAGATGGCGCGGGATCTAGGAGCAACCCTCAAGAGCGAAGAAGAATTCTCGTACGTCACTTCGGGATTCGTGCGCACGAACGAAACCGCAAACCAAATCTCAAAAGGACGCGGCGAAGCGACGTCCCCGAAACTCATCACGAATTACGACATTACCGGCAATTGGTTCTTGAAAATTTCGGCCGACTCTCTCGCAAAGCAAGCGACCGCGCTCGGTCTAAAAGGCAGTTCAATAGAACTGATGGCACGCTGGGCATACGAAGGCGGATACCCGGAAACATTTTACGAAATGGAGCCCCGCGCACAAGAATTCATGCAAGCGGTCATCCTGAAAAATTTATCCAAGTGGAAACGCATCACCATCATGGTATCGCACGACATCTTTGTGATGCCACTCGCCGTTTTCGGTTCGCAGAAAAAGGTCGCCCTCAAGTATCACGAGGATTACCATTGGATTAACTTCATCGCGGGGCTAGCCGTTATTGCCGATGCGCAAAACAACCTGCGCTATATTCCTGTAAAAGGCGCCGATTCCGGCGTCATAGACTATCTGGCCCTCTACATGGCCGAGCATAAGATTTACACCAAATAGAACCTAGAACATTACCCTGTAGGGAATCTGCCTGTCGAAGCGGCGTCCCTTCAGGTCGCGGTATTCCTTATGCGTAGCCCCGCGCATGTCGGCAGGGCGTGCACGACGGAAATCCCGTATCACGGTTGTCGAATCCGTCGCCGTAGAATCACCCGCGACAACAGATGACGAGTCCTGCGGCTGCACAGTCGAAGTATCTGCGCCGGCGGATTTTTCCACCAGCACCTCGACGCGGCCCGTATATTCGGTATTGTCGTTACCCTTCACGGTGTACTTGAACGAGGCAAGCCCGCTGAAATTCGCCCTAGGCGCAAACCTTGCCGTATAGCCGTCACCCGCAAGTTCCACTGTCCCATTCTCCGCAGCCGACACGCTGTAGGTCGGCGATACATCCTTGAACCCGCGCGTAATCGTGCGCAGGTCAAAATCGAGGGACTTCCCGCCCGCAGCCGTCGCATGCATGGCGCCCAGCCAGTTGATATACTTCTCGATGCGCACGTAGCCGTCGCTTTCCTTGGTCATCGCGTCATCTTTTGACTTGTCATAACCCATCGCCTCTTCGAAGTAATCCGGCATGCCGTCCTTGTCGGAATCGGTCGCGGCCTTCCCCGCAATCACCTCGCCCCAGCCGTTGTTGGTTTTGATTCCCATGGCACCAACGCTTTTCACCAAGGCTCCTTCTTTCCCAAGTGTCCCCACCTGGTGCCATATCAGGGAATCAATGTCGTCGTACGGGAGCACGCCGCTCTGCGACGTCACGTAGCGCCAAGCGCTTGCCGCACTTAGCATCGGGCCCGATGTCGTAAGTTCGCTCCAGGGTTTTGCAAGTTCCTCGCCCACGCCCTGGTAATAGTAAATGTTCGAAGGCTCGCCGTTCAGTTTTCCGTCGCGGTCCGTATCGATCATGTTGCCGCTTGCGTAGATACTCTGGTTCTTGTCTACCTGGAACCACGGGTTACTCCCCTTCGGGCCATAGACAAAGTAATTGTTCACGATATCGTGATTGAAGTGCGTGCTCGTATGTGTCGTGTAGCCCGCCTCGAAGTTGTAGAGGATGTTGTTCACGAACACGTCGTTAATCTTGTCAAGCGGGTTTCGGTTGTGCGTATTCACGAAGGCGTTGTAGTACCACGCCCAGGTTCCGTCCACCGATTCGATATGCGCACCGAACTGCTGCCCGATGGGGTTTGCAATCAGCGAGTTCTGCACCGTTATTCCCGTCACGCGATAGGAGGCATTGTCCGAGGAGCCGCCGAAATTATTCCACGGAGCAAGTTCCACCGAGCAGTGGTCCACAATCACGTTCTTAGAATCGTAAAGGTTGAGCGCATCATCCTTCTCGGACGCGGTATTTTCGCCCGGACGGATTCGCAAATAGCGGATGATGATATTGCTCTGCTTGCCCGTGCTGAGTTTACCGCCATGAATGGCAATTCCCTCGCCCGGCGCCGTCTGCCCCGCGATGGTAATGTTACTCTTGATAGAAACAGCCGTCTTGATGTTGATAATTCCACCCACGTCAAAAACCACAATGCGGTTGCCCTGGCTCACCGCGTCGCGGAAAGAGCCCGCGCCGTCATCGTTCAGGTTCGTCACGTGATAAACGCTGCCGCCACGACCACCCGTAACCTGCGCGCCAAAACCGAGCGCCTCCGGGAAAGCCAGCGGCTCGGCACCCGCCCCGATAAAACCAAACACTGCTAGGCAAAGCGCCGAAACCGGCAATCCCTTACACAAACCAAAGCCCATATTTCCCATACCTTTTCTAGGCAGGATTCCGAACCACCGGAATCCGCCGTACATAAATATATACTAAAAGTTCCTGAAACGGGCCCGCAAAAGCGCATTAACGTTGTCTACGGACTACGGCGGCATACCCGGAAACCATTCCATCTCTGCATTCTTGCACCTTGTCAGGCAATTTGCGAAACAGCGATCTGTGCAGCCCCTATTTTGTTATTTTTCCGATATGCACAAGAAAATCGCCATATTTTCAGCGGCCGCAATCGCCGCCACCATCCTCGGGGCCTGTGATGCCAACGGGGACCTCATCATCGTAGATGATGAAGGCCGCATTTTGGGAATGGACCCGGTCTACAACTACTGCGAAGACCACACCTGCCTCCCCGCAGCCGAAATGGTGCACCGTCCAACGACACTCCAGATTTCGTTCACCGCAACAGACTCCATCACAAACGTGCACCTGGAAACGCTCGATTGCAAGCTACTCGAGAACGAGAGCGCGGATTCGGTACACCCCGCATGCGTCACGAAAATCAAGGTGGGTGACAGCGATTCCATTAGAAACATGCCGCCTTTCGATTACTACAACAGGCATTACAATTATGGCATGAGCATCGACCCCGACGGCGACAACCACTTACGATTCACCCTCGTCGACATAAAAGGCGAAGAGAAAAAGTTTGACATAGACCTTAATTTGTATGCAAAGATGTACCATAAGGTTTCTGCCGGCGACCACGATACGGCCTACTTCTCGTTCCCCGAGGGGCTTGACTCGCTAGAGGGCTACACGCTCGACACGAACTTCGACAGGTCGCAACTGCCAAGTGGCACCGAGTTCGAGACCATCGAGAAATGTTCTATCGCAAGCTATGAATACGACTACGATCTCGATACCACCTACAAATGCGTCTCATGCCCCGAATGGATGGACGATTCTACCCGGCGCGAGGCCCTCAAGAAAAACGACTGTCCTTTCTACATGGCCGAATCACCCGAAAAATGCAACGGAGACACGCTCTACGTCCTCCCCAGAAGATGGGAGCATAAGGATATAGGCTGCCTGCACTTCACGGCGACCGACCTACCCCAAGACGTCGCCATCGCCGACATGTTCTCGAGTTCGCGCATCAAGAACAACTACGAAGCCGACAAAGCCTACCGCGCCTCAGACCCAAGATTCTTTAACATCTGGCAAGCAACGTTCCGTCTCGGGAACCAGGGCTCGTTCAAGACCGACAGCCTGGTCATCACCGTGCACGCTCCGTACAGTTACGGCGAATAGAAAAGGAACCGCACCCTTTTTTGATAAGACGAATTTATCCCGCAATTTCATCAAGAGTCTGCATCAACTTGTGAGTTTCGATAAGGATGGCGATGATTTTGCGGTAATGCGAGATGTCGTCGAAGGTAAGGGTACGGTTTTTGCGGTCCTTGAGCCACTTTTGGGCGGGTTGGTAGCCGCCGATGTAGAAATTCCAGGCTAGTTCAGGAACTTTGCCGAAATATTGCTGCTTGTTAATAAAAACTTTGCCGTAGTTGTCATCCCCGACTTGGTCGGGGATCTCCCTTTCAAAACGAATCTCGCTTACGGCATTGTCGCCTTCGATGTCGAAGGAGGTTGCCTGCGGTGGAATTTCTTCCATCAGGTGCAATTTGCGGAGCTTGTTGCCGATGGAAACAATGCGTTCGAATTCTTCCTTGTTTTCGGGATAAGGAATTCGCGGGAAATCAATTTTCAGAAATTCCCTATATTTTTCACGATAGGACGGAGTATGGAGAACACCGTAGATGTAATCGAATACTTGTTCTGGAGTTGTAATATGCGAATTGTCATTCTGAGCGTAGTTCCCTGAGCTTGCCGAAGGGAACGGAGTCGAAGAATCTAGGCATGCGTCGATCTTGCGCCAAATAGTTTCATCTAGATTGGGCTTGCGAGTCTCGCCGAGTTGTTCTTCACCATCTGTTGGGTAAAGGTAGAGCGGGAAGAATCTGCAATTATCAAAAGAAGAAATACCATCTTTGTCGACAATAGTATTCGTAATAAAATAATTATTAATCATGCTGCGACGGGTATTCCGAACCGCAAGTAAAGCTATATTCTTTTTTAATAAATGTTGAGATTCCGGCATTCTGGGTCTTGCCATAAGACCGCTCGACTTTCCCGTAAAATAACACCACCGCCAATCAAATGGATGATACAGAACCTTTGCATACGAACCACCACTTTTGACATCATCTATAGCCCACGTTAATTTCCAGGCCACTCCATCATCCCCAATTTTTAAGAGATTTCGGACTATATCAGCATTCTCAACCGATTTCATCATTGTAATAATGTTTTCGACATCTTTTCTTTCAAATTGATATACAAAATCATCTCGTTTTGTTTGAATTCCTGAATTACACACACTCATCAATTCATCAACTTTAAAACCGTTCTCATAATCTTTCTGTATAGAAAAATCTTTGGGTACAAAGAAAAATTGCGGAGATTGTGGAAACACTTCTTTCCAAAGAATATCGCTAAATGATGTTTTTGCGAGAAAAGCGTATTTTTCAAAACGTTTACCGAAGAGTTCGTAATGGTAAACGCGGGCTAGTGATCCTTCGACTTCGCCCTTACGGGCTTCGCTCAGGATGACACTCTGTTTTTTCTTAACAAAAATGTTAATGCTTACGCCTTGCATGATGTCAAAAACATTTTCGTCTTTGCCACCATCAGGCGTGGTTTCTTTTTTCCTTGTATTTCCATGTAAATCAAGAATGTAAATTTCATCAAATGTTTCCATTAACGCTTTGCGCATTTGACGATGCGTTATTCCGTCAATAAAACTATTGTTTGAAATATATGCAAGAACTCCTTCGCCATTTTTTTCTACATAATAATGTCCGAGACGAATAAATTTGATATAATCGTCATCTAGATTTATCTTTCTTTCGTTCAGATTTTTCTTATAATCTTCCAATAGGGTTTGAATCCACGCACCCTTATTGCTGCTACTCACGCTATACGGTGGATTGCCAATCATCACCATCACAGGCGTATCGCGTTTGACAAGGTTCGCCTCGTTCGCTTCTTGTGCAAGCCATTGTGCAAACAGCGTTCCCGTGTCATGGTCACATTCTTCGAGAGAATTGGTAAGGAATATGCGAAGTCGTTTGTCCTGTCTTGCCTTGTAGCCTGTCTGCGCTAACACCATGTCCAATTTCAAATGCGCAACGGCGTATGGAGCCATCATGAATTCAAAGCCATTCAAGCGCGGGAGCAGGTGTTCTTCCACATAGTTTTGCCAAGCACCTTTCTGGTTCTCCATTCCAGAATATATCTTGCGGACCACTTCGGCAAGGAATGTTCCCGTTCCGGTTGCAGGATCGAGAATTTGGACTTTATGGTATTCTCGCGTTTCGTATTTCTTGTGGTCTTTGGTGCGATTGTCCGTATATAGATTCGAAGTCTGCCGAATCGTCACCTTACTCGTGTCAGCGAGACCATCGCTCAAACCAAAGCGCGTTTTCAGAATTTCATCGACAGCATTGACGATAAAATGAACAACAGGTTCGGGCGTGTAATAAACACCGCAGGCCTTTTTCTGCTTGGGGTCGTAATAGCGCAGAAAATCTTCGTAGAAGTGAATCATCGGATCGGCTTGCCCCGTAGCCTTTCCAAAATTCTTCATAACCTTCGGCATGTCCGTCACCCGGAATGTTTCTGCCAGGTCATCTACAATCCATGCGATGCTGGTATCTACATCGAATGCGGCAACATTCTGGAAAACTTTGCGCAAGAACGGATTTGTCTTGGGAATGAGCGTGGCCGCTTCTTCTCGACTGAAAGTGTCGGGAGTATCGTCGTGCAATCTCGCGGCAAACATTCCATAGCAAATTGTCTGTGCGTAAATATCGGCAAATTGACGTTCCGTCAAATCGTGAATCAACACCTTCTGGAAAGATTTCCATTGCCCCGCCAGTTCGCCTGCCTTTTCGCTATCGGTTTCGAGAGTCTTTTCAATCACTTCGGCAAGGAGGCGCGCCTTGGCCGCCATCATTTGCGCCAGCTTCGTAGAACTCGTAATCTTCTGTGGCGTTGATTCTGCAATGTGCGCCACCATTTCCAAAAACATCGGGACATTGGCATCAATCAGCGCAATCTTATTTCCTTTGATTTCCGCAATACGAATGCTATTGATGAATTCGCCGTTTTCATAAAGATGAAAATCAAGGTAATCCGTGAAAAGGATATGGTCTAGCGAGTTCTTGTAGCGGTTGAACTGTTCCTTGTGCTGACGGTTGCCATCCAGGTCACTATCGCCAATGTCTTTAGCTTCTACGAAGGCAACAGGAATGGATGTTGCTGCTTTCCCTTTCGCGATAATGTAGTCCGGAGCTCCGCACTGGATGCGGCTCGGTTCGTTAGTGATGGTGAATTTGGGAAGCAAGTCGCTAAGGAGTTTCGCGAGTGCTGGGCGGTAGCTGTGCTCTGTCGCCTTGCCCGTAGAAAACTGCTTGGAAACCTCGTCGATGTACTGTGCGACGGCTTGAATCTTGCTCTTGTCCAAATCGGCCATGGCGGCTCCAGCGTTGCGAGATCCGCCCTACTTGACTTACGATTAACCCAATAAAAAAGGGCGCGAAGTTGCCTGCAAGCTACTGTGTTTCGAGGCTCTAGCAAAGCCCAACTTACCAATAACTGCAAACAACCCACGCCCCAATTGGGACGTGAGCAGTCTGCCCTATTCTCGTAAGTTGTGAAACTGCTAGATTTCGAAACAGAGATTAGAGCAAATACTCAAAAATTCCGGTCGCTCCGAACCATTCGGTACGGGGCTATTTATCGTGCAATATAGATTATTGGAATGGCAAATATTGCAAAAACCGACCCTAAGGGGCCGGTTAACGCAAATATAAGGCTTAGCCGAAACAGCCCTACGGGCTACAAGAGACTTTTTATTTCTTCGACAACCTGATTGGGTTCAGAATCGATGTTCACAAACCGGATATTCCGTCTTTGGATCTCAGCCGCATCGCATTTAGATTCCACACCGGCACGGCAAATCGCTATATCCCTATAAGGAATGTATATGGGAATAACTTCACCATTCGCAAACAGCGGCCTTGCTTCTAGGAACATCTTTAACTGAGGAAGATATCCCTTTAAGTACTCAAATATCCGCTCGTGACGCTCTATTTCCCATGAGTCACCGTTTGATTTCATTTCAATAGCCATCTTTTCGGCATCTTGGCAAACAGAAACTATTGTTTTAGAGACAGGCTCCGCCGAAGCGTCAAACAGATTGTAAACTTTCGACTCGCATACGACACCAGGCAAGCCCAAATAGCACTGAACCGCATTTATATGTTCTGCCTTCGGAAGTTTCTTGAGTAGATTATACCAGCCCTTCGCATTGTCATATTCAGAGAACTTTTGATAAAGGCAGAACTTGTATAGGGCATAGTTATCGCGAATGAACTTGGAATAATAACCACCCGTAGCCATTATGATATCCATCGGATGGAGCGGAATATTTTCGCGCATGGCGACACCCACCCGCGATTCACTTTCTAATGAACAATGTCCATAGACACGTTGCATTTCTGACCAGTCCAAATAGCACTTGACATCGCCACGTTCAAGAGCCAAATCCTCAATATAAGGCCCACACGATATGAAGAACGTTTCCTCCGTATAGTAGCGTTCACAAAGACGCATGAGAATCCCTTTTAGGGACTCGAATGTCACCGATTGTCTTTTGGCTAGGAGTTCCTGAACATAAACCCACAGATAGTTTACATTTTCTTCGATATCAATGTATTCTTCCTTATCCCAAATCGCCTTGGCCTGGTGGTAAAAAGCCTTTTCTTCGGGCAACATGGCACTTTCAGGCGTGTGAGGCAAGGATATAGGGACTTTGTCTTTTACAAGACTTTTCCTTATCTTGTATACCCGGTCATCCATTATCGCGAGCAAATCACGATAGGCCTTATGGGCTTTTTTGAATTTTGGGGTTGCCTTTTTCCAAAAAGTATTTTCAAATTCTACTTGTTCTTCTGCGGAGAGTCTATCTGTATAAGGAATTCCGTGTAAATCTATAATTTCATATGTAAACCCTCTTACATTCCGCAAATATTCGTATAGCGCATCTGTTTTAACCTTAAGTTCAGAGTCATTTTGAACAAGTTCATCAACAACTTTTTGTCCATCATTAAAGTTTCGCTCCATATAATCGATGCGTTCTTCCATCGTCAAAACGAATCGACACAAATCAATGATACAATCTGATATTCGAAATGAAATGACAGACCAAAGATTTCTAGGAACGCTAAGCAATTCCTTTTTTTTCTCAAAGCAATATGCCAAAGAGCCCATGTACCAAACTAGGGAAGCCCTACTGCTATAGAAACTTTCAAATCTATTAATGTATCGTTTGTCCATATAGACCTACCTTGTTTAGTATTCATCAATGTTAGTATTTTTCCGTTTTTTCTTTGCGTCTTTCATTCCGCATGAGCATAATGACCATAAACAATAAGAAGAAACAGTAGCAAAAGAAAAAGAGCGTTCCAAAGTTTTTATCGAATTTACAGTCGAAAATCGAATTGATGGCGATAGATATTATTATAGCCTCTGCAAATGCACCTAGCGAAGCCGCCAACAAACCAGCAAACATGTCTGTAAAAATATCAGAGAAGAAACGGAGAACATAAGATATTCCGACAAACACAAAGATTGAGACTCCCATATACACGCAATCGAAATCAAGGCAGAAATTTTCTACAAACAGCACAGCAATAAGCAGGACTGCCGCCACTATGGCTATAATTCTGCTCTTTTGACTTGCCCGCATCGGCAATTTAAGATTTATGATGTTCCGATCCGACATAAGACACCCTTACTGCAATAATAGGAAAGAACGCAAATTCAGTAATATACTAATCCAAATACCAGACTGTTTCAACATTGACTTTCTATAAAAAAAGTGGTATATTAGGGAGGAAAGGTGTTATTTTATGAAACTCATCAGTACAGATTTCTCTAATTTGGGAGAAAAGACCATATACGATTTTGGCGATGACGAAGCCATTGATGAACTTTTGAAGGAGCATAAATCGACTAGAGAACATATTACACGCGATTTTTTCGACACCGCAGATTCGATGGTGCGCTTTAATTGGATGCGTGATTTAGCTAGTATGCTACTGCATGTAGACCCGAATGCGAAAAAATTTTTCAAAGCAGTCGAAAAAGAACTTGACAAATACTTCAAGCATCGCGACAAAATGTTTGCAAAAGGCATCATCATAGATTGAATATTGTTGCCTTATTGATTTTATCAACAATAAAATCAATCCTCTATTTTGTCTAATCCAAATACCAGACTGTTTCAACAGTATCTCCTGCTTCAATATCATCAGGGGTATAATCAACAGATTGCGAGCCGGAACTTTCTGCTAAATCAGCCACCATGTTATAATCTTCCCGACCAACATAAACGTCAATGCTACGTCTGGAGTAATCGACACTTACGATACCGCCTAGTTTATGTCCGAGCGTCATGGCGATCACCTCGGCTTTTTCGCGGGCATCCTTGACTGCCGATTCGAGAATTTGAAGCTTGACATCGTGAGAATCTTTCCTGATAAAAGATATGTTCACTTCGAGTTCAGGCCACGCGGCTCCCAAAGTCGACATAACCTTTGATGTAAGAACACTATCCAAAGGCAACTCAATAGAGAGACTTTGATTCAAATGATATTCGACAAGCCACCGGACTTCCTTGCTAATCCATTCCCGATGTTTACTTATCGAGAAATCTGATGTCTTAAGAGATTCCTTCGGAATATTCAGCTTTTCAAGAGCATCCCTCAAACCTTTGTTACCTAGGGAGGCCTCGTTATATGCCTTTTCATAGGAATCGTGCTTGGAATCTATAGAAAAAGTGAGTCTCGTGGTGTCCGGAGAGATTTTGACAAAGCCCGTCCCCATAACTCTAATAGTTTTCTGATTCTGTTCCATAATAGCCTCCATTTGGTTATACCACAAATATATATTCATAAACTGTCATAAAATGACAATTTATATTTTTTCAAATCTAGTTTCAAAAAAAACGAAAATCTCTTGACATTCACCCCTTGTGGAGTTATATTTATTAGTGCACAAACGTTCTAGTGCCCAAAATTTCAAACACGACGGTTTTACGCTTGTCCGTAGTAAAAAAGGAGTAAAAGATGAAACGAATAAACGTCATGAACCGTGAAATCAAAACAATGCTCGTTAACGGCGTCGATTATGTCTGCATTACTGATATTGCTCGGCAAAAGAATCCTGTGGAGCCTAAGGATGTTGTGAAAAATTGGATGAGGTCAAAAAATACAATAGAATACTTAGGTTTATGGGAAATGTTGAACAATCCCGACTTCAAAGGGGTCGAATTCGACCCCTTTTTAAAAGAAGCTGGTAGCCATTCGTTCACTATGAGCCCTTCTCGATGGATTGAAGAAACTGGTGCAATTGGACTCATTTCTAAAAATGGTGTTAACGGCGGGACATTCGCACAATATGATATCGCCGTCAAATTTGCAAGTTGGGTTTCTGTCGAATTCGAATTGTACTTGGTTAAGGAGTTCCAACGCCTCAAGGCTGCGGAACAAGCTCAATTAGGATGGTCACTACGTCGTGAACTCTCAAAAATCAACTACCATATCCATACGGACGCCATCAAGCAGAATTTGATTCCGGCAACACTTACAAAGCAACAGATGAGCATGGTTTACGCAAACGAAGCCGATGTTCTAAATGTTGCTTTATTCGGATTTACGGCTAAGGAATGGCGCGATGCACACGCCGATTTGCAGGGCAATGTCCGCGACTATGCGACGGTAAACCAGCTCATATGCCTTTCGAACATGGAATCGTTGAATTCCGTACTGATTAAGGAAGGCTTGCCGCAGCCAGAACGATTGCAAAAGCTGAACCAGATTGCGATTTCGCAGATGACAGTACTGGAATCTATCGGAGAGAACAAGCTTTTGAAATAAGAAAGCCTAGGCTCGTTTGAGCCTAGACTTTGAGGGGATACGGTATTTCTTTTGTAGTTTACTTGCGCATGACCTTGATGGTCTTGTTCAGACGGGATCCGTCGTGGGCCATTCCGCGGACGTTCACTATATAGACGCCCCTGCCGAAGGGTTGCAAATCCACCGAAGCGGTTCCGTCTGCGGTCAGCACATTCTTGCTGAGCATCGGGTTTCTGCCGCTCAGGTCGGTTACGCGGATTTGCGCATTTGCGGGAATGCCGTAGAGGCGCACGATGTTATCCGCAACGGTGTAGTGGAAAATTTTCACAGGAGAGAACGTCGCAATCGAAGTCGTCGAAGAATCCGTTGCCGTAGAATCGCCCGCGACAACAGATGTCGTGTCGTTTTCGTCTTGTCCGTCCTGCGAAGCGTTCACGGCAAGTCCCTGCGTCACGCCGATGTAGCGGCTAAAGGTGTCGCCCGCATTGTCCTTGAGCGTAAACTGCACGTAGTCCGCACCTGCAAAGTTTTCGGCGAGTTTCACAGTCAACCTGGAACCGTTCACGGTCGCCGTCACGCCGCTCGGGGCCGACACGGTGTAGGTTCCGCCGTCGTAACCGCGGGTAAACTGCGAAAGGTCTATCACCTGGGTTTCGCCCTTCGCGAAGGTGTAGTGCGCGCGGGCCATCCATTCCAGGTAGCGTTCCAGTTCCGTCCAGCCATCGCCCAGGCGGTCCCTGTTCGCTTCGCTAAAGTCACCGCTCTTCGACTTCGGATTGTATCCGTACATATTTTCCCACCAGTCAGGGAGCCCGTCCAAATCGCTGTCGTAGTCGTCGGCCCGGATTTCGCTCGGGTAAGGTTCCCAGCCCTTGATGTTCGCCGTATCCTTCACGTCGGTTTCGCGGTCGGGAATGCCCGCCATGCCGCCCACGGAACCCTTCATGCTGTAGGTTCCGTTCTTGGTCTCGTTTATCACGCGGGTGTCGTGATTGTCAAGTACCGGCATGCGCTGGCCCACATCGCTCAGCACATCCTTGTAGGCGGCCTTCGCGCTCTGGACAGTCGCATACGAGGCAAAGAAGGGCTTGCTGTTCCAGGGTTCCCAATCCAGCACCTGCCCGCCGGAAAGCGAATACTCGCGACCGCAATTGTCGTTGGTGCCGTCGCAGGTGAACTTGCCGCCCGCGGCCTCGAGAATATTGTTGTGGTAGTAATACGCCTGCGAGCCCTTGCCCGTACCTTCGAACTGCGCACGCAATGTATAGCCGTGCAAGGTAGTGGCGGCGCCCTCCTTGTAGTAATTGCCCACGAAGTTCACCTCGTGCGCACCGCCATCGGTCACGCGGCTCACCCAGTTATAGACAACGTTGTTGAATATGTCAAGACGACCCGCGTAATAGCCGTTCCCGTCGAGGCCACCGCCCAGGCTCCAGTTGCGGCCCGCATTGTGCGCAAGCAGGTTGTGGTGGAAACTGCCGATATCGCCGCCAATAGTCGCCGCATACCCGTGCCCCGTCCCGACAGGGTAATTCTGGTGGTCCGCAATGTTCAGCGCCTCCGAAATCAGCGTGCGCTGCAGCGTAAGGTTCTTGCCGCCTCGGCTACTGAAGGCTTCGTCAATCGTCCAGCTGATGCTCGCATGATCCAGTATGCTGTGGTCGCCACCGGTGAGCCCCATGCCGTCGTAGGTGGCGCCGTAGCCCAGGCGCACGCGCATGAAGCGGATAACCATATCCTTGCCCGTGAACCCGATGGGGGCGCTCTTGATGGTAATACCCTTGCCGGGAGCCGTCTGCCCCGCAATCGTCACGTAATCCTGATTGCAGACCAGGCGCGATTTCAGCTGGATCATTCCCGACACCTTGAACACGATGGTACGCGGGCCAATTTCTGCCGTGCACGCCTCGCGCAAGGAGCCTGCACCGTCATCGTTCAGGTTCGTCACGTACACCACCTTGCCGCCACGCCCGCCGACCGCATTGCGGCCGTAACCTTCGGCACCTTCGAACGCAACGCGGCCCGGCTTGAACGACCAGACATTCCCTGCCGTGACCATTCCGTTCGCATCGACCTCATCTACGCGCCAGTAGTATGTCTGGAGCGGAGTCGTACCGCTCACCTTATACGAACTGCCGGATTGTTCGCCCTTGTAAACCGCAGTGCTCGAGGGCGTTGCCGCAAGCACAGCCGCCGAATCCGTCCCGAAATAGACGCGATGCTTTACGGCCGACTTCGCCGCCGTCCACGAAAGTGTCAAGGCTCCGTTTTCGTGCGGTGCGTGATAATCCAGAGCCGCAGGCGAAGGCCCTGTCGCCTGTGCCGCCGCATTGGGCACGTTCAGCTCAAAGCCGTTCAGGGTAACCGTTCCCGTATTCAGCTTTATCGCAGTCGAGGCGCCCGTCCCGCCCACATTAAAAGTCACGTAGGCAATCGCCGCCTCGCCTGTCGAGAGCGCACGATTCGTGGGCTTGACCGACGCCTGCTTCGAGTTGTTCACATAGACATCGATGCTGTTGCTTGCCGCCGTCCCATCGACATTGTTCAGGTACAAAAGGAGGCTGTGCGTCCCTGCCGCAAGATTTGAGAAGGTGAGCGTAATCGCCCCACCGCCTTCGACCATCACGCCGTCGCACACAAGGCGCGCATAGCTCGGGGATTGCACCCCGGCCTTGTACCAGTTGGCCTTGAGGTTCGCGCTTCCGGCGATATTCACCTTCACGCCCGAAAGCGTCGTATCTTTCGAAGCGACACCCGAAACCACCCAGGGCACGTAATTCGGTTCCGTAACCTCGCTCGAATTGCGGCCGCTCATGTCAAAATCGACCTTGATGACGGGCGATGCGGCAAAGGCAAGCGCCGCCGAGAGGCCCAATACGCGAATAGAGTTCAAACATCCCATACATAACTCCTTTCTGCCCACAAAAATACCCTCGGATTTGCTCCGGGGGTAGGGTAAAAGAAATTTCCAGTTGTCCGCGGACTACGGCGGGCACCTGCGGTGCAAAAAAACGCCCCGGCTTCCGCCGGGACGTATCGTTTAGTTAGGAAACTACCGTTCTACTCTTACCTGCACCGCATTCTGCATCGTGCGACCATTGAACTTGACACGGACCATGTAGACGCCCTCGGGGAGAGTCCTGATTTCGCGGGACAAGTCAGACGCTCCTGCCGGAACATTTCTTGCAAGGCGCGCCACCTGGTGGCCAGTCATGTCAAAGAAATCCACCTGGGCATACCCCGATTCGCGGGCAATCAGCGTACCATCTGCAAGATTCAGGTGTATTCCGGCAGCAACGCGAATGTTACCTGCAAAGTCGTCTTCTGCGGTGTAATCGCCACGGGTAAGTCCCGTCGTTCCCGAAGAGTCTCCCGCGACTTCAGCGCTCAAGGTGTCTATCGCCGAGAGTTGCGTTGAATCCTCAAAAAGCACCACGCCTTCGACATCAAAACCGATCTGATCGATGTTCGGTGCACCCGCCTCTTCCAGCGATTTCAGATAAAGCACATTCAACCCCTTCTGGAGCGAAACGCCCACCGAGACGCTATCCCAGGTATCCCAATCGGCAGTGGGCTTGAACGTCAGCGAACCGACCAGGTCTTCATTCATCTTCACCATAATGCGACGCGTATCCGTTTTGCCGTGGGCGTAGCGCAGCACCATCGTTGCATTCTTGTATTCCTTCGGCGAAACCAGGTGGTAAATGCCGTAGCTATCGAGACTGTTTTCGAAATCGTAGAATCCCGTGCCGCGGAAATTCTCGTGGTTGTCGGCAAAGGCTCCCTTTGCATCGGTCGGTACCGCCGCCTCGATATCGCTCCGAACCATAAGAGGAGCAGGCCCCGATTCCACGACACTCAGGATGGTGAATTTTCCGTTGCGAGTCGCTTCGCCAAAGTCAGCATTCCCTCCTTTCGTCGTAATCGTATAGGTAAACTCGCCCTCGACAACGGGAGTCCCGCTAAAATAGAGCGATGATGTCGTCGCATTCCACACGGCCGTCACGCCTGCCGGGAGCCCGTCAACATTCGCCCCGTCCGCATGCTGGATCGCGAAGGTGAACGGGACAATCGAATCACCCTTCACAATCACCTGGCTTGAACTACCTGCGCCCTGCTTGACAATCGCGGCCGCCTTCGGCGTGTTATCGCCTATCAGCACGATGTCCGGCTTCGGGAACTTGCCCTTGTTGCCATGCAGCCAAAAACCCAGATGCGGCGGCTGGTTGTAGGCGGTATTCTGCCAGCTCATGCCATTGCGATAAACCGGGTCGTGCGCAAGCGTGTACATGCGATGTTCGGTAGGCGTGGTCGTCGTGTAAATGTAAAGCTTGGAGGCTCCATCGTGCAAGATGACTTCCTCGCGCCAGTCGCCCAGAATGTCACCGCTGAAATTCGGTGTCGCCTTGGTGGTATTGCAACTGTTGCCCTGCATCTGGAAAAGCGTATTGCTCTGTTGCTTTGCGTGGTCCCACTTGCTGATGGTCGTATTGTCCAACAATTCGTCAAGCAGGTCACCATCCCAGTAGATACGGAAGTTGTAGGCGGGACGCTTGTCGGCCTTCCAGATTTTTCCCTTAGCCGTATAGGTGTTCCAGTTTGCAGCAGACCAAAGCTCATGTCCGCGGCTGTTGGAATCAACATCGCCCGCGACACCGCGCCCGTTATCGCCCGAACTGGTTTCGTAGAAAAGCACCTTGCCAGTACGTGCGTCGTGCAAGTTGTAGCCGTAGGGCTTTTCCTCGTGGACCTGCCAAACCTCGAGGCCGTCGTTATCGGGGTCCAAATCGCCAAAGTGGATTGCATCACCGTGACCGTAACCTACACGGTACATGAACTTGCCATCGTGATCGATAGCGCAGTTACCCTGCATTATTTCATCAAATCCGTCGCCATCCACGTCACCCGCCGAAAGGTTATGGTTTCCCTGCCCGTAGCATTCCTTGCCGCTCGTCGCCGAATTGTGGTACCAGCGCTGCGTCAGCGATTTTCCGTCCCAGTCGTAGGCCGTGAGCGCCATGCGCGTGTAATAGCCACGCTGGAAAACCATGCTCGGTTTCTTGCCATCGAGATAGGCATTTGTCGCAAGGAAGCGGTCGACGCGGTTCCCGTAACTGTCGCCCCAGTTCTTTACCGTACCGCGCCCTGGATTATAGGCGACGGTCGCCATTTCAAGTCCCGTTTCGCCGTTGAAAACCGTGAGGTATTCGTCACCGGTCAGAATGTATCCACTCGAATTGCGGTAATCGCTGGTATGTGCCGCATTGGCCGCTGCGCCCTTGCTCAGGTACTTTCCGCTGGCATCCTTCGTTCCCGGCGCTGTCTTTACGGCAAGTTCCGCCTTGCCGTCGCCATCGTAGTCACCCACGAGCATCTGCGTGTAGTGCGCCCCCGCACGGATGTTTACGCCCAGATCGATGCGCCATAGTTTTTTG
Source organism: Fibrobacter sp. UWOV1 (assembly GCF_900142495.1). Taxonomy (NCBI): domain Bacteria; kingdom Pseudomonadati; phylum Fibrobacterota; class Fibrobacteria; order Fibrobacterales; family Fibrobacteraceae; genus Fibrobacter; species Fibrobacter sp. UWOV1. Next base: position 442,263 of record NZ_FRBA01000002.1, on the reverse strand, counting down.
CCGCTCATCTTGTAACAGTCAATGATGACGTTGCCCGTCTTTCCCTTCTGGGAATTGTCCTTGGAATTGCTCGGATCCCACTTGAGAACCAACTCGAACTCGCCATCACCATCCACATCGCCCACGGCAATATCATTGGGACTGTAGGTGTAGTCGCTACCGCCTGCAGGCCTGTCCAGGTTCACTGTCAAGAACTGCTCGCCCCACACGGGTACGGCATCGTCAGATGCAAGTTCCTTGCCGTTTATGACAGCCTTTACGGAATACCTGCTCGAGGTTGTCCCTTTCGCGTCGGTATAGTTGCTCGCCTGTGTCCCGCTGAGGCTCGCGATTTTCTCGCCATCGCGGTACAGGTTAAAGCCCGTTTCGGAGCCCTCGGTTCCAAGGACGCGCCAGCTGAGGAACACGCCCCCGCCAGTCTTAACCGCCACAAGCCCGCGGTTCAGCCATTCCATCTGGCGAGCCGCCTGCGACATGCCCACTCCAAGCGCGAGCGAAAGCCCAAACATCCACAACTTTTTCATCATCCAATCCTTTCTTTGAATTACAGGCCCCCGCACCACCGGGAACCTGCACCTATAATATATCTCCGGCACTCCAAATAGTACCTTCACCACCACACTTCCGGTTGTCCATAGACAACGGAGACAAAGGAGACAAGTTTCTTCGTGGGCACCTGCGGTGCTTTTGTTACTTCGCAAAAACGGGCTGTCGGGCCTTGCGCAAACGCATTTCCTTTACCCGCGGGCTGTCCGCAGTTCCCAGAAGGCGACCGCGCACATCGTAAACCTTCGCGCCACGCATATCCTGCAGGCTGCGTCCCGTTTCAACGCCATTGCGAACCGCAAACGACGTGGTCAAAGAATCAGGATCTTCCACCTGGATTTGCGTGCTGTCGCCCGCCACGCTATTCACGGAAACCGAAAGCAGGTCGACTACGCTCTTCTCGCAGGTAAACCCGAGCGACATCTCGGCAGTCGATGCGCCCCTGTTTACCGCCTTGTAGTGATACGCCTTGCCATCTTGCGCCGTGATGCGGGCCGAGTAGGTAACGACATCCTTTTCGCGCGAGACATCCATCACCACTTCGGCGTTGCGCATGATGCCAGCGAAATCGTCCCAGTTCCAGTCGAAATCGTAATCGAACGTCCCCGCGTTATCCATCGCAAAGGCATCGGCACGCAACAGCGTCGTCGCCCCGCCGGCAGTCGCACGCACAATGTAATTGTCCCAGTTGTTCACCTTGTTCGCATCAGCAAGCCCGTAAACCGGCTTGTTCCCGTAATTCATAAAGCGGAATGTTGCGCTAAAGTCGCCCGAGACCTTGTATTCAGCCGTCTTCTGCGCATTGAACGCTACATTGTATTCGCCACCGTCGTTTATCGTACCCGCCACGATGCGATTTTCAAGTGCTCCGTAGGCAACGCGGCTCAACTCGAGCGACGCCGCGTCGGCACCGAGCAAGATTTCGTAATCGCCAACCGGTGTCCCCGTAGCCGTAACCGCATACACTAGCGAGTCGGATCCATCCTTCGCCGCACCGCGCAAGAACGCATACACATTTATCAGGTAGCCGTCCTTTTCTGCACGCAGGCGGACTTTTGCACCGTCGTACATCTTCTTGAAGGCATCCCAGTTTTCACCCCAGGCATTCCAGTAGTGCACCGTATTTTCGCCACCGAACGTTTCCACGGAATAGCCGTCGGCACGCAGGTACCACATGTCGCCACCGTTCCTAAAGACGAGCACCCAGTTGTTCCAGTTTTCGGCTCCGCTCTTTACCTTGTTCCTGAATTCAAATTCCGCGATAAAGTTTCCGCTTACCTTCACGGACTCAAATTCGTCATAGGCATCCCATGCCGTGCTAAAGTCTTTTTTCCCAACGACCTTCACGCTGTCGCCGTAATAGCGGGCATCCTGCAGCACTTCGGTTTTCGGCACACGGTAACCCCAGAAGGCACGGTTCCCCGCCTTGTTCATCGCCGAGAACGTAAGCGTCCGCTTGCTCATATCGTTCTGCAACTGGTCAAGCACCACGCCCTCGTAGACAGTTCCACCCAGAGTGAGCGTCACGTAGCTCCGGCCCTTCGCATAGTCGTAATCCCAGGTTCCCGTGTAGGCGCCTGTCACCGTACCGTCGGCATTGAGCTGCATGTTCTGTTCCTGGTTCACCGCCACGGAATCTTCCCAGGTCTGCGGGTTGTTCCTGGGCGGGTTATGCATAATCACCTTGTATGGGCCCGCGATATCGCTGCGGTCGAGCGCACGCGCCGGTAGCCCGTAACCCTCGTGATACTCGAAAGGTGCCGCCACAATCCAGCCCATCCTGTTAAAGAACAGCTGGTGAGTCTCGACATTGTGCCAACCCGTATGGTTGTTGAACTTGCGGTGATAAACCAGGTACATGCCGCCATCGTCGTCGCGCAATAGCGAATTGTGCCCATCCGCAATTTCGGCCCGGTCTTCGGCCCAGAAACTCCAGCGGTAATTCGCGATAATCGGGAATCCGCGGTCGGTATTGCCCCAATAGTTCAGGATAAACTTTTCAAAAATCGCAGGAGTTCCATCCACATCGACATAGGGCCCCTTCACGTCCTTGCTGCGGAACACGCGCATGGTGTAGCCGCCCTCGGGCGAATAGAACCCGTAACTCACGAACAGATAGTAGTAGCCATTGCCATCCGCATCCTTGAAATACTGGATGTACGAACCCTCGCCACTCACATAATAACCGCCACCCACGTGGATGCCCATGTAAGGGTCCTCGAGCATCGAAGTCCCGCTCCACTTGGCTGCGCCGTTGTTCCCGTACTTGTACGAATAGTCCCTGAGACCGGTAGACTCATCGAGCTTGACCAGGAAAAGCCCGCCGCTCCACGAACCGTACAGGAGCCACAGGTTTCCGTCCTCGTCGTAGAACACGTTCGGGTCGATGCAGCTGGAACCATAGCCGCCATCCCACTTGCCCAAATTAGTGACACCGTTGTTTGCGATATAGTAACGCTCGTCGATTGTCGAAGAACCGGTCACCTTCGCGTAGTCGGCATTGGCGGCAGAACCCGCCGTCTGCTTGTCCATCCCGCCGTAGACGACCGCACCCTTGTACTCGTACGGCCCCTCGATCTTGTCGGATGTCAGGAGCACAATGGAACTTTTCCAGTCCTCGCCCGCCATCGAAAAGTACAGGCACCACTTTTTCAGCTTCTTGTTCCACACGATATCGGGCGCCCACAGGTTCCCCTTGGCGGTCGCGGAATTCGTATGTTCCGCATAGTCGGCTTCCGCCTTGAACACGCTGTAGTAATCGTCCTTGGCCTCGTTGCCAGTGACATACACCGTGCCGTCCCTCGAAAGCTGCGGCGTAAACGGGGTCCAGTCCAGCATATCGCGGGAATATGCCGCCCCGTTCATGGTCCCGAATATGTAATAATACTTCGTCCGCGACTTGGCCGCATCGTTTTCAGGATACGAATTCCCGCCCGCGTCCTTATAGACCACAATGACGGAAGGATCGTGAACGGCGACCGAGGCCGCAAATGCGGCAACAGCCGCGAGAGATAAGGCGACACACGCCGCCCTGAATGTTTCCAATACACCCATACCACACTCCTTTCCAGAGAATATATAAAAAATCTACACTTTTTGCAATTAAAAGTCAATAGTTTTACAATATTTTAGAATAATATGATGAGATTTTAACAACGTTTTGCATAAAAAAAGTCCACATTATTAAAAACAAGAAGCCGAGCTCAAGGCCCGGCTTGTGTAAAAGGTGATCCCGCAACGAGTGCGGGATGACAATGTCAGTTAGAGATTGCCGCGACGCTCTCAGCCGCGAAGACTCCCTACCCAAACGTCATCCAGCCTATCGCTAACGTGGAGGCATTGATCTTCATCAAGCCCGATGTCAAAAACCAAAACATCATTGTGGGCGATTTCACCTACTTTGCCGACAAGGACTTTGAGCAGCACGAGTTTCGGTGGCAAAAAAGGGGAAAAAAGAGGGAAAGTAGAGGTCTATGCCTCCAATCTCCCTAGAGGGCCCTCTTCTCTGTTAAGGTTCCTTCTGGAAAACGGCATAATAGTTTTCACCATAAATGGACGCCACATATTGTCCATTGCCATAGACAACCCGCAGAATATCCCTATAGGCGACCTTGTCTTGCTGTACCCAGTCCTGACCATTCTCAGAAACAAGTAAATACGAAGTTGAACCGGCCATCATCCCGCCGCCATAGGCAAGAAAGATTCCGCCATCAAAGATAACGCCCTCGTAGAAAATAGACGACGCATTGCCATTTTCAAGCCTCGTCGGATTCCACTCAAGACCATCCCTCGACCACTGCAATGCATCGCGTCCACTATAGGTGCCCCTTACATAAACGCCATTACCAAAAGCAATCTGATATCCGTTAAGAGTACCACTCGTACTTGTAGAATCCCATGTAGTACCATCATCCGAATACATAATTACACCACTTGCACCCGACATTCTATAGCCGGGTTCGCCCCAAGCCACATTGTTTCCACATGCAGATCCACCATTACGCAGTTTCATCTCGTGCCATGTTTCCAAGTCGGACGTCACATAACAAGGTACGTTGCCAGTCACAAAGACTTTGTTGTTCGACGCATGGAAATTGGCCCTTGTCAGTATAGCATCGTCCATAAATTCCGCAGGGAGCCCAACCAAAGGAATCGAGTCCCATTGAGCGCCATCTTCCGAGCTGAAAAAGAAGGTTGTCTCCTCATCTGTATGAAGCAAATAATAAAAGCGACCATTCCATGTAAAAGCCGATTTTATATTGTCAGATCGATTACACCTTAGCGTATCCGTTTTTTCCCATGTAGCCATATCATCTTTGGATACGAAGAAAACGTAATAACGATCATATATTGGCAGTCCATTCTCTTTCGTCCCTACCCTTTTTGTTTCAAAGCGACCCATTACCCACTTTCCGTCATTATACAAGGGAGGCGCAAGATTGCTAATAATCGCATTAAAATCTGGGTTATATTCCCTGCCCGACAATTTAGGAGGAGCTACATATTCCAAGGTATCCAAAGAAGAACTACTTTCGCCCTCATACGACGAAGACAAAATATCGTTCTCTGCGCTAGTGTCAACAGAACTATCATCACAGGCGACAAAAAGAAGCGTCATCACGAATAATACAAGAATATTTACCATAATAACTTACCCCCGTATTGCAGTTCACAAAATATATATTTATTTTTCACATTATGACATACAATCTTCTCTTTTGCATTGCAATTACTCTATTTTCATTAGCATCATTTGTCGCATGTAGCGACAAACCTTCCTTGCCAAGCAATCAAGAAGAGCAAATCGATTTCCAACCCAAATGGTGGGAACTTCAAGACCAAACTAGATATATGTTCCAAAGCGGATCCTTAGTATCCTTCACCAAGGATAGCGATACCGGATTAAGAATGTTCTTTCGCGACATTCACACCTGGACAGGTGATGCGCAAAATATACTGGACACGACCTTCACACTCAATGATTTCCGGTACATCCTGTTGGACTACACTATCTCGGATACAAGCTCCTGCACTGTAGACAAAATGAAACTGTACATGGACGGAGAACCCATCGCCTTCGACTTAGACTCTACCCAAGATTTCCCCCAAAAACATTTCCGAAATACATTCGACTTCCCTGATTTTATCAACGACCATATTTTCAAGATCCATTTTGACTCAGAAGAATGTCGCAATATCCAAATGACCTTCAATGTCACCATGAGTAAAGAACCCGGCACCTGTTGGATGGCTTCGGACATTCAATCAAATCCAGAATACAAAGATTCTTTCTACAAAGGCGATCTCATTATCGGATTGCAGCCAATACTTTGGTACACTTTTGGCGAATTTCTAATTCCCGACACCACATACTCCCATTGCATCCTGGTAAAAGCAGGAATGCCTCCAGATACACTCCGGCTTCCACTCCAATTTACAGAGCCTTCAGGCCACGACATTCCCGAAGCATACCTCAGTTACCACAATAGCGAAGAACTTTCCAATTTTTTGGGAACAGATTCTATAGCCCAGCTTTCCTGCGCCCTTTTCTATCAAAAATGGCACATCCCTTCCGCACCCAAAAACACAAATCATTATACTTTCTCTAGAACTTTGAGTTTCTCCCCGAAAAAGACCACACTCCCTGAACGAGAAATCGTAAAACAGGACAGCGTCAAGTTCCAAGTCATCTCGAGCAAGAATTACGGGTTCGGCTATTTCATAGCGAAGTACAAATTGAAGGGGAACGACACCCTCTACTATCAAAAAGTCAATTCAGACAACAAAAGCCAAGACCAAGATATACAAACGTTCTCTATTTCACCAAATGATACGATTACAGCGCTCATTGACACCGTGAGCATTCTTATGGTCAGAGATGGCGATGCAGAATCATACCCCATCTATAAAGACTTGATCTATTTGAAATACTACGTTCCCGCACCGTCCAATGGAACACGCCTCCCCATTGACAGCACCGGCATCATCACGGAGACGTTCAACCGTCTGGCAGAAACGCTTGTCAAGGACACAACCATAAGGTCCTACATGATACTCAACACAATTATCGAAAGCCCAGTCATTGAAACTATTCCAGATGAAGCTATAGATGAATAAGCCTGGTCGCGTGGTATAACCTAAAGCCATATAAAAATCCCCGGCCACCTCGGCTGGGGATTTTGGATTGGACCGCACAACCCATTACACAGCTTTTACACGAAAACTCAACGGCACCTTGCCCAAAACCTTCTTTTTCGCTATATTGCGTAGCGAGGTGTAAAAATGGGACATGTTTGTAGACTGGCGAAAGGTGGGCTGTTTCTGGTTTTACTATCAATCTGCGCCTGCGGAGATTCCGTTTCCGAAGCACCAACCGGTACCGAAGTCGCAGCCACCGAAAGAACCACAAGCATTACGCCCGTCGATTTTCCGAACAGTTCATTTTTTAACAGTTCATCTTCTCTTTGGGCACCGCAAAGTTCTTCATCGTCTCAGGTGCAGCAAGGCTTTTCTTCGCCTCAAATGCAGCCGACATCGTCTTCACTATGGAATTCGCAGACATCGTCTTCTTCCGTCAAAAACATCCACCTGCCGAACAACGGCATTCCCTACGTGCGAATCATCGCCACCGACAGTATCGACACGGAGTACGTCGCCTGCACTATCGAGATTGCAGGTAACGGTCAATACGAGGACATCACACCGGCAGGTGCAAGAATTCGCCAGCGCGGCAACTCCACAAGGCTCTGGTACGACAAGAAGCCGTACCGCATCAAGCTTGACAACAAGACAAGCATTCTCGGGCTCCCCGCCAACAAGGACTGGGTGCTGCTCGCCAACTACCGCGACCAGAGCAAGTTCATGAACGCCATCGCGTTCGACATGGCACGCTATATGGGCAGTTTCCCGTTCGTGAACGCGAATCGCTTCGTGGAGGTCGAAATCAACGGGGATTACATGGGCATGTACCAGTTGACCGAACAGATCGAGAGGGCCACAAGCCGCGTAGACATCGACACAAGCGGCCTGCTGCTCAGCCTCGACATGGATGACGGCCCGGAACTTTCCCCCGACGCAGGCAACAACTTCTACAGCAAGGTATACGGGATGCCCGTCGCCGTAAAATACCCGAAAAACATTTCCGCAGAACGGCTCGAAACCATCGCTACCGACTTCGCCACCCTGGAACAGGCAATCGTAAGCGCCGATTACGACAACGTGCAGAAACTGATGGACATGGAAAGTTTCATCGACTTCATCCTGCTACAGGAAATCACGCGCAACGTGGAACTGGAAGCACCGCGAAGCATGCACCTCTACCGGGACGATACCGGGAAATACCACATGGGGCCCGTCTGGGATTTTGACGGAGGTTTCGGCTACGGCTGGGACGAGGATACCAAGGAGTACTTCACGAGCCAAAGCTGGATTCTCGGGACAGGCAACCCATCAAAAAGCCCCTACAACTGCACAGCAGAAAGCAAGAACGACTGGGGAATGTGCAACGGCACAAACACGCGCTTCAACAATTACGACGGCAGGGCGGTTCCAGGTTTCTTCACTAACATGTTCGCGAACGGCACGTTCCTCGCCGCATACAGGGCGCGCTGGGAATCGCACAAAAATGGAATTCTCGCAGATGCCTTCGCAAAGCTCGACGCCTACGTTTCGCAGACCGCAATCGCTCTCGAAAACGACGCTACCCGCTGGCCGCCAATCCGCCGGTACGATACCGAAATCCAGACGCTAAAAAAATGGCTCGCCGAGCGAGCCGATAATTACAGCAGCGTGCTGATGCAATACTAGCCCCCTCCATGTAACATTCACCCCAAAAAGATTATATTAAAATTTCCTATGATCTGACACAAAAGCCTCCGGCGAAACTGCCGGAGGATCTTTGGTGTGAATAGCAGAGGAGCAAGCTATCTGGTAATATTGATCGGTCGTGCCTCGCGGTAGCTGCCGGTCGTCACCTTCACGATATAGGTCGCCATAGGCAAGCCATTCATATCAAACGCAAACGTATGCGCACCGGCATTCTGCACGCCAACCATTTCTTGGGCTATTAGAGCGCCAAAGCCCGTAAACAGGCTGATTTTTACATTGTCACGCAGCGGAAGCGTGTAACGCACCTCGATCTGGCCGCGACGAAGCGCAAGGTCGATATGAGTCGAAAGTCCCTCGAGTCCATACATCAACGCCGCTGTCGCCTCGCCACTCCCCTTTTCGTTGGTGATAGTCACATTTACCTTGAACAGCACCGACTTTCCGTTGTACGAAAGCCCCTGCGTAAAGCTGTACTTTTCGCCGTCCTTCACGCTGTTCGGATAATGTCCGACGGCAAGCGTCCCCTTCGACAAGTCGGCTTCGCTGAACACGTAGGCGGACTCACCCCATTCCACCACCTTGCCGTCTTTACCGAACCAGTGTCCCGGAGCGGTGGCGGTGCTGTTGGTCACCACTTTGCCGTCGCTTTCCTGGGCAAAGAAGGTCGCCTGGGAAAGAGTCGCCGCAGTAAGTCCAAGCTTTTGCGCGATTTCATTTACATCAAATTTTGCCGCAACCGTCGCATAATTGTCGTCAATCGGCAGCGTCACCGTGATGGTGTAAGTCGTGGCACCGTCCAAGACAACCTTTTCGGAACTGCTGGATGCCGGCACGCTGCTAGAACTTGCTGGTGCGACAGAGCTGCTCGAAGCTACAGAGCTACTGGACGCAACCGGGGTTTCGCCGATTTCGGGCCACTTGTAATCAAGCTTGAAGTCGTTGTAATACTTGACGTTTGCTGCACCCGCGCCACTTACGCCCGTTTCCAGTTTCAACTTATAATCGTAATGCAGCTTGCGAATTCCCGTATTGCCGGTGTACTGGTAATCGGTATTCACGATGACCGCGAAAACCATCTGCGTGCCATTCGTCGAAGAAGGCGTCTTGTCCAAGCGAAGCGTCGCAGAGCCCTCGCCCGTAATGGGTTCACTGTACACAGGTGTACCGTCAGTTGCGCGGTAGCACAGCAAGAAGTTCATGTTCTTGTTATTGGAATTTGTGCCGTTCGGGTAAAAACTCACCGTCACTTCCTTTGCGCCGTTTTGCACCTTCAGCGGAACCACGTTCGAGCCAGACCAACCCGGAGTTGTTTCCTGATTCGGTACAAGGTAACCGTTGCTTTCCGTTACCGTCTGGTAAGGCGTCATGGTCCAGGTGTAGCTTTTCCTGTTATTGTCCCACATGTCCTGTTCCCAGTAGGTGTCGCTTCCAAAATGCTGGTTCAGCAAATTCTTGATTTCGCCGGACCATTTTTTCATGTCAAGCATCGCAAGCCTTGCGCGGAATTCGGTAATGAGCCTGCGCACGCCCGCATCGCCAAGGCCCTTGTCGAGGCCGTAGGTTTCAAGCAGGTATTTGGTCTTGCCGTAAGCGTTTCCGTAAATCCAGCGAACCGCACCCGTTCCAATCCATGTGCCGATAAACGTCGGGAAAATGTTACTATACTGCGAGCCGCCCAGCAGGTAACGCTGATTCTTGCCGGTCACACCACCGCCATCGGCACCGCCGCCGGGGCCACCGAAAGTACCGTCGATGAGCCAGCCCGAATAGCATTCGATCGGCATAAACGGCGCAATGACCGTTGCCGCATTCAAAAATCCCATACCGCTGTATACACCATCGCGGTGGCTGAACATATCCTGCTGAATCCAGGTGTTACCCGCTTCCTGAAACCAGTGCGCATCCTTTGCGCCAGGGTAACCGTTCGTCATCGAGTGGATTCCCTCGTGAATCATCGCATCCATCTGCGCCACACGATCGCGGTAGGGGCAACTCGTGTTAAAACTGTAGAGCGGATAGAACGAAGCCGCCACCGCCGTGTAGCCCGCCACCCATGTCTGCCAACCACCCGTGGTATCGTCCTTCGCACCACCGGCACATGTCCCCGAGCCGTAGTAATAAACGGCACTGTACTGGCCTTCTTGCGCCTGGGCATCCGGCGCCCAGCCCATCTCATTGTACAGATACTCGAAGTCAGTATCGTACTTCTTGAGGATCGAATCAATCGTCACGTCGGTAATGCGGCTGTCGCGATCCTTGCCCCAGTAGAACGCCCACCATTTACCGGCCTTCTTTCCGGTAACGCCCGAACAATTGTTATTGAACTTGGTCGGCGGCTGAATGTCGCCCAGATTAGACTTCGTGTCGTAATCCAGGTCGCTGCGGTAACCGGGCCATGTGTAAGCATCACCCGACGCAGCGTATGTGTGAACACCTAGGGCAGCCGACAAAACGGCGCCCGGAATCAATCCCAAACAATTTTTTTGCATAACACACTCCAACTTTTATGCTGACATAAAAAATACTCCCTAGCAAGCTAAGGAGTGTCGAAAACTTTGTTTACGTGTTGTCTACAGACAACGATTGCTCCACTACCTTAAAGACGAGAGCATTTTCTTCGGGACTGGAATATTAATGTTTGGTGAAGCCCTCGCACAATGTAGTGGCCTTGCGGGAGGCTAGACTTCAATTGTTCCCATTCGCTGTAAAAGCCCTGCTTGATCAGTTTTCCTGTCAAGGAGAAAATTTGCACCTTGGTCATAGGCGAAATGGTGAACTCGACATCGGTTGCAATCAACCGCGTTGTGTTTTCGGAGCTACTTGAAGAATTCGTAACGCTACTAGAACTCACTTCGGCGACAGAACTTGAGCTAACAATCACCGGGTCGATTTTCGTTCCTTTTTCATATTCGCTGATATCAATTTTACCAATGCCAGAATAATTTGTCACCAAGCCCTTCACATCGCCTACGGGATCTGCACTATAGCTGTAGACGCTCTTGGGATTGAAAGTTCCCTTAGGGATTTCCGTATCGTAAGTGACCCATGCGGTATCCTTGGAAGTAAGCGAAGTACCGGGATTTACGGAAATCTTCATTTTTTTGCTGTTACAGCCACTACTCTGGAAGTTGGCGCAGCCTTCGTAATAGTTTCCAACAATGGTTGCCACGCCATCATCGCCAGCGAAAATCGCCTTGCTGAGGCCCGCATAGTGATTATTTTCAAAGTAGTCGTCAGAACCATAGCGAACATTCGGGCCGTTGCCTGTTCCCTGACCGAGAACATAGTTGTTATAAAGGTGAATTTTAGTATGGCGCATCATGGGAGTACGCGCATCCAGGTCCTTATAAAAGTTATGGTGGATAGTTATTTCATGACGAAGACTATCTCCGTTGCTATTGCCAATGAGGCTTCCCTTATGATGGTTGTGGAAATAATTCCAGCTAAAAGTCGCATTGTAAATGTTGTTCTTGGCATCCAGCAGACCATCGTAGCGGTCCTTGTTGCTGGTGTAGGCATTATAGAATTCGCAGTGATCGATCCAAATGTTATGGCTTCCCTGCTTATTCTTGTCAGCCCAGTTAGTGGCAGCAGAGTCCGCAGAAATCGCGATGCAGTCCGGGTCATTGAGGACAACTTCTGCCCCATTGCGGAAAGCGATCACCTTGTTTTCGTCGGTCTTGCTAATGGGAACATCGCTCATGGTGAACTTGATGTTACGAATGATGATGTTATGTTTATTCTGAATCATCAGGCCCACTCGATTAAGAAACGCCGATTCGCCTTTACCGATGATCGTCTTGTTATTGCCGACCAAGACCAATTCGCCATAAGTCGTTGCCGTACCCGAAGAGGCCACATGGCCATTTTCATCGATAAACGTCTTGATACCGGTATTGATTTCACCCTTCACGATAATGACGTAAGGAGTTTCCAAATCTTCGGCGTACTGCTTAAATTCTGCAAAGTTGGAGACTTCCACAACCTTGCCCCCGTTACCGCCGGTAGTGCCCCCTTCCAAAGTGGCATACCCCACCATATCGAAGTTAGGGGTAGCCGCAAAGAGCCCCACATTCATCAAGAGAATTGCCAAATATTTTGCTTTCATTTTTCCTCCTCTTTATTAAAACCAACTGACGCTCCAACGGAAAGGTTCCGCGGATTTTACCGAACGCCCCAATGCATTGAACCTCGGAGCAACTTTACGCCTGTCAGCAGGGGCCACCCTGCGGCGAATAACAGTCGTTGCAGCACTGCTAGAAGACACTTCCGAAGAACTGGATTCTGCTGCAATTTCGCCATATTCGTAAGGTCCAAGATCCGGTGCCGAGCCAACATAATCAAAGCCAATTTCCGTCCCCTTGTCAATCAAGACGCTCCCTTTTTTCAGGCGGAACAACTTTGTGTACGGGAGCAGTCCATCCGCATTTCGGGCAATCGTCGCAAGGCTTGTGTCCAACGACTCAAAGTCATCGTCACTCACAGTCACCGAAATGTTCCAGGAATTCGTTTTCTGTTCGCTAGACGAACCAAAAGAGTCGGCATTTTTGCCCTTATAAGAGATATTGTTCCGCAGGTGATGCTTTTGCCCAGCATTCAGCGCCCCACCCATTCCATAATTGGCGGCACCACTGCTTCCGTTGCGGTAAGCAAGGCTCTGTTCCACCGTAATGCCACCCGTATTGTTGTTCTGGTCAAAGCCCTTTACCGGATTGTCAAACGCAATACAACGCGTGCAACGGTGATTCGCTTGGGCTTTATTGCCGCCCATCTTAAAGCCATTACCGTTTCCATCAAAGAGCTCGGCCGCATAGCCAAAAACATTGACCCCATTCCGGAACGCCCAGGAATCATAGACAATGACACTGTCGGGTGAATCAAAAAAGTCAAAACCGTCGTCGGAATTTTCCCAAGCACGGCAGTTGATGAACACATTTCCTGCTCCCTGAGTCTGCTTGCTCGCAAAGCCGTCAGCCATGCCGCCCTTTTTCTTGGGGTCATAATTACGGTACGCATCTACGTTGACCACCAGCGTATGATTCCCGCCCTTGTTAATTTCCAAACCGGAATTGCGGTTTTCGAAAAACGACATGTTGTAGAACTTGTTGTACGACCCTGTCACATAGGCTCCCTGATATCCCGCACGGGTAATGGCGAGACCGTGAAGTTCGTAATAACTGCCGGTCATGCTCAGCCCCACGCCCTTGTCGACATAGGTGAGTTCCGGGAACTGGAAGTCTATCACGGCAGTCGCATGGCCCGCCGCATAGAACACAATGGGCTTGTCCGCCATTCCTGACTTAGAAAGTGTAATCGTATTCGCCTGCCCCTCTGTATAGGGCACCTGGTATGTTCCCGCTTCAAAAAAGACGGTATCTCCGGCGGAGGCCTTAGTCATGGCCGAAATAAAATCGTCGCCAGGCTTTACATGGGTATTCCCGGCAAGCGCCAAAACGGCAAAAGCTGCCGTCAAAATTTCCACCAAGCGGATATTCTTCAAATAATTCATCCCAAGTACATCCTTTGATATTCCGACAAACATTCATTCCCGTTCTCAAAAATGTTCTCAAAATATCAAAACAGAATATAAGTTATTCTTTTCGTAAAGTCAATAGATACAGCGATTTTTTTTGTAAAAATGTTCTCATTTTTACAAAAAAAAAACAATTATTTATGGATTACGCCTAGCGGGCCGAAAGGGCTGGCCAGTAATTTTCGGGACGCTGGTTCAGGTAGGTAAGGCGTGTCCAGTCTTCATCGCGGAAACAGCTACCGAGCATGAGTTCGTCAATCGTACCGGTAAAGCCGCCGACTTCAAAGTCTGCGATATCACGGACGCCCGTCCAAGCGATTTGTTCCGGCTCCGTTTCTATCTTACGGTCGTTCACGTAGAAATTGGACTGCGATATCGTATGGCGGCTAAAGGCGACATACACCCACTCGCCCGCCTTGATATCTGACATTCCCGACAACCAAGCATATTTCACAGAATCGGAACTTGAATCGGGAACCCAGAGGTCAACCACAAAGCCCTTCTCCGGATCATAGCGCAACGCATATTCCTTGGACTTTTCAAAGAAGGTCTGTTTTTCTTCGAGATTGTCAAGTTTTACCCACACCGAGAAGCAGAAATACCCGCTTCCGTCATAATTCAAGTTCACCTTGCGCGAGGAATCAGCCGCACTCGAATTCTCTGCAACAATAACATCGCCTTCATCAAGCTTTGCACCCTTGCCCACAACACCGTCGGCAGGCACAACCCCTGTCGGCAGTCCCGCGAAGTAGCCCTTTTCCGCACCATCGCCCACAGGTTCAAGGCCGCTATCGAAATGCCACACCAGCGAATAGCTGCGGTTTGTCGGGAACACATCCTTCGCATATGCGGGGTCCATGGTGTTGTCAAAATGGAGTTCCAGCGAATCGGAAACATTCAGCGAATCGACACTCACCCAGAACACGGCTTCCTTGGCAGAAGCGTCAAAGTAGGTTTGCGCAATAGGGAGCTTCTTGCTGCGGTTTCCGTCCTTTGAAATGCGCACGGCCTCCCAACGGCCGTTCACCACCTCCGCAGAATCGAAAGCAATTTCTTTTTCCGTCAAGCGGATGGCCAGCGGGAAATCGCTCACGACGGTACCGAGCGAATCGATTCCTTCGGGGAGTGCGAGCGGAACCTTGAAGGTGTATGTCACCGAATCACCCCAAACAGTCGTTTCTTCAGGCTTTACGGAAACATCCTTAAATCCAAACGGACTCATGCCATCCATGTAAACAACAAGTTCAAAAGTATCCGCAGGGAGGCTATCGACCACGATTTTCCCGTTCTGCACGGAGACACTTCTGCGAATAGTCGTCCCAATGACAATCGCCTCGCCGCTTTGGTTTTCGCGGAAAGCGCCCGATACGAGAAGTTTGACCGTACCCGGACCTTGCAAGGTGTCATTTACAGCAAGGGGCTCGTCCTCTTCGGCATTCAGGTTCTGCAGCAGGAGCATCTGGCCAGATTCCTGGTGGAAAGCCTCGAGAGAAAAATTACCCGACGGAATGGAGTCAAATTCATAGTTTCCGTTTTCATCCGTTTCGGTTTCGAACGCGGAAGGCAGAACCTGTTCGGCCTCGCTTGCGGCAATGATGTTGTAGTTGCCCGGCACGCACTGAACCTTAGCATATGCGGCCGGCTTGCCGTCGTTCAACATCAAGACACCCGCGAGTTCCGGGGAACCCGTTTCAGCACTATTGCCCGCCACTTGGCTGTTCGAAGAACAACCCACAAAAAGGGCAACGAAACCCGCTAAAAA
The DNA here is from genome assembly GCF_900142495.1 of Fibrobacter sp. UWOV1. Classification (NCBI taxonomy): domain Bacteria; kingdom Pseudomonadati; phylum Fibrobacterota; class Fibrobacteria; order Fibrobacterales; family Fibrobacteraceae; genus Fibrobacter; species Fibrobacter sp. UWOV1. Next base: position 426,595 of record NZ_FRBA01000002.1, on the reverse strand, counting down.
GTATTTCAAAGTATCCATCACCACTAATATAAATATAGTTTCGCTAAAAAGGAAAACAAATATTCCCTATTATAACGCGTTGTTTCTAGACAACGGGAATATTGCACTATCACCCCTCTTCGCAACCATTTTTCTTACATTTAAGGCATGGGCGAAAAGAAACCGACAAAAAGAATCTTCGAATACCTGGATTACCGGGAATTTTTGAAAGATTACTACAACGCAAAGAAAGAGGCGAACCCCGCCTTTTCGCTTCGCGTGTTTTCGGACAAGATCGGTTTCAAGGCCAAGGACTTTATTAGCCGCGTCATGAACGGCGACAAAAACCTTTCGAGCCAAAGCATTCCCAAAGTGGCTTCGGGGCTTCGCCTCGGCAAGCACGAAACCGAATTTTTCGTAGCGCTTGTCAAGTTCAACCAGGCCGAAACAACCGACGAACGCAACGTCGCCTTCGAACAAATGCAGGCCGTGCTCAAAGTCGTACGATTCGCCGAGAAGCAGCATTTGCTCGGGCATGCACAGTACATGGTGTATTCCGACTGGCGACATCTCACAATCCGTAGCCTGATTGGCATGTTCGGTTTTGACGGCAACTACGAGGCGCTCGCCAAGCAAGTTCGTCCGAACATCACTGTCGAACAGGCAAAACAGTCCGTAAAGCTACTCGAAGAATGTCAACTCATCAAGAAAGATGAATCGGGCAAGTACGTGCTGACCGAAAGCGCCATTACCACTGGCGATCGCACCTCGAAACTCGCACTCCGCGGCTATCACCAGAATTGCCTAAAGCTCGCTGCAGATTCCATTGACCGCGACGCTCCTGGCACGCGCCATGTTTCGGGCCTTACGCTTGGAATCAGCCAAGAAGGCTACGAACGCATTGTAGAGCGAATCAACGCCTTCCGTAAAGAAATCGCGCTCCTCGCCGAAGAAGACGAAGGGAGCGATAAAGTTTTCCAACTGGAATTTGCCCTATTCCCCGTCGGCGGGAAATAATTTTCCATAATTTTTATACAAAAACGCCCCGACATTCGTCGGGACGCCTTGTTTGGTATTGAAAACTACTTCGTGAATGTGGGCTGCATTGCCTTGCGGTTACCTGCACGCCGGGCATTCACCGAGCGACCGTTCACGTAGAACAGGCGGCCCGGCCGTTGCATGTTCGGCCTGCGTTGCGGAAGCGGGCGCACAAACGTCGTCGAATCACCCGCAGAAATTTCCGTAGAATCCGCAGTCGAATCGACCGGCGCAACCGACGTATCGACCGGAACGACAATCGGCGTTACAGCAGTATCCTTCGGCGTGGTATCGACCGGCACTATAACAGGCGACACATAGCCGTATTCGTACGCACCCAAATCCGGAGCCTTGCCCTCGTACTTGAGACCCACATTCACGCCCTTGTCAATCATCTGGCTATTTTTCGCGAGCTTCAGGAAGTCGATATCCGGAAGGCTACCGTCGGCCTGACGCGGGCCGAATGCACCGCCGAGAGGCCCGAGTTCCTTGCCCGTCACGGTCATGCTCGGGTCAGACACGCTCACGAAATCCGATTCCTTCGGGGTAATATTCAGGTTCCAGGTATTGTATTCGCCCGCCGCATATTCACCGCCGATGTAGGCCGTCTTGTTCGGGAAGGCGATGTTGTTCTTCATCACGTGAGCCTTGCTCCCCTTGAGCACGACGCCGTCGGTGCGGTTGTCGTTTGCATCCCAGGTACTCGCCCACATGTTGAACGCAGTGCCGTTCATATAAGCCGTATTGTTGAACCAGTCGTTACCACCGCTGCTGTGATTTGCATAGAAACCAGACGCCTTGTTTTTCCAGGCCACGCAGTTGCGGATGGTGTGGCGCACCCCCGTCTTGCTGCTCCCCGCCTTGAAACCGTTGCCGTTGCCATCCTTCGGCTTGCCGGTGCCGTAGTTGCTGTAGCCGTGGCCCATCGCCCAGCTGTTCTCAATAACCACCGGGAATTCCTGGCTAATAAAATCCCAGCCGTCATCGCTGTTCCACCAGGCACGGCAACCGATGAACTTTGTCGTATCGCCACCCTGCTGGTAGTGCACGCCAAAGCCGTCGGCATTCTGACCATCTCCCTGGCGCCCGTTCGGGTCGTAGTTGTCGTGACTGTCGCAGTTCAAGAACAAATGTCCGCCGCCGCTTCCCGAGCCCTTCTCGTTCACGAAGAATCCCGAACCGCCGTTGTGGTGGCTATCGATCAGTTCCAAGAAGATATGCTTACTGCGGGACACGTACACGCCCACATTTGATTCGCCCTTCATGGGAACATTCTTGATTTCGAGCCCCTTCAGGTGCAGGTACTGCGCCTGGATAAGGATACCCGAAGTGTACCTTACGTTGTTCGAACCGTTGGCAATCGGCATCTTGCTGAAGTCGATGACCGGCTTTTCGCCCGGGTATGCGAGGTAATGAATGCGCTTGTTGTCGCTTGAACCGCTCTTGGTCAGGTGAATGCCCGCGAACATGTTGTCGTTTTTCACATAGTTCGTGTCCGTATGCAGGTAGGTTCCGCCGCGAATCCACACGGTATCGCCCGCGTTCACCACGGAATTCGCCTTGTTGAGGGTCGCAAACGGGCTATCCTTCGTTCCCTTGTTCGTATTCTTGCCAGCGGGGGCCACATAGTAGGTCGCTCCGAAAGTTTCCGCAGCAGCCAAGGCAATCACGGCCGCACACAACACGCGCTTCATTTTCATAAACACCTCATCCCGTTACTTTGAATATATCTTAATTTTCGATGCACGGTTCTTCAATGCACCCGCAGAACGCCCGTTCACCAGGAAGTTCCGGCCACCGTTACGGAGCGTATTGCTACGCACGGGAATCCTCTGGAGTACCGTCGTGCCGCTGTCGCCCACCACCGAGTCGCCGGGATTGACGGGGATTACCGCATTCTTATTCACGAACTCGATACGGTCGATATTCGGGCCGCCATCCTTCGTGAGCGAGGCGATAGTGATGGTGCTTGCACCCGCAGGCAACTTGAGCGTCACCGTGCTCGAATCCCACGATTCCCAGGCACCCGTCGATTCGAAGTCCACCGATTCCACCTGCACCTTGCCATTCACCGCAATACTTACCGGGCGATTTGCCGTAGAGCCGTTCGCAAAGACAATTTTCACGTCCTTGTCGCCCTCGCCTGCAGTAACCACGGAAAGCGTCAACGAAGAACCCACCTCGTTATCGAGATTCGCGTAGCCCTTGCCCGAAAAGCCCTCGTGCGTCGACTCGAGAACCGCCTTGTTGAACACGCCGTTTTCCGCTTCGTACTTGAGCGAATCCTTGCCCACGAACTTGAAGGTCGCGCCCAGGTTCACATCCTTGCCGAGACTTGCCACCGTGTATTCCTTGCCGTTACCCGTGTTGTCGCCGGTCCACGCCACGAATTCCCAGCCCTCCTGCGGAACGGCCGTAAAGGTCACCTTGCTCCCTTCCGCAATTTCACTACCCTCGATGCTCTGCGCAATCGAACCGCCGTAAGCGACCGTTGTCTTCACGTTGTACTTCTTTACGGCCTTGCCGTTTTGCACCCAGTCCGGGAGCGTCGCGTTGTATTTTTTCGCGATATCGCGCAGTTCCCTAAGGCGTGCATTCGCCGTGTATTTCTGGCCATCGCGATCAAACATCGGTTTTTTGCTGTAACGGGTCGGCTCCCACACGAAGGTTCCCCAGCCCAGGTCGCCAAATTCATAGAACACCGAGTTCACGAGGGCCGTGCGTTCGCCCGTATATTCGCAGCTCAACACCGCCTTCTTGTTCTTGACCACCAAGCCGAACATATCGCGCCAATCCTGCCCGTTGTTCGTGGTGCCGTAGGTGGAACCGCAAATGGCATCGTAGTCGATATTCGCGTGAATCTTGCTGTACCAATCCGCGAAGCCCTTCTCGGGGCGCGGCTGTCCATGCTGCATCACAATCTTGATAGAAGGATCCGTCTCGCGCACCGCACGCACGCCCGAATTGATGATGTTCGCGAAGTCCGCCGTCTTGCTCAGCGAAACGCCCGCCACCTTCGAGTTGATTTCGTTACCCACCTGCACCATGTCGGGGCGAAGTCCCGCCTTCATGAGCGCATCCATGGTCGTCTTCACGTGATTATAGGCGAGTTTGCCCATCTCGGCATTGCTCTTGCCCGCCCAGGAAGCCGGAACATTCTGGTGGCCGATGGATGCCCACGTGTCGCTCATGTGGAAATCCAGGAAGAATCCCATGTTGTGCGCCTTGATGCGCTTGGCGAGCGCGATGGTATGTTCCAGGTCGCACCAGCACACGTTGGAATTTGCACCGGAGTAACTCTCCTTGGCGTAGCCGATGCACGAATTTACGAAGGTGCGCACGCGGATAAAGTTGATTCCGTGATTCTGCAGGATATCAAAGAGATCCTGCTGCTTGCCGTTATCGTAGTATTTTGCCCCCAAGGACTCGTCTTCGAGCACCCACGAGACATCAACACCCACGATATACGGGCGCGCAAGCGCCGCAACCGCCACGGCACCCAAGACCAGCGCCGTTTTCTTGATGATTTTTCCCAATCCAAACATCCTTCACTCCTTTGTTTTTAGTTAATATTTTGTTGTACTATAAGTTGTACTACAATTTTCCATAAATATAACTCTTTTTACTATAAAACGTACTATATTTTTTGAAAAAATTTAAAATCGCCGTTTTCGAGCAAAAAACGGCGATATTTAATGTAGAACAAGCGTTTTCTCACCCATAAACAAGCCCTAGCGCGATGGCAAGCAGGCCGAGCACCGCAATCTGCTTGACGATGGCGAAATTTTCACGGTCGAACACGCTTTACCTCAGCTCGATTTTCTGGATGCGGCCGCCGAGCCTTACCACGTATGCGCCGGGAGCAAGATCCCCCACCGCAACTTGCGCAGCGTGACCGCGGGCAACAACCATGCCGTGCAGGTTCATCAGGGCGTAATCCGCAGCCTGCGAGAACCGCAACCCATCCACGCGAGAAACCCCAACAATCCGCACACCGAGATTCCCAGGCGCTGCGACTAACGACGTGGTTTCTGCGGAACTGCTCGATACAGCCTCGGAGCTGGAACTTTCGGGCGCGACCTCTACGCTGGAAGAACTATATGCAGATTCGTCGCCCATATATTCAAACTTGAACGACTGATTCTGCGTCCCGGTCTGTTTCCACACGACAAGCGGCATTCCCGCCTCCGTAGAGATGTTCAGGACATCGCCCAGATATTCACTTGCGGTATCCGCGTACAGGCGGTAACCATCATCCACGTTAAAGTTCTCGATGACAATGCGGTTTTCGGCCACAACAGTTCTTGCCGTATCAAGCAGGTTTCCCTTTCCGAACGAGAGATACTTTCCCGTTTCGATGTTCCTGAGCGTGTAGGTGTAACCATCGATTCTCTTGAGCGCCCACAACTGCGATTCGCTTTCTTCGGAATCCATCTGGATTACGACGCTACGGCTGTCTTCGAGACTCAGGCCGCTGTGCCGCGCCTTGATGCGGTAAACGCCATCCCTGATCGGCGCGTGGTCAACCTTCTTTACGCCCGCGTCGGTCATGGTGATGTTCGCGATGGTCGAGTCGTTTTCGTAGTAGGCGTAGTCCACACACAATGCACGGCGAAAACTGCCGCCAATCGCGCCCGTATGGTATATGTAATACCACTGGTTATGGAATTCAACGAACGCCTGATGGCTCGTATTGGAATTCTTGTTGTAGCCGACAATGACCTTGGAATTGGATACGGGCCCCGTCGGGCTTTTCATGGTCGCCTGGCCAATGCGTTCTTCCCAGCCGTAGGCATACGTCAAGAAGTAGTAGCCGTTCCTTTTATGAACATACGGAGCCTCGGTAAAACTGGGCGGCGTCACGTTGAACATGTTGCCTTGCAGTTCGACCATGTTTTCCTTGAGCCTGTAGCCCATCACGGCGCCATTTCCCCAGTAAATATAGGCCTGTCCGTCGTCATCGATAAAGACGGTCGGGTCGATATCGTAATTCACGCCGCTATTTGCCGGAGTCATGTCGCTGGTAATGAGCGCCTTGCCGATGGCATCCTTGTACGGGCCAGCCGGATGGTCCGCGACGGCCACGCCAACCGCAAAGTCCCTGCCGTCGTGCACGGTCACGTACCAGTAGAACTTGCCGTTCCGTTCGATAGTCTGGCTCGCCCAGGCGCTGCCACGCGCCCACTTGAACGACTTGATAGAAAGCACGGCCCCGCGATCCACCCAGGTATCCATATCTCCCGAAGAGAATATGTGCCAGTCGTTCATTATGTAGCCTTCATGACCGGCGGGCGCCTCGTCATGTCCCGTGAAGATATACATGGTATCGTTGTAAACGAGCCCTGCGGGGTCTGCCGTGAACATATTCGTGACAACGGGATTGCTTGCCGCAAATGCGCCAACGGCTAGCGACAAGCCGACACCCATAAAGCCGCCCCGTAGGGCGTTTCCCAATCCGAACATCCAAACACTCCTGTTTTTAACAAACTAATTTTTGTTAGAACATCACCCGATACGGAATCTGCCTGTCAAAACTACGGCCCTTGAGGTCACGGTAACCCTTGCGAGCAGGCACCTGCATTCCCTGGCGAGCTGCGCGCGGAGCAATCGCGGTAGTTCCGCTGCTAGAACTTTCGGGCGCAACTTCACTGCTCGAAGAATTTTCGGCGACAACAGAGCTGGAAGACTCCTTGATGCTAGAGGACGATTCCAGTCCAACAGCCGGCGGGGTTGCCTTCGCGAGTTTCACCTTCTGGTTGTCCGCACCGGTGCGCACCCAGGTAATCACAGGCATGCCCGAATCCTTCGAGACATTCAGCACGTCGCCCACAAAGTCGCTGTCATAGTCGCCGTACAGGTAGTAGCCCTTTGCGGCAGAGGCATTTTCGATGCGGATTTCGCAGGCGGTCGCCGACGTCTTGACGGTATCGAGCAGCGTCTTGGGCGGGCAATAGTAGCGGCCGGTACCGTAATTTCTGAGCGTGTAATGGCGGGCATTTTTCGCGCTGCGTTCCACGGTCCAGAACTGGTTTGCATCCTTTTCGCTTTCGGGACGCTGCACCACGATTCCGTTTTCTTCAACCAGCGAAAGAGCGCTGTGCGAAACGGTCAGGCGGTACGTGCCGTTTTCCACGAGCGCGTTATTTACTTTATCTACACCCGTGGTGGTACGCTTGATTTTCTGGATATTCGCATTCTCGTCGTAGTACAGGTAGTCGATATTCACGGAGCGGCGGTAGGTCCAGCCACCCGGAGCATTCGCACCATGATACATAAAGTACCAGTGGCCGAGATACTTAAAAATCGCCTGGTGATTCGTCTCGGAATTGTCGAGTTTGTCGTTCAGCACGCCCTTCTGCGTCCACGGGCCATTCAGGCTTGTGGCCATCGAGTAGTTCGTGGTGGACGGGTAACCCGAAGCATAACTGAAGTAGTAGTTGCCGCGGTACTTGTGCATCCAGGGCGCCTCGAAAAAGTCCCTGATCTTGATGTCTTCGGGCGTACTCGCAAGTTCAATCATGTTTTCCTTGAGTTTCACGCGACGGCCCGCGTTCCACGAACCCCAATACATCCAGATATCGTTCCCATCGTAGAAAATTGCGGGGTCGATATTCAGCGCGACATCGTTCGGGGTGTTGTCGGTCACGAGCGCCTTGCCAATAGCATCCTTCCACGGGCCCGAGGGGTGATCGGCCACCGCGACGCCAATCGCAAAACCTTCGTCTTGTTTGATGGTCGCATGATGTACGGCCACGTACCAGTAGAACTTGCCATTACGGTATTCGCAATGGCCCGCGAAGGCGTTGCCGCTCGCCCACTTGAAGGTCCGCCACGAAAGTACCGCACCATAGTCATGGTAGTTTTCCATGTCGTCGGTCACCAGCACATGCCAGTCGTTCATCAAGAAGAACTTGTTGTTGTTCCCCTGAGCGCCCTGCTCGTCGTGGCCCGCAAAAATAAACAGGCTATCGTTGTGCACGAGCGCCGCGGCATCGGCAGAGTAGAATTTTGTAGTGAGGGGATTCGCAGCGAAACAAGTCGCAGCAAGAAGCAGCGTGATTGAAGAAATTTTATGCATAATAAAGCCTACCTTAAGGGAGATCCCCACCTTGGTGGCCACGCGCACTAAGCAACAAGTTGCCAAGTGCTGTCCGCCCGCCTACGCGGGGATGACAAAAGGGTTACATCATTAGAACATCACCCTGTACGGAATCTGCTTGTCGAAACTACGGCCCTTGAGATCGCGATAACTCTTGCGTGCAGGCACCTGCACATCGTTACGAATGACGCGCGGGGCAATCGCGGTCGTTCCGCTGCTGGAACTTTCCAGCGAAGTCACGCTGGAGCTAGATTCCACCGGAGCCACGCTGGAACTAGATGCAGGCGGAACCACACTGGAACTCGAAACAGGCGGTTCAGCAATCTTGCCGAAGCGAATGTTGCCTACCAGCACTTCGCCGCTCATGCCGCTACCCGTGAGGTAGAAGTCCTTGATGCCCGAAAGCTTCTTGGTGGCAGAGCAGTTCACTTCGGTCCAGGCGCCGCTTGCGCAGCTCGAAGGAACGGTGCACTTGGAAAGTTCCGTACCCGAGACAGAACCTTCGCGGATACTGAGCGTTCCGCCGCTGCACTGCTGCAGTTCGACCTTGACTTCGGTACTCTTGATGGAATCCGTCACCACGTTTTCGAAGATTGCATAACCGCCGTTCTTGACGGCAAGCTTGTCGTCGTTCGTGAGGCGCACTTTGATGCCGTTATCGAAGCCGTTGCCCGGAATGGTATCGCGAATCACGCGCAAGAAGTCGATGCGGTCCAGTTCCGCAAAATTCTGGTCGGGTTCCACCTCGATAAAGTTGCCGCCACGCTTGAGCTTTGCAGGCACCATCGCCACAGACTTTTCGGGGAAACTGCCCCAGGAGCCCGTTTTCGGGAGTTTTACCGTCTGCGCCTTTCCGTTGACGGTTACCTTGTGCGTGGCGTCGGCATCGCCGCCGTTCGCGTAGCGGTAACGCATAATGTAGTCGCCCGCCTGCATAATGTTCATCGGCAAGCGAATCTTGGAACCTTTCGTATTGATGTAGCCCACGTATTCGCCGTTCGAGGCTTCCTTCGTGTAATTGAAGGTCAGGTCATCCGTCGCACCGCGTGTCATAATGCCGTGTTCCGCCTCGGCACTCAGGTAGCGTCCGAGGAAGGGCTGCCCCATTTCGGGCCAGTTGTCGTCGGTAAACACCAGGTCGCGAATGTGGATGTGGTTGAACTTGTCGCCGGTCAGGTCGTAGTAATGGTGCACGAAGCGGATGCGGTTTAGGTCCTTGAAAGCCTCACCGCCGCCCGGGCCCACGTAACGGCTGTATCGCTGCATCAAGATGGTTCCGCCACCCTTGTTGAGTTCCTTGCCGCTGCGGTCCTTGTAGGTTCCGTTCACCTTGTCGGCGCGGCCCATGGCCGTCTTGTAAGTGGTCTGTTCGATTTCATTACCTTGTTTGCAACATACGTCCCAAGCCGTGAACAAGAAATACTTTCCACCGTGCTCGATGAGGCTCGGGCCTTCGATACCCGTACCACCGCGCGTCGCAATCTGGTAGTTCGTCTTGTCGTCGCTCGCCTGCTTGCCCGTCTTGGGGTCCAGCTTGATCAAGCGGATACCGCCCGCGTTCCACGAACCGTACGTCATCCAGTACTGGCCATCGGGAGTCACCACCACATCGGCATCAATCGCGTTGTAGTTGTTGCTGTTCGTAGTGCGCGTTACCTCACCCTTGTCCGTCCAACCCTTCGCCGGATCCGAGAAGTTCAGGTTCGCGTTCGTCGCAACACCGATGGCAGACGTGCGCTGGCCAAAAACGGAGCCGCAGTAGAACACGCCGTACTGGTTATTGAAATGGAACAGGTCCGGAGCCCAGATGCCGTCAGTCCTTCCGCCCACGGCATTCTTGAGCCACTGCGGGCTGTCGTTGAAAATTCGCCCCTTCGAACTCCACTTGACCATGTCCGTCGAGGTCCACATTGCCAGGTTGTTATTCGTGGACATAAGGATGTAGCCATTCTCGTCCCTGTACATGGAAGGGTCATGGCCCCCTTGGCGCACGTCAGTTGCATACCACGACTGGGCGAACGCACCTTGGCCCGCAAAAGCGAGCGTGAAAATTGCCGCGGACACCACTCCGCGAGAATTCAATCCCATCACACCAAACATAATTATCTCCCTTTTTACTATAAGGTTTACTACTTTAAATATACACTAATTTTTAATAAAAGTCAATAGTTTTTACGCAATTTCAAACTAAATGATGTAATTTTTACAACACTTTACTTAAAAAATGTCCACATTTTGCAAGATGCGCCACGAAAGGGGCCTTAGGCGCCCGTTTATTCCCTTATAACCGCATATTGCAGGGCGTAGAAGAGTCGCATCCAGTTGTTGGACTGCGTACCGTCGAAGAAGAATACCTCGTCGATACCGCCGCGAAGCCCGCCGTAGCCAATTGCCGGGTTAAACGCGGCAGCAAAGCCCTCGCCCGAATCGAACTGCCTGGATTCCAGCAGCGTTCCGTCAATGAATGTGGTCACGCTATCGCCGTGAATCTTGAATGAATAGTTATGCCAGGTTCCGTCAAGCACCCCGTTCGCACGCCCCACGACCGTGTTGTAGACACCCGTGCGCGTATCGAGCCTGAGGTTCACCGCACCCGATGTTCCGCGCTTCTGCAGGGTGAAACCCACGCTGTCTTTCTTGGCCGAAATAATTTGTGCGTACTCGTCCACCTGCATAGAATCGATATTGAACCAGATGGAGAGCCCCATGTAGTAGCCGTCTTCGGAGAAGGGCTTGAAATCGGGAATGTAAAACCAGTTGTCGGTAGAATCCACCCAGCGGGAATTGCCGAGCACAGACGCAAGCTCGTTGCCGGTAGCGAGCGCCGCTTCGGACGGCACAACCGAATCAAAATGCTCCACATAGCGGGCCAGAGCCAAGTCAATGCGGTCGCTGGACTGGCACGATTCCACCACGTCGAGAGACACGGCATTGTTCTCATCGAAGGCAACCTGCGGCAGCACGCCCCAATAAACAGCGGAATCAGAAGCCTTTGCCGTAGGGGCGTCCGCAAGTTCGGCACGACTGAGGCGCACCATGCTGCCGTCAGCATCCAACAAGCAGGGGTTCTTTACTTCCGGGAGCCGGACCGCGAAGGGCATGCTTTCGAACACCTCGTCCGAACTGGCCAAATCTTCGAACCCCTCGGGAAGCACAAGCGCGACAGCGCCCTTGAATTCCGCATCCAGCGCACGGTCGATATTCGTGGAATTTTCCTCGACGTTCCAGGAAACAGCCACCGTACGCACGTTACCCTCCAGAGGGTGCACCGAAACGGATTCGTAATCGCCCACGGGCAGGCTATCGAGCGACATCACGCCCGACGCACACTCAATCGAGGTCGCCACATGCCTGTAGTCCACCGTATCTACATACAAAGTGTCACCCACGGTATCGGCACTCGCCTTGAACACCACAACAGTATCGCCCGCGACAACATCCAGATTTTCGGCAGAAACAAGAATCCGCGCAAGCCCCTTGTTGCCCGTATTCGTCTCGATGAGGATTCCTGCGGAATCCGTAGAAGACGTATTGCTGCAGCCCGCAAAGAAGGCGAGCACGCACACCGCGACAAAAGCGAACGCAAGACGCTCCGCATCAAAGATATTCCTAAAGCATCCCATAAACACCTCCCTACGCCTCGCCCGTTCCGGACGGTTTATTGTTTTCGCGGATGTTGCTGAACACGTGCAGGTTCACATGCTCCACGACGGTTGGAGTCTCGTTGTCGGCCATCACGATCTGGCGCACCTGCGCCTTGAATTTTTCGGCAGCCTTTTCGACCTTCGCCTGCGCGGATTTCGACACCGCGAACGTGAACGTGGTCATGTCGCGGGACTCGCTCCCTTCGGACTCCAGCGCCTGCTTCGAGAGTTCCAGGCACTGCTTCTGGAACTGGAGCACCATCTGGCTCTTGCTCTGCTGCACCGTGGCAAGGCTATCCTTCGTCGGCTTCCAGAATCCGCGTTCGTCCTTGCGCACGAGCGACATCTTTTTCATAAGTTCAAGACTCGCCTTCAGGCGCTTCTCGGATACGGGCGGGAAAATCTTCGCCGCGAGTTCCGACACGTCGTCGCCCACATCCATCACCTCGAGAATCGCATAGACCGTGCTGTTGTACCAGTTGCCAAAGAACTCGTAACTGTCCGGGTCCACAATCGCCTGCGGGTTCTTGTTCAGGCGCATCATGGCATCGAACGCCGCCTCGCGCACCTGGGCAGTCTTCCCCTGGTCAAAATCGACCATCGCCTCGAAATACTTTGCCTCGTTCCCCTTGAGCCCGATAACGTTGATAAAGCGTTCGCGCATGTTGTCGGTCACACGCTTGCCCTGCACCACGTCGTTGAAATAGCTGCGGGTATTCGGGAGCCCCAGCAAGTTGCAGAACTCGGTACGCGAAAACGATGGCTCCGCCGCCTGACGGCGCTCCTGGTATTCTGCCAGGAACTTGCGGAACTTGGTAAACTCGAAAATGTTTACGAAGGTATTCATGATATTAAATATACATAAAAATGTAGTACATAGTATAGTAAAAGTTGAAAATTTTCCCGGTACGGGACGCGTTCAAGCCCCGCCTCGGGGTGTTGACATTCGAAACAGGCGCAAAAAACGGCGAAAACGGAACTTTTTTCAGCAATTTTTCCAAAAAAATGTAGACATTTTACAACAACGAACAACTAACAATCTTTGTAAATTAAGGTAAATTATTGAGAAAATGTAGACTTTTAATAAAATTTAGATTATATTAAAAATCGGTACGATAAGTACCTGTTTGGTATAACTTCGACCCTTTTGGGGAGGAAAATATGGTGTATTGTGGAAAGAAAACGCCGCTTGCGGCGTGTGTAGCGTTGTCCTTTGGACTCGCCATCCCGTCTTTCGCGGCCCCGCGTCAGATGGAAAACCTGAGCCGCGGTCTCGTGGCTTCTAACGTCGGGAAAGGCATGCTGGTCAGCTGGCGCCTGCTCGGGAGCGACGCCCCGAATACCGAGTTCAATCTTTACCGTGACGGGACAAAAATTGCGACCATCGCAGGGAACGGCGCGACAAACTACCTCGACGCTTCGGGCAAGGCGACCTCCAAGTATACGGTCGCCGCAGTCGTGGGTGGCAAGGAAGGTGCGCAGTCCGGACTCTCGTTTGTGTTCGACAAGTCGGCCAATTCCGATGGTAAGAACATCCCGTATGCGACTCTCAAGCTTGACCGCCCGGGCGACCTCAAGATGCCCGACGGTTCCAGCTGCAGCTACACCTCGAACGACATGAGCGTGGGCGACCTGGACGGCGACGGGGAACTCGAGCTTGTCGTAAAGTGGGACCCGAGCAACCAGAAGGACAACTCGCAGAGCGGCTACACGGGCAACGTGTATATTGACGGCTACAAGATGAACGGCAAAAAGCTGTGGCGCATCGACCTGGGCAAGAACATCCGCGCGGGCGCCCATTACACGCAGTTCATGGTCTACGACCTAGACGGTGACGGCATCGCCGAAGTTGCCATGAAGACAAGCGACGGCACCATTGACGGTACAGGCAAGGCCATCGGCGACAAGAGCAAGGATTACCGCACAAAGACCGGCACCATCATGAGCGGGAACGAGTTCCTGACCGTGTTCAACGGCAAGACGGGTGCAGCCATCACGACCATCGACTACGTGCCGGGCCGTAATGTCACCAAGAACTGGGGCGACAACTACGGCAACCGCAGCGAACGCATGCTCGCGGCCATCGCCTACCTCGACGGTGTACACCCGAGCCTTGTGATGATGCGCGGCTACTACACCTACGCCTACGCGGTCGCCTACGACTTCGACGGCAAGCAGCTCAAACAGCGCTGGTACCACAAGTCCGAAACGAGGGGCAAGGGCATCTTTGGCGAAGGCAACCACAACGTTTCCGTAGGCGACATCAACGGCGACGGCAAGGACGAAATCGTGTTCGGTTCTGCGGCGCTCAAGTCCGACGGCACGCTCCTTTACCGCACAGGGCTCGGACACGGCGATGCACTCCACCTCTCTGACATGGACCCCGACCGTCCGGGCCTTGAATCGTGGGACGTTCACGAAGAAAAGTCCGCCGCCTATACCGACGACTTCCGCGGCCCCGACGGCAAGATCATCTGGGGCACCAAGCAGCCGAACCCGGGCGTCGACAACGGCCGAGGCCTCGCCGCAGACATCGACGCGGACCACCGCGGATTCGAGATGTGGAGCAGCGCGGGCGACGGCGTGAAGAACGTGAAGGGCCAGAAGATTTCGGGCAGCAAGCCCTCGGTGAACTTCCGCATCTATTTTGACGGAGACCTGCAAGACGAACTGCTTGACGGCGCAATAGACAAGTGGAGCACCAAGGACAAGAAGGCGAACCGCTACTTTACCTACGGCAACGTGAACAAGTCCACTACGAACAACGGAACAAAGAAGAACCCGAGCCTCGTGGCCGATTTGTTCGGCGACTGGCGCGAAGAACTTATCCTGCGTTCGGGCAGCGACGCCTCCATGATTACGATTTTCGGCACTCCGGTCACGACGGATTACCGCGTGTACACCCTGATGCATGACCCGCATTACCGCGTAAGCATTGCCTGGCAGAACGTGGCCTACAACCAGCCGCCGCACCTGGGCTACTACCTGCCCAACGCGGTAAAGAACCTGAAGCAGCCTTCCATTTATCTCGCAGGTGACGGTACTACCCCCGTGGTTATCGACCCGGTGATCGTCGACCCCGTCATTCCCGAAATCAAGCACGACATGACAAAGGAATCGTTCGTGGATGCATCCGCCCCGGCAGAAGGTAAAGGCTCCTTCGAAGACACGAACGAAGGCTGGAAGGAGAAGGGCTACTACAACTTCGATAACGATGCAGCAAGCTTCGCCACCTGGAAAGTGACCGCAAAGGAAGACGCGAAGACGACCGTCTCCATCGTGTTTGCAAACGGCGGGAACGATGCCCGCGACATGAACCTGTCCGTAAACGGCGGCGATGCGGTCAGCGTAAGCCTACCTTCTACCGGCAGCTGGACCACCTGGCAAGAAGTCCAGGTTCCCGTGAACATCGTGAAGGGTGAGAATACGCTCAAGCTCTCCTCCACCACGGAGAACGGCGGCCCGAACGTGGACGGTTTCTACTTCGGGGTACCGGGTGTGACGCTTTCCTCTGCAGAAGGGACGACCGCCCTTGCGACAGGCGTGCAGAATTTTGCCCGCGGCGGCTACGCCGAAATCGAGATTTACAACATGAGTGGCCGCATCGTGGGGACCATCGCGAAGTTTGTCGCCGCGGGCGAGAGCGCCGTGGACCTTTCGCAGGAACCGCTCCCGAAGGGGAGTTACCTTGTGCGCATAAAAATCGACGGCAAGTATATCTCCAAGGGAATCTTTAAGAAATAGAACCCCCATAAACTCCCCGTCTAGCGCCCTTTCTCAGAGGGGGGCTAGGCGGCTTTTTACCGTTAACGGATTTTAAAAAAAATTGAAATTTTTCTTGCTTTTTTGAAAATTTTATAGTACATTTTGTAGTACAAACACAAACGTGTGTAAAAGGGATGTTATTATGGATTACAAAACTGAAATCAAGGGCTACGACACCCTTGTCAAAACCGCCACGATGGTGACTATCGCAGCGCTTCTGGCCGCATTCTCCATGGCCGAAGCCGCCGAAAACTACAAGTTCGACTTCGGCGAGGGCCCGGTTGCCGCGGGCTACACGCAGGTCAAGGCCAACACCAAGTACAGCGACTCGCAGGGCTACGGCTTCGAAAGCGGGACGGTTTCTTCGGTAGACCGCCTGTGGGACGACGACCTCACCACGGATTTCTTGACGGCGAAGGGCGACATGGTTTTCTCGGTAGCTCTCCCGCAAGGCAATTACGAAGTGACGTTCATTCTCGGTGACGGCGAAAACGAAAGCGAAACCACCGTATGGGCCGAAAACCGCAAGCTCATGCTCGACCGCATCACCCTCGCCGGCGGCGTGTTCAGCAGGCAGACCGTTTCGCTCAGGCGCATGGAAACAAGAAGCATGGACGGCTCGGTGACCATGAGCATCAAGGACCGCGAAAAGGATTACCGCACCTGGGACAAGAAGCTCACCTTCGTCATCAGCGGCAAGGCGCCCGCCGTCGCAGGAATCGAAATCAAGCGTAACGACAACGTGACCACGCTCTGGCTCTGCGGAAACTCCACCGTGGTCGACCAGATAATGGCACCGTGGGCGGGCTGGGGCCAGATGGCCCCGGGATTTTTCAAATCCAGCCTTGCCATCGCGAACTACGCCGAATCGGGCCTTACCGCCAGCGGGTTCTACAGCATGAAGCGCCTCGCAAAGATTCTCGCCGAAGTCAAGAAGGGCGACTTCGTGACCGTGCAGTTCGCGCATAACGACCAGAAGAATCAAAACGACGTGAACAACTACGAAGCGACTCTCACCAAATACGCAAACGAAATCAAGGCGAAGGGGGCCACTCCGCTGTTCGTGACATCTACCGCGCGGCAAAACGAAACCGACCCGAAAACAGCTGTGGGCGGGCTTCCCGAACGTATGCGCGCCATCGGGAAAAAACTCGGCGTCACCGTACTCGACCTGAACCAGCACAGCATCACGCTCGGCAAGGCGCTCGGAGGCAACAAGGAAAAAATGTACATGTACACCGCGAGCGACAAGACGCACTTCTGCGAATACGGCGCCTACGAGCTCGCCCGCGCGAACATCGAAGAAATCAAGGCGAAGGTGCCCGAACTCGCCAAGCACCTGCGCGACGATCATGAAGCGTTCGATTCCAGCAAGCCCGACCCGCTCGACGTCCTCACACGGGCAAAGACACCCATCACCGAAGGCGGCTTGATTCAGGTGGAGCCGGAATCCAGCAGTTCCGAAGAATCGGAATCCTCTTCAAGTGCAGAAATCGCCGGTCCGGAATCGTCCAGCGCAACAGAAGGCGCATCCTCCGGCACAGAAGATACCGAGGGCATCACCGCCGCCGAATCCATGACTCCGCACAACGCCATCAGCGGACGAATCGACGGTAGCAAGCTCCGTCTCGAGGGCATCGACGGCGGCGCACACGACATCAGCGTCTTCGACATGCAAGGCCACCGCATCGCGGAATTCCGCGCCATGCAGGGGAACGAACTCCACATCACCCTGCGGCAAGGCGCCTACCTCGTCAAGGTCGCGCAAGGCAACAGAACCCTCGGGATATTCAAGGCCGTAAGGCGCTAACTCTCTCGCAACAACACACCTCCAAAAAATCCCCGGCCATCTCGGCTGGGGATTTTTCTTAAAGTTCAATTCAGTTGCGACGTAATCAGTCTTTTCGGACCAGCTTATTTATTACGGTTACCTTGGAAATCCCATAAAAAATATCCTTTTACTGAAAGATGTGGACATATTTGTCCACAGCATAAACAATTTGAACACCATATCTATGCTATTCAAGCATATATTTAAAGTACCCATTATAATTAAGGTTGTTTAACACAATGGGTTTGGGTTTCTGTTTGGCGAAAGGAGTGAAACATGAAAAAGGGCCTCCACACGGCGCTTCTTTTTGGTTTATGTTCCATGGTATTTGCAGAAATACCGCTCAATTTCGACCTCGAAAACCGCGGCAAGGATCTTGGCGCCAAGGCGGGCGAACTTAAGAGCAATAGAAAACTCCCCAACCCATTCGAATTCCACGACGGTTCCAAAGTCACCAAGTATGGCGACTGGAGCAAGCGTCGTAACGAAATCAAGGCCGATATCGAAAAGTACGAAATCGGCGACAAGCCGATTCCTTCCGACGTGAGCGCCACTTACAGCGGCGGCACCCTCACGGTCACCGTCAAGGAAGGCGGCAAGACGATGACGATTACGTCGAAATTCAGCATTCCGTCTGGCAACGGCCCGCACCCGATTATCATCGGCATGAACAGCGGTACGGGGTCGCTTTCCTCTAGCCTGTTCAGCGGCTTTGTGCAGGTGCCTTTCAGCCACGACCAGGTGGCGAAATACTCCATGAACGGTCAGAAGGACACGAACGTGGGTTTCTACAAGTTCTACGGCAACAAGAACCAGAACGGCGACTATTCCGCATGGTCTTGGGGTGTAAGCCGCCTGATTGACGGCCTTGCGCAAATTGCCGACCAGTACCACCTGGACATGAGCAAAATTGCAGTCACAGGTTGTTCCTATGCGGGCAAGATGGCACTCTTCGCAGGCGCCTTCGATGAACGCGTGACGCTCACCATTGCCCAGGAATCGGGTGGCGGCGGCATCAACTCGTGGCGCACTTCCGCAGACTTCGCAAGCCGCGGCACGAACATCGAAAAAATCGACAACACGAACTACAGCTGGTTCATGCAGAGCCTCAAGAGCCAGGACCCGTACAAGCTCCCGCACGACCATCACGAACTCATCGCCATGATCGCCCCGCGCGCAGTGATTGCACTCGGCAACCCGCCCTACGAATGGCTTGGCGACGAATCGGGCTACAAGTCCATCATGGCAGCGACCGAGGTGTGGAAGGCCATGGGCATCGAAGACCGTATCGGTTTCGACTTTACCGGCGGCCACGAGCATTGCCAGGCAGCGCCGAACCAGAACAATTCCGTGACAGCGTTCGTGGACAAGTTCATGCGCGGCAAGAACGCCAATACCGATATCCACGTCAAGCCCACGAACGGCAAGGGTTTCAAGATTGATAACTATGCCGACTGGATTGACTGGGAAACGCCTTCGCTCCCGTACGAAGAACCCAAGCCGGACACTTCCAAGCAGGACACGACCGTGCAGGATACTTCCAAACAGGACACTTCGAAGACCTCCCTGAAGATGGCACACCTCGCTCCGTCAATGAACATGTTCGTATCAAACGGCTTCTTGCATGTACAAGGCGCACCCGAGGGCACCAAAGTCCGCTTGTTCGACTTGCAGGGTAACCTCGTCCGTGAATTTGGCGAAAAAGGCGGAAATCTTGCAGGCATTCGCGTCGGTAAGTTGACCGCTGTATTTGTCAGCAGTTGTGGCCAAAAGCTCGGCCATAAATCGTTCAGCTATACCGGACTCTAGAAGTCAACCTGAACAAATTCCAAATTATCATTCCTTATTGATTCGAAAAAACTCCCCGACGAACGCCGGGGAGTTTTCGTTGTAACAAAGAGCCTTAGCGCAGATTCACTTTCAACTGACGATTACCGCTTTTGGCGATATAGACGCCTTGGCGCAAGCCCTGCAACGAAAGCCCGGAAGTTCCTCTGCGGAGCATGTTGCCATTCATATCGAACAGCTTGATGGCTCCACTAGCATAAAGCATCGCTCCTTCGCGGCGGAGATTAACGCGACCAAAAGAACTCGTAACGCCGCCATTCCGCACGGCAATCGTTCCGGCTCCGCCTTCCACAAAGTTTTCGTCATGAGTAATTCCCGTATTCACGTAGTCACCAAGACCATACGCTTTCCGCATAATGTCTAGCACATCTTTGTCAAAAATGGAGCCATCGGGCTCACTCTGCCTGCGGATAATGGTCATGTTGTTTTCACCTTCGTGACCCGTATCCCAAGCAATCGGCACCACCTGATTCGCCTTGCAGGAACTCATGAACGCCTGGTAATATTCAAGGCGACCTTTGCGGTGCTTGTCATAGTTGCTACCCGTAAGCACGCCTACGCGGTCGTTTGCGCCAAATTCACCGATAATCACCGGCACGCCTTTATCCACGTAGTTTTTCTTCATCTTGCCAAGCGATGCATCCATCTGGCTCTTGGTGCAGGGATCACCCATGCCACCGCCCCAGGCATTGTAACCGCAATTATGGACGATATCGTCACCCGTAGCAAGATTGTCGCCCGTACCCCAATAATACTGCGGTTCCACAATGGCGCCCCAGTTGGCAGGTTCATTCATCAGCGTATAGGTGTACGGATCGTAGTAGTGAACCTCAAACATCAAACGGTTCTCGATCACGTCTTTCGGGAGCTTATCCACCGTATAGACTTCAACCGAGCGGTCAATACTCGTAGAAGGCCCTTGAATCACAAGCGTACGGCTTGCGTTGTTACCACCCGTGGCACGCACGGCGTCCACGAAAGTCTGGTGGTATGTTGCCAAGATTTCGGTTTCATGCTTGTAATTATCGTCAGTCGTAGCAGGCTCGTTTGCGCTCGCGAAAAGCAGGCGTTCGTTGTAGTTCTTGAAGCGTGTGGCAATCTGGGTCCAGTACGCCTTTTGCTTGGCGTTCACCTCGTCCTTCTTGTCGTCACTCAAGTTCCCTTCGAGCCAGCCGCCATCCCAATGAATGTTGAGAACCGTCACTAACCCTGCGCGCATGCACATGTCCACCACCGTCTGCACGGAATCCATCCAACTTTCGTTAATGACTCCGTCTTTGGCGTGGCTATCCCAGGCGCAAGGAATGCGAATCGTGCTGAATCCGGCCGCCTTCACCGAATCGATGTAGGCCTCTGTCGGGAACTTATTGCCCCAACCGGTCGGATTGCCCGGCACTTCCATCGTGTTACCGATGTTGATGCCGAAGCCCATTTTATTGAAAATTTCGGTCGCAGTCGGAAGCGTAGCGCCCCACGACATCGAAACCAAAGACACGGAAGCGGCCACCGCCGCAGTCCTGAGGAAGCGTCTTTTCATAACAACCCTTTAGCGCCTCTAACTCCAGAGGCACTTATTTAAACAACCTTGCCCTAAATATAATATCAAAAAGGGGACGCTCACGGCATCCCCAAAATATTCTTTTTTGACAAAAAATCCACACCGGCAAGCGCGTTGCCGAATGGGGTTTAAGGGCAAGACAACTTGCGTTGCGAAGTAAAGTTCCCCGCCGTAAAGCGCACCACGAATGCGCCGTGGCTCATGCCCGCAAGATCAAGCGTCATCGCGCTGCCGGAGAACTTTTCCGAATAGAGCAAGCGGCCCTGCATATCAAACAGACGTACCGTCTTTAAACCCGGCATATCGGCCAGTACATGAAGCTGGCGACCTTCCAGCGAATAATGCACCTGCGGCATTACGGCGCCAGCATCAGCGATACCCATAAACGCAGACGAGCTGGAACGCTGCCAGATATTGAAGCTAGACGAAGACACAATCTTTACGCTGGAGCTGGACGCCACACTGCTTGACGAATTCCGTTCACTGCTAGAGCTGCGTACGCTGCTAGAACTTCTGGCCAAACTACTGGAACTTCTCGCAATACTACTGGAGCTTCTGGCGATACTGCTAGAACTAGCAATGCTGCTGGAACTGGCAACAGATGAACTCGATTCTTCGGGGCAAGCCGAAAGCGACATTCCCTGCGATGTGGTAAAGCAAGCCCTGTCGTTACCGTCTAGCACAATATTGTAAACGCCCGGCACAGAGGCTTTGCCATTCTTGTTTACGTAAGTGAAATTGGCGTAATAGCCCTTAGCGCCCTGCACGGCCACAATCGCCACTCGCTGGTGGTTAATGTCACCGTTTGCATTATTGTTCGTCACGCAAATTTTCTGGTCAAAGTCAATATACCACACGTACACGCCATTGGCACTGGAACGCGCACCCCAGCCCAGAGAATTCTTGATATACGAATCATATGATTCCGCAGGGCGATATTCAACAACAAAGTATTCGTCGTTTTGGTTCGGGTTCGTAACGGAATACGCCTCCATCTTGCTCAACTTCTTGAGCGAGTATGTTTTATCGGCTTCCAGTTCTTTCAGCTTCAGCCAGCCCATGATTTCTTTTTCGTAGGCGGAATAGCCCATGGGTGCATTGCCCTCGTTCATCGTAGAGCCGTTATACATACCCAACGACATAATGTCGTAGACACTCGGACCGTCGACCTGGTTATCGTTTGCGTCCTTGCCGTAATGGTCATTCAAGCCCATCACATGACTGAACTCATGGGCAAACGTACCCATCTTGTTGATTTTCGAATTCCTGGAACCATCCGCATACTGGGCGATAAACAAGTACTTGTCAAAAGTGTAGCCGCCTGTTTTATACGCCGAAGGGAACCAACCCGAAGAAGATCCGTTCGACTGCATCCAGAACTGGTGTCCCCAGAACAGACCGCTCTGCTTAAGGGCATCTTCTTCCATGCCCGGGAACAAGAAGATAAAGCCATCGACATTGGTTCCGCTGAAACAATACTTGGCCGCATTAGCCTGGAAATCGGCACGTTTTGCCAACTCCGTAAGGCCCTCGGCAGTAAACTGGCCTTCCTTAAAATTGTCGCCGGTGCCATAGTCCGTCAACGCCTTGTTGAGCTTGATCGGGTACACGTCGAAATGCGGCGAGAACATGCTGTCGGACACATACAAGAAGTAGTCACGCAGGCTTCCGATATTGTTGTTGACGTTGTAGCCCGGCTTGTTCAAGAAATCATAGAACGCAGCCGAATCGCCATGATTTTTATCGGACGTGCCAATCAGAAGTACCGGGAACCAGCGCTCTCCCTTCGTCCACTTTTCAGAAACCGCACGGCGAAGCATCAAGGCAGATACGCCATCTTGGTTGTATGCCATTACAGGCGTATGGGTAAACTTCTGTTCGCTGTTCAGTCCTTCTTCATCGGGAAATCGGCCACCATTCAGTTCTTGGTGCTTTTGATGAACCGCCTCCTGATTTAAACCGTTCAAAAAGGATTTTTCTTCGGCTGTACGGTCCACCGGATTCTTTGCAATAAACTTGCTCGGAGTGCCGTCTTCACCCACATACACGTAACTACCGTTGCCATCACCCGCTACAAGGAAACCGTCAGAAGTTTCTGTAAAGAAGTAATGTTCATCACCGAAATGACGAATCGAAACGGAGCTACCGTCTTTGTTGGAAACAGTCTGGAAACCCGGAGCAGCCGGACGCGCACTCACTTGCGAAACCAGAGTGCATACCGCCGCCATCATGTATACAAATAACACCTTTTTCATTTCCCAAAATCCTCATCTATAAAATAACCCCTTTTTTCCGAAATATTCCAACTTGTTGTAGTAAAAATGTGTTAGCATCGTGTAATAAAAGCTTAAAAACAGCTCATTTTGACGAATTCGGTGTAAAAATTCCCATTTCTTAGCCGTTTCCCGCCATTTTGTGACCTGCGTAACATGTTCTCAAAAATTTCAAAAAAAATTATACAATATCCGCGTAAAAAATCTATATTAAGACCGTGAATCGTTTTTTAGACATATACCAGTTTACTCACTTCCGCAAGTTCTTGGAAGAATACCAGGTTGCCCGTGCCAAAGAGGAACCCGGTTTTACCCGTACTGAAATTTGCAACCTGCTCGGCCTCGAAAAGAGCCGCAGTTACTTTGCAGATGTTGTCAGGGGCAAAAAGGTTAGCCCCCGCATGGTGCAAAAATTTATTGAAATCCTGGAACTCGACAAAAAAGAAGCCAAATACTTCGAAACCCTGGTCGAACTGGACCAGGCCAAAAACGAATCTATTCGTAACGCCGCGATGCAGGAGCTCTTGAAGCAGCACCCGAATCCGCAGCACATTTTAAACGAAGACGCCTACGACTACTACAGCCACTGGTACAACAGCGCCCTTTTCGCAATCCTCGACGCCATGGACGTGGACGACGACATGACTCCGGTGCAAAAGCGTATATTCCCCAAGGTTCCGCTCGGAAAGCTCAAGGACTCGCTTGCACTCCTGGAGCGCCTCGGACTTGCGCGCAAGAACGAAAACGGCTTCTGGAAGCCCACCAAAGAAAGTATCAGCAGCGGCCCGTACAACAACGCGGAACTCATCAAGCAATACCAACTGCAATGCTTCGAACTTTCGAAACAGGCCCTGATGACGCCGCCCAAGCAGCCGACCGTCATGAGTACGCTCACCTTCAGTATTTCGAGCGAGGCATACAAGAAACTCGAGGCGGAACTACAGGAATTCAAGGCGAAGGCAAGGCGCATTATTGGCGAAGACAAGGAACAAGCCGACGGCGTGTACCAAATGAATATTCACCTGTTCTCAAATTTGGAGTAAACCATGACAAGACGAGAAATGACAAAATTTGCAACGCTCGCCTTCTCCATGGCGACACTTTTCAGCGCATGCGCAATACCCGAAGACAACGGGACCTCTACCGCAGGCGTACTCACCGAGACAGAATCCGGGCACACCGTGGCTTTCGCCATTGAAGAAGATCTTGACCATGTCATGGTCCCCATGTCCGCCAAAAAATCGGGAACAGTCCAGTTTGCCCTGACAAAGATTGTAGACGGGAAAACCAAGTTAATGGATTCCGCCACTGTCGAATACGGGGATTACGCCGTATTCGAAGACATAACGGGCGCATACAGCGTTGTGGCAACCGTAACCGGAATGGACGGCGAAAAAGACACCCTCTATGGTGCCGACATTTTGAAAAGGAACGATGTCGACACCGTCGTGGTCGGAGTTCGAAAGCCAGCCACATTACAGATTTCAACCGATTACAAGATTTGGGAAAATTCCGATTCTGTCAGTGTATTCGCCAAAGGCGACACGCTCTGCATTACAGGCACACTCGCTTGCAAGCAAGTCACCAAAGAAGACATTAAACAAGGCTATGCCACCCTCGGAAACATTCCGCTTTTCAACAATGGCGATGTTGCAAAGCAAATTGAGATTTCTAACGGCGAAGATTTCCGCGCTGTCGGAGTCACGCTGAACCTGAACGCCGGCGACACTCTGTTTGTTGACAACGTCTTGAGCATCAAACATCTCTACGACATCGAGCTTACCTTGCCGAAGTCAGACCTGTTCGATTCCCTGGGTGAATACTCGCTAGATTCGCTTATAGTGCCGATCCATTTCTGGTACAACAGCAAATCTTACATAAGAAGCGCCAGTTACTACACAGATAAATTTATTGACGCTCAGAAAAACATTCTTCTTGGACCAAGATACAGCAGAATGTTCGCAGAAGACTCCTTTTACGCCTGGTATGTGATTCCCAAGATGGATTCCATCACGATGTTGACCGCATTCGAAGGAGATATCAACTGGGACAACGTTCCTAGTTCGTATGACCGCATTCGCGAGTTCGTTTCTGAACCCGTAACCGATTCTCTCCTTACGACCCGCAAGGTATTTACCGACAGCAGTTTCGCACTTTCGTTCTGGTTCGAACTGGACAATCTTGAAAAAGACGGTCGACTGTTCTACTCGGGCACCGACAGCCTGGGCTTTGAAATCCGCCGCTGTGAAAAGGATTCCACCGCACTCTGCGCAAGAATCTACAATGGCATCGATACGGTATCGACCGACTCTATCGAATACGGCAAGGCAAGCGTCATTGACGGCAAACGCCACCACTATTCATTCGTCATTCACAAAAAGCACCTGACGATTGCCATAGACGGCGAAACCGTTCGCGACACCGACCTCAAGCTTTCAACGGAATTCTTCAAACTCGAAGAAATCTACACCGGTAGCGCACCAGCGCAAGACGTGATGCTCTACTCCTTCGGCGACTTTATCAAGCACAAGAAGGACAAGAACTGGACCCGCCTCAAGGCCTGGCTCTACGCCTTCTACGAAATGCAGAAATAAATTACTCGCCGACAACGAATTTCAAATAAAGTTCCTTAAGGGCATCGCCCCACAAATACATAAACGGGGCGGCCACTGCGAGGAACGGGCCAAAGGGAATCTGGCCGGCGCCTTCGTCTTCCGCCTCGTCTGCGGAAGCTTTTTTATTTTGCGAAGCCTTGTTTTGAGCAGCCTTTTTAGCAGCCCTGCGTTCAGCAACCTTTGCGTACGGCACCATAATGAGAATGCCAAGAATCGAAGCGACCACCAAGACTTCGACCGCGCGGGTCACACCCATAATTGCGCCAAAGCCGGCCAGCAACTTGACATCGCCAAAGCCCATGGCAGCCTTGTTCAGCACCTTGGTCGCCACCCAGCCGAGCAGGTAAAGTCCACCGCCCGCGGCAACAGCGCCCACAATACTTTCAACCGGAGTCATGCCACCCGGAATAAAAGAAATGACAAGGCCAGCGACAATGCCGCCCACCGAAATGGAATCAGGAATTAATTTGTACTTAAAATCGACAGCGCTTACCGGGTAAATGCCAAGCAACAACCAGAACAGGGCGAGGGCATCGGCCCACACTTCGAGGCTTTGCACCGGAGCCGTAAAATCCGTAGTGAATCCGGTCGCCGCATACAGGGCAAGCGCCCCCAGCAAACCGCACAGAGATTCGCCAATCGGGTAAATAATGCTAATGGGCTGCTTGCAGCAGGCGCTCTTGCCGCGCAAAATGAGCCAGCCCACAATAGGCAAGTTGTAATACAGCGGAATATGCTTCTTGCAAAGCGGGCAGTGCGAAGGCGGGTTAATCAGCGAAATTCCGCGGGGCATGCGGTACACAATTACGTTATAAAAACTGCCAACGCAGGCGCCCAGCACAAAAAATACGGCCAGGCTGTACCAAAGGGGGATTTCTTCCATAAACTTGCTCCATCAGTGTAAATTTTCACTCACGCTTTTCAAATAAAAAAGATAGATTTAAAGTGTAAAAATTGTTTAGTATTTAATTGAGGATGTGCTATGCGTGTACCCCATTTTTTATTGTTCACCCTCGGCCTTAGCGCTACGCTAGCCCTTTTCGGATGTTCTAGGGAGTCGTCCGTCAAGGAAAACGTAAATCTGAAGAATAACCACTCCCGCGTATTCGCCTTCGACAAGCCGATCGAAGATGCGCAGGCATTCGCCGACTCCATGGCAAACGTCGCCGCAAGCGAAGCGGACACCATTCCGGACACCCTGACCGTGACCGTGAACGACACCGTGTACCTGATCGGTCTCTTGCCCTACAACGTGGACAAGATATACAGGTTCCAGTGGACGCTTACCAAAAAGAACGGCAAGGACACCACTATTATTGGTGACAACGCCAAACCGCAAGCATGGGCTTACGCAAAACCGGGTCTCTACGAACCCAAGTTCGTCGCCTTTGACGGCAACAACGCAACCGATACCGCCGGTACCGCCACCCGCAAGTCTTGGATTCGCGTCATCGACACCAAGCCGATCCTGGTCCTCCCCAAGGACACCCTCTGGACCAAGCACGACGGCGACATCACCTTCCCGATTCTCGCAACCGATTCCTTCGGAACGATTGTCGACGTCATGATCGACCTGGACGCAAGCGGCAAAAAGGAATCTGCCAAGACCGTCAAGTACAAGAGATACGAAGACAACGACTCGCTCTACCTGACCATCAAGAACAAAGACGCCAAGATGGATTCGCTCGGCAACCAGAAGATTTACGTAATCGTAAAAGACGACGATGGCAACGAAACCAAGGACAGCGTGAACTTGCACTTCAACCGCATCCCAAGGCTCAAGGTCATTTATCCGCAAGACGGCGCACGCCACAACATTAACGATCGATTCTACTTCTACTACGAAGGCGAAGACGACGACAACCCGCAAGACCTGCAGTACTTTATTTACGCCCAGGTTTCCAAGAACGGACAGCCTCCGCAAAAGGCGTTTACCGACGAGGACTTGATTGCAAAGGCATTCACCTCGAACATCTTTGAACCGATCGATGCCAACGGCAAGAACAACATCACCCTGATTAGCGACCCCGGCAAGACCATGACGGGTCGCATTTACTGGGACATGTACGCCACCGACGGTTACGACATCGTAAGACTCACCCGTATTTCTACTGGCGAAGAGACAAGCCGTCCGTGGAACTTCTATATCGGCGACTTGAGCTCGACACAAGGTTCGTTCACCGGCGTCGTCAAATACCAGGGCCGTACGGTTCATTCCGGCATTCACGTGGAATTCAACAACGGCAACAAGACCTTCGACGCTTACACCGACAGCAAGGGTAACTACACCGTCAAGGCCGATGCCGGCAACTACACCGCAACCATTACTTCCGATTCGCTCAAGGAATACCAGAGCGCAACGGTCAAGGATCTCTTTATCGAATCGGGCAGCCTGCTACGCATGGACGAAATCGAATTGAAAGATTCCGTCAAGCCAGTCCTGCTCGTAAAGAACATCGACACGCTCAGGACCCGCAACTACAATCAGACCATCTACGTCCGCGACTTGGGTGCAGGCATCGAATCGGTCAGCGCAAGCATTGACGGCGAGGCAAAGTCCTTGACATGCAGTGTCAGCGAAGACAGCGCCGTTTTCAACTGCGCCCTGGACCTGAAAAACCTGCTCGACGGTGACCACAAACTCGTTTACAACGCCAAGGATAAAGCCGGCAATGTCGAAAAGTTGGAACAGACTATTACTATCATGGCGACTAAGATTGCTCTCAATGTCAACGGAGACAAGAACGCTCGTATTGGCGAAGGCGAATCGCTCGTATTTACAGCGATCATCAGCGAAGCGGTTCCTGCTCCCAAGAAAGTTGAATGGTCCTGGGACTTGAACGACACCAAGAAAACAGGCGATGTCGACGAAGACGGGAAGGCCTCAATCACATACACTTACGACCAGCTCAAGGATTTAGCTGTCGCAGGCAGCGAATACCTGATGACGGTATCTTACACCGAAAACGGAGCAAACGTAAAGGCCCAGGTCAAGTTCGGTATCCGCGGAGACGACCCCACAATCATCTTTGCGGAGCCCGCTTTCGACGATACCGTAAGCCTTAACGACCCAATCGCATTCAAGATTAAAACCTATCCGGGCAAGGCCAGCACAAGCATGGTTATCAAGTGGAACTGTTCCAACAGCGATAAGCTAGCTACCGGTTACAGCTGCCCTGCAGACGATACCAAGGAAACAAACCTGGCTTACAAGGCTGTAGGCACGTACACGGTTACCGTAACCGTTACAGACCAGGACAACAAATCCGGTACAGCCTCTACCAAGGTAATCGTGATAAGCGACCCGCCAACGATTGATGTCACTACCGACAGCAAGACGAACGAATACAAGATCAACAGCGTTGTCACCGTGAAGGCGTCTGCAAGCGACAAGTTCGGCACCATCAACAAGATTGAATGGGGCTGCAGCAACGGAATGGTCAGCTACGACTACAAGAAAGACATTGACCCGCCCGCAGCATCGGTCAGCGATATCGCCCTCCAGTTGACACTTCCGGGCGCCGAAGTCAATAACCACCGCTGCATCTTTAGGGCAACCGACGACGACGGCGAACAAGGCTTCGACACACTCACCTTCAAGACTTTGCTCGACCCGCCCACCGTGCGCCTGAACACCAAGAGAGACACGGTCAAGATCAACAGCAACCAGACTATAAAGGCAAACGCTACCGACAAGCTCGGTTACATTGCCAAGTACGAAAACGCCTGTAGCGAAAACTTGAACGAACTCAAGAACCCGACGTGGGAAGAATCGACCTCGTCCCAGTTCACCGTGCGCATGCCGCAGACTGCAACGAATGCCTACTACTGCGTGGTTCAGGTCACCGATGATGACGGCAACACCGCCCGCGACACGGCGATTTACAAGGTCATTGTCGGCATGCCGTCTGTCACAGCCTATGTCAACCACAACAAGGTCACCATCAAGGACGTCGTCGAACTGAACGCGCACGCCCAAGATTCCTTGGGCAGCATCGCCAAGTACGAATGGGGCTGCGGTTCCGCCTCGGCCGAAAACATCGGCTTTACCTATTCGTCGTCCACGACGCCGCGCACGACCATGACCATGCCTTCTACCGCCCAGAACGGCTACAAGTGCATTGCCCGCGTCACCGATGACGACGGCAACATTGCCAAGGACACTGTCGAAATCGATATCGTCCTTGCACCGCCGAGCATCGAAGTGACCAAGAAGAACTTGACCGTTCGCGAAGGCTACAATATCACCTTGAACGCCGACGCCTACGACAACAACAACCTGCCTTCGGACCCGGGCAGCATTGCCAAGCGCGAATGGAGCTGCGGCACGCCCGAACAGATTGCAGGCAAGTGGAGAACCGTAAGCGACTTTGACACCGTCTGGAAAGCGCCAGCCGCCGAAACGCAGTTCTACTGCGTTGCCCGCGCCACCGACAACGACGGCAACATGGTTTCCGACACCATGAAGATTACCTTCTCCACGGACATTCCGCTGATTCGCGTCAAGGAAGAACTCATCTATATTAACGAAGGCGACGGATTCACTCTCGACGCCACCGTAAACGACGTATGGCAAGGCATTGACTGGTTCACCTGGGAATGTAAGGACAAGGCCACCGGCAAGACTTTGGAATCCAAGGTCAGCAAATACGACTACGCCGCCAACGGCAAATCGTTCCGGATCAGCAAGGATTCGACTTACTCCGAAAAGGGTAAAGACATGAATTGTATTGTGTCCGCTCAGGAAACCAGCACCAAGGCAACCTTCAGCGATACGACCGCAGTCCTCTTGATGAAACACCATCCGGTAGGCGTGATTTCGGCAGCGGACACCGTTTACCTATGGAGTGGCGACGAAGCGGTCGATGATGAAGCCATCTACTTCTACACGCCGGAATGGAACGCGAAGAAATCCATCATGGGAGACCTCGGTAACGAAAGCATGCAGGATTACTGGTGGAAATTCAGCAATGTCGACGGCAACTTCTATCAGGGCAAGAAAGACGGTACCCTTGATACAAGCATCGCCGAATTCAACACGGCCTTCATCCGTAAAACGACCGAAGGCTCCATGACCATTACTCTGGACTATCGCGACAGCACGTCTACAGCCCCGACGCATTCCTTCTACAACAGGCACCGCGCCGAAGAAGTCAGCCGTAAGGTGTACTTCCGCAAGGCATGGCAGAACCAGGGCAAGGACACCGTCTTCGCTCAGACGAGCGTCAATACGGCACCGGCAATGGCCCTTGTAAACAACAAGCCTGTCGTTGCTTATCTTGAAAGCAAGAACGTCCTTGCGGCGGCACGCTTTGACGGAAGCGTATGGAAATCGCTCGGAACGGTTTCGCTAACCGATTCCATTTCACAAATCTACGTAAACGCCCATGGAGGAAACTTCTACGTCGGCGCTCTGGAAAGCAGCAAGAAACTCTCCGTCTACAAGTCGACAGGCGGAACGTCGGCTCTTTCGACCGTCGGCTCAGCATTCACCAAGGCGCTCGCCGCAAAAATCGTGAGCAAGGAGTCCGAATCGTCCCCGCATGTCGTGCTGCTGAACAGCGATGACCAGAAGATCCACCTGTACGACTTCAATGGCAGCACCTGGAGCAAGAACACAAAGTTCGGCACATTCGACGGCAACCAGAACTACCGCGAAGTCGAAGCCACCTACGATGGCAACGGCAAGCTGATCGTGATGGGCATTACGACCGGTTACACCGCCTACTACGGACTATACAAGACCGACTACTCGCTGATCAAATGGAACGGTTTCAGCGCAACGGATGCAAGCCAGCCCAAGCTCGTTTGCGACGGATCCACCATCTACATGGGCTTCCTGAGCCGCGACGTAAACACCTACGGTCCGCGCATGGGTAAGGGAACGATTAAGGAGGGCGAAATCTCCTGGATCAAGCAGAACTCCAAGTTCGCAAGTTCCCCGATTTCCGAAGGCATCATCGCCTACCACATGAGTTTAGTCATCCATAACGGAATCATCTACGCCGCCGTCGACGACAACGGCAAGGCAGCCTACTCGCAGGTGCATGTCTACAGGTACGAAAACAACAAGTGGCACCTGCACGGCGAAAACCAACTGCCCTACTTCAACACGGTCTTCTACAAAAGCAAGGGATACTTCCTGCGCGGCTGGGGTCCGATGCTCGACATCGATGGTTCCGGCAAAGTTTACTTATCCATGCTCGCCCGCGAAAACGTGGGCGGGGCAAGCCGCAACAACGGCCCGCTCGTCATGAAGTACGTGGCCGACAACTGGGAGATTAAATAATGAATATTGAAATTGCCTCTATTTGTGATGCTGCAACCGCCAACGGCGCTGGCGGACGCTTGAATATCCTTGGAGCTTTCGACCGTATATATGCAAACTTTCCGCTGGTGATTCCGCAGTGCTCTACGGCTTTTAGAATCCGTTACATGCGCAGCGAAGCGGGCCTGCACGACTTGACACTTGTATTCGAAGACGTTTGCGGCAAGCCGATCGTGCCGCCCATGCAGTCCAAGATTCCGCTGGAACCTGTGGCCCAGGGCTTTGACACCGCCGCGGTGAACATGGTCCTGAACTTGCAGCGTTTCCAGATCAAGCGCCCGGACAAGTACATCATCCGCTTGCTGGTCGACGGCGAAGAATTGGTCAGCTTGCCGCTGTATGCACTCGAAGCACCGCAGCAGGGCGGTCAGGCTCCCGACGCCCCGATTGCCCAAGGCGAGCAGGACTTGCCGAATTAGACGAGAGACGAAAGGACGCCGCTAAGCGGCTACAGACGAGAGACTGCGACGCAGAATGCAGCGCGCATCGGGGCCCCGACTGCAGCCGCTTCCAAGTCCACAAAATGAACCGCTACAGGTTCAACAGAATCCGGCCGCTCCACAAGCACCGGATTTTTTTGCATATCACGCCTAAGGGTGCCTTCAAAGAATTCACCGCCCACACACTTGTAAAACGCCTCCTTGCGGCACCAGAGCTTAAAGAATTCCTGCATGGCGCACGCTTCATCGAGGCCCGCAAGCCACGTAGATTCCTCTTTGCTAAAGAACCGTTCGGCCAGGTGCAGGCGTTTCGGCGAAAATTTCTCCAAATCCACCCCAATCTTCAAGCGACCACGGGAGCCGCGCTCACCATAGGCACACACGCAGTAGCCCTGGGAATGCGTCCAGTTCACATCAAAGTCTAGCTTCGGGAACTCGGGGCGAGGATTCACCTTGGACTCACACAGGTCGGCCGCACTCACGGGGCAGCCCGAATACTCCGACAGAAGGCCAAAAATCACCGAACGGTGATCCGGCTTTTGGGCAAACCCAGCCAGGTGGATTACCCCCAAAGGAGTTTCGGCATCGAGCCTATGGATTTTATTTTCACTCATAATACGTTCAAACCAAAGATAATTTCTACTTTAGGGGCATGAATTTGACTTTCCACAAAAAAGCAGGTTTGGCCCTAGGTACAATCGCGCTTGCGCTCGCTGCATGCGGCGACATCAACAACAGCTGGGAAATCAAAGGCGGCGGCTACCTCAAGTACACGCTCAACGGCGACGGCCCTTACACCATCGAGCTCGACAAAAACGACGTAGAGCCCCCGTTTTACGTAAACAACAGCCATCACTACTTTTACTTTTGCACACGAATCGAAGAAAGCAAGGAAGGCGACCAGCTTTCGCTCATGGTCAACAGCCCCCAGACCGGCAAAGATCTCACTCCGGTGGGCCGAGCAAGCTTGAACGGCAGAATGCAGACCGTTTCATGGTTCCGCGCCAATTTCGCGACAGAGGCCCCCCTTATCGTCGACAGCAGCACCATCAAGTTCGACGAAATCATCAAGGATTCCCTGTGGACAGCCGATTTGGACCTGTATTTCATGGATTGCCGTTCCGGAAGTTGCAGCGACAGCCTTCCACCGCTCCATTTGACCGGCCGATTCCGCTACTGGGTACCCGATTCAGAGAGATAAGTTGGCAGAACTTAGACCGCTGCGCTCTTAGAACTTAGAAAAAAACATCTAATCACTAAGATCTAAGTTCTAATAGCCCCTTGACAACCTAATTTATATTTTCTATAATTGGTCTCACCTCGGTCGATTAGCTCAGTTGGTTAGAGCGCTACCTTGACATGGTAGAGGTCACAGATTCGAGTTCTGTATCGACCACTGAAAGAACCTCGCTTCTAGCGAGGTTTCTTTGTTTTCTAGACTTTTTTATTCATCTCTTTAAATTTAAAAGGGAGAAGGCTCTCCCTAATTACAGCCCCTGCTCGAGCCTGCTCCGCACACGAACATGGATTCGGCCTTCGGCCTCTAATGTTCGCTTAGCGGCCAGTCTCTCACCGGGTCTTCCATTACCCTTTCGCCTAAGGGCTCTGCCCTTAAGAACCCGAATTTCAGAAAACAAATCTTGTTCCGTGAGCAAAAAAGCCCTCGGGTGTTAACCGAGGGCGTTTGCGAGAGCGAGGCGATATCACATTTTCATTTATGCGATAAAGCCGAGCGGTCTGTTACTTTGCTGCAGTGGAGTCGACAACTTCCACCTTAGCAGCGGCTGCGCTATCGACGGCAACAGCAACGGTAGAGTCGGCGGCAACTGCGGCAGCGCTGTCGGCGACGGCTTCAGCAGCCGGAGCGGCCGGGGCCTCAACCTTTTCAACTGCAGCCGGAGCGGCAGGAGCGGCTTCAGCGGCCTTCGGAACCGGAGTGCCGAAGAAGTTTACCTTGGCAAGGAAAATCATCATCACCCAGGAGAGGGCAAGGCCGGAAATACCCATCACGATACCGGTCTTAGCCATACCGTTGGTGTCAGTGTAACCTGTAGCGTGGGCCAAGGCGTTAGGCGGCGTCGAAATCGGGAGGCTCATACCGAGAGAGCTTGCAAAGGCGACGGAAACAAGCAGAGCGGTCACGCCACCGAGGCCAACGAGGTTGTCCTGGCAAGCAATGCCCACGGCGCAAAGAATCGGCACGAGCAAGGTCGCGGTAGAAGTATGGCTCATGAAGTTAGCCATGAACAAGCAAATGACACCGCAACCGATCATGAGGGCGAGCGGAGACCAGCTTGCAAACGGAATCGTCTTGATCAAGTGAGCAGCAAGGCCTGTAGCGTTGAGGCCAACACCGAGAGCGAAACCGCCTGCTACGAGCCAGAGCACGTCCCAGCTCATTGCGTTCAGGTCTTTCTTGGTAATCACGCCAGTGAGAGCAAACACGGCCATCGGAATCATGGCAATGGCGTTATCGTTGATGCCGTGGACACCCTTACCGGTCACCCACAGGAGCACGCACACGACAAAGGTAATGTACACGATAATGGCCTTGGGGCTGGTATCGAACTTGCCGGCACCTTCAATGTTCAAGACCATTTCCTTCATCTTGATCGGGTAAATCTTGAGGAGCAAGAGCCAAGCAATCACCATCAAAACAATCACGTACGGAATACCGAAGGCCATCCACTGACCGAAGCTCACCGGGTTAGCAACGAGGTCGCCACGGGCAATAGCGTCGTTCAAGGCACCAAGGGCGATAGCGTTCGGGGGTGTACCGATCGGGGTGCCCATACCACCGATGTTGGCACCCAGCGGAATAGCAAGGGCAAAGGCTGCTTTACCGCGGTCATCTTCGTCGAAGAGTTTGAGCACCGGGGCGAGAATGGCAAGCATCATGGCGGCGGTTGCGGTGTTGCTCATGAACATGGAGAACACGGCCGTAATGAGCATGAGTCCGAGGAGCACGAACTTCGGGTTCTTTCCGAAGGGCTTCAGGAGCACGCGGGCGAGGTTCAAGTCCATCTTGTACTTGGTAGCGGCTGCAGCGAGGAAGAAGCCGCCCAAGAAGAGCATGATAATCGGGTTTGCAAACGTTGCCATAATGGACTTATGGCTGATCATGGTCACGCCGTCCACGCGGAAAGGCGTCAGGGACGAATCGGACATCGTCACGATCATGAGCACAATGACGAGCATCGAGGTCGACCAGATCGGGAACGGTTGCAGAATCCAGAACAGAGCCGCCATCACGAAAACGCCAATGACGCGAATTTCGAGCGGATTCAGGATTCCCATGGGGCTTGCGGCATCGAATCCGAGGGATTCGTAGGGCAAGAAGAGGGCGACGATGGCGAGCACCGACGCGATGATGAACTTGATGAATTTAGCCTTTGTCATAGTGCGGCCAAATTTAGAAAAATGCCGCACTTATGGCAAGATTAGCGGGAAATTGCCACCTTGCGGACAGCATGGTGGCGGCCGAGGGTCACGCGGAGCAGGTACAGGCCCGGTTTCGGGGCTGTAAGTGCGAGCGTGTTGTGGCCTGCGGTCGATTTGCCGCTATAGGTGGCGGCAACCTTACCGTTTACGCTCACGAGCTGCACACGGTAGCCGGCACCGGCCAAGTCGCTGGACACGTCGAACCCGACCTGGAGGGCGCCCGGGACGCGCTCAAAGCGCAGATTTTCAATCTTCGAGGCGACGGTCGTGACTGCAGACGAGGTTACCTGGACGGTCGCCGTAGAGCCTGCGGCCTTAAGCAACACCTTCAAGGAGTCCCCGGCACCCATTTCGGTCGTCTTGCCGTCAATCGTCACATAGACCTTCAGACCTATCTCGTTCAGAGCCTTTACGCCCTCAAACTTGAGGTAGCCCACGCGGTCAGTCGTCGCGCTCAAGGCAAACTTCCATTCATGTCGGTCGTCTTCGGCACTCTTGATAGACTTGAGCAAAGCCTTCTTGCCCTCGACCACCGACAGATTCACAAAGTCGCCCATGCCTGCAGGCGGTTCCAGGCGTTCCTCGGCCGCGCCCACGCCAAGCACGTTCCAGGAATCGCCGTGGCCGCGTGTATCGCGAAGCTCGGCCTGCAAGGCCCAGCTTTCGCGAGTAGCCTTCGCCAAGGCGGCCTTCTGCAAAGCGGCAACATTCACAGGATTATCGAACGAAGGTTCCGCCGCAAAGCCAATCGGGGTCTTGGTATCGGAATGCAGCCACACGGCCTCGTAAGGTTCCAGTTCAGTCACCGGAGCAAATCCAGACCCGGCAGACCACTTACAAATTTCAAAAGTATTCAAAATATTCTCGGGCAGTTTCACTTTCCAACCGTAGGGGTTTGCCACCATATTCCAGCCAGCGTTCACTTCCCAAACGATTTGAGGAGCACCCTGCACATTGCTGCCTGTTGCCACATCACGACGCAACGGGAGCGCCCTACCTTCCCGGGAATTGTACCAAATGCCCTGCTGCGCCTTCACAGCGCCGCCATTATACCTCTGGTACTTCCAGACAACGCCATATTCGGCAGATTCGTCCCAGTAATAGAACGCCGGATCGGCATCCCACACGATTGCACTCTCGTCTACATCCGAAAGCGAAACCATGCGCCAGGTATTCGGAGCAACGGCAATTTCGGGCAAAACCGTAAACACCTCCGTTACATACGACACAGAGTCAACACTGCCGCTCTTCATTTTCACGTTGACACGATAGACACCCGGCAACAGCGGGAACACATCCCAGTTGAGAGAGCCATTGCCAGCAACACTATCCACCAACGGTTTAACCTCTACACCCAAAGCATCTAGAAGCGTCGCACGCAATTCTGCAACGGCACCTTGTTCCACATGCCATTCAATAGGCAGACGCATTGCATTTCCATTTCTAGTCCCAGACAGTTTCACCTGATTCTCAGCTAACACAACATTGCCATTGGGGCTTACCACCTGTTTCTTTTCTTCAGAGAAATAAGCCTTCATCGGCAAATAGCCCGTAATGGAATCCGCCAAGACATCGCCATCGGCAAGCTTAATACGGCCGTCGATTACAACGGAATCGAGCTTATAGCCTTCCTGAGGAACGCCATGAATCACCCACTTGGAGTGAGCAAATTCTAGCGGCAAAAGCATCGTGGAATCGGCCGCAAAAGAATGCATCTTTACGGAGCCATCATCCACTTCGCCAATTTCCACAGTCCCATGGTCCGATTCCAGTTTCAGGCGACGGTAATCTGCATTTGCCACGCAAGCATCCGCATTGCCCCATACCCCATACAAAGTTTTTTCGCTCGTCACCTTGGCACTCAAAACATCACTCGAGACCGAGCCATGATCATAATCTGCACCATCAGGCGTTACAGACCATCCAAGCACGCATTCCGTCGGGGTATAGACCCACATAGGCAAATCAGTGGTTCCACCATCCACCAAGTGAAGCGTCTCCTTGTAAGAATCATAGCCATAAAAGACATTGTTTCGACCGACTTTAACATCAACATCAATGTAACCACCAAACATGGCATACAGCGTATCCGTCACACCCGCCGCAGGCGCAATCTTGAACGAAGTATCTTGAGAACCAAGCGGAATCGACAATTCAGTTCCATCAGCCTTTTTCAACGTGAGTTTTGCAAGATCGTAATCCTTATTGGTTTGAGTAGATGTCACATGCAGAGTCATCGGTTCGGCAGAGGTCGGGACTTCAATTTTTCCATCGACAAAGTCGTGTTTTAAAATCACCTTTTCTTTTCCTGGGTTACGGTAAGACTGACTCAGCGTAACCGTACCAAAATTACCTTCGGCACCCGTTTTGTCAACCACCTTCAAAAGCACTTCGGCTTTTTCAACCGTACAGCCAGCATCCCAGGCTCCATACAGATCGAACGATTCTCTATCTTTCGGGTTTGCCTTTTCAAGTAGCGTGCCATCCATTTTTATCGACGGCGTCAACGCTGGATTTTCAGCATTTTCAATCCAGCCGGTAAAGCAGGCATCCGTTGCAAGCAGACCTTCGGGGAGTTTTGCCGTTTCGTCATTTTCGCGGGAATAAGAATCCTTAATCACAAATTCATCCGTCAGGAATACGTTCTTGCCGCCCGCGTTTATATCAAATGCAACCTTATACGGGATTCCCGTCAGATGAGGTTCCACGGCCATGAACATTGGCGCCTTCGCAGCCATTTGGGGAGCAACTATAGACATGGCCTGGGCCATCGAATCCAAGTTCAACATTTCATCGGCGTCAAGCTTCGTCGACCACTTCATCAACCGAGACTTGCCGCTGGTTACCATTGCATTCAACTGATTTTCTATGTCTGATTCACTATTGAAATAGTTCTTGGAAAGATCTCCATACATATTAGTTTCTGCGCACTTCGCCGTTTTGCTTCCTTCATTATAACATTCTTTAATCACGTCTGTAGATGTTTCGTTCAATCCGAGCCAAAAATCAACTATTAAAGAATCCAGCTTAAAGCCACGTTCTGCCAGGTTGAACCCATACTTCGAAGCCATGTCTACATCGGATCGCAAAGGCTGGGTGATTCCTAGCTCATACGAATCAATCTCATCAAGTGCATCATTTTTATTATAGCCGTATGTGGTAACATTGATTTTAGCTTTGCTATTGAACAATCCTATATCCAGCTGCGGCATGTAGCTAATGCCCTCGCTTAAATCAACCAGCTTATAGTATAACTGTATTTCATCTCCATTGTTATTGTTTATATGCGTTCTCACTTCCTTAAGAACAGCCTCAATATTATTCATTTGCTTTTGCGCCAACGAAATTCCACTTGCAAAAACATTTTTGCAACCGGCAAAGAACGCTGCGCCCGCCGGACACGTATACGCTTGATATAAAACCAATTCATATTTGGCATTGTTATAATCTAAAAGAGCCGTCGGAACGATATCCTTACTAGACAACAGGCGAACTTTTTCCACCTTCGGCCATGCAAAAGTCACGTCATCCACATAATCGTCCATTGACACAGGCATAGGAGTTCCCCCGCTTAACTGAGCCGGATTTTCTAGATAGTAAGTCACCTTTATTTCACGGTCCGTTAAGCCTTTCGCTTTATCATCTTTGGAAAATTTTTGACTAAAAGCATAAGCGCTGCCGTCATCATCAACAATCATTAAACCGGCGCTCAAAAATTCAGAATTCAAGCCCGATTTTAACATTTTATCATTTTCTGTATAGACATACAAGGAACATTTTCCGGCTTCACATTTTGCCGGCAAATAATCTTTTAAAGCAACCTTATCTTCATCCTTCAATTCTTTATAATCCGCATCTGTCAAGCTAATCGCTAGTTTATATGCAGTTCTTTCTTTCGACGAAATCACAGGCAAACTTGACGGTTCACTTTCCCAAGTGACAGTGGAACCACTAGGTTGCGTTGCATTCATCACGTAAGTAAACAAGCGAGACTTCATGACATCGGCATCGATAACGCCGTTATACCCCAATGCACCAGTTTCCGCATTCACAATAATATCACCGGAGCCATCCTTTTTCAACTCACCATCGGCACTCAACGTCGAATCTGCTTTCGAATTCAATGTATTGCGGTAATTGTAGCGCACATCCAAATCTGACGAATATGTATTTCTCCAAGTCGAAACAGGAATTTCCTTAGAATCGACCTCCAAGACGCCAACAGCAAGGTAAGTTCCCATATCAATTGAACCATAATGAAAATTGTTTCTTACCTTGATTTTTGATTCAGAATTGTTACCCTGAAGCTTTCCAGCAACATACCCTCGACAAATCTTTGAACCCGCAGCTCCTACAGCTTTTTTAACAAGCAAATCACCCACAGAGGTATTGTTGTATATCTTCGCTCCGTAAGACCACGTTAAACCTGCTTCGGCACCAACACCCCCCGGAGCAGTCAAACGATCGTTAGCGATGTAGACAATTCCTTCGGCATGATTTTGTTCAATTTCAACATTTCCACCCAGACTCACTGCATTACCCACCAAATAGCTGGCATTGACCAATATGCATTCTTTTGCAGTAGTCGTAATTAAATTCGATTTTTTAGCTTTAACGTTTGATTTTAAAATACGAAGAGAGCCGCTACCGATGATATCATCTTTTTCAAGATTCACTCTTCCCAAAATTCCGCCTGCATAGACATTTCTCGAAGATGTCAACATTTCAGCCGTTACCGTATTGTTTTCTGCCAAAACATCAACAAGGGAAACGCCGTCTTCTTTACCTGTAATAAATCCTGCAAGTCCTCCCATATAGGCCGTTCCTGCAAAATCCTTATCCCCACGCCAATCCGCCGAGACATCGACTGTATCATTCGACAAAACAACTTTTCCCCTTAGCCAAATCCATTCGCCAACAAGTCCACCAAAATAACGATTCCTGTTATCGCCAGTATTTCCCAAATATACAGGCGAGTTCAACGTCACCTTCGCGTTCGTTACATTAAAATTAGACGAACCTAAAAGATTATCATTATCAATAGAAACCCTTCCAAACAAACCGCCTACCCAAAGGCCGCTCAAATCAGCAGATACTTCTATACTATCCAAAGTAAAATCAGTATCCTCTGCCGAAGGGGTAAAACGCCCCGCAATGCCACCGACATAGCGATTCCCAATATATTCAGTCCCCGAAACATCCTTATAAATTTTCGAAATCGAATCCGGAACACTCAAATTCAGCACTTTGATGCTATCTTCCATTGAAACATGTCCGCCGACATCAGCAATAATGCCTCCACTAGCCGATGGAGCACTTTCAATAAGGTCTAGCATCGGGTGTTCTGCAATGACATCGGGTGTCATGCCCAAAGTCACATGATCAATTTTAATCTTTTTAAGAGAAACCGCCGGTGTATTCTTGTCCGTGTTCCCAGTTCCAGCAGTTATAGCCAGCGTCGAGGTTTGCCAACCATAAACCACGGCACCTCGTACCACCACATTTTCAAAGTTGACATTTTGCACAGTGTTTGCCACAACCGATGCATTACAAGCCCCACCACAAAGATGTGCCCCAGACACCGTTTTCGCCTTGACATAAGCATCGGAGAATGTAATATTCTTAACAGTTGTACTACTCAGATTTGAAAAGAACGCAGCATTTACATCTTCGGCAATGTAGCAGAAATTCTTGATTGTTTTATTTTGACCATCAATCGTCGGCTGGAACGCAAGCGGTCCAAAATTCATGGGAGCAAAAGTATTATCCCTACAAGTGACAACACCATTTGTTTTTTGGTATCCACCAAAATCGATATTAGAATTAAAACGAATTACAAACCCACTATAATCAGTCTTTGCAGAAGGATTTTTGGAAATATCCAATTTCGATTCAATCTCAGTCTGAAAAGCCTGTAAAAAACTTCCCCATGTCGTGTAGGTATTTGCAGTCGGCTTTGACGATTGAAGCTGTTCAATATCGCAAGTATAGACATCATCAGTAGACTTAGAACAACTAAACTTAAGCGCATACGGCAAATCTGCAAAAGACTCCCCTACCAAAAGCAGGGTGCAAATCAAAAAAAGCTTCGCTATTTTTCCCATCATAGCCTCCAACAACGTTTATCCCAAACGCCACAAGTTAATAATAATTTTTTATGCAACAAAAAAGTAAGAACGAGTGCAAAAAAGGCGGGCCCCAGGCCCGCCTTTTGAGTAGCGTCACATTTCTGCTTATATTTCCGTGAGTTATCTCACAAGTACCTTGCCCGAGAGCTGCTGGCTACCGACCTTGATTCGCACAAAGTACACGCCAGACTTCGGAGCGTTCAGGCTAAACCGGTTCGTACCGGCGGTCGCCTTGAACTGGCCCGCGGCCACCTTCTTGCCGTCGACACCGACCACGGCGTAGCTTGCGCGTGCCCCGGCCAAAGCTTCAGGAGCCGTAAAGCCAACCTGCAGCGCGCCACCCGCAAGGGTCGAGCCAAAGCCGCTGATTTTGGAAGAGGCCATCACCGCATTGCTTGCAGCCACGCGGACTTCCACCTGCTTGGCGGACTTGGCGAGCGCCACATTCATAGCCTTTTCGTCCGTAACTTCCGTCGTCACGCCTTCTGCGGTTACAAACAGCTTGAGTCCCTGGCTGTTCAATTCCTTGACGCCTTCGAACTTAAGCTTGCCTTCGCGGGCAGTGTTTGCACTCACGTCCAGAATCCAGCTGTATTCGCTTGCAACCGCCTTGATGCTCTTGGCAAGCTTAGCGCCCTTTTCGCTATTGCGGATGGCAAGCGACACACGGTTACCCATGCCTGCAGGCGGTTCATCGAGGCTTTCTTCGGCGCCGGCACCAATCACGTTCCAGGAATCCTGTTTGCCGTAATCGTCGGCAAGCGAAACCATCAGGCTCCAGGCTCCCTTGATACCAGCGGCATCCTTATGCATCGCTTTCTTCGTTTCGGCATCGGAGGGCACAACATCAAACGTGAAATCCGGAGCGGCAGGCATGCGCCAGGTGGTAGACTTGGAAACCTTAGCCCACACGGCTTCGTAGGGCCCAATCACATCGTGCACCAATTCGTAACCGCCCTTAGACGGGATCCAGCGCCAGAATGCAACCTTGGTTCCATTATCGGAAGAACCCTTCTTGATGTTCACATTCCAGCCATACGGGTTAGCCACCAGGTTCCAGCCGCTGTACAGGCTATCGAGTTCCCACACGATTTCAGAATCCTTGGAGCCGGTAGATTCGCGAATCACCAGCGGATTGCCTTCGGTCGTACCATACCAGAAGCCGCGAGTGGC
This sequence comes from Fibrobacter sp. UWOV1, assembly GCF_900142495.1. Lineage (NCBI taxonomy): Bacteria > Pseudomonadati > Fibrobacterota > Fibrobacteria > Fibrobacterales > Fibrobacteraceae > Fibrobacter > Fibrobacter sp. UWOV1. Next base: position 383,435 of record NZ_FRBA01000002.1, on the reverse strand, counting down.
ATCGGTATTTTCGCCGTTAAAGGCGCGGTACTGCCAGTAGTCACCCACCGGGTTCTTTTCATCCCACCAGTAGAACGCGGCATCGCTAGTCTTTACCTTCTTCTTGTCGAAGGCGGACAGCGAAACCATCTGCCAGCTACCCGGAGTGGCCTTGATTTCAGAGGCGACTTCGAAGTATTCCTCAGTTTTGGCATGTCTTGTACCGTCGTCCACCATCAAGACCACTTTGTACTTGCCGATCGGAGCAGGAGCCAGTTCCCACTGGCTACTGCCAACAATCGGATTCTTAAGGGTATCAATCCAAATGGTATCTTTTCCGCCAATCACAAGGACGCGTGCGACTGCAGATTCACTGACGTTTTCGGTACCGAAGGTCAAGCGGATTGCATTGTTGCCGGACTTTTTAATGGTCGGCTGCACAATCTCGATTTTATCGGTGAAGCTAGAGCTAGAGGCCGGAACGCTGCTAGAGCTTTCGGGTTCACTGGAGCTAGAAACTTCGACAGAACTCGAAGATTCTTCGACACTGCTGGAACTTTCGGATTCGCTAGAACTAGAAACTTCGACAGAACTCGAGGATTCCGGCTCGCTGCTGGAACTTTCGGGCTCGCTCGAGCTAGAAACTTCGACAGAACTCGAAGATTCCGGAAGTTTTTCGTAGGTGGCCTTTACTTCGACACTCTTGGTAATCACATCGAATTTACGGTCCCAGCCCACAAAAGTGTAGCCTTCACGCACCGGGTCAGCAGGCGCCACGGCCGCAGAGCCGTATTCCACCATTTGAACGTCACCAATCTGGGTATCATCGTAATCCAAGAAGGTTACCATGTACTGCACCTTGGTAGAATCGTAAACAGCCTTGTAGACGGCATCGCCCTTGACCCTGATCACTTCAGGATCCCAGCCCACAAAGGTGTACACGTATTCAGCCGTAGCAGCACGCGGTTCCGGAATCGGAGCCAACACAACCGCACCGTATTCAATGGAATCGCTAGCAACTGATTCACCATCGAAATTCTTAAACACAATCCAGTATTTTTTCGGGTTGTACTCCGCCTTGATATTCAAGTTGTCCTTGACCTGCATGTAAGACATGTCACTCCAGCGAGCAAATTCATAGCCTTCGCGGGCCGGAGCCGGCGGAGCTTGAGCCGATTCCATATACTTCACAATCTGCTCTTTTCCAATCTGCGAACCGTCATAGCTAAAGAACTTGACCGTGTACACGTTAACGTCATACTGAGCTTCTACAGTCAGGTCACCCTGAATATTATGGAAATCCCTATCCCATTCGCCATTAAAGGTATGACCCTCGACCGGGTGATCTAGCACATCTTCTAAGGTCGGTTCGGGGGAATCTTCGCCAGCCTTCACCTGATATTGCTTAATAATATCCTGCTTATCCTTAGTCACAAAAGTGACCATGTAATAAACGGTTTCCGATTCAGGCTTAACGGGGTCATACAGGCCCTCAACCGCAAAGATCGGGAGGTCGCTGTTGCTGCCCTTCAAATAGCTCCACGCATAATCCGCTTCTTTGCTATAGGCGCTGTTCAAGAACCCGGCAAATTGGGAATTCTTTACAGACTTGACCGTTCCGTTATGGTCGCCCGAAAGAGATTCCGTTTCAGCATTGCGGACCACATAGTGGATATTCTCATCTGCAGCCCATTCCGTGGCTCCGGAATAGCCCAGCTGGCCAAACGGGACCAAAATGTCGGTATTGTCAATGTCATCGTAATGGTACACCGACTTAATCTCATAACCCTTGCTAGTCACCATCTTGCCGAACAGGTACCCCACCTTCTTTTCGTAGCCGGCAACGGCATCGCTATGGGTAGCGGTCACCGAAATTTCGCCAATGCTAAAGGCGTTGCGCAATTCCATTGCAACTTCGTTTGCGCTGGCAGCCCCCACAAGGCCACCCACCATGAGCGTATTGCCGGAATGCTTACCACTTACCATGATTTCGCCCGAAACACCGACCCTGTTCATGAGGGTAATTTCGTTACAGACGCCGCACAGGCCGCCCACGTTCGTTTCTTGCCTGTTCGTGGTAGTGACTGCAGCACCTTCTTTCGCCTTGTAAGAAATCAGGTTTTCGTTGCGGGCAATCACGTTCTCGAACTTCACCGTCTTGCCGCCCTCGACCTTGGTAAAGCCGCCAAGAATGCCACCCACGAACACATTGTTCAAGCTGTCTTCAACCACAATGGATCCATCGTAATACACGCCAGAAAATGTCGCGGGCTTATTGGCGACAGCGACACTTGCAAAACCGATTACGCCGCCCACGAACACGCTGTCACGAGCAGGGGCGCCATTAACTTCTTTTCCACCATCCACAGCCGTTTTGACCTTCGAGGTAATCTTGACAGAAGAAGTATCGTTCACAAGGCCCATGTCCTTTGCCTGGGCCAAGCAAGCAGACCCCACGATACCGCCCAAGTAGGCGTCACTATGCAAGCCGTCAACAGCCGCAGCCGATGCCGAAAGCGAAATGGCGCCTTCGGTTCTGGAATTCTTTATACTCAAGAAGTCGGTGTCCGCAGTGCTTCCGCTCGTGCAAGAGGCGCCATAACCGACAATGCCGCCGGCAAAGTACTGGTACTTGCCCGCCACCTGCAATACATCGGTCAAGTCAATGTCGGCGTAACCATCCACAACCTGGAACGACGTGTTCGTTTCCGTAGAATCAAAGCCCACAAGGCCGCCCACCGCGATTACATCAGTAGAAGAAGCGTCGTAGATTTTACCGCTAAACTTGCTATTACTGAGAACGAATTTTCCGGTATTGGCGTTTGCACCGAACGCATTCGACTTGAACACCGTCAGCACGCCGAAAAGGCCACCCATAGACGAACCGCCCGAAATGCGGGACGGCAAGACTCCGCTTTGTGCTCCGACCGCTTTAACGACCTGCAAGTTTTCATTGGTATTGCCAACCGTCTTGACAAAACCCGCAATACCGCCCAAAGCGGACTTGTGGCCCTGAGCCTCGTCGCGAACGTCAACCCAAATAGAATCGTTTATAAAAGTATTGTCGTCTTCGCTCGTGTCACGGACAACAAACCCAACCAAACCGCCCAAGAATACGTTATAACCAGTCTCACGCTTTAATTCGGCAGAACCGGCATAGCCTTCGGTAATAGCGACCGTATTAGAGACAGCAACGCCATCGCCTACGACATTCGAAAGAGTCGAATTGCGGACATAACCCGCAAGGCCACCTGCAACGGGCCCTTGGATTACGGCATTCGTAATACCGATGCTGTCGACCAGCGAATAGGTCACCACGCCCGCTATGGCACCCACAGGGTGGTAAGCATCACCCTTGGTGCTTTCGCCACTGACAATAATGCGTACGCCATCGAACTTGACGTTTTTGATAGTCGAGCGGTTAACGCTTTTGAACAAGCCCACAGGTTCTTTCGCATCGGATGCTACATAGCAAAGATTTTTAATGTACTTGCCATTTCCGTTTAACATGGTGCTGTCAATAGCCGAGAACGGCACATGGTTTACGTCACACTTGCCCTCTTCAGTCGTGGCGGAATATTCACCCAAGTCGATATTGGTAGCGAGTTCAAGGGTCACGCCTTTGTACGTAACCGACTTGATCCAGTTTGTTTCAAGCATTTGGGCTAGGTTTTCGGGAGTAGCGGTAACACTGGCTACACAGCCATTGGTGGCCCCCCCCCACATACCCATGCCAGGCGTCACTACAGGCTTACAATCTTTGGCTTCTTGGCTAAGCACCAATATGGTGGTGGCGTTCATGCCGAAACCATTAACCTGCGATTTCAGGTTAAAATAAGAGGTTGCCGCCACTTCGTCACCGGGTACAGCAAAACCCATGCCGGTCCACGCCAGCATGGCAAACAAAAACAAACCGATTTTTGCTTTCATAAAACCCTCAACTATCTTCTTCTATATGTAAAAATACCTTAAAATTTTCAAAAAAGATAGGGGGGCGCCTCCAAAAACCCCGTGTCTGTGACATGGAACAAAAACCGCTCACATATCACACTCCACTAAAAAAAAGCGATTTTCGTAACTCATTGTCTGACAAGCACATATTTTACACACTTTGTTGTGAAAATTATCACACTTTACGCAAAAGCCATTGACGCAGGCGCACGTTTATGTTACATTTAGGTTACAAACATTTTATAAGGAGACACTCTAATGCTTAAGAAGATCGCACTCGTCGCAGCAGTCGCTGCAAGCGCGTCCTTTGCAACCTACAACTTCTTCCCGGTAATGGATGCAGGCAAAGGCCAGGTCGAACTCGGTGCCCAGTACGGCTGGACCGACCACACCTCCGACATGGAAATCATCGCCGGAGCAGAATACTCTGTCATCCAGAACTTGGCTATTTCTTTGACCGGTATCGGTTACCAGCTTTGGGACGAAGATGACGATTGCGGCGAATCCGGCCACCCCGACTGCCCGGATAACGACGGTTTCAAGGGATTGACCCTTGGTGCCCGTTACCAGTTCATGCCGATTTTGATCGCCGCCTTGGATGTAAGCATCCCGCTGACCTCTGACGACGTGATTGGCCCCAGCAAGTACGACCCATTCGGTCTGTATGGCGCCATCCAGTTCACCAAGGAATTCGTACCCAACCTGTGGTTCGGTAGCGAAGCTGGTATTAGCTACAAGTTCGAAGACGAACACACTACCGAAGGTCTCGGCCTCACTGTTCAGGCAGAACTCGACTACACCATTGCAAGCATCGGTCTGACTCCGTGGATTGGCGGTGCTTTGAACATGCGCATCAGCGATGTTGAAGAAGATTTCGGTGGCGTCAAGACCGAATACGGTTCTGGCGACAAGGCTATCTTGGTTTGGCTCGGTGCCGGTTACGACATCAACCCGATGTTCACCATCAAGGCTAACTTCATCATGAAGTTCGCTGACGAAAAGGAATCTATGGGTGGTGACTGGACTGGCGTTAACGCTAAGCTCGCCATCAACTTCTAATTGTAAAAGAAGTTTAAAACTCAACGCCCTAGGCAAGCCGCCTAGGGTATCTTTTTTTTACACCCCTAGCCCTAATGCATTTACTAAATTGTAACACAAAAACTTTTTCCAAGGAGTCTGGAATGTTCAAAAAAATCGCACTCGCAGCGGCCCTCGTTTCTAGCGCCGCTTTCGCAACTTGGGACTACTACCCCGTTCTCGAAGCCGGCAAGGGTTCTGTAAAGGGCAACCTCTATTACAACTGGGACCACGATTGGTCTAATGCCGGCCTTGGCATCGGCGTTCGCTACAGCGTAATCCAAAACCTCGAAATTTCCTTGCAGGATTGGGGTTACCAGTTCTGGGGCGAATCGGACTGCAGCGGCTGCGTGAACGGCGGTAGCGGCCTGCGCGACCTGACTATCGGCGCACGTTATCAGTTCGACCCCTCGTTCAACGGCTTTGTGGACCTTATTCTGCCCGTCGGTAACGACGAAATAGAATACGGTGCAAACGGCAGTAGGACTACGCCTCCTTCTAGCGAAGAAATCGCCCTCTATTTGGGCGGCCAGTTCAGCATGCCGATTAAGGAGGCTCCGGGTCTCAAATTCGGAACCGAAGCCGGTTTGTTCTGGGGCTTTGAACACGACAACAGAGAACGCGGTTTGGAATTGCACATGGGTGGCGAAATCGCCTATACCGTTCCGAACACCGAAATTACACCGCTCTTTGGCATGCAGCTCAAGTTCCGCCTTACCGAAAGCACTTGGGAAGAAGGCGATGTCGAAGTGGGTGGCGACGACGATGGCGACCACCAGATTACCATCTGGCTCGGATGCGGAATCTACGTAATCCCGAAGCAGTTGGAAGTCACCGGCAAGCTCTTTGTTCGTAGCGGCGACCATGATAACATGGGCGGCGACGCAACCGGCCTGTACGTCGGTGCCGAATTCTTCTTCTAAAAAGAACTTAGTCGGTAGAGCTTAGAACTTAGACAAAAGGCGTGCTTTTCAGCCCGCCTTTTTATTTTACATTCTTCTAAGTTCTGCAGTGCCGAAGGCACGATCTAAGTTCTATCAACTATTTCACGTCGTATTCAGGCACGGGCAGGCTCTCTCCGGCCTTCATGGCCTTGTCGAGGGCAGCAGACTTCGCGGGGTCCAGCCACCAGTATACCGGAATGGCGTCTTCTCGGTTAAAGCGATCAAAGACTTTTTCGGGAGTGCCGTAGCGGTTCCAATAGAGAATGCGGTGATGGTCGCATTGCCACATGAGCACATACGGCACGATTTCGGAGAGACGATTGTCGAGCGCCTTCAGGATTTCGTTACGCTTCGCGAGGTCGAATTCAGTCTTCTGTAAGTTGATTAAGCTGTCGACGACTTTATCCTGTACACCGGCCAGGTTGTTCGTGCCCTTCTGCAGTGCGGTTGTGGAATACCAGCTAGCTTCCGGATCGCGAAGGCGGCCAGCGCCCCAGTTCACCCAGTACAAGTCGAAGTCGGCATCGTCAAGGCGCTTGCGTAAGGTACTCTGCGACATCTGTTCGATGGTCGCCACGACGCCCACCTTCTTCAGGTCTTCCTGGAAAAGCGTGAGGTGACGCAAGTCTTCTTGGCTCGTGATAAAGTTAATGGCAAACGGCTTGCCGTCTTTTTCCAGCACACCCTGGGAGTTTACCTTGTAGCCCGCCTCCGCAAAGAGGGCGCGGGCACTATCCGGGTTGAACTTGTAGAGCGGCGCCGTCGGATTCTGGTTGCCTTCCCACAAGTCAGGGTAATAGCTGTTGAGCAAGAAGTACTGGTTGTACATGTACTTTTCGTTCATGGCTTCGCGATTCAAAAGCATGTTGAGGGCGCGGCGCACACGTACGTCTTGGAATTGCGGCTTGCGCAAGTTGATGGCCATCCCCTGGAAACCGATGGGTTCCTTGTTGAAGATACGCTGCTTCACGGCCCAGCCTTTTTGAAGGGCGTCAAAGTCAGTCTGTTTCATCCAGATGCTGCTAGTGTAGATGGCGTAGGCGTTGATGTCCTGCTTCTTGAAAGCTTCCAGCGCTTTAGTCTGGTCATTCATGAAACGGTAGCGGATTTTTTCGAAGTTATACTTGCCGCGGTTCCAGTTCTTCTTGAAGCCCCACCAGTCGGCACGGCGGGCAAGTTCCACATAGCGGTCTTCGCGGAAGGTCTTGATCTTGTACGGGCCCGAGACCACCGGGAACTCGTAGCGGATCTGGTTGAAGTCCTTCCCTGCCCAGGCGTGCTTCGGGAACGCAAGCATGCCAGCAGCTTCCCAGAAGTTACCCCAGTGGCTTTCCTTCGCGGTCATCTTGATCGTAAGGCTATCCACGACCTCGGGGCGGTCGAAGCGGCTGAGTCCCACCTTGAAAATGGGCGTCAGGTTTTTCTCATCCATGATGACGTCGTAGTAGAACTGCACATCTTCGGCGGTCACCGGCTTGCCGTCGCTCCACTTGGCGCGGCTGTCCACGTGGAAGGTAAACGTCTTGCCGTCTTCACTCACATTCCAGCTGTCGGCGAGAATACCCACTTCGCGGTCTTCGGTAGAATGCAGGCTCACGAGAGGCTCGAACATCATGCCCATGAGTTCAGCGGAGAAGCTGTTGTAGTCTTCCCACATGTTAAAGGACTTCGGCATCGCGGAGCCCCACAAGGTAATCGCACCGCAGGGGCGGGCATCCTTCGAGGCAATCGGGTCGAACTCGCCCGTGGCCGTAGAATCAAGCGGCAGTTCGGGGCAGTTGAGTTCGGCAGATTTCGCAGACTTTGCCCCCTTGGAACCGAATTCGTTGCAAGCGGTAAACGACAGCGTCGAGGCCATCAAAGCCGCAGAAATAAACGCAACACCATAAAACTTTTTCATATTTTCAATCTTCATTTTTCACTATGGATTGCTTCGGGGCTACACCCCTCGCAATGACGTTTTTCACAAAATAGTTTATTTGGGATAAAGCATCAAATCACTTTATCGGTAACCACGCGCCACTCGCCCGGTTTTAAACCACCCAGGGGAATATTACCGATTTGTACACGAATCAGGCGAAGTGTCGGGAACCCCACCGCTGCCGTCATGTGACGCACTTGGCGGTTTTTGCCCTCGATGAGCGTGAGTCGCACCCAGCTCGTGGGAATATTCGCACGGAATCGCACCGGCGGATTGCGGGGCCAAAGCCAATCCGGTTCTTCCGCCATTTCTGCCTTGCAGGGCTTGGTATGGTAGCCCTTGATATCGACACCCTTGGCAAGCTTGCGCACCGCCTCTTCGGTAATTTGACCATCCACTTGCGCCAAGTAGGTACGCGGGTGTTCAAACTTCGGGTCCAGCAGTTTTTTGATCAGTTTGCCATTATCCGTCAGCAAGAGTGCGCCCTCGCTGTCGTGATCCAAGCGCCCTGCTGCATACACCCCCGGCGGGAACCCGAAGGTATCGAGCGCTGCATGGCCCGACTCCGGCGTAAACTGGCTTAAAACGCCGAAAGGCTTGTTGAACAGAATGACGGTGGACATCGGGAATAAAGGTAGAAAAAATTGCCTTTTGTCATTCTGAGCGAAGAACCGCAGGTTCGTAGTCGAAGAATCTAAAAAAGTTAGAGATCCTTCGACGCGCTTCGCTTGCTCAGGATGACACACCGTTTCAGTTCTAAGTTCTAATTACTATATTATTATGTATGAAAATTCTTGTTACAGGTGCAGCAGGTTTTATTGGTTCCAAGCTCATGTTCATGCTCGCGGAACGCGGCGACGAAGTGGTAGGCCTCGACAATATTAATGACTATTACGATGTACGCCTCAAGTACGGTCGACTCCGCGAAGGCGGCATCGAACAGCCCGGCGACAACTTCGCCTACGGCGCCATGGTGCAAAGCACCAAGTACAAGAACTGCCGATTCGTAAAAATGGGAATCGACGACAAGGAGCCGCTGGACAAACTCTTTGCCGAAGAAAAATTCGACAAGGTCGTGAACCTCGCCGCCCAAGCAGGCGTGCGCTACTCTATTACGAACCCGTATGCCTACCTGCAAAGTAATTTGGTCGGATTCCTGAACATTCTGGAAGCCTGCCGCCACAACCAAGTCAAGTACCTAGTGTTCGCCTCGTCCAGCTCCGTGTACGGTCTCAACAGCAAGGTGCCCTACAGCGAAGACGACAAGGTGGACAATCCGGTGAGCCTGTACGCCGCCAGCAAAAAGAGCAACGAACTTATGGCCCACAGCTACAGCAAGCTTTACAACCTGCCCGTCGCGGGTCTACGGTTCTTTACCGTTTACGGGCCGTGGGGACGTCCCGACATGTCGCCCATGCTCTTTGCCCGCGCGATTTCCAAGGGTGAACCCATCAAGGTGTTCAACAACGGCGACATGATCCGCGACTTTACCTACATCGACGACATCGCCGAAGGCACCATCCACACACTGGATCATGTGCCCGATGCAGCCAAGTGCCCCAACAACGTACCCTACAAGATTTACAACATCGGCTGCAGCCACCCCGTAAAGCTTATGGACTTTATTGCGGAAATCGAAAACGCTTACGGCGAGCCCGCCAAGAAAAACTTCTTGCCCATGCAGCCCGGCGACGTGTACCAGACCAACGCCGACACCACCAAGCTCGAAACCGAGTGCGGCTACAAGCCCCACTGGAGCCTGCACGACGGCATCGCCGAATTCATGAAGTGGTATAAGAGCGACAAGAACCCGTTGAGGTAAACATTTTCGGAGGAAACAACATGAAAGCTATCTCCCGCACTATTGCAGGCGCACTGTTCGCAACCGGTCTAGCCTCTGCTCAAGTCCAAATGGGCGGACACGCCGCGGTCAACTTCAGCACGCTCTGGGGCGACGGAGCTTCTGAAAAGGAAATTCCCTGGAGTCTCGGCCTTACAGCCGGCGCCGCCGCCAAAGTCACCGTAAACGAAAAAGTCAGCGTTGTACCCGAGCTCGATGTGGACTGGCGCCGCCAAAAAGACGACGAATTCACATGGAACACGTGGGCACTTGAATTACCCGTTCTCGCCCGTTACAACGTGTTACCTCAAATGTACTTTGAAGCGGGCCCGCGATTCGCGCTGCTCCTGTCCTCTGAAATGGAGCAAGACTTAGGCAGCGTTGTCGAAACAACCAACTTCGGCAAAAATGACGCACTCAACGTCTTTGAATTCGGCATCGACGTAGGCATAGGCTGCTCGGTCACGCCCAATTTGGACCTGGGCATTCGCTACGGTGTGGGCCTGACCTCTATCATTGACGGCAAAAAATTCGAAAGCGACGACCAAGCCTTCAAGAACATGCAAATCCAAGTCGGCGGAATTTACTGGTTTATGTAAGAGAACATGGCGTTCTAAAAAACGCCTTTTGTCCCTTGGTTAATCTGAAAAATCTGCCGGAGCGGCTGTCAAAATCGTCAGTATACGCTGACGATCTGATTTTGTGAATTTGCCTTTCAGCGAATTACGAATTGCTAATTGACGAGATGCCACATCGACTCCCGTAAACATCGGAGAATTGACCAAGCCCCGTATATAGCCATCCTCAGACTCAGTCACCTTTATCCGAGCGCCCTTAACGTTGCCATAAGCAGAGGTTTTCAAAACCATGCGTACACGTTCTTTCAGCGGTACATCTTTCGCTACTGTTTTAATCTTTCTATTCTCCATAATACAAGTCATACCCTCTCGCAACAATTGCATTTGCAGCATCATTACATTGGTCCGCAAACAGCCTTAGCACGTTAACTTTCTTTGAATCTCTCTCAATAAAAGCCCTTAAAATACTTTCTACTGCGACTCCCGCAAAATAAATTGATGCCGAAAAACGTTTCTTCTCAAAAAGGATGTTTGACGTTTCAATACGAGCAAGCGCCGCATCTATACGATTTTGCGGACGAAACAGCTCTTTGTGATTTCCCTTTTTCTGCATATAATTAAAATAGATTAATGTATTCTAAAATGCAAGACAAACAACCTTCTCTCATTCATGTTGCAAACAACTGTTTGCAAGAAACACGCATTTTCTTGCTGTAAGTAAAAAAATTATTCGCACGGAATAAAGCTGAAAAACTACGAAGAAAACTACGGAGGCTAGGTCGGATTCGCCGAGTTGGTGGAAATCGCGGCGGCCACTGGGAGATTGTAGAGTAACATTGACGGCAAAAAGTTTGAAAATTTGCCCTGCTTACGCAGGGCGTTTTTTTTGATTACCATAGTTTTAGGACTAGTACACAGTCACCGTTTTAGTGCAAACACGAGCACTTTCCGGAGCCTGTCCTTGAGTACATACAATACTAAATGTTGTATTTGACTGAACCGTATAATTCATAGTACTAGTTGTAAAATTCTGGTTTTGGTTATTATTCAACCAATTTCCATTTATCTTAAATCCACAACTTCCAGCTTGCGCACCATAATCAGTATTTGCGCCTCCCGAGAATGTGATTTGCGTCCCTACAGGAACACTTTCGTCTGGAGACACACTACAACTTACAGGAGGTACTACATTGAACGTTGGCAAAATTGCGCAGGGATTGAATCCATTCAACTCAAACGAACATATATACGTTCCCGGAACAGACGGAGCTGTAAAATTCACATTATCACAATTGCCACCAGGTCTACAAGTTGGAGTAGCCAACGTTTCTCCTCCACATTTTAAAGGAATTTGCGTTTCCGTGGTGGGGGCAGGGTTCATACCAGAAACAGAAAACACAAGATTCTGTTCACCCGCCCTAACATTCGTCTTGTTTACAGTACATGTTGCAACACCACCTCCTGCATTTCCCTTATTATAATCCACAGAGCAGGCGTGCGTTGTTGTACCGGACTCATTTGTCAAGGAGACATTATAGCTCTTAAATCCAGCATCTGTTACAGAATTATCCTTAAACGAAGGTAGTGCACCCGATTTATAGCCATTACCCGACACTGAAGTTCCTTCAATAACGTAACTACAATCCGTTACTTCTTCATCGCAACCAGAAACACTTCCCAAAGTAAATGTCACATTGCTTCCAATCGTAACACCAGGAGCCGTAGGACAAGCAAATCCAGGCTTATTTTTTGATAAAGATACAGAGCAACTCGTTTCCTCACCATTAATCCAGAGGACATATGTACCATAGCCATCCAAATTAAAGTTGTATGTTTGGTTTGATAAGTTTGTCCCTGAAGCATTTGCAAGATTAGACGTCGTGTTTTTATAAGTCTTCTTCACCTGATATGGGCAAGCATTATTTTGACACGGGTTAGCAACCTCAACATGGAATTGACCATTGTTTGAGCATTCCAAGCCAATGTTCAACACGCTCAAATCCGCTACGCAAGAATTTTTATAGGTTCCATCCGTATCTTTTATTTTCAATGTAAACGAACGACTCTTGCTTGTTGCCGTACCATTTATATCGAACGAAACTTGAGTATTCGTTCCCATATTTCCCGTTTTCACTTCTATTTCTTCTGTACCGGACATATAAACCAATTTGTAATCTTTACCGGCCACATTCGAGCCATTGGTCGCAACGAAATTCACGTTGGCACCCGGTTTAATAGCAGCTGTATTCTTAAAACTACAAGCCGTTTGCAAACCAACATCAGGGCCAGCGGCTTTCGTAATTTCAAAAGAAACACCGCATTCCTTGAACGGGAATTGCGAATTAGACGGGTTTTTCGCATAGTAATGATACGTTCCTTCAGAAAGATAACTTGACACAGTACCAACTTCCGATGTAGAGCCTTCACCAGATGACGTTGTATTCGTATTTCCATTCGGCGTCACCGTAACAGTTCTATCAGCCTGTGTCGCTGTACCGGTAAGCACAGGATAACTTTCTAGATACAATTCATACGAACATCCCGCATCGGGACAATTTGCAAATTGCACCTGGAATGTAGGCAAACCTGCCCCCTGCACTACAGACGTTACCCCACCAACTATTGAACAAGAAGCCGACATGGCACCAATTGTTTCCGGAGATACAGAACATTCCTTCGATGCCGTTGTACCTGTCGAATTCAAAATAGTTGCCGTAAACTGATAAGATTTGCCTTGGTTATTCAAGTAAGGATTATCAGCCTTTACAAACTTAGCCTTTCCATCAGTCCAAACCGGCGTCACTCCGGCAATAGTGAATTCATTAAGGCCATCCACCTTAGCGTCAATGGTATACGAGGCAACATTGTCCTTATTGGCAACGTCAACTAGAACTTCCCATTGATCCAGAGCATCATTGTACGTTGCAGAACAGCTATTAATATCAACCGCTTTTTTACAGGAAGCAACGGCACTCGTTATGGTCACATCATCGCTTCCGTGGTTCTTGAATCCAATACGCACAACATGCTCAGGATCAAAGCCATCCGCACCGCCAAGCATTTCGGCATCCACATCAAATGTGCCATGAGTTCCCGTCAATACGACTGACTTACTCGTATATATCGGAGACTCATCATCTTCCTGACTTTCCAACCAAATTTCTATTTCAACGTTGGATTCATTCTGCAAGGTAATTGACAAGATTGTCGCACGCAAATTAGCAGGCGGCTCGGTAGTACTCTTAAACAACGAGGGCACCTCTTCTTCTTGCGCTTCAACACCTAGATTCGTAACATTATCAAAAACAACATGTTTAGAACATTCATGAATTGTTCCCGTCCAGAACGGACCGCAATGAGCACGTTCAGCGGCGGTTTCCGTTGCCCACGCACTAGTCTCAACATCCGATGAAGTACAATTAATCCACGCCTTCGCCGTTTTTATATCTTCTCCATAACCATGTTGTCCGGCACCATCTGCATCAAACGAATAATAACCACTTGAACATTCCGCTGGAGTATTTCCAGAAGAACCTCCGCAAGCATCACTACCATTGTAGTAGTAGAACTTGGTTTCGCAATCATAGCTACGCGAATCAAACCATCCGGAATGGCCCACCCATGGTGTTATATTATGCGGGTCTGTATCCGTTGCCGTAGGAATCACACCTTGATTCGCAACCGCAGCAAAAGAGCATTTTACCGTCGGGAATTGCTCATGACATTCCGATGAATAGGTGTCGCTCTTCCAACCGATTCCATAAAGTTTGAAATTGGGGTCAGCTAAGCTAAAGCCTACATATTCATGCGTAACATCGTTATACATCGATCCAAGTGTCGTCAAGTCAAACGAGCACTGGTATTCCGTCGGATTCGTTCCGTAATAATCACCCGTAAACGCGCTCACATTCAACTTACTATCCGTCGTCAGCGTCGCCGCCATCATAATCATATTAGAAACAGATACCGACGCAGGGTAATTATTTTTTTCAAGCAGGGCATTTAGGCAATTACCCGAGCTCGTACAAAGTTGAGCTTCCAGATAACCAGACTGATTGGCAAAGAGGTTTAGCATCAAATACTCCGACCCCGTCGCATTTGAATGCAGCATAAAGCCGGACTTTGCGATATTCATGGAATTGCGTTTGAAACTACTCGTTTCTTTGGGCAACTGGAACAACGCTTTCATTGTTCCATACACACCTGCATTTACCGTACTCATGACAACCACAGGGTTGACCAAATTTTTAGTGGTATAACGCTTTATAGCAATTCTAGTCGATGTAACATCGATGTCGCTCAACTTACCCGAAATCAAATGCCATTTTGCATTCTTATACTCCCCCTTTGCATCTACCACGCCAGTACACACATTGCCATCTGCGCTACCGCATTGATCAATGCAGTATTTCGGGTTCAGCGAACTACATGCAACACTTCCCGACTTAAACTCATCAAAGAAACAATGCTTATCATTTTCTTTGAAATGAGCGTAGATCGTCGTATTGTCATCCTGAACCTTAAAAGAAGGATAGGTAACACTGGTAATCGTCCCTGTCTGATCAGGGCAACTCGGTCCAGAGCACTTCCAGAAGCTAAAATCCTTGTTATCCGTATATTTTTCCTTATCAATATACAACGAAACAAGTTCATTATTGAAAACAGTCACTTGACACGAATGGTTTGTCGTACTATATACACAAGGCGGCTGAACTTGGTCACCAACATTAATGCTAACAACCGGTTTGTCGCCATCCATTTCGCCAACAAACTCAATCGTAAGGGTACGTTTTCTCGCCTTTAGACTAGCCGGCAATTCCTTGGTAGAATTCGCATTAAATGTTCCAAGATCAATGCTTTCATCCGGAATAATCGCGACACAGTCCCCCGCATTCCTTGGCGTCAATTTCAAGGAGCCCGAACCGCCCACAACGATTTTCCATTCTTCATTTTTCTCAGACACACTAAAGCTTGCACCAGAAGGTTCCACCCAGGTATCAGTCGTCGTACAATTCGGCCAATCTTCACTACTGCGCTGGTCTTCCGGCGGGCAATCACCCGGGTTGCTGTTACAATAGGCCGTAATATCAGCATGGCTCACTTCTTTTCGTTTCAAAATCGCACTGGAGGCAACCTTGACTTGCGTATTCGCCGGGTTACCAATTTGATACTCCGGATCCTGAATCAAGCTAAAGTCCACAGAGCCTGAAGTCGCATTCGTCGTATAAACGCGGAACAATTCTAGCACTACGCCTGCATCACTATTGGCAGAAATATTAAATGTGCAAACACCACTAGCTTCATCTCTTGCGCTTGTCACCATGGTTGTCAAGGAATATTTCCATTGATCCCCATCCGGATTATCAGGACACGAAACTTTTAGCGTATAGGGATTACTATGTGGCGGAATGATAACATTGACACCAACGCCAACCGTATTGTCGTTTGCAGCAATTTCATACCAGCTTCTTTCAAAGACCACCGGAGACGATCCACGGGCTTGGTTGCCCACCACAACCCAGAACGGGACCTTGTCATAGCTGGCGGCACTGGCTTCGCACTTATAAATACCCCTAGCCAGGGTTGTACCATTGTACAATTTTCCTGCCGTAGGCAAGGAGCCTGCAGTTCCTGTACAAGAGGTCACCGCGACATCAGCACGCTTAAGAGTTGAACCATTCAGCGGGAGCACACTATAGTAATCGCTCAATTCGCCATACGGATCGGACGGCATATAAATAATTCTCGGCAAAATAATAAAGGACGGCGTCAGCACGCTTTGAGCAGCAGCTGCCGGTTCCGGCTCCTTGTTCTTATACTGCGATTCAAGAGAAATGGTCAACTGCGGAGCCATCGATACGTAATATTCATCAAGACCCGCGACGGTTGTCGTTGTTTCTTCGCTACCGGTTCCTTCACCAGAGCTACTACTAGATTCCGGTAGTTCACTCATTTTGCCACCGCAATCACCGCCGTCATTATCACAAATAACACCAGAATTGGTTAGTTCAGACACCAGGTCAGCGTTATAGGTAACGGACGACGATTGAAGTTTTCCGATACCCGCACAAGATTCCGCCGTAGCATAAATAGAACCGGTCAAATTAAACTGGTTGCCGTTCGAGATGTCGCCTTCGGTATAAATGAAGTAATTTTCAACGGTTACATCATTTAACGTATTAGCTCCCTTTTCTAGATAAAGGAACACATACGTCTTTTTACTGGGATCCGACTGGTCTGTCGGAGGCAATTTTGTGTAAAGAGCATCCTGGGCGATAATAATGAACTTACCCTTCAGCGTTCCCGTCGGATTCGTGCTATTCGTACCACCAGACACCTTAACCACTAAGTATCCATTATAAAGATCCGTTTCAGCCTTAGTCTCATTAGTTGACGTAGACTGATAGCATTCGTTCAACTTTGTCACCAAGTCCTTATCATACGTCTTAATATCTTTGGCACAACCCTTTTCTGCATACGGCTCAAACTTCGCCTTTGCGGTAACGAGAATGTCGTCAACCTTATACGCAGAGCCATCACAACCCGGCTTTTTCTCCCAAATATCATCACACTGCGACTGAATATCATCAGCACAATCAAAATCAGGAGTTCCGCTCACATTGCGAGACACCGATGTGCTCAAAGACTTAAACCACGGAGTCACATTACAAGAAACCCTATATTTGTTACGGCCATGCTTATCTTGGCTATCCGTACAATACGGAGAACCTGTCGCAGTCGTTCCATTGTGGTTCAAGCGATGATGCGGGTGAAACGCTTCGGGGTCGTAACCATCCCAATACTTGACTCCTCCCACAAAATACGCTCCATAGCCCACGCCTTCTGTAAAGTCTTCACAGAATTTAGCCGCGCCATGGCCCCTCCACTTGTTACACTCAAGCCAATAAGTATCTACATAATCCTTAAATTCAACTTCATTTCCCGTTCCTCCATAGTAGAAAGAACAATACAAGCTATCCTTTTGTTCTCGCAGCGGATAAGGATAATATTCATCTCCATTCCATTTCTCTTCAGGACCCGTATGGCAATATCCATGGCCAACAGGGCTCACCACGCCAGGTTCATAATTGCAACGAGCAATCTTGTCTTTTTCTTCAACAGCCTTTGTAGCAGTACGATGCGCATCATACTGTTCCCACGAAAAAGCAGATTTCATAAAGACCTTTGATTCTTTCGTATCCCCAAGAATAATCTTTCCATAAGAGTCATAATTATCACCACCATACACATAGGATGTATCCGAACAACCGATTAACGTGTAGGTAGCCTTACCACCTCCCCAAAAGCCCATCATTTCATCTTTCTCTTCGCTCTTTGTACAAGGAACTGTCATAGAGGGAGTACAATGGCCCATATAGGAGCACCACGTTTTTTTACAAGTACATCCGGTATACTTGACCGAGCCATACCACAAATTCTGTGCGCCCGGCATCCACACGTTTTTCACGACCTTGAAAGTATAGTTGGTGCCATGCGACACGATCTTGGCATTTTCATCCATACAAAGGTTTCCGGATAAGGTCAGATTCTTTTCAGACTGAACCGTCGTCAGGACACCATTCAAAGTCGTATTGCCGGCAATCGAAAATTCACCTGCAGAACTCGGCGAAACATCCTTGTTGAAATAAGCATCACCCGTCAGCTGGATATTTCCTGTAAAATCGCCATTGACAAAAAGATTATGCCCTTGCAAACCATTGTTTTCCGGTTTCATGCTGCCGCCAACGCACGCAAGCTGTCCGATATTGACCGTATTACCGCTCAACATCGCATTACCCGTCACAATAAAATTCTTTGTAATTGACTGCGGGTTTCCGTGCCAGTCACCATTCACCACGGCAGAGGTCAACGTCAAATCACCGGCACCATTATAAGTACCACCGAAATAGGCGTAATCAAAACTAGTTTTCTTTGCAACATGCTGAACCGGCAGCGAAACCTGATACAAACCATCCACATTAAAGATGGCCACCTCGCTATGTTTTGAACCTCCGCGAGCTTCACCCGAAGAGAGAATTTTCAACTTGTACGTTTTATTTTCGGTATTTACACCCGTCAACCACACATGATAATTCTGGCCGGCGCGCTGCAGCGGACGCAATTGTGCATCTAGATTCACAGGTACATTGCCGCCCTCAATATACTGCTTAACAAGAGCACCCACGTCATTTGCATGGAACGTCATCCACGAGCGAGCATTTTCAATACCCGCCATAGAGCTCTGATACGCTTCACGCTTAAGCATACGGCTTGTGCTGGAGAAGCCTTCACTCGTGATCCATTTCCATGTGGCCGTGGCCGCAATGGTCGCAATCAGCATAAACAAAAGCACGGCGATTAAGGATACGCCGGCCTTATTCAATTTGAAATTCGTCTGCATAGGAAATCCCTCCCTTAATCCCTAGGTCCATTACTAGGAATAGGAACAGCAATCAAAACTCTACCTGTTTCGCCAGGGCCGCCATTCTTTTTACCACGGCTGACCTTCAAAAGCAATTGCAAAGCCTTAATATTCTTCTTCAGCTTCTTATTGGCCTCTGCATCAAACGGCGGGTCATCAAAGGTGTAAGTCGCAGTCGCCACTTTTTTCACTCTCAAGTCCTGAATACTAATTCGACCTTCAGAAACCAACGGAGAATAAAGAGCAAATGTGAACGCAAGGCAGACATCCGTAATCTGTTGCGGAACGGAGAAGCGCATTGTACGGAAACCATTTCCTCTAGTATCCAGCGGCGGGAAGAAGAGGAAATCATCAATCAACTTTTTCCCGTTCTGTCTGGGGAAATCCCCCGTTCCAATTTTTCTAAATCCAACAGACATATGGTCTTTGCCAGGGACAAACACAAGGCTTTTATCCCCTTCTCCCGGATACGGGACTTTAAAGGAAATTTCGTACTCCTGATTCGCTTCTAACGTCAAGTTTCCATAAGAAGAGCAGGAATTTGACCATACCGGAACTCCCGCACCGGGAACAGTTTCATTTTTTATAGCAAATGCTTGATTCATCTTCTGGTTCGGAGAATCGAAGACATCTTCTGTTGCGACATTAAAATTAGACGCAAATTCGGAGACAACCACACTTGTTCCACCACCATACAAAGTACCCGTGGGGCTGGCCGTTTTAAAGGAGGCATACTGCATTTCCCCGGTTCGCGGAATCAACCTGAACTCAGTCGCATTGTTAGGAGGGAAAATCTGTTGAGTCGTTTCGTCTGTCACACCCGGAGTTGCCGGGATAACATAGAAAGAATCCACACTCGTTGCCATTTCAACGGGAGTCTTTTCAGTCGCTCCCACATCAGAGCAAGGATCGTCGTTTGCGACCACCAATCCCGTTTTTTTCGCGAGCAATTTACAGGAACGCTTCAAGACATTGTTTTCGACAAACCATCTCACTTCTTCAACAGCCTCATAGTACCCATTTTCGTCATAGCGCAAACGCCTAAATGTAACGTCGCTCATACCATCTGTTGAAGTAATCGTAAAAGAAGAAGAGTCTTTCTGGTCTGCATCAAGATTGTTCGGATCCATATAGACATTAGGATTTACCGCACTGAACTGGACGCCATATTCAGCACCTGAAGTAGCATCTCCCGATTCTCTCGAACTTTTGGCGCCTAATTGGGCCGCATCTTCCTTGAAGAGCATCGCCACGTTTTCGGCTTCTTGCGTAGCACGAATCATATTGTCGGTACGAACACGGAACTTGGTGGAATTACTGAAAGCTTCACCAGCAATTACGACAATAATGCCTACAATAGCCATGTAGACAAGGAGTTCCATGAGGGTAAAACCGGACTTAGAGAACTTCATCGGATAACCCCCGAAACTGTAATTGACTGGACAGAATTTTTAAAATGCCAACTCACCTTGACATCAAGACGCTTGGCATACACATGCGAAGCACTATCCGTGTTCAAAAGCAACGACGACGTTTTCGCCATGTAATCGGCATCCGGAGAGACCGTCACCTCTGCATTATAGACAACCGTCATCTTATTGGGAAGTACTCCCGGCTGACCATCCCAAGTACGGGTAATGGGAGGCAGAGCCTTCGTGTACTCTACATCGCCGGCCGCATTTTTAAGCTTGTCGTCAGAAAGGCTTGCAAGACCAAGGGAGCCGAGGGAATCAATAATGTTTTGAGCGACTTCCGTTGCACCATCACGGCCACGAATGCGCAACAGGGCATCGCGATTTCCGCCTTGCAGGTTGAGAATAGCCACGTACAGAATGCCAAGTACAGCGGCTGCGATCAGCGCTTCAACAATGCCGAAGCCTTGCTTGTTTTTAAAGAACTTTCCCATACGCACCACCTACACCTACAAATCCATCCAAGAACCCCAACCAGCACCAGCCGCAGGGAGATCACCCACTTTCCACATCGGCTTTACTTTGTTGAGATTCTGTTCTTTGACGACAGCCCCATACACAGCATCGGAACCATACTGAATGCAAATTCCCCCGTGCGGAGGTGCAGCAGACAGTCCTAAACGGGGTTTAAAAGCGGTATTTGCACTATACGCTTTGCTAAACCAGTCCGTTTCTACGCCACGACAAGTTGCCAGAGACACAAACTTACAAGGTTCATCAATTGAAAATTCAGCGATTACGCCATCATGCGGAGAGGTACAATCTTTGGTTCCATCATCCCTTACCACAAGCAAGGTTTGATCACTATGAGGATCCACTCTCAAACACAGCACCTCATTACGCTGGTTAGCCAAATTCGCCACCCTTTCTACAAAGGCAGCGGTGTTAACAGCAGCATCTTTCACTCTGGCATTTGCGACAGCACGCTGCAGGCCGGCCACACCCATTGCCGAGAGAATGCCCATGATAGAGACAACCACCAGGACTTCGACTAGGGTGTAACCCGCCTTAGCATAACAAGCTGTTCGCTTTGCAAACACCATATACCTACCTTACACAACTTTCCATAAAAATAGAACAAAGTACTGTGGGCGTCCGACTTCGGGCGTTTCCGACAGGCTTATTCTAAAATAACTTATTTTTTTACAAAACGTTCAAAAAAAACACAAAAATGGCGAAAGAACGTCAAAATCGCCCATTTTTTGTAAATTTTATAGCAAAAAGGGTGTTTTTCCGCACACCCCTAAAAACCGCAAGTTTTTTGTAAGATTACTTGGTGTAATAGCTGATGCCGCCCGTTGCACCCCAGTGCCAGCCGGGGAACTCGCCAACGATATTAGAGGCGCCCAAGCGGACTTCCCAATTTTCGTTTATGCGGTAGCCAGCAGTAATGTATTCCGTCACGACGAGCGGGAAGTCGAATTCAGATATTGTGCGTCCCAATTTGGAGGCACTGCCGTCATCGTCTGCAGGATATTCGGGGTCAGGTCGATAAATATTTACCGAGAAGTTCAATGAGAGGGGGCCATAATAGGCGCTGGCGTACCCGCCATAGGTAACGACCACGCCCACGCCATTGCCGCGTTCAAAGGAGGATTTGTCAAAAGAACCACCTGCGCCATAGAAGGGGTCGCAACTGTATGTTGTTCCCGAATAATCGAAATCGCGGAAGTGCATCCACATACCTAGCGAGCCACCCACTTCGAAATACTTAGTGTTTACGCCTAAAAGAAAACTGCCGTACACGCCTTTATCGAGCGCGAAACTAATACCCCAAAGGAAGAGCTCTTTTTTGCTGATGTAATCTAAAGAGGCTTCTACGTACGGGTACTTCATTTTGTAGGTACCATCTACCGTCTCATTAACTTCTTCGGATTTATAGGCCTTGCACTGGGTAATATCATTACAGCCGTCCATTTTGTTCCTGAGGCCGCGAAGCTGTTCCTTGTCTTGCGAGCCCACGTGCACGTTTGCAGACATGCGAACGTTAGCGGTGTTGGGTTCTTTATAACCGCCCGCACCGCGGATTTCGGGAGCGGCGAACGTTTCCATTTCAAATTTTTCAACATGGGCATAATGGCGGGTATAGCCACAGCCTACGAAAAGAAACGAACTTAGCAAAAGGACGCATAAATATTTCATACAACATTAAATATACATTCGTTTTTAAGAAAGTAACCTTTTTTTCAAAAAAGAGATTATTTTAAAGACAGGTTGTTTTTAAAAGGGTGTTTTATGAAAAGTATTCTGACCGCGTTCTCCACGAAGGCAAGTCTCGCCACCGTGCTCATCGCAAGTGCTGCAACATTGTCCTTCGCCGCTATCGACATCACCGTCGACGCACAAAAAGGCATCAAGAAGATTTCGCCATACATTTACGGGCGAAACATCGACAAAATCAGCGATACGGACGCCGCAAGCGACGCAGACGAAGAGGCTTTTATCGCCCAGATGCTTGACGCGGGCATCCACATGATGCGCGCGAACAACGGCAACAATTCTACGCGTTACAACTGGAGCCACAAAATGACGGTTCACCCGGACTGGTTCAACAACGTGTATGCGCACGACTGGGATATCACCGCGAAAAAGGTGCTCGACAAGATGCCGGGTGTCGACGCGATGTACGCTTTCCAGCTCACGGGCTATGCGGCAAGCAGCACCGAGTATAATTTTCCCGACTGGAACTGGAAACAGGAACACGGCTCTTATCCGTCACGAGCGTTCGACCTTGCAGGCGGCGGCGAAGTTTCCGACGATGGCGAAACACTCATCAAGGCGGGCGACGCCTCGCTATACAACATGGAATGGCCCGCCGACTCGACCGTCGCGATTATCCCGCACTGGAAAGACGAACTCCAGTATGACATGAGCCGTTTCAAGTACTGGAGCATGGACAACGAAATGGAAATCTGGCGCGGCACGCACAACGACTTGGACCTGCCCGTCACGGGAGACTTTCTCGTTGAACGCTACATCGATGTCGCCAAGAAGGCCCGCGCGCAGTGGAAGGACATCAAGCTCACCGGCCCAGTGGTCGCAAACGAATGGCAATGGTGCCACATCAATGCCTATAACGACGAAAGCAGGCCCAAGATCGACGGCCAGGAATACTGCTGGTTGGAATTTTTCACCAAGAAAATCGCCGAAGCTGAAAAGGCGAGCGGCGTGCGGCTCCTCGACGTGTTCGACATCCACTGGTACCCCACCGAAAAAGACTACGAAAGCCGCGTCAATTGGCACCGCGTTCTGTTCGACACCACCTACTACTACAAGGGCGGTAACGGTGTGCGCTGTGCCACAGGCAAATGCGACTGGAGTGACAAGGAGAAGGGCTACAAGTCCTACATCTTCGTACGCATCAACAACTGGCTCGAAAAATATTTCGGCAAAGGTCACGGGATCTCGCTCGGCATCACCGAAACAAGCCTGATTGACGAAGACGACCCGATGGTCACGGCGCTCACTTACGCGTCTTTCCTCGGAACCATGCAGGACAACGGTGTCGAGATTTTCACCCCGTGGACATGGGGCGACGGCATGTACGAAACGGTGCACCTGTTCAGCCGCTACGGCCACCCGAACCGCGTGCAGTCCACCTCCAGCAACGACTCGCTGGTGTCCGCCTACAGTTCCATCAGCAACAAGGGCGACTCGCTCACGGTCATCTTCGTGAACCGCGCCGAAAAAGATGCCCAAGACGTGAACCTCAGTCTCGCAAACTTCGCCTCCGACGGAAAGGTCAAAACACTCACCTTGCAAAATCTCCAAGGCGAAACATTCGTTTCGCACTCAAGCAACGCCTTGAAAGAAAATGCAGTTGAGGCAAATGCGCAGGGCGGAACAACCACTGCGACGAGCTACAGCATTAACAGTTTCAGGATGACGCTCCCCGCAAAGTCAATCACCGCAGTGCTACTCACTTCCAACAGCCCGACCGTCGTTGACGCCATCAAGCCCAAAGCCACGATTCGACCCGCGCCCCAATACGGAAACACGAGCCGCTTCGACACCAAGGGCCGAAACGTCACGCACACCCGCACAAGCCCCGGGTTCTACATTCTGCGATAAAAAAACTCCTAATGGCAGGCATACACCTGCCCCCTCCGGGATTCGCGGAGTAATCCTAAATAGACATCGCTGCCCAGAAGCCCAATGTAATATCAAGGGAAAATGTATAATACACTTTTTTGGAATTGATTAAACAACCAAATTCGTGAGAACCAAAGCCTAATCCCGCAAGTCCTCCTATACGGACAGACCATCCGTAGTCAAATCCAGTTTTGTATGCCCATCCAATTTCTGGACCAGAGGTAACCGTGAATATCATGTTTTCAAACATATAACGCAAATTGGGCTGAAAATAGAATCCCACTTGATCATTATCAAAATCATAAATCAATCGAATTCGATTGGTCCACATGAGCTCATTGGTTGGTTCCCAAAATCCTATCAAAGAATCTGGTCTAGCAGTTTCGTACAAAATAGCGGATGCGCCAACTATAAAGTCAATCCCGCCAGAAGCTATATATGGTCCGCCGCCCATAGACCATCCCCAAAGCGTCGGTGAAAAGCCATCTAAAATGCAGTAGTAATTATCTGATTTTTGACATGCCGATTCCTCTGCCATCGAAATACCCGGCAAAAGCAAAGCTAAAACAAAAATCAGGTTCCTAACAAACTTCATTTATTATCGTGGACCAACGACAACTATCACTTAGACTCTCCGCAAGCAGCTAAAGCGTTTGCAATATCGCGTTCAAGTTCCGCTTCGTCCATGTCAATATACGGAATGCCCATAGAACCATACAACTGGATAAGAGACCACTTGTCCATTTCAAGAATCTCGGCAGCACGGCCATGCGAAATCGTCCCGTTCTGGATATAGGGGTACAGGAGCATCGCACGTTGCTTCAGCCACATGTCACGCTTATTTACATAAGGTTCCATCGCAGTCGTTATTTCAATTGTTGCGGTTTGCATATTCATACCTCATCTATAAATATACACTTTTTCAAACAAAAGACAAAATAAGAAAAACGCCCTTTCGCAAGGAAAGAGCGTTTTTAGAATCTTTTTGAGAGTATTTAGGCTTTTACTGTCGTAAACGAGAACGCTTCCCCATCAGCGTCGTTGGCTTCGAGGCCATCGGCAGCGGCAGCCCAAGCAATCTTCACAGCCTGAGTCTCGCCAGCAATGTAAGCCTCGTTCTCCGCGACAGCTTGCTTGAATACGTCGCTTGCAGAGAACAGAGTCACTTCGATCTTGTCGGTGATGGCGTAGTTCTGGTCCTTACGGCGGTTCTGGATGCGGTTCACGAGTTCGCGAGCCACGCAAGCGCGGCGAAGTTCGTCCGTAATCTTCAAATCCAGAGCCACAGTGAAGTGCTGGTTGGCTTCCACGGCCATGCCGTCGGCCACGATGCGGTTGAGCATCAGGCAGTCGGCACCGACTTCACCGAAGTCGAACTTGATGGTTTGCGCTTCGCGCCCAACCTCTTCGGCTCGGTCATGAGAAGACAAGTCTTCTCGCGACTCTCGCCTTGCGTGGTTGTCGCCATTCTGCAGAGCCTTGATTTCGTCAACGCTCAGCGAATTCAGTTTGGCAGAAATCACCTTCATGTTCTTCGCGTAATCCGGGCCCTTCGCCTTGATGGCGAGGAAGTTCGGCTTGGCGGAGAGCTTCACGAGCTTGGTTTGCACTTCGTGCCAAATGCTAGGCTCGGTCATGCCCGTGCAAGCACGGTCGCGACTCTCGCCTTACGCATTTGTCGTCTTCGAGGAACATCATTTCGCGAACGTTGAGTTCTTCTTTTTTAGGGCGTTCCCCACCTTGGTGGCCATGCGCACTAAACAACAAGTTGTTAAGTGCTGTCCGTCCACTTCGTGGGTCGGGCTATATTTTATGGGTTGCCCGGTTCACTTCGTTCCCGCCCAACCTCATAAAACCGAGACCACAGTCTCGGCCCCAAGGGGGCACTTATAGAACACTTGGGAGTTTACTCCCTTAGTGTTCTTATCCTCTATGAGGAATCCCTAATGCAAATAGTCTCCCCTAGAAAATGTCAACTACAATTTAATTCGATAACGATATTGGCAAGTTATAAAAACATACTCTAATTCTTGACACAACGAAGCCTAGCTTTGTATTCGCCATGAAATTGAGAAGAAACATCTGCACTAGAGGAAACAACATTTTCAATAGTCGTACGAGTCATTGTTAATCCCAGCGCTTCAGAAAAACTGACTATCCGCATACGCATGTTAAAAACACTACCATCAGAGTTATACAAAAAATAGTCATCTTCAGAAAATTTTGAAGCTAGGGATGACGTCCAGAAATATGTGGATCTACTCCCACCATCTCCACAAAAATTCATTGGGAAACCTGCCTGAGCAAGTTTATTTTTATTAAAATAATAGAGATAACCATCATTAAGGGACGAGTCACTCAAAGACTGCGCCAAAACCAACCATTCACTTTCTTTAGGAATATGCCAGCCTACAGGGCAAGCTCCTTGGATAGATTGAGAAAAGGCTTGTTTACAATTTATGGTATTGCTGGAACAAGAATAAAAACCGGTGTTAATATCAGAAATAGATCCCCAAGCCCCCTCACAAACACCATCTTCTGGTTCACAATATCCTCCTAAATAACTCCAATAGCCGCTATTACCACAATTTCCACTCACATCAATATCCTCCGCCATCCAGACCTGACTTCCAATTGTCACCGTCCGATATGTTTTATTGCGCCCCCAGCGCAAGTCCGTCACATATCCAGGACCTTCCTCAACTTCCTTTGCCGTCCCATTGGCATACTCATTCCAATTGGACGGCAATCCATTATTGCATGTGCCATCGGCAAGTATACCATTAGGACAATTTTGGGTATTGTTTTCTCCCGACTGAACAGGCTGTTCTGTTTGAGGATTATCTTCCTGGACTAAAACCCAAGTCCAAGCACCTGTTGCAGCATCCACAGTGCAAATGAAATTTGCATTTTCCAATGCCGTATAAGCAACAGAGCCATTCACGCTCTCGTTACATACAGCATTTGCGGTAAGTTCCTCGTAGCTATTGAACGCGGTACTTTGCTGTGGCTGAGCAGGAGTCGGAGTTGTGGTAGCGGCATTGTCACTACAACCAGTGATGGCCGCAAATAAGCATACAACTCCGATAAAAACGGCTAGAATTTTGATATGCATAGAAAAGTCTCCTTATTTCTAGTCTTTCTGCTTTCTAATCCTTAATGCAACGGACAGAGTAATCTGATGTTCGAGAATCTCCACCGCGACGATAGAAGCAGGGATATTCTTCTCCCATATCCGCAGCATCATGGCCAAAGTCAAGGCATACCCCGTATGCCATATCAAAACCATAGGGCGTTGAACTCCAAAAAGACGCAAACCCTTCAATGCCAAAGTAATCTTCTTTTCCTACGCCGGAACGATAACCAGCCGGAAGTGCCGAAAAACCATAGGAATCAAGGCCCCCGCCTGCTGGTCCCCATCCACTCTGAGATTTGAGTATTTTCCCTGCTATGTTTTTTCCGCCTACGGCAACAAACAACACATTCCATTCATCAAGACTCGGCAAATGCCATCCATCTGGACAAACTTCTATCGCACTAAACCATGAATAGAGTCTGCCATACTTATCGCAATTAGAAGCACTTTCGTTATAGCAAGTACCCCTTCCATCCTGGTAGTTTAAATTCTGCGCCATCCAAACTTGTGTACCTATGGACACAATCTTGTAAGATTGCCCATCTCGGGAATCAGTCAATATTTCTACAGTTGCATCTGTTGTTGCAGGAGTCGGAGATGTTGTTGCTGCATTGTCACTACAACCAATAAAGAGCACCACCAAACCAACAAAAGTCATGAAGTTTGTTACATATTTGAAATACATGTTAGCACCTCCTTTATTCGGTTTTTATTTGACATGAAAGATTCATACGAGATACAAGATTCTTTTGTTCTTTCTCGTTAACAAAATCCATTCCACCAGGATTGTAGATTTCTTTAATCTGTGAGTAGTTTTTCAGAATCATTTTTATTAATTCTTCTAAAGCGGATATAGCCGTGTCATATTCGCGACCAACTTGATATAAGATTCCGTCTTTTATTGTATCAGCAGCAATGGTGTAAATGCCATTTTCTGACATAATGTGGGAACGGACGATATAATCACCAATGACTTTGAAATAAATTTCTTGTATTCTAGGCATACTTTTCTCCTTACTTAGTTATGTTTAAAAGTCTAATCATTTCTTCAATAGAATTCCGTGATGCAATGTCCAGCGTTCTAAAATGCATCATGGCATTTCGAGCCACACGTACTTTTTCAAGCAACTGAACGAACAAACTGTAATCCAGAGACCCCATCTCCAATTTTTGCCAATTCTTTGTAAAAAGGCCGATGAAGTCACTAAAAACAAATTTATTCCCATAGGCATCATCTGAAGAGAGAATGTTGAATTTAACAAGTCTGTCTCGAATAAAGCATTCAATGAATTCAATTTGTGAATAGGGAATGACTTTTTGCTTATACAGGACGGTAATATCAAAGGCCGTAATCAAGCGCTTAACAAAAGTTCCTTTACTATCCAGCACCAAGATATACTCACTTTTTCCCAGGTCATCCAACACAGATAGCAGGCTACTATCTTCGGTGCATAAGGACATTTGTCCTTGCTCAACAAATTTGCGCACGGGCATTTCCAGCGATATGCTAGAAACCATCAAACGGCTAACAATAGATTGCAGGGAAACCACCCCAACAATATGCTCTCTCAACACCATGTCTTTCGGCATTCGCCTCAATACCAACAACTGCGAGAATCCCTTAGACAGCATTATGGTGGTTGCCTTGGATAAAGGGTCCGTTTCCAAGACACAAGCCACATCTTCGTCAAGATTTATAAGGTTCTTTAATGTGTGGTCTGACATATAGTCATAAGCCTGTTCCTGTTTTTCCATAGGATTGCATCTCCATCGTTTACACCATTGGAGTTCCGCCCCTGCTCAACAAGGAACTTCGCCAAATTTTGTATGAATACAAAAAAGGCGCAGATCGTTGCATTTATCCAAACGGGGCTCTAGACTGCCTCTACACGATAAACACAAACGACCCACGCCCCAAAAGGGCTGTTGCCATTGGTCGATACGACCGTAAATCAGCCGAATAGCTGACACGACAAACCGAGATATGCCGAAAACGGCATACCTGCGTGAGCGTTCGCCTTGTCCTCGTGTATTTGGAAGTGTCTAGATTCCGTTTGGAGAACAAGAGCAAAAACTCTTTTACTCTTTAAAAATAACATAAAAACGAGAAAAAAGTCCTAAAAGTTTACAAAAAAGTTCTTTTTTGCAATGAAAACGTTGAATTTTCGCTATTTTGTAAAGAAAAAGGGTATTCCAGGTTGTAATGCATAAGGTTAAGCCGATTAAATCGATTGCTAAATCACAATGAAAAATCTATATTGTACAAGAGGTGATATGGCTGGATTTATTTCTGTACATATTGATGATTTTACCCCTTGTCTCAAGGACAATTCCACAGGTGAGCTTGTGGATACCGAGGTCGTGCGCATTCGTCGGTCATCCTTTCTTTCAAAATACAACAAGCAAAATGGTTGGTATGTAAATTGGGGCTCTTTGGCAAAAAACTCTGAAATCTATGCTCTTGTTGTTAAGGGAACCGTAGATATTCAAGGGTTAGTTTCTCTTCAAAACAATTCTGACGCTAAGGCAATCTACATCCAGTGGATGTGCTCCGCCCCACAAAACAACAAACTGCTAACCGAAAACATTAAATATTCTGGTGTAGGCGGCCATTTATTTGCCATAGCCGGGAAAAAATCGGAAGATTATGGATACAACGGCGATGTATTTGGGTTTGCTGCAAGCGAAAAGTTACTTGGTCATTATGTTGAAAAATTGGGAGCGGTTCCAATTTGCATGTTGCACCAATTCCATTTTGGGATTTTCAGTGAACAGATGAAAAATATTATGGAGGTATATACTTATGACTGGACTGACGAAGAAATATAAAGAATACCTCAACGACAGTTATTCGCCCATTGACGTCAATACATTACCCGCGTTCGTTGATATGCGGGCGATGTTTGAGTATGCGAAAAAGAAATGCGTCCAGATTTCGCAATTGACCAAAGAAGAGAAATCAAAATTTTTAATTCCAAACACAAGGGTTTCTGTCCCCTAGCATAAAGAACTTAACAATCTCTGATTTAGAGTGATTTTTGTACAGAAAAGACCGCAGCGGTGAGCTACGGTCTAAATTTTTGTCTTGCGAACCTTCGGTTTCAAGGTCGGTGAGCTTGCCGAACCGACTTTGCGGTGTTCACTTCGGCAAGCTCAGCGAACTTATGCGCGGACCGTCGTGAAGCTGAACGCTTCACCGTCGGCGTCGTTGGCTTCGAGGCCATCGGCAGCGGCAGCCCACTTGATTGCGACTGCTTGCGTCTCGCCGGCAATATAAGCCTCGTTCTCCGCGACAGCCTGCTTGAAGACTTCGCTTGCAGAGAACAGCGTCACTTCGATCTTGTCGGTGATGGCATAGTTCTGGTCCTTACGGCGGTTCTGGATGCGGTTCACGAGTTCGCGGGCCACGCAGGCGCGGCGGAGTTCATCCGTGATCTTCAAGTCCAGAGCCACGGTGAAGTGCTGGTTGGCTTCCACGGCCATGCCGTCGGCCACGATGCGGTTGAGCATCAGGCAGTCGGCACCGACTTCACCGAAGTCGAACTTGATGGTTTCGCCAGCCTGGAGAGCCTTGATTTCATCAACCGTGAGGCTGTTGAGCTTGGCGGAAATCACCTTCATATTCTTCGCGTAATCCGGGCCCTTCGCCTTGATAGCAAGGAAGTTCGGCTTAGCGGAGAGCTTCACGAGCTTGGTTTCGTCTTCGAGGAACTTCATTTCGCGAACGTTGAGTTCTTCGAGGATCAAGTCCTTCATAGTCTCGGCGACGTTCTTTTCTTCGGTGCCGTGAGCAACCACCGTCATGCTGGCAATCGGCATACGGTTCTTTACGTTGTTCGTTGCACGGATCACACGGCCCATTTCGACCATACCACGCACCATGGCGATGCGTTCCACGAGCTTTTCGTCCATCAGGGACTTGTCAGCACTCGGGAATTCGCAGAGGTGCACGCTCACCGGAGCGTTAGCATCGACTTCGCGAACGAGAATCTGGTAGATTTCTTCGGCGAGGAGCGGGAGGAACGGAGCGAGAATCTTGGAGAAGTCAACCAAGACCTTGTACATGGTGGCGTAGGCGGCGTTCTTGTCGCCATCGTTTTCGGACTTCCAGAAACGACGACGGCTGCGGCGCACGTACCAGTTCGTGAGGTCATCAACCGCGGCAATCACAGCAGGCACAACGTTGTACAGGCGGTAAGCCTTCATTTCCACTTCAACCTTGGCGGCCAAATCCTGCAGCGTTGCAAGCATCCAGCGGTCAAGTTCATTCTCGCTCTTGACTTCTTGCCCCGGCTTCCAGTTGAGCTGGCCCTTGGCGGCATCGGCATTGTGGTTAGACACAAAGAATGCCACAGCGTTCCAAAGCGGGAGCATCACCTGTTTGACGATGCCCTTCACGCCTTCTTCACTGAAGCGGAGGTCTTCGGCCTTCAAAGCGGCGGAGTTGATCATGAACAAGCGAATGGCGTCGGCACCCGTGCGTTCGATGAGGTCGTTCGGGTCCGGATAGTTGCGCTTGGACTTACTCATCTTGGAACCGTCTTCGGCCAAGATAATACCGTTCACAATCACGTTCTTGAATGCGGGCTTCTGGAACAAGGCGTTAGAAAGCACCGTCAGCGTGTAGAACCAACCGCGGGTCTGGTCGAGGCCTTCGGCGATGAAGTCCGCCGGGAAGCTGCGTTCCACCAGTTCCTTGTTTTCGAACGGGTAATGGCGGCTGGCATACGGCATGGAGCCGGATTCAAACCAGCAGTCGAAAACTTCCGGCGTACGGCGGTAAACCTTGCCGTTCTTTTCGATGGTGAGCTTGTCCACAAAGTGCTTGTGCAAGTCGTCGAGCTTCACGCCGGTGAGTTGCTGGAGTTCTTCAATGGAGCCAACAGCAATCATGTCGCCGTCATCAGAGAGCCACACTGGAATCGGCGTACCCCAGAAACGGTTACGGGAAAGGTTCCAGTCGCGGGCACCTTCGAGCCACTTGCCGAAGCGTCCGTTCTTGATGTGGTCCGGCACCCAGTTCACGGTCTGGTTGTTTTCGACCATCCATTCCTTCAGGGTCTTGGTCACGCCGTCCTTGCTCGTGACAGGCGCGTCAATCTTGAGGAACCACGTCTTGAGGGCGCGGTAAATCAGAGGAACGCCGGTACGCCAGCAGTGCGGGTAGCTATGGACAATCACGTCCTGCTTGAACACGCGGCCCTGTTCCTTGAAGTAGCGGATAATTTCCTTGTCGGCTTCCTTCGCACCGAGGCCCTTCCACATCGGGACCTTGTCGGTGAACTTGCCTTCGGTATCGAGCGGGTCGAAAAGGCCGAGGTCGAGTTCAGCACCCTTCTGGAAGTCTTCTTCACCGAAGGAGGGAGCGGTATGCACGGCGCCAGTACCATCTTCGGTACTCACGTAGTCGGCGGGGTAAATCTTGTAGTGGCGGGACAGCTGGTCCGGCGTCACGAATGCATCGGAAATGCGGGAGAGCGGCTCGTAGTCCTTGCCCACGAGTTCAGACCCCTTGCAGGTATCGACGATGTTCGGGTTCTTGAAGTAAGCGGCGGTACGGCTTGCGGCAATCCAGTACTTCTTGCCATCCTGTTCCACAAGGTTGTAGTCCATGTCCGGGCCCACAACGATGCAGAAGTTGGAGTACAGCGTCCACGGGGTCGTCGTCCACACGAGGATGCTCGTGTCCTTGAACTTGGGCTCGTTCGAGTTAATCGGGAAAATCAGCGTGAGGGACGGGTCCTGACGGTCCTTATAGCCCTGGTTCGTTTCGAAGTTCGAAAGCGGAGTCGCGAGAGCCGGGCTGTACGGCTGGATGCGGTAGCCCTGGTAGATGAGGCCCTTGTCGAAGCACTGCTTGAACACCCACCACACAGATTCCATGAAGTTCTTGTCCATGGTCTTGTAGCCCTTGTCGAAGTCCACCCAGCGGCCCATGCGGCGCACGGTCTTCTTCCATTCGCTGGTGTACTTGAGCACCTTGCCGCGGCAAGTTTCGTTGAACTTGTCCACACCGAGCTTCTGAATTTCGGCAACGCCAGCGAGACCGAGTTCGTTCTGCACGAGAGATTCAATCGGAAGGCCGTGGCAGTCCCAACCGAAACCGCGGGGAACCTTTTTGCCCTTCATGGTCCAGTAACGCGGAACGATATCCTTGATGGTACCGGCAAGCAAGTGACCGTAGTGCGGAAGGCCCGTTGCAAACGGAGGGCCATCGTAGAAAGTGTACGGTTCAGTTTCCGGACGGGAGTCCAGCGACTTCTTGAACGATTCATCCTTATCCCACAGGGCGAGCACGCGCTCTTCTATTTGTGGAAAGGTCTCTTCTTTCTTTACTTCACGAAACATGGGTTACCTCAAACCCCGCAGCACAGCGCTGCGGGCACTAAATTTTCGGCGGTAAATTTAGAAAAATGATGATTGTTGCGGCAATACAGACCGTCAACGAAGCACCCCAAACCGCCCTAACGACTAGCCTATCTTAAACTGCAGAATCTCTTCGGCGGTCAGTTCTTCAATTTTTTTCCCGACACGCCTTGCATATCGTCCAAGCTCCAAGAGATTCAATTTGCTCTTTGGAGGATTTTTATACGGATTCGGAGGAGCCATATACTCTTCCATAGAATCCGCCAAAATAACAGCGGGTTTCCTAATTCCACTCATAAGTATAGACCTCCAAAAGTTTTAATGATGCCTCGCCATCAATGTAGAATTGATAGGGATGCAAGGCGCCCAAATAAGACGCTCCCAAAACTTCAATATAGTGATTTAAAAGCTTTTTGTTAAGGGCAAATCCATGAACAGTTCCTTCATACCCCCACGCAAGAGAACGATCCACAGCAACAGCAAAAAGATGCCCTCCAACACCGCTATATTTGGGACTTTCCGTAAGTGTTTTGTTGTTATGCGGAGCAGCACAAGCCCAATGCAAATAGGCAGCGTGAGCATCCACATCATTCCGCACTCCAACAAGCCCCTGAATTTCGTTATTCTCTTTCAAGGCGAGAGCATACACATCTACTTCTTTGGGGACATTGATCCAATTGATTCCCCACCCATCCTTTTCCTTGAATTTTCTTAGAAACGAGCGACTTTCAATTTTGAATACCACAGTTTCTTTGATTTCGCCTGTTTGAATATCCTTGAGACAAGGAACAATTTCATCCAGCCAAATGTCAACACATCCGCTATTCAGCGTATCATTCATCTTTCACTCCTCCCCGCCTACAAGCTTAAAAAGGCAGGGCTTTAGATTGTTTTATGTCGTGCGTCGAAAACTATTTTCTACACACTTGTGCACTAATATAAATTTCTAGAATCGGATTGTCAAGAGCGCTGCAACATTTTTCTAAAAAAAATATTGAACGAAAATTATCTGCACAGAAGGGAAATGGAAATGTCTACCGAGACAGATCAAAATAGTCATAAGTATCTTCGCTTGCAAAGATACCATTATCAGATAAATTCTTTCTTACGGTTTCAATGGCCATTTCCGATTGATCAATTCCAATCCACTTTCGACCCAATTGACTAGCAGCAACAAGAGTTCCTCCAGAACCTGCGAAACAATCCATAACAATAGAGTCTGCATTAGAAGACGCCTTAATTATCGTTTGAAGCATTTCATGATTCTTTTCTGTCGGATAAAGCGGATTTATCGGATCCTTAAATGTCCAAATATCCTGCATTTTCTTTGTAGAATGTTCATCCGCATAATTAATTTTTCGAGGATTGCCTTTTGCAGACCATTCTATTAGGCCCTGTCGATCTAGTTCTTCTAATTCCTCTACACTACAACGCCAATGTCTACCTGGAGGAGGCAACAAGCCCTTAAATTTTTGGGATGATTTTCCATCCTTCGTTTCTCCCGGTGCATGTATAGGAACAGTTGTGTAATGACGTCCCTCTTTATCGACTTTTGCATAGAGCTTAGCAATATCTTCTTCCGACATGGGTTCTCTTGGTTCGTGCCAAATCGGCTTCTTGCCCTTTGTGTAGAAGAGAATCATGTCCTTAATATTGCCATAGCCGATTCTTGAAAAATTTTTCGGATTACATTTAATTCTCGTAATATCATTTCTGAAATTCTCTATTCCGAAAACTTCATCAAGCATACATTTCACATAATGACCAATTTTGTAGTCAATATGCAGATAAAACGAACCACGATCAGAAAGTAAATCGTAAATTATTTCTACGCGTTCTTGAAGAAACTGTATAAAATCTTTACCCTTTAATTTATCAGAGTAGGCGATTTTCCCAGAAGACGAATTACTTATTGTGGATACGCGACCCGTCAAGTCTTTCTTGAATTCACCACCTGTTGCGAACGGAGGATCAATATAGACAAGATCAACCTTGCCAGCAAGGTCCTTTTCATCTATAAGGTAATGTAAGGCTTTTTTATTGTCGCCCTTGATAAGTATATTTCTCATAAGGACTCCAAAAATTCACGAAGAACCAAAGCCGACATGATGTTGTATTCAGTCTTCAACAAATTAAGGAATAGTTTCCCCGTATTTCGTATATAAGGAACGCCGTCAATAATACCGACTTTGACAACATCGGTTCTCGTCAAAGGAGCTTTAATGGTTTCAATGGCATCAACGAATTGGTCGTTTTGATGACCGCCAAAATCTGATATAAACTTCGCTTCTCCGATTACATATGTTCCATTATAACGCGCAATAAAATCAAGTCCTTTTTCTCGCTTATACCCAAATTTTCGGCGAGCAAATTCCATCATTGAATTATCGGAGCCGTCTAAGACTGCATTACATGTTGTTCTTTCAAAGGTGTTTTCACCAACAGGCGTTAAGCCAAGCGCACCAGACTTCAACCAGTTCCTAAACATAGGACCCATCTGGCGGTTCGCTTCTTTTGGTTCAGTGCATCGCTTAAAAAGTTCCTGATAGCCCATTTCATACAAGTCGCCACAAATTCGCTTGATGATATTAGGGTTTCGTCTTATCGCATCCTTTGATTTTCTAAGGTAAGGAATGTAGCTGTCTTTTACGGGGAACAGCGGTAACTCCAGCAACGAACTGATTAAGTTGTAATTATCCCGTTCGTTGAAATATCGTTCTACACGATGCATGACGGACACGTCAATTTTGCGAACATTTTCATGCACGACGGGATAAACCGAGTACAAATCGTCAAGGTACGATTGATTGGCCGCGTAATCAATGCTTTTCTGCGTCCATTGATTTTTTGCTCTCTGTAAGCCCAGCATTTTTACTCCGTTCCGAGGTGAACGAGTTCACTCTCGTCGGAGCTTTGATCATGACATTTTCATAGAATCAACGACACGCAAAACCCAGTGCATACAATACGCACAGGATACAATACGCCCATATACAGTACGGACGTTGCGAGTTTCGTCTTATTCCTTGTATCTGAAAGTGTCGAGTTTTCTAGCCAAGAACAAGAGTTAAACTCTGGATGCGAGTTTAATCCCATTCAGGCATTGAATCACGGATTTTAAGAAAAAAGGCGTGAAGTTGAATGCATTTACCAGCTAGAGGCTCTCGACTGCCCGATACAAATAAACACAAACAACTCACGCCCCATAAAGGCCGCAAAGCCAAAAAGACAAAAACAAATCTGCCTACAGCTAAACGATACGGTAGAGCCAATCTACCGCAGACGTGAGCGTTCGTCTTACTCTCTATATCTGGAAACTGTCGAGATTTCTAGCTGAGAATAAGAGAAAACCCTATTTTCTATGAGAAATATAGATTATTCTGCTGTCAAAAGGTGTCTTTGGGGGAAAACATTGCATTTTTGGGGCATTTGGGCGGGTGGGTGGGGTAAGCCGAACATTGCGAATATGGCGCCAGAGCACCCGCAGTAGAGGTTGCGGATGACCCGGTGGGCCCTATCGGTCGCGAAGCTCCCTCCAGGGTGCCATGAGAAAAGCTACCCTTTCTTCAGGATTTCTTCGATGTCGGCGCGGCTGAGGTAGGCTTTTTCGTTCAGGGCTGCGGCAATTTCGCAAAGGGGCTTGCGGCAAGCCATCAGAATGTTGAAGAGTTGTTCGACCACGTTCGCCTCGGACAATTGAAAATAGTAGCAAGCGGCCTGAAAACGCTGGTAATCCGGATCGCTCTTGTAGAGTTCCGCAGGGAGATCCTTCATGACCGTATCCAAGTCGCAGGCAAAATCCTTGCGCATCAGGAATTCGGCCAAATGACCCGCCATGGCAATGTGGGCATCGCCTTCGAGCTCGGTTCCGGCGATGTGGGTAATGCCGGGGCGATCCTTGGACTTGTCCATTTTAACGTATTCGAGAGGGCGTTTAAACAAAAAGGCAATAAGTGCGTGACCCGCCTCATGGTTACACAACTTTTTGAATTCTTCTTCGCCGAAGAACTCCACCAACGATTCTCTTGTTAATGTTTGTTCCGACATTGCGTAATCCAACTATTCGAAAAAAGTAATACAAAAATACAAATTTGAGCACTGATTTTCACCCCGAATATTCCAACTTGGAATATAATTTATCATAAAAAAAGGCGTCAAATCTTGCTTTTGGGAGGACTGAACACTTATATTGTCTATAAATCCTTTAACCCAAAAGGGGGCTTAAATGTCCAATGCAAGGTCAAATATGAGACATATCGTTCTCATAACCCTATCTGCCGCGATTGGCGGATTTCTATTCGGCTTCGATTCGTCCGTGATTAACGGGGCGAACGGAGCCCTTAAAGCACACTTCCATGCGACCGATTATGAACTCGCCTGGGCTGTTTCACTTGCACTGATTAGCGCCGCTGTCGGTGCATTTTTTGCAGGCCGAATTGCCGATGCCTTCGGACGCGTCAAGTGCATGCTTTTCGCTTCGGACTTGTTCCTGTTAAGCGCAATCGGTTCCGGTATTCCTTTTGGCATTTCTGACTTTATCTTGTGGCGCGTGATAGGCGGTTTCGGCATCGGCATGGCAAGTATTATTGCCCCGATTTACATTGCCGAAACAGCACCTGCCCACTTACGTGGACGACTAGGTTCGATGCAGCAGTTCGCCATCGTGATAGGCATTTTCGTGGCGCTTCTCTCGAACTACCTGATTGTGCGTATCGCAGGCTCTGCCAACAACCCGATGATCGGTAATGTCAAGGCTTGGCAGGTGATGTTCTGGGTCGAAATCATTCCGGCAATCCTTTACGGATACGCCGCCTGGAAACTCCCCGAATCGCCACGTTACCTGATTCACAATGGATTTATCGAGCAAGCCCAAAAAGTACTAGCACAAATCAACCCTGAAGGCGTCGATAAAGAAGTGGAAACCATCCAGTCTTCTTTCAAGAACAAGAAACAGCCCAAGTTTATTGACCTGATCGAGATTATTGACGGCAAGGAGCGCATTTCGCCGATTCTGTGGGCAGGCCTCGGACTCGCCATTTTGCAGCAGCTGGTGGGTATTAACGTGATTTTCTACTACGGCACCATGCTTTGGCAGAGTGTCGGCTTCGGCGAAAGCGACGCCTTCCTTACGAGCGTGATTTCGAGCGGAGTGAACCTGGTGATGACCGTAGTTGCCATTTTGCTTATCGATAAAATCGGCCGTAAGCCGCTCCTGTTGATCGGTAGCATTGGCATGGCGATTACCTTGAGCACACTTACCGTATGCTTTATGAGCGCCGGTGCCGACGGCACACTCCCGGGAACGGCCGCTATTATCGCCTTGATTGCTGCAAACCTCTATATTACCTTCTTCGCAGCAACGTGGGGACCGGTCATGTGGGTGATGCTTGGCGAAATGTTCAACAACCGCATTCGTACCATCGCAATCGCTATTTGCGGTCTTGCCCAGTGGTTTGCCAACTTCGTGGTCACCTGGACGTTCCCGGTGCTTACCGGCAAAGATGGCATCGGCGTCGGCCCGACTTACGCTCTGTATTCATTCTTTGCAATCTTCAGTATCTTCTTCGTGGCCAAGTTCATCAAGGAAACGAAGGGCAAGGAACTGGAAGAAATGTAGGATGAGGTATGAGTTGTGACTCATAACTCAACTGATTATTGATAGTAGAGCGGCGTTTAACGCTGCTCTTTTTATTTAGATTGAAATAAAAAGCAAAAGGTCCTCGGCATTGCCGAGGACCTTCGCTCATAGTCTTTCGCTATTCAGCAGAGTTACTTGACAGAGACCTTGCTGAGCTTGTTGCCAACGCGAACCATGTAGAGTCCCTTGCTCGGGACGGACACGGCAGCGTTGCCAAAGATAGCCTTGCCAGAAGCAACCAGCTTACCCTGCATGTTGAACACGGCGATGTTGGAGCCAGCCTTGGCGCCTTCAACAGAGATGTTCATGCCGGCAACGGTAATCTTTGCTGCGGCCGGAGCTGCAACAGCCTGGATACCAGTCTTCGGCGTGTCAGAAATCTTGATGCCAGTAATCTTTTCCGGATCAACAACGTTGCCGCTAGCATCGAGGAATTCAACAGCCTTGATGGAGAGTTCGCCAATGCCGCCCTTAGCGTCCTTGACTTCCCACTTGATACCGGTAACACCCTTAAGAATCTGGGTGCCTTCCGGAGCCTTAGCCTGGTCGACCCAAGAAAGGATATTGATCAAGCTATCCGGATTCGGAGAAGAGCAGCTCTTGTCACGACCGAGGAAGCCCATATCACAAGGAGTCAGATCGTAAGTCGTAGCGACATAGTCACCGCTCACAGGAACGTAGATACCCGGTTCTGCACCAGCTTCACCCGTGAATTCGTTAAGGATTGCCATACGGATCGGGCCAGAAGCCTTCATCGTCACGCGGAGAGACTTGATGTTGAGCTTGGTAAAGTCAACACCCTTCTTGTCGTTAGAAAGGAAGGACATGGCGATACCGGCAGACGGATACTTGAGGAGGCCTGCATCAGCCTTTTCCTGAGTCCATTCCGGTTCCGGACCGATTTCCATGGAAGCTTCGGCGTAGATAGCGCCATCCTTCAGGTAGAGCGGAGAAGAGCCAGAGTCCGGAACCATCTTGGTACCGATACCGAGCTTGTCGTGGTAGGCGCCCCAGTTCCAGAAGCCAGAGAGACCAACAGTAGAATCGCGAGAAGCCATCTGCTGACCTTCGATGTCGGAAACAGACGGAGCCTTGGTCGGATCCGGAGTGAACTTTTCAAAGCCAGTCGTATTATAGAGGTTAGGCATGTTACCAGTCAAGAGGAGGAGGTAGAGCATGTTCAAAGTAGCCGGATAGTACTTTTCTCCTTCGACAGAGCCTTCACCGCAACCCTGAGCGGTAGTGCAGCTCTTCTTTTCCTTAAGAACTCTGTAAACGGTGCCGAGATAGGACTTTGCTTCGTCGCTAGAAATGGATGACGTTGCAAGGCCGAGACCGCCGGAGAAAGTAGAAGAAACAAAGTTACGCTTCACACTCATATCGGCTTCATAAGAGTTGCTCTTATAGGCATAGCCAGAGTTCACACCGCTAGCGGTATGAGTAGACGGAATGAGCCAATCAACGACTTTCTTGTTGAAAGCCTGAGCCTTGGTATCGCCATACCAGTAATAAGCCCAAGCCATGCGCCACGGAGTACGGGCTGCGTCATCGTAGAAACCGATGTCGTTAGAAACGGCTGCAGATGTCAAAGTCGGCTTGTGATCGCCCCAGCTGCACCAGTCCGGCACAAGACCGGTCTTAGAATCCTGGCAAGCGTTCAAGTCAGTGTAAGCCTGGGAGATGACGCTAGACCAAGAACCGCCAGCAACATCCTGGAAGAGCTGGAAGTTGGCAGTCGTTGCATAGCTCGGGTTGAAACCGTCATTCCACTGGTTACCCGGCTTAATCTTGTTGCTTGCGATATCGTTGGTAGCAATCCAGGAAATGAGGGACTTACCGGCAGTGAGGTAAGAATCGTCATTCCACTGCTTGGAAGCCATCACGAGAGCGAGAGCGGCATCGAAGTCAGCGTCAGATGCAGTACCAGTACCACCGCTGCAACCGATACGCCAGTTCATACCGCCACCATTGACGCTGTTGCCAGTCCAAGTCTTATAAAGATTCTTGAAAACATCCTGATCGTCCATGTAGACGGAAATCAACATACCATATGCAATAGCTTCGGAAACAGTAGAGCAAGTTCCTTCCGGAGCGAGCACCCAACCATTGCTAGCCTGGTACCAAGCCTGTTTCCACAGCTTGTAATGTTCCTTGATCATGTCCGTATCGGCATATTCGATAGTCGTGCCGTGCGGATGTTTCATGTTCTGCGGGAACGGGTATTGCCCCGCATAGGCAGCGGCTGCCGTAAGGGCAAGGGCGCCGATCGCAACTTTGAAAGTGTTCTTCATAATTATTCCTTATTGATGACTTTTACACCCACTCTTAAATATAAAATAGAGACCTTTTTTGGGAAAGGTTTCAATTGTAATAATTCAGTTGCAAAAGTGGCGTTTTTACGTAAATTTCTAGGAATCTAGTGATTTTGTTCACACCCCGATTTGCACTTTTTGTTCGCCAAACGTTCTCAAAAAATTGCGGGAATTTACGTCCCGACAAAATGTTAACAGCAAGTTACTTTGTAGAATTCTGCTGCAACTTGGCTTTTGCCTTCTTGCGACGCCAAACTTTGAACTCGCTATACAGCGTACTGACCGTATAGATGAAAATCAAGAGCAGAATTGTATTCTTGGGCTGGTTCAAGTTGCAAATGCCCCATGCAATCGTAATAATCGGCAAATGAATCAAATACGGGTAGAACGAAGCACGGCCGATTTTGCGGACAATGCCAATGCAGAAGAACTTCGCGACAAAACCCTTGCCGGTCAGAAGCGAAACCAGGAAAAGGCCGTACAATAAAATCGGGAGCGAATGATGGAAGAAATAATTGAAGCCAGGATTCAGTTCCGGACGCATCAGGAAGAGACTGCCGTAAATAGCGGCGAGCATGACAAATTGCGCAATACCGCTTGCAAAGTTTCGCTTGAGAAAGTCGAAATGGCCTTCTTTAAAGAGTCTAAAGAGCACCATGCCGAACAAATATTCGAAAATACGGACGGGCGCAAAAATGTGGAAGAAACGGTACTTGGCATCGTAGCTTTCGAACCAGAGGTTGTCGGAAAGGCCGAAGAAAATCGCCCACAGAATACCCGGAATAAAGAGCGTTCCGAAAAGCACCCAGAGCGTGCGATCGCTCTGTTTGAAAAGCCAGCGGCTAAACCAGGGAGTCACCGCGTAGCATACGAAGAAACTCGTCAGCGACCACGACGGTTCATTCAGTTTCATGCCCAAATCGGGCACAATGGACCAAGTAAGCGTGATATGCAAAAGGAGGCTTCGCCACGGGTGGGTCATTTTTGCAAGGCCTGCGGCAAAGCAGTCGCCCATTTCGTTTAAAGCGGGCAGGTGCGTGTAACCGCTAAACTTGAAGACGAGTACCACGAACATGAGGAGCGTCATGAAGAAGTGCAGGCGGTACAGTTTGGAGATGCGGGCGAACATGAAGGGGATTACAGGAATACGGCGTTCCGGATCGCTAAACTTGCTCGCGAAAAGAAAACCGGCGAGCACGTAGAAGATGCCGGCGGCAAAGGCGGGAGCATTAATGATAGGCATGATCCACTTGTAGTCGGACATGTAATTGAGGGCCGAAGAAGAGCCCAAGTGCAGCATCACGATGTTAATGCTTGCGAGGAGTCGAAGGCCGTCAAGAGCCGGGAAGTAGTTAGGCTTATTTACTGTCATAATATAATTCGGAGTTCAGAATTCGGAGTTCAGAGTTGAAATTAATTCGGAGTTAGTAATAATTAATTCTGAAATCTGAATTCCGAATTCATCATTTTTTTCCTTTATCTTGTTGGCGGATGCGGGCAAGGGCTTTGGAGCGGCGGCGGGCGGTTTCCTGGAGGTCGATGGCTTCGTCATATTCATCGACGATTTCACGGCCGAGGATTTCTTCGAGGACGTCTTCGAGACTGACGATGCCTGCAATGGCGCCCCACTCATCGACCACGCCCACGATATGTCCGCGTTGCTTTAGGAATCGGAGCAAAAGCTTGTCAAGCGTAAGGCTGTCGGGAATGAGTTGCAACGGGCGCATCATCTGGCGGAGTTTTACATCGCGCATGCCCTCGGCAAGCTTGTTGTAGGCGTCGCGGCGAAGTACGATACCGACCCAGTTGTCCTTTTCTTTTTCGTAAAGCGGTACGCGCGAAAACGGCCAGTTTCCGCGTTCATCGAGAGTCTCGCCGATAGAGGCGTCAGCCTGAAGCGAGAATACCACTTGACGCGGTGTCATGACCTTACGCACCGGCACCGACTTTAGAGCCAAAATGTTCTTGATAACCAGGGACT
This sequence comes from Fibrobacter sp. UWOV1, assembly GCF_900142495.1. Classification (NCBI taxonomy): domain Bacteria; kingdom Pseudomonadati; phylum Fibrobacterota; class Fibrobacteria; order Fibrobacterales; family Fibrobacteraceae; genus Fibrobacter; species Fibrobacter sp. UWOV1. Next base: position 339,726 of record NZ_FRBA01000002.1, on the reverse strand, counting down.
GTTGGCGGTCAATGACATCTTCGCGGAGTCCGAGACTCACCAGGCTGTTGATGTCATCGATACTCACGTCTTTCTTGTCTTCTTTTTCGCGGGTCCAGTGTTTGGTGAGCGTGAGGCAAAGCCAGATAATGCCTGTCCATGAAAGGACAATCGTGATGTAGTAGAACGGTACTGCGACCAAGGGGGCGACAATTTTTGCCTGTTTGACGCCAAGCGTTTTCGGCGTAATTTCGCCAAACAGAAGAATGAGCACTGTAAGAATTATCGGGAGCGACACCTGCCCAATCGGCGGCAGATTCTTGACTGCCAGCGCCGTCGCCAAGGAAGCGCCCACCGTATTGGCAATCGTATTCACTACCAACACCGATGCAATGTATCGATCGATATTTTCTTTCACGTGCACAATATAGCGTGCCGTGAACTTTTTCTGTTTTTGCAGTTGTTCAATGGTTGCAGGCGGCATGCTGTAAAATGACGCTTCTGTCACCGAACAGAACGCCGAAATGGCAAGGCAACCTAGAACCGTAAGGACGATATAAAACATTATTCAATACCTAACAAAGCCGGCTCAAAAAGCGCGGGCTCGACCGCCCAAAGTTGCGGGCGGCTCAAGTCATAAATGTATTCGGTCCAGTCGGAAAGCTGGTAAAGCATCTTGGAGCCCGGCGTCGGGAGCGTGAGCGAATGGCCGGAGCCGAGCACTTGCAAATCGACGTCGGTGTTTTCGCCGATGTCGGCAAGTTGCTTGGCGACGGCGATGGCGTCGTCGATTCCGCCGAGGCCGTGCACGAGTCCTGCGGCAAGGGCCTTGATGCCGATCATGACGCGGCCGCCACCGTAGGCGGTATCGACGGTCGCCTGCGGGATTCCCGTAGCTTTAGAAACGACTCCAGTAAAGCGATCGTAGAATTCATCCATGTACGCTTGCAAGGCGGCCTTTTCGCGGTCCGTCCAGGGGCGCGTAAAGGTCGTCGCGTCGGCATATTCGTGCGTCTTGACGGTTTCGGCCTTGAGCCCGATTTTTTCCATAAGGCCCGAGGCGTCGACTTTACCGCCATAGATACCGATGCTACCCACAATGGCCATCGGTTCTGCAAGGATCTTGTCGCCGGCACAAGCGATATAGTAACCGCCCGAGGCGCCCATGTAACCGATGCTAGAAACCACAGGAATGCCAATTTCGCTGATATTGCGAAGCGCAGCCCAAATCTTGTCGGAAGCGATTGCGGAGCCGCCCGGCGAAGAAACGCGCACTATCAAGGCTTCTGCACCGGTGCCGGGCAATTTGCGGATTGATTCGAGTACCGAGCGTTCCATGCGAGAATCGATAGTGCCGTCAATATTCAAGAGGGCGATCTTTGCTCGCGGAGCCCAACTTTCGTTGAAAATCTTCTTGCCTGTCGGCGTCCAAGTGCGGTACGCCGCATTCGGGTAGTCGATATCAAAGAACGTCTTCAATGCGTAAGATGGCACTTGATCCAGGTAAAGCAAGGTGTCTACAAGGCCCGCGCGTTTTGCCGCAGACGCCGTCACCAAAGGCTCGCCCGCCAAGGAATCCAAGTGCTTGTAGGCTTTTTCGGACGACATTTGCGGACCTACACCGCGCATGGAAATGTAGGTTTGCAAAGCGGTCCACAAATCATGATACAGCGTGTCGAAATTGTCACGAGCTTCTTTTGACATAGAATCCGCGACGTACGGTTCTACTGCTGACTTATAAGCCCCATGACGCAGGAATTCCGCCTTCACGCCTAGTTTGTCGAACAGACCCTTATAGAAAAGAATGTTTCCGCCGAGACCGCGCCAGTTCATGTGAGCGGAGGGTTCCACTGCAATACGGTCTACATGCGCAGACGCCAGCAACACCGCAGGGCGGATGTCATCCATGTAGGCGACCACCTTGCTTCCGCGGGCCTTGAGTTTTTTGACGTAGCGGTCAATTTCGCTCGAGACGCCGATGTTACCCTTGTAGCCCGAGAAGTCCAGAATCACGAGGCCGCAGGCCGGGTCGCGCAGCATGTGTTCAAACAGATTACGCACATGCCAGATGCTAATGGAACTCTTGCGGAAGAACGAGAATTCGTCTTCGGTTTCCGCAACTTGCATGTCGAGCGGCACGCGAATAATCTGCGCACTCAAAGAAGCGTTCGGGTTGCGGGCACTGTGATAGCCCCAGGCGCCGCCCTTGGGCAAGAGGTCGTCGTATACATGCAAGGCGACATTGTTGTAAGCACCGAAACTGGTGGAGAAGGTAAGGCGGTATTCGTCATCGCCATAGAGCGGCATGCGGAAGCCCCAGCGCACACCGTAAAGGCCGAGTTCAAAAAGCAAACGGTGGTCTTCGAAATCTTCGACGTCGTAACTCACACTGAAGAGAGGGCCGAGGCGCAAAGTTGCACCCAAGTTCTGCACACGTTCAGGAGCCTGCGGGCCGGCATAAAGCACATTGTCGCAGGAGTAGCCAAGCGACACGAACGAAAGAGGGCGAATCATAACACCCAAATCCATGCTCCATTCCGTGCCCGTAAATTCTGCAGTACGGATAGCGTTAACGCGCTCGCCTACAAAAATCGTGCGGTTCCAGAGAGCGTTTCCGTGAATGAGGCTCCAGCGGGAAAAATCGAGGTGATGCGGGCCCTGGGTATATTCAAAGCCTGCAGCCCAATGTTCTAAATTACCGCCAACACGAAAATCCTTGATGGAATTGTCGTAATCGTAACTAATGAGCGCGCCCTTGGAATCAAAGGCGGCAACGCCGGCCGGGTTACCCCAAATGCCATGTTCATTTTCAAGCGATACAAAACCCGACTCGCCCGGAATATAGGCGAGGGCATACGTAGCGCAGAACAAAAAAAGCGCGGATACAACCTTATTTTGCATCAAATTCATTCGCACTCCCCTTCTTGCATACTTCACCAACCAAAGAAACCATGATCACTGCAGCACAGGCGTCGTATAGGCCTCCATACCAACTGTAATCGGGTTCCTCATCTTGCGCCGTTTTTTTATAACTTCTTAAATAATTTAGAAAAGCCTGATGTTCCTTTTGTAAGGCATACGCCGGATTGCCGTTGCGATAGGCGCCCAAATCCAGCTTGACCGAGCGAGCGCCCATCGAAATTTCTACCGTACGCGAATCAGAGGCGGAATTTCGGTCTGCTATAAATTCAGCATTTAACGTTTTCAAGTCATAGAAGGCGTGCACCCGGTCGTCCGACAGTTCTTCGCAGCGAAACGACTTGTACATCATCGCTTCCTTGCCGGCAAAGAAATGAAGCAGGTCCATGTCGTGGATCATCAGGTCATATTCCACGGAGACATCGCGGTTGCGCGGAGAGAATCCGTGCGTCCGCGTAAACTTGAAGCTGACCGGGGAGGCATCTTGTTTCTGGAGAAACCAGAATTTGAAGTAATCCTGCATTTCCTTGAAAAAATCGGACTTCACAAATTCTTCGATGGCCGGGTTGTAGCGTTCCGAATGGCCGACAAAGACAAATGCATTACGCTCCGAGGCAATGCGCCGAAATTTTTCTGCATTTTCAAAAGAGATAGATACCGGCTTTTCGACAAGCACCGGGAGCATGATTTCGATAGATTTTTTGACGTATTCGTCGTGCGTTACTGCAGGCGATGCGACCACGGCAAAGTCCGGCGAAAGTTTGCCGACTGCGATTTGTTTGAACAGGGCGGTCGCCTCGGCCGTGGTATCCGCCACTCCGATAAATTCAATGCCATCGGCTTCGAACAACCGCTTGTGCCGCTGCCCCATAGTTCCGTTGCCGATCAGGACTGCTTTATAAGAACATGAATTTTGCATAAAGTCCTAACGTGTGGCCGGTTTCCATTCCAAACAGGTAGCCGCGATTTATTTCGTAAAAAAGGGCGATTCCTAAAGAATTCTTGAGCACGGCAAAATAGCGGGCGGCGTCAACGCGCATTCTAAAGCCTTGGTCCAGGTCATCCATTTTACGGTACGACTTTTGCATGTTCAGGTTTTCGGATTCCTGAATGCGCCAACGGTACAGGAAAACGTAATCGAACTTCCAGCCGGAATAATCGTCACGGTCCCAGAGGAACTTCCACGAAATGGAGCCCTTTACGCCCAGTTCATCGCCCGGTTGATAATTCTGCTTTTCAAGGAACGTGTAGTATTCAACCGCGGCCCCAAGCGTCATATTCCGGGAGAATTCATAAAGGCCGAAGGGCGAAACGCCCAAGCGGTAGAATCGATTGACTTGCGAGCCCTCGCGCGGCGGAAGGGCCCAGTTTAAATCTACCCCGAAAAACGGGAAGGGGCGCATTTTTACACCCAGGTACGATTCATTCAATCCGTTGACATGCAAGTTCAGCGCCTCGTGACGCTGATCGTGAAGTTCCGTATCCCACAGGTAGCTTACAAAACGGTATGAGAAGTCACCGTAAACGCTAAAGCAATGGCAAGGAGCGAACTCCCCCGACACATTCATGTCTGCACTGTAAACGTCGTCTCGAAGTTCCGCCAAACCTCCAAACAGGGCATAGCTTTCGGGGGCTCGCACCGGCAAAATAGATTCGCGGGCATGGCCCAAAAGCGCCAAGACAACAACACAAAAGGGAATTATTCTTAAAGAAAGATATCGTTTCACAGCTAGATGACTACAATTTAACAAAAAAGACAATCCTGCAGGCACGGTTGGTTGGAAATCCCATAACGATTATCTATATTAGGGTTCATCATGAAGAAGATAATCACATACGGTACTTTTGATCTTTTACATTACGGCCATATTAACCTTCTGAAGCGCGCCAAGGCTTTAGGCGATTATCTTATTGTAGCCCTTTCCACTGACGAATTTAACTGGAACCAAAAACAGAAAAAATGCTACTTCAGCTACGAGAAGCGTAAGCAGCTCCTGGAAGCAGTGCGCTACGTGGACCTCGTGATTCCCGAAGAAAGCTGGGACCAGAAGAAAACGGACGTCAAGGAATACCACGTAGATACTTTTGTGATGGGCGATGACTGGAAAGGAAAATTCGATTTCCTTAAAGATTCCTGCGAGGTGGTTTATTTGCCCCGCACGCCGGAAATCAGCACGACCCAAATCAAAAAAGATCTGGAAACTTTAAAGAAATAGTAGACTTACAATGAAGCGTCCATCCCCGAAGCTTCTATTGTTTTTCGTTCTTCTTTTTTTAGCATTTATTGTCAATTCTTGCGGTACCTGGGGCGAAAATTCATCGCAGGCCGCCGATTCGGCGTATTTACCGCTGGACGATTCAGAACATCCTTACGCAGGATTGCCGCGCCTGGTGATTGAAACAGAGAATTTTAGGCAAATTAACAACAAAGAGACGAAAGTCCCGGCACGACTGCAGTTCTATGGCGAGAACAAGCCTTCTAGCGAAATTCTGGACCTCACGATTAAGGGGCGGGGCAATTCCAGTTTTGTCATGACCAAATACGGCTACAAGATCAAACTTGCCGAAAAAGAGTCCATGCTCGGAATGCCCAAGGACAAGGAATGGGACTTGATTTCCAACTTTCGAGACAGATCCATATTGCGCAACTACATCACCTACCAGCTTGCGGGAATCCTCGGCGACGAATACTTTCCGAAGGGCAAGTTCATAGAGCTATACCTGAACCGGCAATACCTGGGAATCTACCTTCTAGTCGAACACGTCAAGGTTTCCAAGAGCCGCGTCGACATTCCCAAAAGCGATTCCAGCTTTCTTTTCGAAAAGACCTCGGCCACCACGACAGACGGAGCCCTGTTCACATCCGGTCTCGGCTACATTTTCAAGTTCCGCCAGCCCAAGGAACCAAGCGAAGAATCCAGGGCCCTTCTCGAAAACCACATTGACGATTTCGAGAATTTTCTGCAATCCAAAAACATTTATAAACTTGACCTCATCGGGAATTGGATTGACATCGATGACTTTGTAAGGTATTACTGGATTCAGGAGTTCACGAAGAATATCGATGGACACAGGCGAAGCATTTTTATTACCTGGGAAACGGACAGCGTCCTGAAAATGGGCCCCGTATGGGACTTTGACCTAGGCTACGGAAATTCATTAGACGTTAAAAGCGGACCCGAGGGGTGGCTGATTCGCAAGTACGGATGGAACCGCTATTTGTTCAAGAACAAGGATTACGAATCGCGGGTAAGGGAATACTGGAAAAAGAACCGCTCCGCATTTGTCGCGACCCTGGATTCCATTGATTCCATGTCCGAAAAACTGGAGAGAGCATCGGCAAACGAATTCAAAAAATGGCCCATTCTGGAAAACGACTCCAGGTGGCCCTTCCATGAAAAATTCGACAGCTACCAGGACGCCGTAGACGATCTAAAATCCTGGATAGAAGCGCGAATCCAGTGGGTTGACGAGAACATATAATTCTATATTATGCCCCGAAAATGTCTTTGAAGCAAAAAACTTTCAAAGGCGTCATTTGGAGTGCTGTAGAAAGATTTTCTACCCAGGGCGTTCAGTTCCTGTTCGGTATTCTTTTAGCTAGACTTCTGACGCCTAACGATTACGGCATGATTGCCATGCTCACCATCTTTATGGCGGTGAGCCAAACTTTCATTGATAGCGGTTTTGGAAACGCACTCATTCGAAAGCCGGACCGCAACGAAGCCGACAAGGCCACCGTATTCTTCTTCAATATCTTTATGGCGGCGGCCTGCTATGGCATAATCTTCTTGGGAGCGCCCTTTGTAGCCCAGTTCTACAAGATGCCGCAGCTTTCGGATATTCTCCGGATTCTCGCCATCAACCTGATTATTCAGGCCTTCGGATCAATTCAGCGATTGAATCTGACCATTGACCTGAATTTTAAAACGCTGGCAAAGGTTTCCCTGATTGGAGCCATCGTGGGCGGCACGGCAGGCCTTATCAGCGCCTACAATGGACTTGGCGTATGGTCGCTGGTTATCCAGCAAATGGTCACGACTTCTACGAGAGTGGTTCTGTTCTGGACTCTTGTTCACTGGCGTCCCAAGACATTTTTCAACAAGACGTCTTTCAAGAACATGTTCGGTTTCGGGTCCAAACTTTTGATTTCCGGTTTGCTGAACACCCTGTACGAAAACGTCTACGACCTGATTATCGGTAAAGTCTTTTCGGCAGGCACCCTTGGTAACTACAGCAGGGCATCCCATTTCGCCAATTTCCCGTCAAGCAACATTAACGGTATTTTCCAGAGAGTCACGTTCCCCGTTCTAAGCAAAATCCAGAACGACCATGACAAACTGAGAGTCGGATACCTGAAGTTCCTCAACATGGCCACCCTGGTCGTATTCCCGCTGATGATCGGTCTTTCGGCTGTGGCAAAGCCATTCATTCTCTTGGTTCTTACAGACAAGTGGGTCGACGCCATCCTGATTTTGCAAATCATCTGCTTTGCCCAAATGTGGTACCCGGTACATTCTATCAACCTGAACATGCTTCAGGTATTGGGACGTTCCGACCTATTCCTGAAACTGGAAATCATCAAGAAAATTGAAGGTATAACAGTACTCTGCATAACTCTTCCCCACGGCATTATCGCCATGTGTTTTGGCCAATGGTTCAACGCCTGTTTTGGACTAGTTATAAACACATACTATTCTGGAAAACTACTAAATGCCGGACTTTTACCCCAACTCAAAATGTACATTCCCACCATTTTGAATTCCCTAATCATGGGAGCAATTTGCTTAGGCGTCACCAAGCTTCTCCCCGAAAAGGAATATGGCATTCAGTTGATCCTTGGAATAACCGCTGGCGCCACCTACTATTTGGTCAGTAACTGGATATTTAACAGATCTACCGTCAAAGAACTTCTAGAATTATTAAACAGAAAGAAAAAAAAATTGTAAATTAACTACCATGAGCGAAAACAAGAAGATTACAGTCACGTCACCACTACTTCCGAAATTGGAAGACTTTATCCCGATGCTACAGGATATTTGGGACAGAAAGTGGCTGACGAACAACGGATTCTACCACGAAATGCTTGAGAAAGCTCTTGCCGAATATCTGGGAGTCCAATACATCAGTCTGTTTACCAACGGAACGCTCCCCCTGATTACGGCCCTGCAGGCCATGCGAATTTCGGGCGAAGTGATCACGACTCCGTACAGCTTTGTCGCGACCACCCATTCTATCTGGTGGAACGGCCTCAAGCCCGTCTTTGTCGACGTGGACGAAACAACCGGCAACATTGACCCTGAAAAAATCGAGGCCGCCATCACGCCACACACGACGGCGATCATGCCCGTGCATGTCTACGGCACGCCCTGCAACATGAAACGCATCCAAGAAATTGCAGACATCTATGGCCTGAAGATTATCTACGACGCGGCCCACGCCTTCGGCGTCAAGAAGGACGGCGAATCGGTCCTGAAGGCCGGCGACATGAGCACCCTCAGCTTCCACGCCACTAAGGTATACAACACTATCGAGGGCGGCGCCCTCGTCTGCCACGACGAGGCAACAAAGAAACGTATTGATTATCTCAAGAATTTTGGTTTTGCTGGAGAAACAACCGTCGTAGCACCCGGCATCAATAGCAAGATGGATGAGATCCGTTCCGCCTACGGCCTGTTAAACCTGAAACAGGTGGACGACGCCATCGCTAAGCGCAAGGCCACCGCCGAGAAGTACCGCGAAGCCCTCAAGGACGTCCCCGGTGTACGCTGCCTGCAGGATATCGAGGGAGTGCGCCACAACTACGCCTACTTCCCGATCTTTATCAGTGAAGAATATGGTTTGAGCCGAGACGCTCTTTATGAAAAATTGAAAGAACACAACGTCTACGGCCGTCGCTACTTCTACCCGCTCATCAGCACGTTCAGCGCCTACAAGGGATTGGAATCGGCCGACCCCAAAAATCTCCCTGTCGCACACAAGCTCGCAGACCAGGTATTGTGCCTGCCGATGTTTGCTGGAGTGAGCGACACTGATGCCGAACGAGTGGTCGACATAATCGTCAACAAAGGATAACCATTAGCAAATGGAACAATCTATCAAACGGCTTAATTTTATTGACATTGCCAAGGGTATAGGAATTATCCTTGTTGTGTTAGGGCACTGCCTTGCATACGAATGTCATAACAAGCTATTTATGATGATTTATTCGTTCCATATGCCACTTTTCTTTTTCCTGTCAGGCTTTTTATTCAAAAGCAAAGACTATGCAGCTTATCTCTCGGGAAAAGTAAAAACATTGCTATTCCCAATGATATTCTTTCAAGCACTGAATGTCATTTCCTATGGAATTCTTTTCATATTGGGATTAGAAACGTTCCACGACACAATTGCCTTTGGTGGCTTTTGGTTTTTGGGAACATTGCTATACGTATCATGTCTTTACTACATGCTATCGGAAAAAATATTTTCTAATTCCAAACGACGCGGCATCATTATTTTAACAAACGCATTAATCGCAATGGTCTTTGGCCTTATCTACGCAAAAAATGTCAGCGACCAGCCAAACCAGTTAATCGCGACCTCATTCGTTGCATTCTCATTTTACGCTTTAGGACATGTCTGTAATACGAATCAAAGCCTACAGAATCTTGCGTTACGCGACTCCAAACTGATGCGAGTTTTCGCAACCATCGGATCCATAGCCTTGTTCGTTCTGTTAGCATATCTCACAAGCTTTACTAGCAGAAACGTCGACATGAACACGAGCAGATACGGAAACAGCTTGTTTTTTATTTTAAACGCACTTGTCGGAATCAGCGCCGCATTTTTGGCCAGCGTGGCCATTTCCAAAAATCGCATCCTTGAGTTTTTTGGCAAAAATTCACTAATGATATTTCTGCTTCATATTCCATTGTGGAAAACATTTGACTTTATCATGAAAAATCACTTCAGCATGCTGAGTGTTAGTTGCAGAATTTTTTGCGTATTCCTTACAAGCATAACTATTTCAACCATACTTGCCATCATCATAAACAGGCATTTTACGTGGTTAAAAGGCCAAATAAATTTCAACAAATAAAAAGATAAGACACATGAATACAAAAGGGAAAAAACTTCTTATTCTTGGAGCAAACCCGGAAACCGCCAATATTGTCAAAGTGGCCCAGGAAATGGGAGTCACAACCATCGTAACCGATTACGATCCGCAGGCTCCTGCCAAGAAAGTTTCCAATATCAGCTACAACATCGATGCCATGGACGTCGACGCCCTTTACGATATGGCTATCCGCGAGAAAGTGGACGGAGTGCTTGTCGGTGTAGCAGACCCATTGATTGCGCCTTACCAGAAGCTTTGCGCCCGCCTTGGAGTCCCTTGCTACGGCAACGAGGAAACAGTCAAGGCGTTTACAAACAAGCGCCATTTCAAGGAAACCTGCAAGAAATTCGGCATCGAAGGCATCCCCGAATATTCCATTGACGATAAGGACGCGGTCAAGTTTCCGGTGATTGTCAAGCCTGCCGACAGCAATTCCGGTAAGGGAATCACACTTTGCCGCAACCGTGAGGAATTGGACAGTGCCATAGAACGCGCCCAAAAGGAATCCCGAACGCATACCGTCCTGATTGAACGTTACATGAAATGCGACGACCTGAGCATCTACTACACCATTGTCGATGGACAAGTTTACCTTTCGAGCCTTTCGGACCGCTACACTTTGCGCACGAATACCAGCGCCCCCCCCATTTGCGTAGGCGATGTTTTCGTTTCCAAGTACTACGATGAATTTGTAAGGAACGAACATCCCAAATATGTGAAGATGTTCAACGAACTGGGTTTGAAAAACGGTGTGCTTTATGTTTCCGCCTTCTGCGAAGACGGCCACTTCTATGTTTACGATCCCGGTTTCCGCCTCCAAGGCGGCGGCTTCCACTTAATCCTCAAATACATGAACGGCTTTGACCAGCGCAAAATGCTGGTGAATTTCGCCCTCACCGGATCCATGGACTACGCAGAAACCACCGGCGGAAACTTTGACGAAAAGAACGACGCGAATATGCATGGTAAAAGCGCCGCGGTCGTATGGTTCCTATTGAAGAACGGAAAAATTGCCGACATCAAGGGACTGGACTTTGTCAAGAATCATCCCTCCGTCGATTTCGTTATTGACCGTTTTAACATCGGCGACGAAATCACCCCGAACATGCTAGGCACAGAACGCCAGGTATTCCTGCGCATCTTTATGCACTGCGATAGCAAAACGCAGCTTGCGACAATTCTCAAGGATTTCCAAAGCCATTTGACCGTGACCGACGAAAAGGGCGAAAGCTTGATTCTACCGTCTTTACTGAACGTCTTGTAGGAGGAACCATGGAAATTTCACTGAGCAAAAAAGTCATTGCCATTTCGGGCGGCACAAAAGGCGTTGGCAAGCAACTGGCTCTGCAATGCGCCGCTAACGGTGCACATGTAGTCATTTCCGGCCGCGACGAATCAAGCGCCGCAAGCATTGTGAATGCAGCCAAGGACGCCCCCGGCTCCATCGAATTCAAAAAGACGGACTTGCACAACGTCAGTTCCATCCGCGAACTCTTTGCCTTCGTCGCGAAGAAGTACAACAAACTAGACGGTTTCGTGAACTACGCCGGCATCACTCCAGCCGCATCCCTTACAGAATGTTCCGAAAGCCTTTTTGACGATGTCTTTGACATTGATATCAAGGCGGCCTTTTTCTGCTGCCAGGAAGCAGTAAAGCTTATGCAGAAATCAGGCGGCGGCTCCATTATCTTAGTCGGCTCCACGCACCACACCAGAGGCAACAAGGACCGTACCGCTTACGCCTGCGCCAAGGGAGCCCTCTACACACTATCCAACCACATCGGCAAGCACTACGCCGAAGACAAGATTCGCTGCAATTACCTCGTCATGGGCTGGACGCCCACCGATGGCGAACTCGCTTTACGAAAGTCCCAGGGCATGTCCGAACAGGAACTACGCAAAGAAGCAGCAAAGGCAATTCCCATGGGCAGAATGACAGAGGCGTCAGACATTGTTCCCGCCATGGTCTATTTGCTCAGCGATATATCCTCTATGGTAACAGCCACCGAATTCAAAGTCAACGGTGGAGAACTGATCTAATCTCATGGCTACTGTAAGCATCATTGTTCCCATCTATAATGTTGAAGCGGAATTACGCAAATGCGTTTCCAGTATTTTAGCACAAACCTACAAAGACATTGAGGTCATTCTTGTAGATGACGGCTCCCCCGACAACTGCGGAGCAATCTGCGACGAATTTGCCTGCAAAGACGCCCGCATCGTGGTCATCCACAAAGAAAACGGAGGCCTAGTCAATGCGCGCAAAAGCGGTCTTGAAAGATCAACGGGCCGGTTCATTTCTTACGTCGATGGTGACGACTGGATTGAAGAAGATTTTATCCAAAACCTCATCGATTGCCAACAGAAATACAACGTTGATATTGTAGCGGCTGGTTTTTCTAAAGACATCGGGGACATATCCGACGAGCACGCCAATGTAATTCCTTCTGGTCTTTACGACAAACAAAGAATGATTGCCGAAGTATATCCAAGAATGATTTGCGCAGGTCCCTACTTCTATTTCGGCGTCTGTTCCTATGTTTGGAATAAATTATTCAAAAAAGAATTGCTTTACGATTGCCAAATGGCAGTAGACCCACGCATTTCCATTGGCGAAGACACCTCCGTCGTTTATTCCGTATTGCTCAAGTCTAATTCGCTCTACATTAGCGATAACGCTAGCTACCATTACTATCAAAAAGCTTTCTCTATGCTGAAAAGCATGGGTTCCCTAGAAAAAGAAAAAGAGAAAATCGGTTGGTTAAATAATTATCTAGTAAATTCCTTGAAGGACACTCCCTCAGAATACAATTTGACGGGACAAATAGAGCGCTACATCGACAGCCTAAGGATTATTCGCTACGGAGAAACCAAAGACCCTTCACAGAATCGCTTTTTCAATGTGGATTCCGCAACTCGTGTGGCCATTTTCAACAGCGGAATCGTAGGCCAAAACATATATTCCATCTACACGACCAAGAAAATAGCCCCCATCACAGGATGGTTCGACAAGGACGCCGTCTTTTACCAAGCCCATGGTTTAAACGTAAAAGACTTCGACGAAATTCCAAACACAGAATTTGACAAGATCATCATTGCAAATCTTGATGAGAAAAGCATTCTGAGCGCTCTGAAAATCCTTGAAAAATTCAAAATCGACCCGCATAAAATAATTACCCTGCTGTAAGAACATTGCGTACTCGCCAAGGGTTTCAAACAGCCCTATTTTGCAATGGCGGAAGGCATACTGCCAGCCGTAAAAAAACTATATTTAAGCAAAGAATTTATAAACTACCTTCAACGGGAAGCACCATGTACTACGTAAATCCCATTATCAAGAGTTTTTTCCGCACAAACCAACCCGAAGGCCGCGGTAAATACGTAAGACTTGACCAAAACGAAAATCCGGACGGAATTCCACAATGGCTCTTTGACAAAGCTATGGCAAAAGTCACGCCGGAATATCTTTCCATCTATCCGGAAGAATCCAAGCTCACAGCTGAATACGCCAAGGTCATCGGTCTCAAAGAAGAAAACATCGCACTCACCGACGGAAGCGTCGTTGCGATGGGCTACGTTATCAAGGTATTTGGTGAACCCGGCAAAGACCTCATTTGCGTCACCCCGACATTCGGCATGTACAAAGTCTATGCCGACATGCAAGGCATGAACACGAAGTTTGTACACTACGAAAAAGATTATACGTTCAATATCGAAAAGCTTCTCGTCGAAATCAACGAGAGCACAAGCCTTGTCTCTCTCGTGAATCCGAACATGCCTATCGGCAACGCCTACACCATGGACGAAATCCGCAAGGTGCTCGACAAGGCCAAGGAAAGCAATGCGCTTGTCATCGTTGACGAAGCCTATTATCTTTTCCACAAAGAAACGGCGCTTCCGCTCCTAAAGGAATACGACAACCTCGTCATTCTCCGTACGTTCTCCAAGATGCTTTCGATGCCGGGACTCCGCATCGGTGTTGTGATTTCGAGCGCAGAGAATGCCCAGTACATCCGCAATTACAAGCCGCACTACACGGTGAACGCGGTAGCACTTGCTGTTGCCGAAGAAATGGTTGCGAACTATGACCGCGTCGTGAAAGAACTCACCGACAAATTCGAAGCGGGCAAAGCTTACCTGCTCAATGCGCTAAAGGAAACCGACTACTCCTTCATTCCAACCGAAGGCTGCTTTATCTGCATCACGCCAAAGCACAAGACCGCAGAATACATCACCGACGAACTCAAGAATCGCGGAATACTTATCTTCTGCGGCAAGGGTGATTCCGCCGGATTCCTGCGCGTCACCATCTGGGACAAAAAATATATGGAAATGTTCATGAAAGAACTTGTGGACATTGACGTAGCCTAATTCAATAGCGAGAACAGGATTTTCAATGAAGCATGTAGCAATTATTCTGGCAGGTGGTTCCGGAACCCGGATGGGGGGAGCCATGCCCAAGCAATTTCTCTCTTTGATGGACAAGCCAGTCATTGTTTACACGTTGGAAAATTTCCAGCGGAACGAGAACATCGATGAAATTCTCGTCGTTTGCATAAAGGACTGGATTGAACACCTTAAAGAAATTTTAGATGAATTCAAAATTCCCAAGGTAAAATGGATTGTTGAAGGTGGCGCGACCGGTCACGATTCTTCCCGCAATGGCATTTTCTTTTTGAAGGACAAACTGGAAGATGGAGACCAGGTAATTATTCACGATGCAGCCCGCCCCATTCTGCCCCAGCAAGCCATCAACGAGATGTTAAAAGTCTCACACGAAAAAGGAAACGCATCTCTCGCTATTCCCTGCTACGAAACGGTGCTGTTTACCGAAGACGGTGGCAAAAGCGGACTCAAAGAATTGGATCGTAGTTCCATTATGCGTGTACAGACCCCGCAAGCTTACAACTACAAGTTAATCCGATCCATGTACGAAAAAGCCGAAGCCGAAGACAAACACGATTTTATTTATGCAGACCTTGTTTGCACCTATTATGGTGAACGCATTTATTTTTCCAAAGGCTTTACGAACAACATCAAGATTACCCGCAAAGAAGACATTCCTCTTTGTAAGGCTTTGATGAAGTTTAGTGACGAAGAGCTGTTCAATTCCTAACCAAAGGATTCATATGATCAAGAAAATTGCAATTGGCGCAGACCACGCTGGAGTGGAATACAAGCAGCCCCTTATCCAATATTTAGAATCCAAAGGCTATGAAATTGTAAACGTTGGCACTGATACCACAGACGCCGTCGATTACCCCATCTACGCCAAGAAAGTTTGCGAAGAAGTCACAAGCGGACGAGTCGATACAGGCATTCTCATCTGCGGTACCGGAATCGGCATGAGCATGATGGCAAACAAGCAGAAGGGCATCCGCGCAGCTGTTTGCGGAGACACTAAATCAGCCGAATTCACCAGGCTCCACAACGATGCAAACGTTCTCTGCATGGGCGCACGCATTATCAATTTTGACCTCTGCAAGCAAATTACAGACATCTATCTTGCAACCGACTTCATGGGCGGCAAGCACAAAGTGCGCATCGACATGTTCGAAGATTAATCATGGCAGCCGACAACTTTCCAAAGCTTGTATTTTACGCGCAATCAACACTGCTCGAAGGTCCCTCCTTCAGCAAGGACTTAAACCTGATTCTGTGCGTTTCTATTGAGCAGGAACGCCTATTTCTCATTAATCCGGACGAGCAAACTGTAAAGACATTCAAGACCCGCGGACAAGTTGGTTTCGCCGTTTTCGGTGGTAACGACCATATTATCTACGCCGCTTACGAGGGCGTATTTCGCCTGAATATTTCTACAGGCAAAGAAACATTCCTCTACCATCTGATTAGCGATCCGCAAATTCGCTACAACGACGGAAAATGGGATCCGAAAGGCAGACTCCTCTTGGGAACGACCGGCTACAAGTGTTTCAAGGAAAAGCAGAACGCGCTCTACAGCCATGACGGGCACACCGCCAAGGTTCTGGTAAGCGGCACCAGCATTTCCAACGGCATCGGATTTTACAAGAACTACATGTTCTTCATTGACACCCCGACGCGCAAAGTGGGCCGTTACCTCTATGACGAAAACGGAAACGCCACCTTCGACAAATACATCGTATCCATAGAAGGAGCAGGCGTCCCCGACGGCATGGATATCGACGACCAAGGCAACCTCTACGTTGCCATTTGGGGTGGTTCACGCATCGAGAAGTACAACCAGGAAGGACAAAAAGTCGGGGAACTCGCAATCCCTGCCCTCAACGTCACCTCCGTATGTATCGCCGGCGACAAACTCTACATCACGACCGCAATGCACGACGACGGAACCGCAAGCGAACCGATGGCCGGCGGGCTTTTTGTTGCTGACAAATTCTAACGACTTTTTAAAAGCATTCACAACCGGAACTTCAAATGACTGAAATTGAAAGAATCAAGCAAGAAGGTTGGCTCCCGGAAAACTTCTGGAACGAAGAAATCCGAGACGAATATCTGGTATCTGCCGAGATGAAAAAAGTCTGGGCCATCGAAATGGACTTGTATCGCGAAGTGACCCGGGTTCTGAACAAGTTCAACCTGCGCTATTTCACCGATGGCGGAACAACGCTGGGCGGTGTTCGCCACAAAGGGTTCATCCCCTGGGATGACGACCTCGACATTTGCGTTCCTCGTGAAGACTACGAAAAGCTGCACCAGTTGGCAAGCGAATTCAAAAGTCCCTATTTTTTGCAATCGACAGTCACGGATCCTGAATACGGCTACTCTTTCATGCGTTTGCGCAACTCCAACACATCCGTGGTGGTAAAGCCATTCACCCATGCAAAGTTTAATCAGGGCATCTACATCGACATCTTCCCACTGGACAACGCCACCATGGAAGATATCGCACCCCGCATGCAGAAAATCGAAAAATTGATTCTCAAGAATTCCGCTTACATGCGCAAGGACTTTCCCGAAAAAAGTGAAAACGACTTGAAAAAGATTAAGGAATTCCTTGACCCGAACATGAAACCGATTGACGTGTGGAACGAAATCAACAAGGAAGCTACGGCCGACAACGATACGGAAACCGGCTACTGGTCAACCATCGTCACCACGATATTCGCGCCCTCCAAGAACATATTCCCTAAAAGTATTTTCGATTCCTACAAGGACATTCCCTTCGAATCCATTTCCATTCGCGTACCCACAGGTTATCATGAACTGATGACCATCTACTACGGCAACTACATGGAATTCCCGCCTGTGGAAAAACGCGGAAACTGGCATTCCATAGAATTCTTTCCAGATATCCCCTACAAGCAACTATATAAAGAGAAATTCGGATTAGAACTATAAACAACATCAGGTTTATGAAAGATTTAAGTGTTAGAACATCACGATTCAGCGATTCGATGATTCGCCAAATGACCCGCATTTCCTTGGACTGCGGGGCAATAAACCTTTCCCAGGGGTTTCCAGACTTTGATCCGCCTAAAGAAATTACCGACCGTTTGAAAACGGTCGCCGACGAAGGCCCCCACCAATACGCAGTCACTTGGGGTGCTCCGAACTTCAGGGAAGCCCTAGCAAAAAAGCAGAGCCATTTTACCGGACAGTATATCGACCCCATGAAAAACGTCGTAGTCACCTGCGGCAGTACAGAGGCCATGGTGGCAGCCATGATGGCCGTGACAAACCCAGGCGACAAGGTCGTGCTGTTCTCCCCCTTCTTTGAGAACTACATCGCAGATACCATTCTCTGCGGTACAGAGCCCATCTATGTACCCCTGATCCCGCCCGACTTCAAGTTCGACGTGGATGCACTTGAAAAAGCCATCAGCACCGAAGGCGTAAAGGCAATCCTCATTTGCAACCCATCGAACCCGAGCGGCAAGGTTTTCACGGAACAGGAACTCCAAGTTATCGCCGACATTGCCATCAAATATGACATCTACGTCATTACCGACGAAGTCTACGAACACATCATCTACGCCCCGCACAAGCATAAGCACATGTCTACCCTGAAGGGCATGGAAGAAAGGACTCTTGTCTGCTCTTCCCTCTCAAAGACCTTCTCCATTACGGGCTGGCGTCTCGGCTACGTCATTTCAAGTGAACGCATCATTGACAGAGTCAAGAAAGTCCACGACTTCTTGACCGTCGGTGCGGCAGCGCCACTTATGGAAGCCACCGTTGTCGGCTTGAACTTTGGCGACGATTACTATATCGGGCTTCAGCAACATTACACCCACATGAAAAATCTTTTCACGCAAGGCCTCAAAGATTTGGGAATAGCATTCACCGACCCTCAAGGCGCTTATTTCGTGCTAGCAGACATAAGTAAATTCGGTTACAAAAGCGATGTTGAGTTCTGCGTGGATCTTGCTCAAAAAATCGGTGTCGGAGCCGTGCCGGCATCCTGTTTTTTCAAAGAAAACGTTCATCATCTCATCCGTCTGCACTTTGCAAAGAAAGACGAAACATTGAATTCCGCGCTAAACAGACTTGAAAAAATAAACACACTGATCAAATAGACATCTTCTTAAAGCCATGCTGAATAAAACTCAAGAAGAAATTACCGTAAAATGGAAAAGTATGGATACCGAACATCCACTGGTATCCATAAAATGTTTGGCCTTCAATCAAGAGAAATACATTGCACAAACTTTAGATGGGTTCCTAATGCAGGAAACCGATTTTCCGTTTGAAGTGATTGTTCATGATGACGCTTCTACAGATAAGACAGCAGACATTCTTCGGGAATATGAAAAGAAATATCCGCTTATCGTAAAGCCCGTTTACCAAACGGAAAATCAATACAGCAAGCGAGATGGTTCCCTTACCCGAGCATCCAACGCTCCTTTGAAAGGCAAATATGTTGCCACTTGTGAAGGCGATGACTACTGGACTAACCCGCACAAGTTGCAAATGCAGGCCGATTTTCTCGAAAGTCATGATGACTATTTTGCCATTGGCCACAATGTGCGAATCGTTGATGACAATGGGAACGCCATGACTCAGGATAATCCCATATGGCGAAAATGGTTCGACACATACACCAATATGGAAGACAGGGATTATTCCATTCATGATCTTGAAGAGGGAATCATGTTTGGTCAAACCTGTACCCGCATGTATAGAAATATCGTTCAAAAAATGGACGCCGATTTAGAGAAAAAATACTTTGCAATGGATTACACCAACGGAGACGTTTTAATTTCGCTCCTTTGTTTTTGTAAAGGTAAGGTTCGATGTTCGTCGTTGGTGGCTGCGGACCATCGCAAATCTATAATCAACGACAGTTGGACGGCCAAGACATTTAAAAAGAACATGACTCGCAGGGACATCTTATCTTTGCTGGAACAAGAAGATTTCGCCAACAGTTTCGGCATCTATCCCGACTTTACAGACCAGCAATACAGGCACGTACGCAGATCTTTTCTACATTTCAAGCAAAGCAAAAGTTGGTCTGATTTTTCCATATTTATCGGCAATTTGCGAATAATAAGACACAAGATCAAATTTTTCAAGAGACTTTTCAGGCTCGTCAAGTAGCCCTTTCGAAAGAGGTTTCCCATGACGTTCGTCTACGTTCTCGTCAGCAATGAAAAAGACACTTATTATGAACAGACCATGATAAGCGCGTCCAGCCTGCTTGCGCACAATAAAGACGCGGAGGTCGTGATTATCGTTGACCAGGGCACGGCGGCAACATTTACTGGCAAAAGGAAATTCCACGAAAAGCTCGGTGTTGAAATTCGCGAAATTCAGGTTCCTGAAAGTTACAACAACCGAGACCGTTCCCGGTTCTTGAAGACCACGATGTACCACTACATCGACGAAAACTTTCTCTTTATCGATGGCGACACTCTTGTATGCGAAGAGTTGAAACCCGACTTCAGCGAAGACATGTCTATCGGAATGGTTCTTGACCGTCACCAGAAAATTTCCGAAGGCAGCTACCAGAATTTCTACGAGAAACGTTCCAGGCCTCTGCACTGGAGCGCCGGATACCAGGACTTGCATTTCAACAGCGGAGTCATCTGGGTCAAAAAATCGCCCGAGGCCCAAAAGTTCTTTGACGAATGGCACTCGCTCTGGAAAGAGACTCTTGAAAAATACGCCGTCGTTTACGACCAGACGGCACTCAACGAAGTCAACGCCCGCCTGGGCGGCATCGTGAAAGAAATGAGCGGCATCTGGAATTGCCAGGCAACGCGAAGATCGTCGTTCCTCAAGTACCTTTACAACGCAAAAATCATGCATTACTATGCAAGCTTCGGCCTCACTTGCTTTGATCTCGCAAACAAGGATGTCCAGAGAAGCGTCCTCGAAAAGACTCACGAAAAACTGGACGCCATCTTGGCAAATCCCAAAATCGCATTCAGTTCCGTGCAAGACGTAAACGCAGACCTCGTCTCTGTAAAAGTCCAGAGGACGGCTTTCTACAGGGCGATCGTGTTCATGTACAAACGCCTGAAACCGGTTTATCGAGTCATTGACAAAATCTGCGGGCTGTTCATCCACAAATGACAAGACTCCTCGCCATTCTTCTTGTCTTTTTGCCGTGTTTCCATTCCCTTTCTTTCGGAGAGGAATTGCGTTACGCAACATGGAACATTCGCTGGGAAGACCCCAAGGACGTAGAAAAAGGCGACGCCTGGGAAAAGCGCAAGGGACCAATCGCAGACGTGATCCATTCTCACCAATTCGACATCGTAGGCCTTCAGGAAGGAAGCCCCTATCGCCTGAAGCAGTTGATGGAACTTTTGCCCGAATACGAAATCATCCTTTCGGACACCATGGAGTACAACCCCATCGTCGTACGCAAGGGAATGTTCACCGTCGCCGACTTCGGGCGATTCTACTTGTCGAAGACTCCCGAAAAGAAAAGCAAGAGCTGGGATTCCAAGCACGCCCGCTACTGCACTTGGGCAAAACTCAAATTCAATCAAGATTCCCTGTATATTTTCAACGTCCACTTTGACTACCACGGCAAAGACGCCCAGGCCGAAAGCGCAAAGCTCATGAACCGGAAAATTTTTTCCATGGCCGGGAATACCGCCTTCATTTTTGCCGGCGACCTGAATTTTACCGCAGGCTCCAAGTCCTACCAGAATTTGGATATGCATGTCATGAAAGATTCCAGAAACGCCGCCGATTCCGCAAGCGCCCCGAACGGCAGCTTCAACTACTTTGACCCGCAAAGGTCAAGCAGCTGGACTTTCGACCATATTTTTGTATCTCCGCCCATCAAAGTTTACCGTTACGAGATTCTGAACGAGACCTATCGCGACGGCGAAAAACTTCGTTACCCCTCCGACCACTCCCCAGTCACCATTCGAATTGAACTGGGTAGCAAGAATTAGTATATTTGAAAAAATGAGCATTGTTGTCCTGTTATTCTTCTTTGGGCTCCTGGCCTACATGTTCTTGACGGACACCCAAGGCAGATTCGTGACGTTGGTCATGGGAACGGTCTTGTTCCCGACAACAGCTCTCTTTATTAAAAATCCCTCCATTTCGCCGCAGCATATTTTCTTATATGCGTTCTTCTTCATTGAATTTTTCAAGGACAGGGAAAATTTCAACAAGAGCCTCTTCAGCGGAGCCCTGCTTGTTCCGATTGGCATCAGCATCATAAGCTACGTCTTCACCGCCATATACAATTCCGGCATCGCCTCCAAGGACATGTATTACGGCATACGCGATGTCATCGACGGTTTTGGCTACATTTACGCCGCCTACATTTGCGGCCGCAAGGAAAGCGTTTATGCGCTCGCCCAGAAACTGATTCCCTTCGTCATTATCATCTGCCTTTTTGGAATCGCCGAAATTCTTTTGGGCGACAACTACCCTTACAAAATCGTTAATTCCGCCTTCCCCTACTACGAAGGCAGCCGCAATCTCGACGCTACGGTCAGTTTCACCGAAAGTTGGCGTTTCAGGTCGTGCTTTACCACAAAGCACCCCACGGCTTTTGGCACGTTACTCATGAGTCTGTTCCTGTTCTATGCGCCCTATTTCAAGAAAGAGGGCCCGGAACACAAAAAGATCGTCCTTGTACTCGCCCTGCTTGCATTGAACCTGTTCCTTTGCGGTTCCAGAACGGCAATGCTGTGCGCCGCCCTTGGCGTCGGCCTTTACATCTATTTCAAGTTCAATCCGTTCCTGAAAATTTTAATCGCAGGTTTTACCCTTTTTGCATCGACAGCCATTCTCGCGATTTTCCTCCAGAATTTCCAGACCAATACGGAACACGGCGGGTCTTCGCTTGATTTCAGAGAAAGACAGCTACTATACTCCGTCGCCGCCATCTACAACTCACCGATTTTCGGTAACGGAAACAAGTATACCTCCCACGTCATCTTCGCCGAAGAAACTCGCGCCTCCGACAGCAGCGGCCGAGATTTGGGAGGTCTGGAATCCATCATATTCTCGTTGCTCATCGACAGAGGATTTTTCGGCCTGGTCTCCTACTACCTTCTGCTGTTATGGATGTGCGTACTGCTGTTCCGCTACAGAGAAAAACTTCAGCAAATTAGCGGCGGATTCGCCCTCATGACAAGCGGGACCCTATTTCTCACGCTCTCGGGCACCATCGGGAACAGCTCTTCGTTCATATTCCTGTTTACAGGCCTGCAATTGGGCTACATCGCCCAGTACAAGCAAATCGCCTACGACAACGACACCGAAGTCAGCGACGAAGACGAAACGGAAGAAGAAAACGACCAGGACGCCGAAAAAGCCTAGCGACGGATTCTAGTCCGCAATTCATACATCAAGGCAGTTGCAAGGAACAGTCCTCGGCCAACCAATTTACCGTAGGTTGTTTCGTTACCGCAGAGTTTCAACCTGGCGGAATTCTTTACGGCAGTGCAATACGGTTCCGCGGCCAAAACTTCCTTGAAGGCCTTGTAGCGGCCAAGGAACGAACCTTCCGCCCCCTTGCAGAAGAAACTGCGCAAAGCCATTTTCTTCGTCAAGAAAAGAACGCGGGCCATAAAGGCGTCACGCAAAGCCACATCATTTCCGCTCGCGCAAATAAAGGTCTCGATTTCGCGAACAATATTGGCGCAATCCATTACAAGCCTCTGTTCGTTGACATGGCAAAGCGAATCGTTCAAAATGCGGTAATGGTAAACGGGCACCTGCTTATAGGCAACCGTTTTGGCATGCTCAAAAACCTGCAAGGCCACCAAGCCGTCTTCGTACAGCTTTAACGCACCCGAAAAACGGATTCCGTTATCGACAAGCAGCGTTCGACGAATCAGCTTAGACCACAGCGCCGAAAACATATAGCTACAACTTGGCGAAGGGAACGGCGAATAGCCTTTGTACAAGACCATGCGCTGCACACCCTGGATTGTCGTTCTTGAATCCGTCGAGAATTCCTTTGCAAAAAAGCGATGCACGCTTTCGGAACCCTTCTCTTTCCAAATCCAGTGATCTGCAATAGCGACATCCACCGCACCGTCCGAAGTCGCCTCGAGCAACACCTGCAGCGCATCTGCACTCAGCCAGTCGTCTGAATCTACGAACAGCACGTATTCGCCGCAAGCCGCGGCAAGGCCGTCGTTGCGGGCCGCCGACACGCCGCCGTTCGCTTTGTGAATCACCTTGATGCGGGAATCTTTCGCTGCATATTCATCGAGAATCGCAGGTGATTCATCCGGGCTTCCGTCATCGACTGCCACCACTTCCCAATCCGAAAAAGACTGAGCAAGCACGCTATCGATACATTCACGCAAATATTTTGCGGAATTATAGACCGGAATGACAATACTGACTTTAGGCGTCATCGCTTACCGTCTGCAGAGCGTGATGATTGCGGTCATCAACCTTCGGCGGCGTCATGTAGTCGCCATAAAGTTGCGTACAGACAAAGTCATAATCTTCGGGGCCACAAATTTCGGTATCCTCGAACGGATACATTTTGCCCTTGCCGTAATACTTCTTATGGAACATCTCGCGGAACTTGTAGGCGCCCATGGCATTCACCAGATAATCCGACTTTTCGTACGGAGTCGCCGTCAGTGCGCGTTCCAAGCGGGCAAGGCATTTCTTGGTATCAAATAATTTCTGGATCGGCGTATGCAGACCAATCCACACTAAAATTCGTTCGTGCAGCGGGCGCCCTTTCTTGTTCACATCGACTAGGCGGTCAAAGCAAGAAAAACGATACATGGCTCGCAACAGCAGGACCTGATAAACTTTCAGCTTACGCAACAAACCGTTGTTCGGCATGGCGTCCAGCGGGAACAAGTCTATCCAGGCGAAAGTTTCTTCCGCCTTCAGTTTGTCATGACGTACAACCTTGAAGGTCGTATCTTCAATATGTCCAAAATAACGGATGCAGTCTTCGGAATTCTTGTACGAGCGGAACTTGATATTGCTCGATTCCGGCAGGCCTTCCAAAATCTTGCAAAGGCGTTCGTAATCCGGGCGCGGAATACCGACATCGATATCGTCATCCCAAGGAATAAAGCCCTTATGGCGAACCGCACCAAGCAATGTCCCGCCCAAGGCATAGTATTCAATATGATTATCTTTGCAAACTTGCTGGAAATATTTCAGCAAGTCAAGTTCCTTCAGTTGCAATGCGCGCAGGGACTCGTCCATCAATACGCCTGTTGCTCAACAAGTTGAGCGTCATGCACGTTCTTGTCGCAGTCTTCCGGTTCCTTCATGTAGTCACCGTACATTTGCGTAAGAACCTTGTCGGCATCTTCGGGGCCCATCAGTTGCATGTCTTCGAACTGATAAAGCTTGCCCTTGCCGTAGTAGGACTTCGGGAACATTTCCTTGAACTTGTACTGCCCCATAAAGTTCACGATCCAGTTCGAATCCTGCACCTTATAGCGGCGAAGCACTAAATCCAACTTGATTAACCACTTCTTGTAGTTCTTATGGCCGCTAACGCCCAAATCCTTGACAAGTGCGATCACGATTCGTTCGGACAACGGTCGGTTCGGGCGGTTCAGGTTGACCTTGTCAAAGCAGGCGACATGGTAACGCAGGCGCAACCACAACAGTTTCAGCATGTGGATCTTGCGCACAAACCAATTGTTCGGCATGCCATCCAGCGGGAAAATGTCGACCCAGAGGTTTTCCTTTCTCGAGACCAGGCTCCCGTTACGGTTCATCTCGTAGCGGGTATCCACAATTCTCGAGAAATAATAATGGTGGTCGGACTTGTCGCGATAAGAGCGCAATTCCAGATGTTTCGGAAGAATCTTCGGAACAAGTCTCAAAAAACGTTCGTAATCTTCTCGGACGATACCGATATCGATATCGTCATCCCAAGGAATAAAGCCCTTATGACGGACAGCGCCAAGCAAGGTCCCGCCCAACAGATAATATGGTATAGAATTTGCCTCGAGAACCGGTTTTATTTCCTTAAAGATTTTCAAAATAGGCACCTGCGCCTTCGAAAGAGGCACTGGTTGCCCAGTTTTTGAATCGAGTCCCATTTTCTTTACTCCGCTTTCCCCTTACCAATGCTAGACACTTCGAAACCGATCTTACGGAGCGCTTCGGCATCCAAGATATTGCGGCCGTCGAATACGAAGGCAGGCTTGGCCATGCCCTTGTAAATGCGGTTCCAGTCGAGTTCTGCAAAGCACTTCCATTCCGTGCAGACTACCACAGCGTGAGCGCCTTCGGCGGCCTTGTACGGATCCTCCTCGAACTGTACCTGATCAAGCACGTCCTTCAAATCGCGCTTGGCATCAGGGATAGCCTTCGGATCGGTAACGACCGGCAGTGCATGTTCGGCGAGCAAGTCGCGCACAACAAGGTTTGCAGGGCTTTCGCGAGTGTCGCCGGTATTTGCCTTGAAGGCGAAACCGAACACGGCAATTTTCTTGCTTGCAATCGTGTTGAACATGGTCTCGAGCATGCGGTCCACCACACGGTGGGTCTGCCATTCATTGATTTTCACCACCGATTCCCAGTAGGCAGCCACTTCGGGCAGTCCATAGTAGCCGCACAGGTACACGAGGTTCAAAATATCTTTCTTGAAGCAAGAACCGCCAAAGCCGATAGAGGCCTTGAGGAACTTGGGACCGATACGGCGGTCCTTACCCATCACGTAGGCAACTTCGTCCACGTCGGCGCCGGTCTTTTCGCAAAGGGCGCTAATCGAGTTAATAGAACTGATGCGCTGCGCCAGGAAGGCGTTAGCGGTCAATTTCGTGAGTTCGGAACTCCAAAGATTCGTCGTGAGGATTCGATCGCGCGGCACCCAGTGGGCATAAACGTCTACCAGCTTCTGGCAGGCGGCAAGGCCCGATTCCGTCTGGTGGCTACCGATCAGCACGCGGTCCGGTTCAAAAAGGTCGTTAATGGCGGTACCTTCGGCCAGAAATTCCGGGTTGCTGAGCACTTCAAAGTGCAGGCCCTTGTCGTTAGAGTTCAAGATTCGTTCCATGGCGGCAGCGGTACGCACCGGGAGCGTGGACTTTTCCACGATAATCTTGCCTTCATCGGCAATTTCCAGGATGTTGCGAGCCGTCTTTTCCCAGTACTGCAAGTCAGAAGCCTTGCCGGCACCATGGCCAAACGTCTTGGTCGGGGTATTCACAGAGACAAAGATAATGTCCGCTTCCTTGATAGCAGAGGGGATATCTGTGCTAAAGAAGAGGTTACGGCCACGGGCACGCTTCACCACGTCATCAAGGCCGGGTTCAAAAATCGGGAGGTTGTCGCTATTCCAGGCATCAATACGGGCCTGGTTGATATCGACCACAGTCACTTTCACATCGGGGCACTTGTCGGCGATAACAGTCATAGTGGGGCCACCGACATAGCCCGCGCCAATGCAAAGAATCTTGGTATTGTAACTCATAATGTGCCCAAATTTAGAAAATTACGCAATTCCTGACCTTGATTATAACTAAAGAAGGCACCGTTGTGCACACTCGTAAGGTTTATATTAGAACTTTCCGTTCACGGGGTGTTCGCTATAATACGAGGTGCTTGTTGCTCACACAGACCGCAACTTTACTTAAATACCGCGGTCAGGGCATCGATTTCACCCGGATTGACCGAACGCACCTGCTCCATTACACCATCGTTCCAACCCGCCCAAACGCCACCGACGGTTGGCTCGGCTTCGAGTGTCACGGGGAGTCCTTCAAAGAAATTCACCGCCAGCGGGTACGAATCTATTTTCAGTCCATGGACTTTTATGATACCCGGTCCGCTTACCGAAAGTGACAACGCAATCGGGCGACCCAGTTCAAAGTATTCGCGCAGTTCATCGTACACGACCTCCGGGCGATCCTTCGCAAAGCTCTTGATATCTTCAAGCTCTCGGTCCATTCTCGAAGCATTCAAACGCCAGCGTTTTTGATCGCGCGGAATTTCCGATTCGATTTCGGACATCATGCTTTCGATACGGGCCAGCACGCGCGCACTCGAGAAATTCATGTTCAACAGCACCGCCATGCGGTTTACGAACGCCGTACGGAACCCGGGATTTTCAAGCAGGCTCCGGAACAGGAACGTATACTCGGGGCCGTTTGGCCAAGAAGGCCCGTCTTCTGCCGCGGCGAATTCAAAGATATTGTTCGTGTATTCGCTATAGCCGTTACCCATTCCGAAATCCATGTCGTACAGGAACCATTTCCATTTCGTTTTCGGATTGCCGCTGCGCCATTTTTTCAGATTGTTGCCGGGCCAGTCGCGGTTATTCGCATACATTTCGGTCTGCATGTAATTCATGAAATTGTCAACGTCTATTTGCGACGATATATACGCATAATTCGTTTCATTTTCGAGGCTGTTCAATTCAAGCCACTCCATCAGCGCCACGTAATCGACGGCGGAGCCTGCCGACACGGAATTGTCCGCCTTGAGCAGGTCGATATTGTCCGGATTCAACCCGTAATGCGTTTCAAAATAGTATTCCGTCGAGCGTTCGCGAATGCTATGGATGCCATAGTATTCACCGTTATAGTACACCACCGCAAATCGCCCGCGCTGGTAATCCACACCCAGGCCTTCGCTAATCGAACTTGCCAGGCGGTCGCGAATGTAATCGTTACCGAAATTGCTTCCGTTATTACGCAAAATGAAAACCTTGAACTTGTCCAGCTCCGGAAATTCCGGGAACAGGCAATAACGCAAGCGCTTGTCGCCATACTTTTCGCGGAAGGTGATCGCGACCGATTTCTTGTCGTTCTGGCGGCTGTAATTTCCAAAAATCTTGAGACCCGCACGTTTCACGAACGCCGGCGCATTCACGCCCGGTTCCAAGAATTCCACCGTCACGGGGATTTCCTTGTCGAGCCAGTAATTCGCACCATAATGCGGAGCCTTGCTCTGCGCGAAATTTCCTTCCATGTAGATACCCGAATCCGGATCAAAAAGCGAATTCGGATCCGCTGTCAAGAGCACCACCGGCAAGGAATGTCTTTCGCCCAAGACATAAGTGCGCACCATTTCTTCGCCAGGGAGTTTTCCCGCCTCAAAAGAGGCACAGCGAATCGTCGTCGATGAATCCACCGCCAGCGAAACCGTCTCCGGAGAATCTGCCGTAGGCGCAAGGCCGCCCTTTTCGCAACGCACATTCGCGCCCTCAGGCAAGGCAATCACAAAAGGCTCCGCATAAAAACCTGATGACGGAATTTCTGTCAAAGTATCGACCGCCGGCGAACGCGACTGCACCACCGGTTGCGCCGCAAGGCCATAGGGCGAAGCTTCGCCAAAGCCAAAGCCCTGCGTGCCGTCGGCAAGCGTCCCGAAATTCCAGGTTTTTCCGACAGGCATTTCGGGGTACGCCACAGAATCCACAATCGCCGTATCCGCATTCAGCAAATACAGGCTCCCTCCCGACTCAGAAATCTTGAAGCCCGCATGCGGTTCATGCCCACGGTTACGGGCAATGTAGCTGAAAACCTTGACAGTCACTTCTTGAGACTCGTTCGCCTCGGGGCTCATGCGCGTGCCGTAAATATTCTTGAGGTCCGGGAACGTTGTCCCTGTCGGGAGTGGCATACGGTAAACCGTCGAAGAATCACCGGTTCCCGTAAGCACCATTTCATAGCCCTTCCAGTCATCGATATCGGGCTGCGTGAGCCTGAAAGACACCTTGCGATTCTTGGTAATGTAAGCCTGCATCAGGATTTCATTCGCCGCCGAAATGTCGAGCACATCGTCCTTGTCGGAACTTCCAGTGCCCACGAACACTGCAATCGAAGACCAGCCAAGCTCCTCGTTCTCGCCCAATCGCATCACGGCTCCAAAACGACTTTCACCATTTTCCTTAAAGCAGTTCTTTTTCTGACCAGGCAAGGGATCCGCATAGCTATAACCCGGCGGGTCGCTTTGGGAATCAGTCCATGTCCAGCAACCAGGTCCAATCATGTCAAGCGAATCATGCGGCAATACGTAATCAGGGTAATTCTTGCCCGACATGAACACCAGCAGAAACGCATTTGGTGCCATTTTCACATTCCCGAATTTCCACTTGAACGGTTCCGTTTTCGAATCGGTCAAATACAGGCCCGACAAATCTACCGTATCGGCCGAGGTATTGAAAAGTTCTACCCAGCCGGCATCACCACCCTCGTGGTCCTCATAAACGATATTGATCGGGTCAATCTCGGTAAACATGACCGGGCCACCCACAAACCGGAGCGTTACACTATCGGCAGCCGTAGAATCATTTGCAGGAACATCCTGTTCAGACTTGGAAGAACTCGACGAATCATCGGAACATGCCGAGAACATCAAAAACGACAGCAACAATATGCAAGAGAACGACCCTCCGGCCTTACGAACTAAAGACGAGAAAAAACGCCAACACACCATGTATTGAATATATATTAAATCGCCTACAATCGGCGAATAGTAAGATATTCTTAAAGTTGTTGTTTAATCTTTCTTCTAGGGCGGCGCACAATGAACAGGCATGCACCAATCAACACAAGGGTCACCGAAATCACCTTGCCCATCGGGAACGTTTCCGAAAATACGAGCACGCCGGCCAAAGTCGGCACCGCAGCGCCAACGGCCGCGCTGAACGGAATAATGAACAGCGCGCGACCGCGGGAGAACGATACCTGCGAATACAAGAAGGCTATGCCATACGTCGCAATGTAGCCGAGCGTCCTAAAATCCAAAAGCAAGTTCGCAATCGAAGAAAGTTCGATATGGTCCAAGTCAAAATCCATCGCGAGACTCTTATAGAATGCTGCCGAAAGTCCAAAACCCACACCCATAATCAAGGAGTCGACCATTTCGCGATCCTTGACCCACAAATGCGCCAGCAACGTCACGGCACTCAGCCCGCCGGCGTATGCCCACAGCATTCCGACATTCTGGACCGCCGTCGATCCGCCCAGGTTTTCGACAGAGTACAACAGGCCAGCCACCACAAAGCAAATCGCGATCACAATGCGCTTGGTCAAAGCCTCTTTCAAAATGCAAAAGCCCATGAGGGCGGTAAGCACCGGATTCAGGACCATCATGGGCTGCACCTGGCTCAAGTCATAGCGGGCCATGGCAATGTAGTAGCCGAGCGTGGCAAGTCCCGAACAGCAAATGCCAAGCCACCAGAACTTGTTGGTGACAACACCCTTGAAAAATTCCCAAGGCTTCGAAGTACCGCCCGTGCGCTTGCCCACCGCAGACACGCCCGATTTCTCGAGAATGTTCCCGCAAGCAAAAAGGAACGCCGGTCCTATTGTAAGGAGAAGAAAGAGCATAGCAGTTGGTAGAACTTAGTTGGTAGAACTTAGAAATTTTCTAGAAGTAGGTTTTTCTAATCCATGCAACATCTTAATAATTTCATTTAAAGCTACTATAGAGGTTTGAACATCTTCATCATTTAAATAACCAAGATTTTTACAAATCAAAAGTTGAGTTTCCAACTCTGTTGCTGAACCTCTGGCAACTCTCATGAAAAAAGATTTTTCATTTTGATTATAACGACCACAGCCTTCAGCAATATTAGATGGTATAGAAACAACAGCCCGCCTCATCTGATCTGACAATGCGTAATTTTCTTCCCTAGGCAATTTTTTTACAAGGCCATAAACATTCGTAGTCAAAGACATAGCCTTTTGCCAAACAATCAATTTCTTATAATTCGATTCCATACGTATATAGAACGGTTGTTCTAAAATCTAAGTTCTAAGCTCTAAGTTCTATAACCCATCATAGATTTCCTGGTAAATCCAATAATTCCCCATGACGCGCTTTACGTAGTCGCGGGTTTCCCAGTAGCTAATGTCTTCGGCGCGCACATCCCAGGACTTGCCTTCACCAGCCGCCTGCCAGCGCTTGGTGGGCTTGGGACCTGCATTGTAGTTACCCAGCACATACATGTAGTCGTCGTTATATTCGGCCTTCAAGTCCACCAAGTAGCGGATACCCAGGCGAATGTTCATGTAGGCATTAAACAGCTGACGCGGCTCGAAATTCGGGATGCTTTCTTTTTCGGCAAGCATCTTGCCCGTTGCAGGCATAATCTGCAAGAGTCCGCAGGCACCAGCCGGCGACATGATTTCAAAATTGAAAATCGATTCCTGGCGCATCACGCTGTATACAAAGAACGGATCGATGCGGTCACCCGAATGGAACTTGACCTGGTCCATATACGGAACAGGGAACAGGTAATGCAGCACGTCGATGGGCGGCGCCATCAGGCGGCGTCGATCGATATTGTTCTGGAACTGGCGAGCGAGGCGATACCCGGCAGCGGTTTCGCCCATTTCGTAGAAGAGTTTGCCGTATTCGTACAAGAAATCCAGACGTTTCGCGTTCTTCTTGCGGGCTTCGTCGTAAAGGGCAAAGGCTTGATCGCTAAAGCCGTACTGGAACAGCGTGCGAATGCGGTTGTAACGTTCCGGATTGTAAGTCGTATCGGGCTTGCCCACCTTCTGCGAGGCACGCACCCAGGCAAGCGTCTGTTCCGGAGCCATGCGCACGCCGTGTGCATACGGTACATCCTTTTCATCCATCAGCTTGTATTCCACCAACTTCATGCGGCTGCGGTGAGCATAGTAGGCCAGCGGGAAATCGCGAATACAGTCGAGGTAAGCTTCACGGGCCAAGGAGTCCTTTCCGATTTTCATGTAGGCATCGCCCAGGAACATGCGGGCGCCGCTTCCGCTCCACAGGAACGGCTCCTTGGTCGCCTCAATCAGCGCCGGAATCGCTTCATTCCACTTTTCCTGTTTGAAGTACACAAAGCCAATACGGAACTTGGCCCACTGGCGCTTGATATTATTCTTAAAGCGTTTGTGCGAAAGAGTCCTGTAGCAGACAATGGCGCTATCGTACTGTTCCTTCTGTTCGTATTCGAAGCCCTTCACCCACAAGTTGTTGGCGTTTTCCTTGCTGAACTGGTTTGCATCTTGCAAGGCGGCATCCATCTTGCGGATTTCCTTTTCGTAACGGGCGGCGTTATTGCGGTACAGGCGCAGAATCGACTGCATCCACAAGGGGCGCGCTTCTACAGAATCCAGCAGGAACTTGAACTGCTTAATGGATTCATCATCGCGCTTGAGCGTGCGCAATGTCACTGCGCGCTTTTCCCACAAGGCAATACGGGTTCCCATATCCAAGGAGCTCGGCGCAAGCTTTTTCTGCAGCGAATCTTCGGGCGGCGGGAGCGCCGCCTCCGGCGAAAGCGAGACAAGCACCGAATCCAGAATGCGAATGGAATCCAACAGAGTCAGGCATTCGTTGGCATTATCTTTGGCGCAAGCCATCCTGGCATAAGCCACCTTTTCTTCCAAAGTCTCGGGAGCGCCACGCACCTTGCGCAGCCTACGGATGGCAGCGAAAGCGGAATCCTTGTAGTTAGAGGCACTCGTCAGGAGTCTCAGGTAAATTCGCTTTGCCTCTTTCATCTGCTTGAACTGTTCCAGATACTGGGCATAGCGATAACGCAAAGCCGCCGCATCGTCGGACTTCGGGTACTTTTCCACGAAAACCTTCAACGAATCCGCATGGGCGCGGTCACTCAACGTAGAGTCAGCCATCGCCGCCTCAATGCGTAACCTGGATGCAACGCGGTCAAAAGAAGCATCCTGGTCCAGATTCTTGTACAGTCCCAGCACCACGCGCATATTCTTGTAGTCACGCAGCTTGAACAGGCACTTGGCCATTCTCAAAATCACGGAGCCATCCAACAGGGCATCGCGACCACGCAGGGAATCGTAAGCGAAGTAGGCGCTGTCCCACCGTTCCTTGTAAAAGAACTGGGCCGCACGTGCAAAGTCGCGGACGTTCTTGGGCTGTGCCTTGTCTTCGCTCAAAGCCTTCAGGCGGTCGTAGCGCACCACCACATCCTGGAACTGCGAGGGCGGAATCTGTTCCAGGGACTCGTACGGATTCGGGGGCGTAAACGGCATCGACGCAATCAAGCTATCAGTCGCTTGCGATGGTAGCGGACTCGGCGCCACAGACGTAGAGCCAGCGAACACGCACACGCCTAAAAACACAACCAACAAAACAATCCTACACATATTTTCTCCTAAAGTCTGCCGCAAGGACCTTCGGTCCTTCAAGCAGGGAGCGTTACCGCAAACCGATTCTGCGATAGGCTCATTCCGTCTATTTCTTACTGCTGTCCACCTGACCCACAAAGCTGGAGATGCCCAAGTCGCGAATCGTCTGGGCATACTTGCCACGCATAAAGGAGTTCACGCTTTCCGCATCATCCATCTGCAACACCGTCAGCGCAGAATCGCGCACATCTTCGAAGTTGATCGAGCGAATAATCTTCTTTGTGGACATCACGCTCCACGGAGTCATCGAGAGTTCGTCAACTCCAAGGCCAACCAGCAACAGCACGCTCAACGGGTCCGCACTCATTTCACCACAAACCGCCACAGGGATTCCTTCGCGGTGTGCCGCCTGAACCGTCTGGTAAATCATGCTGAGCACTGCCGGATGGTGAGGCTGGAACATGTCCGTAATCAATTCGTTCGTACGGTCCACGGCAAGCGTAAATTGTACAAGGTCGTTCGTACCGATGCTAAAGAAGTCCACTTCTTTGGCGAGCTTGTCGACAATCATCACGGCAGCAGGCACTTCAATCATCACGCCGATTTTCACCTTCGCGACTTTCTTGCCGGCCGCTTCCAGTTCCTTTCGACACTTGACAATGCATGCCTTGGCGCGACGGAATTCTCCCATGCCAGAAATCATGGGTAACAACAGCCGCAAGTTTTCCTTGGTGTTGGCAAGGAGCAAGGCCTTGAGTTGCGTACAGAAAATATCTTCGCGGTCCAAGCACACGCGAATGGAACGCCAACCCATAAACGGGTTCGATTCGTTCACTGCCGTAATGCCACTCACCAGCTTGTCGCCGCCGGCATCCAGAGTACGGATCGTCACCGGGCAGGGGTACATGGTTTCAAGAATGTAGCGGTACGCGTCGCGCTGTTCATCCTGAGTGGGAGCGTCGTTTCGCAAGAACAAAAATTCAGAACGGTACAGGCCGATTCCCGTCGCACCGAAGTCGGTCACCTTTTCCGATTCCGACGGAAGTTCAATGTTGGCGTGCAGGGTAATGTACTTGCCGTCGCGGGTCATCGGCTCCAGCTGGCGCATCGTGAACAATTCACGGCGCTGCCTTTCGAAGACTTCTTGCCTTTCGTGGAAATCCTTGACGTCATCCTGGTTCGGATTGATAATAACCTGGCCGCTCGAGCCGTCGACAATCACCGTATCGCCGGTCTTGACCTGGGCCGCAAAATTTCTAAGGCCAGACACCAACGGTATCTGGAGCGAGCGAGCCAAAATGGCCACGTGGCTCGTGCGGCCACCGGTATCCATCGCAAGCCCCGCCACCTGGCCGGGCTTGATCGACATCAAAAGGCTCGGTAAAAGTTCGTGCCCGACAAGCACCACTCCGTCTTCGGTAGCCACGTCCTCGAGCACCGGTCCGGAATCTTCCATGGCCGCCATCAAGCGGTTGTACACGTCCCTCAGGTCGGCCGCCTTGTCGCGCATGGCCGGCGAGTCAATCTGTTCGAACTTGTCGATGTAGGCACCCAAGACCACATGCACCGACCAGCGGGCATTCTTGTGTTCCTTGCGGACCTTGTCGATTACCCCGTTGATCAAAGTGGGGTCCTGTAAAATCATCAGGTGAGTCGCAAAGATTAGGCTGTCCTTCATCCCGGTGCGACTTTCAGAAAGTTCCTTGATCTGTGAAACTTCCTTGACCGTCTTGTGGACCGCCTTCAAGAAAAGCTGTTCTTCGTCCGCAAGTCGGCTCTCGGGGAGAGTCTCCTCCACCACCGAAATCTTCCGGTTCGTGACCGGAAAAACACATCCCATGGCAAAGCCCGGGGATGCAGGAACGCCCGTCATAACAGTACGGACGTGTTCCGGCTTCTTAACAGGGTTCTTCGTTGAAGTGGTCATTAAACAGACTTTCCAACTGAGACGCGACCTGTTCTTCGTCTTCGCCATCAATTTCGAATTTGACTTCGGAACCTGCAGGAATAGCAAGCATCATCACATTCAAGATGCTCTTGGCATTCGCCTTCGATCCCTCGAACACGATGGATATATCGCTCTTGGCTTGGCCGGTGATATCGACTATCATTCCGGCGGGCCTTGCGTGTATCCCCAACTTGTTTGTTACCACCAATGCTTTTTCGATCATTGTTTTCCTCAGAAAAAATCCACGTTGATGTCTAGACCATCTTGTAAAATAATGCGAACCAAGCTATCCGCCGAATGAACGGTCTTGACCAGGTCGTCATGCAGGGTGCGGTCGTTCAGCAAGATACCCACCGTGTTGTCCTTGGATTCAATCTTCTTCTGGACCTTCACGACGAGTTCATCCAAATGAGTTGTCACTTTTTCCAGTTCGCCCAGCAACTTGTCGGCGTTGCCCATCACCTTTTCGGTGTTCGCGAACATGTTGTCGATCGGCGGTTTCACGCCATCAATCAAGTTATTCACCTTGACCGTCACCTGGTTCAAGCCTTCAAGGCTCTTCCTAAGCTGCGGGTCAGCCGTATTCAGCATCACAAGCACGCGGTCTTCCAGCTTTTCTGCCTTCACGAGCAAAGTCTTGAAGCGTTCCTGGAATTCCGGGTTCACAATCGTCTGGTTCAAAGCCTGCTTGACCGATTCCAGCAGCACCTTCGTCGAGTCGCAGACTTCACCCACAAGACCAAGAGCTTCGGCGATACCGGCATCGAACTGGCCTGTAATGGTATCGCCCGGGGCAAAGTAGCTCGTCGAATCACCCAGAATCATACCAATCTGGCGTTCGCCCATGATACCGATGTTCTGCACGCGAATTTCGGAATCCTTGGGGATTTTCACGTCGGTGCGGAGTCTAATGGTCACCACCACGCGGTGGCCGGCCAAATCGATCGATTCCACCTTACCGAGCTTCACACCGTTTACCTTGACGGGGTCATCGAGCACCAGGGTACTCACCTGGGTAAACCGCAGATAATAGGTGTTAAAGGTTTCGCGAGGGTCCTTCTCGTTTAAGAAGAATATTCCAAAAACAAGAATAATCAGGGCTAGGATGACCACCAAGCCTACTGAAAAATAAAGAGCCGAATACTTTTTCATTTGGGTTTTAATCTAGCATTTTTTGTATGCTATACAGAAAAAGCTCTCCGAAAGAGAGCTTTTAAAACCGGATTTATGGGGGCTATTCGTCAATTCGAACAATCGGACTGTTGTTCTCGATGCCATTCACATGGCGATCCAGCCAGTCCAAAAGCAAGGCATCGCGTTCTTCCTTCGGGAGCAAGAACTTTTCGCGGCCCACCTTCTGCATATAAACGTCCAAATACGTCATCAAGACGCCTCCTGCCACCGACACGTTCATAGATTCGGTAATGCCGTACTGGGGCAGTTTGAATTCGTAGTCTGCATGGGCGAGCGTATCGGGGTGATTCCCATGGAATTCACTACCCAGGTAAAAGGCGGTGGGCTGGCTCAAGTCCAGATCCAGAACAGAATTCGTGGTATTCGTGCTGGCCACGGCAATCTTGTAACCCTTGGCGCGCAATTTTTCCATGCACAGCATGCGCTTCTTGTAAAGGTACAGGCTCATCCACTTGTAGCTACCTTTCAGAATGGACTTGTTCACGCTATAGGCGTTGTCTTCTTCGATAATGTGGACATCCTGCAAGCCGAACACTTCGGCCGTACGGATCACGGCAGAAATATTGTGCGGGTCGAACAAATCTTCGAGCACCATGCAAAAATGTCTCGTACGGCGGTCCACCACAGACGTCAAAAGTTCACGACGGCGTTCCGTCACGCGTTCCAAAAGGGATTCCAAAGTTTCGTTCGTCATTTCTTTTCCTTAATAACCTGAAGGTCCTTTACCATAATAGGCACCGCCTGCATATCCTGTTCCCGCTTTTGCTTACGTGCTTTCTGCAAGCGTTCAAAATCGCCAAGTTCCCAATGAGCGCCGTTTACGACTTCTTCGAAATCCAAAACGTACTGCACGTTTTCATCGGACTTGAGAGCAGCACTCTTGAGCATGGGTTCCTTATTGCCGCTAAAGTACATTCCCGACGCTTTCTTGATATCGTTCACAATCTGCTCGATTTTCGTGTTCACGACACTTCTGAACACCTTCATCTGCATAATGGAATTGAGCACCGAATTGCCCGGGAACACGATTGCAGTTAACTTGTACTTAATAATCTTGCCCGGCATCGGGTCCATGTCCAAGTAGGCGATTGCCGTTCCGTGGAGAGCCCACTTCAAAATTTTTGCATGACCGTACCCAAAGAACAAGTCGCGCATGCCAAGCTTTTGACCGGCGCTGTCCTGCAAGGCCCAGTAGAATTCGCCCGAAAGGCTACGGCCATTGCTACCGTTAAAGAACCGTCTGTTCGGGTGCGTGTATTCAAGCACGTAGTTTTCGTCGAGATAGGCGTTTATCAGCTGCGCCGTAAACGGCATGTTGTCGAACAAGTACTTGATAACGTTTTCATCAAGCGGAAGCGTTCCCGCATAAGTGTATTCCACGCGGTACTGGCGTCCGAGTCTCGCATAAATTTCAGGAACCATCGGGGCCTTGGGGTCGGCCTTGTATCCGCGACTTGCCAGTTCCTTGTAAGGCTTGCAGAATTCGTCGTCGTACTTGACCTTGGGCCATGGTTTCATGTCATCTTCAAAACAGCCTTCGAACACCTGGTTCATGCAAATCTTGAGCCCAGAACAAAGCGAGCGCAAATCATCGTTGCTGCCCAGTTTCTTGCGCAGGTTATCATGCATGCGCACCTTCACCATGGGGTCTACCGATACGGCATAGTTCGCCGCAGGATTGTCACCAGCAAAAGAAACCGAAATGCTCAAAAGCATTCCCGCAAGCACACCCCCTGCAATACGGCTTAGCCACGACATGATTATCTAAACTCCAGACTGTCCTGAGGTATAACGGTGAAGGGTTTAATCGATTCCAATTTCGAAACGGGAGCAACAATCGAGGTGGTCATTTTATCCATGTCAAAATATTTCTTGACCATCGCCTTCACTTGGTCGGCAGTCACGGCATTGATTTCTTTCACGTATTCCAGGTAGTGGTCGTAAGACTTGCCCAGCAGTTCGCCCTTTGCAAAAATCACGGCAGTCGCCTCAGGGCTGTCAAACAGGCTCGGCAGGCTTTCGATCAGGGATTTCTTAGCCTGTGCAAGTTCTTCTTCAGTGGGTCCCTGTTCGGCAAATTCGTTCACCACTTCGCGAATCAGCTTCAAGGCGAATTCCACCGATTCCACCTTGGTCTGCAGCGCAATGGTCACCATGGCCGTGTCGCGGTAGTCGTTACCCACCGAGCTGTACACGCTGTAGGCAAGGCCTTCATCACTACGCACACGGTTCATCAGGCGGCTCGTAAAGCTGCCGCCGCCCAGAATAAAGTTCGCCACCGCCGCCGGATAGTAATCCGCATGGGGCCTACGTACAAAGGGCTGGTTCATCGAAATGTTGGCCTGCGTGATATCCTTATCGACCACATAGATTCCGGGCTTTCTTACAAACGTAAGCGGAGTCGGTTCCTGGAACGGATTCTTGGCATCTTTCTTTACGTTCTTTGCGACGGCGGCATTCCAGCTTTCAAAGAATTCCTTGAGCATCACGACTGCAGAATCCTTATTCACGTCGCCCGAAAGAGCGAATATGATACGTCCGTTGGCATACACGCCCTGGGCCAAGCGTTTCAGGTCAGCCACCTTTACCTTCTTGTAATCGTCGGCATTGGCGTCCCACAGTCTCGGGTTCGGAGCGTAATTCACCTTGGAACGGAGCGCCGAAAGCACTTTTGCCGGAGTATCGTAACGGCGGTCGTAGGCGGTCAAGAAATTCGCCCGCATAATTTCGAACTGGTCCTTGTCAAAGGCGGGAGCCGTCAGCACCTGCTTCGAAAGAGCTAGCATATTCGGGAAATCCTTGGATAGGCAGTCGATATCGAAAGACGCTGTAAAAGTCCCCACCGAAGAAGAAATTCCGGCACTGATAAATTCCAAGGAATCGTCCAAAGCCTTGGCCGAAATTCCCCCGCCGCCACCACGACGCAACAGGCCACCCATTATAGACGTAGCCGCTTCGTCCTTAAGTGCCAACGGAGCCCGGGGCTGTTCGAAATAGACCGAGAAATTCACCAGCGGCAGGCTCCTGTCGCTCACGATATAGCCCGAAATGCCCGGAGCAATTTCTACGCGATAATCCTTCGGATAGGGAGCCACATACTTGTACTCCGGAAACTGGATATCCTTGTAACTTGCGGGAATAGCGGGCTCAGCCTTTTTTTCAACGGCGGGAGTCGCCACCGAATCCGCCTGCGCGACAGCCGGAGCCGGCTCCGTCTGCGGTTCCGGCGAACTAGAACAAGCCCACAAAGCAAATGCAGTCGCTACCGACGCAACCATCGAAAAGAGAACTTTCAAATCAAACTTCATCATCATGAAAGATAGTAAATCGGCATATAAAACCACACGGATTCGAAATGCCTAACGGCATTTCTCATAAAAAATAAATATTCAACCAATTAAAACTTGATTTCACACTAAAAATCTATGAAAAACAAGAAAACGCGTTAGCGTTTTCCAATAAATGCGCAAGGCGAGTGTTGCAGGACTGCTTGCAGGCCTATAACCGAGCCGAGCATTTAACGCCGTTGGCGTTCGTGGCTACGGTTATGCCATAACAGAAAACAAGTTTTCTGCTGCGTCATAACCTTGCACACTTTTAGTACTTTAGTACAATCCGTGTGGCTCTAAAAAAAGCTCTTGACGCGCAATTCTTTTCTATCTTTCGCCACATGCCAGGCATCATCCGTTTTGCACCGAGCCCTACGGGCTTTCTACACGAAGGGCACCTGCTTTCCGCCCTTTACGTGTACGCCGCCGCAAAAAAATGGGACCTCAAAATCCACCTGCGCATTGAGGACCACGATCAAGGCCGTGCCCGCAAGGAATATATCGAAGGCATCCGCGAAGATCTCGCCTGGTTCGGCTTCAAGTACGACAGCGAAAGCATCCAGAGTTCGCATTTTGACTTTTTCCAGAAAGTTCTCGACAAGCTCACCGCCAATGGCCTCGTTTACCCCTGCACCTGCAGCCGCAAGCAATTGCAATCCGAAAACCCCGTAAGCGAAACCGGCGAAGTCATTTACCAAGGCAAGTGCTATAACGAATTCAGAATTCGGAATTCAGATTTCGGAGTAAAAAATTCTAAAGTGCGAACTCCGAACTCCGAATTACCGCACAGCCTACGGGTGGTTATTCCAGACAAAGTAATTAACTGGCACGACGAACGCCTCGGCGACTTCGCCGAAAATCCGAAAAAGCAATGCGGAGACTTCCCTATCCGCGACCGCGAAGGCTTTTGGACCTACCAATTCGCCGTCTGCATCGACGACCTCACCGAAGGCATTACCCACATCGTCCGCGGCGAAGACATCCGCAATTCCACCGCCCGCCAGATAGCGCTTTCCCAGCTGATTGCCGACACCTGCCAGGGCGACCAGGCCCTTGCTATTCCCCCGTACACGCGAGCGCTGTATTTGCACCACCCCCTCATTGTGGATTCCGGCGGCAAAAAGCTTTCCAAGCGCGAACACGCCTATAGCCTCCGCCAAGACAAGGACAGGGGTAAAACGCCCCAGGAACTCCTTGGGCAAATCCTCTACAAAGCGGGATTTTTGTCCAACAATACCCCGACAACGTTGGAACAGGCGATAGCGACCGTCGCAGAGCGTCTATAAGCACGCCTTTTTTGCCCCTTTTTAATCACCTAATTCCCCAACCAGCAATAAATTAGGTATATTCAAGGTATGTCTTCACCTTCTGCTATTGTCGCCAAAATTCGGCAAGAAGCCGCCCTCTTTGACTCCAAAGACCGTTTACTCAGTTTTTCGACCAAGAACGACTTTCAGTCTCCCCTGATTACCGAAGCCGGAGACCTCTTCTACGAAAAATGGGTACAGGCTCAAGGGCCGCTTCCCCTGGAATCCTTTTTCCAGGTTTCCCAGAATTTTTCGGCGCAGCAAAAGATTACCGCCCTCGACACGATTTCGGCGGTACTCCGCCAAAAACTCGACGATCTCGGTGAGACAGACCTTTACCTGCTTCTCGGCTTTTTAAAGTGGGACGGCAACGCCCTTGCCCCGAGCCTCCTGGTTCCGCTCGACTACGACGCCACCAAGGGCACGGTTACCATTTCCAAGCGTACCCCCATCGAA
Organism: Fibrobacter sp. UWOV1; assembly: GCF_900142495.1. Taxonomy (NCBI): domain Bacteria; kingdom Pseudomonadati; phylum Fibrobacterota; class Fibrobacteria; order Fibrobacterales; family Fibrobacteraceae; genus Fibrobacter; species Fibrobacter sp. UWOV1. The sequence goes on along the minus strand of NZ_FRBA01000002.1, from coordinate 298,045 downwards.
AATATCGTTTTGCGCGAGCGCCTCAAAGACTCCATCGCGCTCCCCACCGCCGAAGACGCAATCATCAACGGCAAGTTCAGCCTGCTTCTGTACTTTTCACAATTTGAAAAAGCCATAGCTTGCGAACGCAACTGGCGATTCACCCGCCACGGGCTTTGCCTCGGTTTTTTCAATACCAACCTGCTCGCCCTCAAGAAACGGTTCAGCAAGGGCTTTTCCGACAAGTCTATCGACGGAAACCCCATCCTGGCATCCCTCCTTCGCAACGAAGGCTTCCAGACCCAGGAATCCCTTTTCGAAGAGCAGGATTTCGACAATGTCTTCTCGCCCGCCGACCACCATTTCCTTTACACCACTGATTCGCATACGAATAAAGTGACGGTGGATGCCGAAAACGAGAACGCCTGTGCATACGCAATCCAGACGCTCCCCGGCACCGAAAAAATAAAGGTGGCCGCAAACATTGTCGCCGACGAAATCGCCCAAGGTAAAAAAGTCCTAGTTGTCCACAAGCGCGCCGTTACCAAGCGTGCCTTCCAGAACGCCTGGCGACCGCCCTTCCGCAGTTTCCCGAACAGCGACAGAAGTGCACTCGAACAGAAAGTCCGCGCCATGCGCAACGGTTTTCTGGAATACTACAACGCAGTCAACAAGCCCATTCCGCCCACCAACGTGGTGCTTTCGGACTTGCTACGCGAATTCAAGGACGTAAGACCGCCCAAGAAGAAGTTCCCCGACCGCATTTTCCGCGGTATCGCCCAACTGGACTTTGACGGCTACCAGGAACTCAAGAAAGATCTCCAGATTCTGTCGGAGCTCTATTTCGACAAGAAGGGAGTCGAAGCCCGCAAGGCCTTCCGCGGCGTAAAGATTTCAAGCCTTTCGCCCGAACAGCAGCAAGCACTTTCCGAAGAGCTACGCTGCGCTGCAGAAAGCGCCCAGAAACTCGCCCCGATTATCCAGAAAATGGAATCGACCGGGCTCTTCCCCACCGGCATATTCCTGTCGGGCATGATCGACATCCTCGAACTGCTGCGCGACAACTTTGACGAAAAAACGCCTACGTTCGAAGACTGGCAACTGCGCAGCCACAACTGGACCGCCTACAGGGACACCCTCATGCACCTCCCCGAAGCGGGCGACCAATGGGTGCGGTACCGCAGGCAGACCTCGGACATTTACACCGACAACGCCGTCGACGAAAACATCCAGAACGCGCGCGACGACTTCGCCGAATGCCAGAACATTTCTCTCAAGGGTCTTTCGGAACGCTACCGCACTTCGCGCAAGCGCCTCATGCAGGTCATCCGCAAGCCCAAGACCGTCGACTCCGACGCCAAGCTCCTGGACTTGATCGACACACTCCTCGAACTGCAGGCAAACAAGAAAACTTACAAGGAAAGCGCCGTACTCGGCAACCACTTGCTCGGACGCGACTGGCACTTCGAAGGTTCCAACTGGGTCGAACTCAACCAGAAGATTCAGTATATCTACAACTTCCGCGACCAGCACCAAGACGACCCCAGGTTCGACCTGTTGTTGCAGCTGCTGGAACAGTGGCACAACTTCAAGGACTTGCAGCCGGAACTTTCGAACCTCTGGAATTCCGTCATCGAGCTCCAGACATCGATCAAGCAAATCAACAAGGACCTGGATCTCGAGACTCCGCTCGAAAGCCTGAGCATCGAAAAATGGCTCGGCCAGATCCAGGTATGGAACGACAACTGGAGCCACCTCGACATCCACCTGCAGCTGACAGCCCATCTCAAGAAGATGGAAGGCTACTGCAACACGGCCCTCATCGAATACCTCAATGATCCCGAAAACGCAGACGCCGACTTCAGCAGCGCACTCGCCCATTACTGGACCGGCGCCCAAATCCAGGCTGCCACCAAGGAATGTCCCGTGCTCTTCTCGGAATCGCCAAAGACCAAGGCACAAAAGAGCAAGGAATACCGCTCGCTCCTAGACCAGTTCTGCAGCGCAAACTTCAGGGAACTGCACAGCGCCGTCGATGCCGACCCAAGCGTTCTTGTTGTCGAAGAACTTTCCGACGCCCTCAGCATCCCCGAAAAGCAGACCTTCGACATTTCGATTATTCTTGACGCCGACGCCATCTCGCTGGTCGAAGCCTTGCCGATCCTGCTTGCCGCACCCAAGACCATTCTCATTGGCGACCCGCACAACCCGAGTCACGACAACCTGCCGATCGACGCCTTCCACGAAGAAGCTGTCACGCGCAGTGCCTTCTTCCAAGAAAGCATTCTGACAGCGGCTCTACGCCAGGGCGCACCGACTAGGGAACTCTGGTTCACCTCGCAGTACGGCGACCCGGCAATCGTCACGTTCGCCAACGAACGCATCTACAATCACGGAATCAAGCAGTTCCCGCCCCCGAACAACGAAATCTTCAAGGGGATTTCGATCAAGGAAGTTTCCGACAAAATCGAAACGATCGCGCTTACGGCTATCCGCCACGCAGAGCGCCATCCCGAAAAGACTCTTGGTATCATTGCATTCCACCAGTCTACCTGTCAAGAAATCGAAGACGCTATTCGCGCCAGACTTGTTGCAGGCACCCCTGCAGCCGCCTTCTTTACAAGGCCGAACGCAGACATCCGCTATTACGTCAAGACGCCCGAACGCGCCGTGGACCAGTTCCGCGACACCATTCTCCTTTGCATGGAAGCCGAAGGCGCCGGTGGTCTCGACCACAAGATTGCAGTCTGTTCGACACTTGCCAAGCGCGAACTCCGCGCCTTCATTACCGAAGCCGACCTTGCTAAAATCGCATCGCAAAAGAATTCGCTCTTCCGCGAATGGCTCAACTTCTTGCAGTCCAGACAATACGACCCCGTGGTCGACATCGAACCTGCAGACTCCCCGCTCCGCAGCGAAGTCATCGAAGCCCTGAAGAACGAAAACATCCTGGTGCAGGAATATTCTTCAAAGGGAGGTATTCCCGTGGGCCCGGTCGTTATCGACGCAAACAACCCCACGCATTTCCTGGCGCTTATCGAAGACGATTGCACCACGGAACGATTCCGCGATTCTATCGAAGACCGCGACTACGTGCGCCCGCAGATTCTCAAGCAGCTCGGCTGGAAGGTCATGAACCTTTGGCTGCCGTTCTGGTACATGGCCAACAAGGACGAAGTCGGACACCTTCTCGCAACGCTCGCTATCGAACAGAGTGTGGCACCCCCGCCCACTGTCGAAACCGACGAAGACGACGGTTCCGAAGTGTTTGACGCCGCCTCGAAACCCATGACAGAACCATACGTGGTCCAGCATCCGAAAATCGAAGGCACGGCCCACGACAAGCCCATCGCAGAACTCCCGACTGCAGCAATCATTACGCAGCTCAAGTTCTATGTTGATTCGGAAGCCCCGATCCACGAAGAAATCTTGAAACAGCGCGTTCTGGAACTGCATCATGTCGACAGGGCAGGCCCCGTGCTCCAGAAAGCGCTCACCGAAGCAATCCTCCAGGGTTTGCAGAAAAAACGCTTTATCAAGACCGGGCCGTTCTACTACTCGCTCAAGGCCAAGGATCTGGTGGCACGCAACCGCGCAAACCGTCCGGACTTTGAACGCAAGCTCGCCTACGTGGCGCCCGAAGAACGCGCCCTCATGCCGCAGAGCATGGACGAACACGCCATCAAGCAGGCTATGGGACTGTTAGAATAATTTGTAATGCGGAATGTGATGTGTGCGTGCGGCTTCGCCGCAATGCGCAAAGCGCGATGTGGAATGACAAATGTGGAATGAATAATTTCACATTCCACATCTCACACTACACATTCTTACTTCACTTTTACTACGAAAGCTGTAATGTTGTAGGCGGACAGTTCGCGAGCCTTGTCCTCGGCGGCCTTCTTGTTACCCCAGCCACCGCCACGGAGCTTGTAGAACGGGGCGTCGAACACCACCTGGACCGCATAGCCGGTGCTTGCAGAAAGCTGGGCGCGGCGACGCTGGGCGGCATCGAAATCAGCCACCGATTCAAACTGGAGCATGTAGTAGCCGTCAGACTTGGAAGCCTTGGCAGCGGCCTTCGGCATAGCATCGTTCTTGGTGCTAGCGCTATCGCGCAGGGAGGCGTTCAAAACAGGTTTGTATTCCTTGCCGCGGAAAAGGGAATCCAAATCGGTCGGTTCAGCGGCAAAGGCCAAAGCGCAAAAACTAATAACAGCTAAAATCTTTCGCATGTCATAAATATAAAAAAAGGAACGGATTTTATCCGTTCCCTTTTCAAATCTGTCCTTCAGATTCCTAGTTGCTAGAAGCCTTCAGGTAATCCGTCACAGGCTTCGGCGAGCGCTTGATGCCCCAGACAGATGTGCTTTCCTGCTTAGCTTCCTTACCGGCAGAACCGAGCTTCACGTAGGAATTGAGCTTCACGATGTAAGCACCGGTACCCACCATGCGGCCCTTGTCGGAACGCATGTTCCAGCCGATGAAGAAGTTACGGTCGTTGCCAGCATCGGTGCAAAGTCCACCGTTGAAGTACTTTTCAGAGTTCTTGCTGTCATCGCAGTAAATCTTCTCGCTCTTGCTAGCCACGAAGCCACCGAGGTTCGTGTAGTACTGGACTTCGTAGTAGAAGAAGATGTCACCAGGTTCAATTTTCTTGCGTTCTTCTTCGTCGAGACCGTTGAACAGGGCGTACATGTCAGCCTTGACAAAGTGACCCGGCTTACCGCCTTCAGCAGCCATGACTTCGTTCTTGGTCATAGTTGTACGGTAGGCGTTCACAGTCACTGCAGGCACCTTGTCGCCAGACGGACCGTTAGCCGTAGAAGCGAACTTGTTTTCGATCACGGCGATTTCAGCGTCACCCGTGACTGGCACCCACATAGACGGGAGTCTCTTCGTTTCGTTGTAACTCGTCGGAGAGTTCCAGTAGTAAGCCGCATCGGAAACAGCACGGAGCGTGTCACCACCCAGGTTCGTCAAGTCAGTCGTATCGGACCAGAAGATGTTGGACAGGTCACCGCCCAAGCGAACGTAGTCACCCACGTGCGGAGAAACACTACCGCGCAGGTACATGTACTTGATACGGCCTTCGCCCTTGGCGGCACCCAAGGCAGGTTCGTTCTGGGCAGTCACCTTGGCAGAGGTATTGCCCAAAGCAGACACGAAGCGGTTGGATTCCGGCAGGTCGATTGCAGAATTCAAGTAGAAGTCCAGAGCGTCCTTCCTATTAGAGGTCGTAACAAGCTTAACCGGTTCAGACATGATAATCACGAGGCTATCGTAGTCAGTCAGGTCATCACCATTCTTGATGGTACGCACTTCGGCACGCAGCGGCACCGGAGCCATACGGTCGGTCAAGGCACCGGCAAAGCCCTGCTTCACCTTCTTACCCTTGTCTTCGAAGATTGCGTAAGAATGGACCTTACCCACGCCAGCCGTCTTGACGGCTTCGGAGAGTGTGAGGCCACCGATTGTAATCAGGTTGGTGCAGTAGCCAGCCGTTCCGTTGTATTCGACCAGGCTAGAGCAATCGATGTTGGACGTAGACACTTCCACCAACTGGTTGCAGGTAATGGAGGTATCCTTCGGAATGGTAGAATAGCCATCCTTATACGGGTTATGATTTTCTGCCGAAGCGGAATCCCACATCACGCAAAGCTTGGTCGGCAGGGAGTCCTTGTGAATCGGGCGGTCATAGTAAATCGCAATGGAGTCACCGATACCATCGAGGTATTCCTGGGACATACTGAAGTACGGGTCAGGAATCTTGTGTTCCAGCGAGGGGGTCTTGCCCTTCACGTCGAACACGTCAGCCAAGACCGGGTACGGGACCGGAGGATCGCGGAAGTAGATCGGGTTGTAAACGGCCTGCACAAAGTCGTTGTATTCGGCAACGATGGTTGCGGGGCTGTGGATAGAAGGATCCGTATCCCAGCGATACTTGGTCAGCGAACGAATAGAAATCGTGGCATAGCCATTTTCAAAGGTGTAGACACTGTCGATGAACTGAATCTTCGGAGAGGTCTGAGAACCCATGTGAATCTTGAGGCCATCGCATTCAGTCAAGCAAGCACTATAGCTACCGTCTTCATTGGGCTTGAGCACGGCGAGGTACAGGTCGTACACAGAGCCGACCCAGTATTCATCATAAGAACCGTCGGAATTCGGAGTCTGGCCCTTGACGGACTTGGCGCTTGCGCCTTCTTCCGGAATCTTTTCGATGAACGTAATCTGCGGCAAGTAGAAGCTGATCGACACGGTATTTTCACGGCCCGTTACACCCACCTTGAAGGACTGAATGGAATTGGTCATGTTGTCCATGTCAATCGTCGCATAGAGAGTATCGACACCGGATTCACCGATAATGCGCTTCTGGCCAGAGGCGAGCTTTACGCGAGCCGTAGAACCATCGGCCAAGGTAGAATCGTAGTAAAGTTCCAGCACCTTGTCGTAGGAGAGCGTGTATTCGACACCGGCAGCATCCTGCGGGAAGATTTCAACGCCCTTTGTATTGCCTTCGCCAGGAGCCACAGAAGACACATAGACCGGGATATATTCGCCAGCCATAGCGGTGGTCTGCAGGTTGTACTTGCCACCCGGAATATCGACACCGTTCGTATCCTTGGCGACACCGTTAGCATAAATCACGTCCACTTCGCCACTCATACGGAAGGTAGCCACCTTCTTGGACTTGCCGTCAATGTTCACGAACAACGTGTAACGGCCGCCACCCAAGCACATCTTATCCTTGTCCACCTTCGGAGCAGTCAAAGAGGTCAAATCGACACCGCACTTGTACACACCCGGAGTAGTGACATTTTCAAAACCCGGCACCGGTTCAGAAGAAGCGAGGTTTCCGTTCACGAGGGTGTAGGAAATATTCAAGCCGGCATTCTGAATTTGATCACCGCAATAGGTTTCTTCCTTGTCGTCACCCGTCATGGCAGCGGCGCAAGAACCGTCACCCGACTTGGTGTAGCAAATATTGTAAGAGGTTTCGGCCGGGTTCTGCTTGTTCTTGGTACCCTTCACGTCAATAGCGGTCTTCTGCATAATGTACATGTTCGTCTTGATACGCACGTTACTCATGGTGGTACGGCGGTCGCAGAAGAAGATATCGAGGTCATACTGGTTACCGGCAACAAGTTCGCCGCTCTTGCCCTTGAATTTATCCAGGTTCACATACCCCGGAGCGGCCAAGTGAGTACCACCGAGATCCACAGCAAGTTGGTTATCGATGAACACCCAAATGTCATCGTCGCCGCGGAAGTTGAACTTCAGGCCCGGCTTGTGGGTGAACTTGGCATGGGATTCAAAGCAGAACTGCTGGTTACGACCACCGGTACCCTGAGCATTTTCCTTAGACGTCCAACGCGGAGCGCCCTGCTGATTTCCTGTAGGAGCAGTTTCCGTTCCATCAGCAAAGAAAGCCCAACCCTTCGGGGCATCGTTCGGGCAGCTCCATCCGAAGACGCAATCATTCGGGGCCGCCATACTAAAGTGTTCCCTAACAACAGTTTCAGTTCCTTCGCCATCGGCAAAGAGACCATCGCACTTGATACCGCCATCCCAGCCCGGACCATTACAAAGAACGTCAATTGCAGGAATTCCTTCAGTCGGATCTTCAGCACGGAGAACCGGTCCATAGAATACCGGACCTTCAGCCGTACGCTTGGTGCGGGCTTTAGCCACCGGAGTCTGAGTCGGGTCAGCTTCGAGAATGGTCGCATCCGTCGTCGCTTCAACCGGGTAGAAACCACCCTGCACAGACAGTCCCGGACTAGTATAATAGTCAGAGTCAAATTCCCACTTACCATCGTTGGAACGATGGAACGGCATATCGAAGCAACTCTTTTCGTTCACGCCCTGGGTATAGTTGAACAACTGGTTAAAGTACTTGTCATCCATAAAGCACTTCTTACCAGCGGAAGACAGCTTAGGCTTTCTTTGAGACTGCGGAACAGTTTCATCAAGAGTCGATTCCACAATGCCCGGAGTCACACCGATACAAGCGTTAATAGCTGCAATAGCCGTTTCTTTGTTAACACCCTGCGCTGCTGTGCCCGACATTGCCTGGCAGCCTTCGCCACCCTGGGACCAACAAGAGAACGCCGGGTGCAAGTCAGCATCTGTATCGTAAATAATAGCAGCCATGGTGTAAGAGCAGTTGCCTTCAATGCCATCCACTTCGGCGGCGCTATAGTAGTAACCGTCGTCATTGGTCTTCTGTTCTTCGTCCGGAACAAAGAACAAGGAGTCCACCATGTTGAAAATCATGCCCAAGGCAATCGGCTGGGCCGTGGCAGCGGTTTCCCAGTTGCCGTTCACGCCAATCATGTCTTCGCGTTCAGTATCGTCATCACGGAAGAGCACCACGTTGTCCGTGATTTCTTCGTTGAAGAACACGTAGGAATACCATCCGCACATGCCATCCACGGCCTTCATCGGCTTACCGGTCTGGCCGCCATCCGTACTGAGCATCGGCACGGCAGACATCCACTCTTCATAGTCAGGCGGAATCATTACAAAGAAATACTTTGCGTCAGGCGGATTTTCGCTGATCACAGGCTTTTCCGGATCCGTCGGATTCGGGAAAATGTAAAGGTCACCCGTCTTGCTACAAGGAATACCGGCATTCTGAGTACAGCTAGCCTTGTCGTATTCAATGTTCGTAATGCCTGGCTTCTGGCAGTAGTCGTTGTTTGCCGAGGCAATAAAGAACGTGGTGTCTTGTCCCTGAGCAATAAGGGAGGACGAAACAGTCCACCAGCCATCGGCTTGTTTTTTAAAGGGAACAAACTTGCCACCACCGGCGGCATAAGCTTCTGTCCAAGATGCAGGGACCTGCAAATAAACGGTACCTTCGGCACAAACCTGACCGTTCAACGCAAAAGCGCTCTGCACTCCTGCGAGAAGCAGACAAACACCCAACGCCCACTTGACCAGGAGGTTCATTTTGTTCATTTTCATTTTAGTTTCCATCGATGGTTTTCCTTCCAACATAGAATGGCAAAAAGGCAATCCTTTTTTGAAATGCCATAGACCGCCCTCAAATTTACTCTTTTTTGCGGAAAAAGCCAATTTATTTTTTTCGATTTTTTGTGAATTTTTAGTTCCTTTTGTGTACAAAAACTTATAAAAACGAAACTTCGTGAGTTTTGTCACAAGAAAAACAGCTAGTGTAAAATTATGTTTTCAACGTAAGGGTGTCAAGCCTGATCCATATAAAAAAGGAATGGATTGATTCCATTCCTTTTTTTAGCCATAAGTCGATTAATTTATTCGGCAACAGCCTTCATGTATCCCGTATCGGGTTTCGGCGAACGTCTGACGCCCCACACGGAGGTACTTTCTTGCTTAGCACGCTTACCGGCAGAACCGAGTCTCACGTAAGACTTGAGCTTCACGATGTAAGCACCCGTACCCACCTGGCGACCATTGTCAGAACGCATGTTCCAACCAATGTAGAAGTTACGGTCGTTACCGGCATCGGTACAAAGTCCGCCACCGAAGTACTGGATACGTTCACCCGTTTCCGGATTCACTTCAGTGTTCTTGCTGTCATCGCAGTAGATCTTCGCGGTCTTGCTTGCTACAAAGTTACCCAGGTTGGTATAGTACTGGACTTCAAAGTAGAAGAACACATCCTGCGGCAAGATCGAGGCACGTTCTTCCGGAGTAAGGCCATTGTACAAGGCATACATATCGGCCTTGACCAAGTGACCGGGCCTACCACCTTCTTCAGCCCAAATTTCAGCCTTGGTCTTGGTCGTGCGGTAAACGTTCACAGACACGGCCGGAGTCTTTTCGGTGCTCGGGACGTTTGCTGTAGAAGCGTACTTGATTTCGTCCACGGCGATTTCGGCATCGCCAACCACCGGCACCCACATCGAGGGCACGCGCTTGGTTTCGTTGTATGCCGTCGGAGAATTCCAATGGTATCCAGCATCATCGGCAGAGCGCATCGAAGCGGCATCGGCGGCAAGCGCGTTGATGTCAGTCGTATCGGACCAGAACACATTCGACATATCACCGGCCAGACGCACATAGTCACCCACATGCGGAGAAACGCTGCCACGCAGGTACATATACTTGATACGGCCTTCACCCGTCTTGGCATCGGAACCCAAAGCCGGATCACTCTGGGCCGTCACCACAGAAGAGCCTCCGCCCAGGGCAGATACATAGCGGTTCGATTCGGCCAGTTCAATGGCAGAATTCAAGTAGAAGTCCAAAGCCTGCTTCTTGTTGGAAGACGTTACCAACTTAACCGGTTCAGACATCACCACCACAAGGCTATCGTAGTCGGTCAAGTCGTCACCGTTCTTAAGGGTACGTACTTCGGCACGCAGCGGCACAGGCGCCATACGGTCCGTAAGTTTACCGCTAAAGCCCTGCTTAACCGACTTACCCTTGTCTTCGAACGCGGCAAAGGAATGCACCATGCCAACACCAGACGTCTTCACCTTTTCGGACAGGGTCAAGCCGCCCACCATAATAATATTGGTGCAGTAACCGCTATCAGACGGTGCAGAACAGTCAATGTTGCTTGCATCGAGCGACACGAGTGCGTTACAGGTAATAGCGGAATCCTTCGGCATCGTCGAAATCTTTTCTTGGTACGGGTTATGGAATTCAGCCGTCGTGGAATCCCACATCACGCAAATCTTGGACGGCAAGGAGTCCTTGTGAATACGACGGTCATAGTAAATGGCCACGGAGTCGCCGATACCATCCAGGTATTCCTGCTGCATGCTAAAGTACGGAGACGGAATAGCATGTTCCAAGGTCGGCAACGAACCGCGGGCATCGAACACGTCTGCCAAGACCGGGAACGGTACCGGCGGATCGCGGAAGTACATCGGGCTATACACGGCCTTCACGAAGTCATTGTATTCAGCCACGATCGATGCCGGGCTGTGGATCGACGGATCCGTATCCCAGCGGTACTTGGTCACCGAGCGAATCGATATCTTGGTATAACCATTTACAAAGTATGCTTCAGTCACATTCGGATCTTCCCACACAAAGTCGATCTTCGGAGAAGTCTCGGAGCCCTTATGGATGGCGACACCATTGCACTTTTCGGTACAAATGCTGTAGGTTCCATCCAAATCCGGGACCAGAATCGCCAAGTACATATCGTAAATGGTACCGACCCAGTTTTCATCGTAAGAACCGTCAGCCTTCGGAGTCTGGCCCTTGACAGGGACAGCAACTTCGTCTTCGGTTTCCGGGATCTTTTCGATGAACGTAATCTGCGGCAGGTAGAAGTAGAGCGTCAGCGGCTTCGGTCTGCCAGAAACGCTGATTTCGAACGGCGTAATCGGTTGCTGCAGGTTTTCCATATCAACCGTCGCATAAAGCGTATCGATACCGGCAGGGCCAATCGTCTGCTTTTCGCCGGAATGGAGCTTCTGGTATGCTTCTGTACCCGTAGTCGGATCGACAACCTTTCTAAACACGGTCATCAAGTTGTTGTAGGCAAGCGTATATTCCATGCCTGCAGCGTCATCCGGGAAGATTTCGAGATCTTCGCTTTCGGTACCAGGAGCGACGTTCGACACATAAATCGGAATCAGGTCGCCACCCATGGCAATGGTTTCCACGGTGTACTTACCCTTCTGAACGACATCGCCAGTTTCTTCATCCACAGAAATGGCGTTACCGTTCTTGTAGAGCACATCCACTTCACCGGTGGTCTTGAAGCTCATGACCTTCTGGGACTTGCCATCGATAGTCACGAACAAGGTGTAATAGCCGCCCGGCAAGCAGGTGCTGGACTTATCTACCTTGGGTTCGACAAGGTTCGTCAAGTCGATACCGCACTTGTACACGCCCTGGACATTGATGCTTTCAAATCCGGGAACCACGTTTTCGGTAATCTTCTTACCGTTCACGAGCGTGTAAGCGGGGATTCTACCCGATTCCAGAATCTGGATACCGCAATAGGTGGCGCCTTCATCGGTACCCGTCATGGCAGCGGCGCAAGAACCGTCGCCTGTCACCGTGAAGCAAAGGTGGTCGTAAATCGTTTCGGCGGGGTTCGCCGGATTCTTTTTTCCCTTCACTTCGATAGCGGTCTTCTGCTGAATATACATGTTCGTCTTGATACGCACGTTACTCATGGTGGTACGACGGTCGCAGAAGAAGATATCCAAGTCATAGGTTTTGCCCACTTCCAGCAGCTGGCCATTATAGCCCTTGAAGCTGTCTAGGTCCACATAACCCGGAGCAGCCAAGTGAGTACCGCCCAAGTCCACAGCCAAGGTATTGTCAATAAACACCCAAATGTCATCGTCACCGCGGAAGTTGAACTTGAGGCCCGGCTTATGGGTGAACTTGGCATGGGATTCAAAGCAGAACTGCTGGTTACGGCCACCAGTACCGGCTAGATTTTCTACAGACTTCCAACGAGGTTCATTTGCATCACTTCTTGCAGCCGGAGTTTCTGTATCCTTCACAAAGAAGGCCCAATCTTCAGGAGCATCTGCCTTGCAGCTCCAACCAAAAATACAAGAGCCGAATCTAGGCGAAAGAGCGGCATCCGTACCTTCACCATCTTTAAAAAGGCCATCACATTTCATGCCCTTGTCCCAACCGGGACCATTGCAAAGAATGTCGATTTCCGGCATCTGTTCGGCCGCGTTAATTTTACGAAGGGGCGAAGAATAGAACACCGGGCCTTCGGCCGTACGCTTGGTACGGGCCGCAGCAACAGGAGTTTGGGTCGGATCCGCCGCAAGAATTGTCTCGTTGGTAGAAGCTTCTACCGGGTAGAAACCACCCGGCACGGTAAGGCCCGGGCTAGTATAATAGTCGGAGTCGAATTCCCACTTACCATCCTTGGCGCGCTTGAACGGCATGTCAAAGCAGCTTTTTTCGTTTACGCCCGGAGTATAATTGAACAGCATGCCAAAATACGTTTCATCGATAAAGCAGTTCTTGCCCTTCGTGCTCAACTTGGGCTTTCTCTGCGACTGTGGAACCGTCGGATCAAGTTTGCTTTCGACAAGGCCCGGTGTCACACCAATACAGGCGTTCACAAGTTGCACTGCCGTCTGAGCCGGTATGCCCAAAGCGCCATTCTGGCAACCTTCGCCACCACCATCCTTGTAACAAGAGAAGGCCGGGTGCAAGCTGGCATCGGAATCGTAAATAATGGCTGCCATGGTGTAAGAGCAAGTACCTGCGATACCGTCGACTTCCGCCTTGCTATAGAAATAGCCATCCGGGCTTTCACCTTTCTGTTCTTCGTCCGGAACAAAGAACAGGGAGTCCACCATGTTCAAAAGGAATCCCAAGGGAATCGGCTGGGCCTGATCCTCTTGTTCCCAGTTGCCGTTCACGCCAATCATGTCGGCGCGTTCAAGGTCGTCATCGCGGTAAAGTACCACATTGTCAGAGATATCCTGACCCACAAACACATAGGAATACCAGCCGCACATATCGTTCACGGCAGTCATGGGAGAGCCGGTCAAGCCCCCATCGAAACTGATCATCGGAACAGCGGACATCCAGGCTTCCATTTCGGGCGGAATCATCACGAAGAAATACTTTGCACCGGGAGGATACTTTCCAGTAAACGTTTTCCCAGCTCTGTTAGGATCTTCGGTAACATATACGTGTTCGCCTTCGCCGGGGCAACGGAGGCTGGCCTCGTTGGTGGGCCAACTCGTATCGTTCGCATTTTTGGTCGGAACATTATAGCCGTTTGCCGTTACTAGCCTAAGGGTCGTAAAATCTACACGAGTGTTGTTGGCCTGGCTTCCAATGGTAAACATGACCTTCTGGTTATCCGTGATGCCCAGCTTTTCCAGGTCAAATTCATAGAAACCATCGGCGTTCAACTTCATCGCCTGAGTATTATTGACGTTTTGACCACCAATAAATGCACCAGTCCAGTCATCCGGAGCCTTAAAGTACACTGTACCCTTACAGGTAACCGGATTCTGGTTCTGTTGTCCTTGAGCCCAAACTCCTTGCACCCCCGCAAAGAGCAGGCAACAGCCCAGGGCATACTTCCATAACGACATTTTCCACAAAGAAAATTGTGTATCTCTCTTCATATGACTTCCTTAACGCTGGGTACACCCAAAAGACCGGCCTTTTGAGGACACCACAACCTATGTAAAAATATCCTTTTCTTTACAAAAAAGCACATTTTTTACTTTTTTTTTCATTCCGCAGGTCGCGCTATTGTAGACAAGTGAAATATCGCCCTAAAACTAGAGAAAAACGCCAATTTCCGCAATCTTGTTTACGAAAGTTTACCAAAAGGGATCACCGAATCATGCAGAAAAAGCGATATGTAAATCACGCAAAATTGCACAGGCTAGGCAAGCCTGTTTTTTATTACATTTTAGGTGAACACGGAGCGCTTATGCAGGACATGGACCGAACAATTGCCAGCGGCAACACAATCAAGTTACCCGTCGCCCCCATGCGACCACACCTGATTGTACTGTACCCGCAACACCTATTCAAGCAGATACCGCTCGAAAAGGGAACGGTCGTGCTTGGCCGTGGGCAAGATGCGGACATTCGCCTGGACGACGAACTGGTAAGCCGCAGGCACTGTGCCCTGACCTTTGACGGCCTTGACGTGACCGTCAAGGACCTGGGCAGCACCAACGGAACCTTTGTAGACGGTTCCCCGATTACAGAATGCAAACTCGAAGACCACAATCGATTGCAAATCGGCAAGATGGTTCTGAAAATCGACTTCAAGGATGCGAGCGAAGAAGCCTTTGACCGCGAACTTTATGAAGCCGCGACCATGGACCCGCTGACCAAAATCAGCAACCGCCGTACCTTTATGGACAGGAGCCTCGGCGAACTCGCGCTCGCCCGCCGCAACAACTATTACGTTCACGCCATCATGGTCGACGCCGACCACTTTAAGCGCGTGAACGACACCTGGGGTCACCAGTGCGGCGACATGGTGCTCAAAGAAATCGCCCGCATTCTCAAAGAAGAAAAGCGCGAATCCGACTTGCTCGCCCGTTACGGTGGCGAAGAATTCGTGCTGCTTTTGGGCGGCATCGGCCCCGAAGACGCCAAGAAGAGCGCCGAACGCCTGCGCTCGGCAGTGGAAAGCCACCGCTTTTCGTGGAAAGATACCATTATCCCGGTAACGATTTCCTTGGGGCTCGCTAGCCGCCAGGGCGAAAACATCGGCAAAATCGAGGATTTGATTGCCGAATGCGACCGTCTACTTTACATCGCCAAAGAAGGCGGCCGCAATCAGGTTGCTTGCGAAGCATAGCTTCGCTGCGCAGTTGGTAGAACTTAGTTGATAGAGCTTAGATATATAGAACTCTCTAAGTTCTAAGCTCTAAGATCTAAGTTCTTTTTCTATCTTTGGCGCCGAAATGTCTAAACTGAATTCCGAGCGCCTCAATTCCTTTGGTTCTGCAAGTATCCCGAAACTGGTCTTGCAGTTCTCGGTACCGGCCATCATCAGCATGCTGGTGAACGCCCTCTACAACGTAGTGGACCGTTTCTTTGTGGGCCAAGGCGTCGGCAGTCTCGGCATCGCAGGCATCACACTATGCTTTCCGATTTGCCTATTTATAATGGCAATGTCGATGATGGTAGGCGTGGGCGGCAACACGCTCTTTGCCATCCGCCTCGGTCAGAAGAAGTATATCCAGGCAAGCATCATCCTGAACAATTCCTTCTCGCTCCTGATTTTGATGGCGCTTGGAGCATTCACGCTGGGCGAAATCTTTATGGAGCCGCTCTTAAAGTTGTTCGGAGCAAGCGAGCAGACCCTGCCTGTCGCCAGCAGCTACATGCGCATCATTTTGTGTGGAGCCGCCTTCCAGACAATCGCCCCGGGCATGAACCATTTTATCCGTTCGATGGGTCACCCCAAAACGGCCATGTTCCGCGAAATCGCGGGTGCTGTCACGAACATCATTCTCGACTACCTCTTCATCATGAAATTCCACTGGGGTATCGAAGGTGCCGCCTGGGCGACCATCGCATCGCAGCTGGTTGCTTCGGCGCTCATCACCCAGTTCTTTGTCAAGAAGTCTTCGCCTATCAAGATTCGCTGGCGCCACATGAAGCTGCGCGCCGCCTACGTGCGTAAGATTTACATTTTAGGTTTGCCGCCTTCTGTAATGCAGATTTGCAACAGCCTGATGAACGCAATACTCGCCTGGAGCCTGACCACCTACGGAAACATGAGCGTGCAGGCGGTAGGCGCACTTTCGGGTGGCGACATGGCCATTTCTGCTTTCGGCATTACCAACAGCATCGTTTCGATTATCATTCTGCCGCTCCTCGGATTCATTCACGGCACGCAACCGATTATCGGCTACAACTACGGTGCGCGCCTCAACGCCCGCGTCAAGGAAACGCTCAAGTTCACCTTTATTTATGCGGGCAGTTTCATGTTTGTCACCTGGGCAATCCTCATGTGGCAAGCCGAAACATTCGTGGCACCGTTTGCACCGAACGATCCGGAGCTCATCAAGCTTTCGGCCTGGGCCATGCGCATTTTTGCAGCCGCCTTCTTTATGATTCCCTTCGGCATGGTTTCGGGGAACTTTTTCCAGGGTACAGGAAAGGCATTCAGGGCCATGTTCCTGAATGCCTGCCGTCAAGTGATTTTACTGATTCCGTTCTTGCTGATTCTGCCCCACTTCTTTGAACTCAAGGGAGTGTTCATGGCGCAGCCCATTGCCGACACGGGAGCCGCCATTATTGGGCTCGCCATGCTTTGGCATGAACTTAAAAAGTTAAAATAGTTCTGACATAAAAAGGAGATCCCGGCTTCCCCGTTCCGAGGACCATATCCACTAAGCAGCAAAGCTGCAAGTGGATATTGGCAAGCCCGGGATGACATTTGGGTTACCGGACGTTTACGCGGCGGGTTTCGCGGGCAACCTTCACAATGTAGGAACCAGGTTTGAGGTTCGGAACAATCGTTTCAGCACCAGCGATTGCACCCTGGCGCACCACACGTCCCTGCAAATCCATCACAGCATACTTAGCAGCAGAATTCGTTACAGTAATCGTAAGGGCCTGCGGCAGACTGTTCTTCACGATAAAGCTTGCGCCAGCAATACGGGCAACAGGCTTGATGGCGCTGTCATCTTCGGTTCCCACACGGAAAGTCATAACCTTTGCCGATTTGCCTTCAATATTGACAAACAAGGTGTAACGGCCATCCGGCAGTTCAATCTTGGATTTATCTATCGTGGGCATGGAAAGATTCGTGAGGTCAAAGCCTCCTTTGTACACGCCCGGAGTAGAAATCTTTTCAAAGCCTTCTACAACAGAATCCGTTACAGAATGTCCCTTGACCAACGTATAAGATATAATCGACGGAGCAATCGAATCGCAAATAGTTACAGGTTCAGCACCAATTCCACAAGTACCAGCAGACATTGTTGTATAGCAAATGCCATACAACGTTGCAGACGGCTGTTCCGACATTTTTGCACCCTTTACGGTAATAGCAGACTGAGGCAGTTGTGCCAAGAACATATTCGTACTGATTTCGAAATTGCTCATAGTCGTGCGGCGGTCACAGGCGAAGATATCTACATCGTACTGCTGGCCGACTTCAAGTTTGCCGCTAGCGCCTTCAAAGGCATCGAGATCTACATAGCCCGGAGCATCCAGGTGGACTCCGCCCAAGTCAATGGCGAGTTTGTTGTCGATGAACGCCCAAATGTCATCGCCACCGCGAAGAGCTAAGCGAAGCCCCGGCTTGTAAGTAAACTTGGCATGTGTTTCATAACAGAAGTGATGGTTGCGTCCACCAGTTCCATCTTCTTTGACCAGGGATGTCCAACGGTATTCTGAGCCATTCGTCCCTTTCCTCACAAGGGAGTCGGTTCCATATTTAAAGAACGGCCAACCTTCAGGAGCAGCGTCGGGGCAAGACCAGCCTAACACACAATTATCAGGATATGTGCTCGGCATATTAAGAGCGGTCTGAATAAACTCTTCAGCAGTTGAACCATCAGCAAAAATGCCCTCGCAATTATGTCCCTTGCTCCAACCCGGGCCATTGCACACCAAATCAAATACAGGAACACCTTCCAAAGAATCGAGCTTTCTAAGAGACGGACCGTAGAACACCGGACCCTCGGCATCGCGCTTGGTGCGAGCCGCCGCAAGCGGAGTCTGATCCGGGTTTGCAAGTTTCACAGAAGCATCATCCGTTTGTTCTACCGGGAAGAATCCTCCAACAGCAGAGGTTCCTAACGGCATATAGTAATCGGAGCTGAATTCCCACCAACCGCCACGTTCCATGTGCGGAACCGGCATGTCATAGCAGCTCATTTCGTTTACGCCTTCAGTGTAATTGAACAGTTGGTTAAAGTACTTTTCATCAATAAAGCACTTCTTTCCGGCAGTAGTCAGCTTGGGCTTTTTCGTTGTAGGATCAAGAGTCGTTTCTACAAGTCCCGAAGTCACACCGATACAATCATTCACCGCTTTGAGAGCCGTTTCAAGGTCAACTCCTTGAGCACCGGCCTGGCAACCTTCGCCCCCCTGAGCGTAGCAAGAGAACGCTGGGTGCAACTTGGCATCGGAATCGTAGACAATCCACGGAATGTTTATCGTACAATTACCCTGGGGCACATCCGCTTCGGCATAGCTAAAAAGCCAGCCGTCTTCATTGAGCTTTTGACTCTCGTCCGCGACAAAGAACAAACTGTCGTGCCCCATGTCAAAAATCATTTTCAAGGGAATCGGAACCGCCGAGTCTCCCGTTTCCCAGTTGCCGTTCATGCCGAGCATATCTTCGCGGGCTGCGTCGTCGTCACGGTAGATTAACACGTTATCGGTAATTTCATCTTCAGCAAAGGCGTACTTATACCAGCCGCACATGAAACCATCCATTACCATCGGCTTGCCAGTTTTGCCACCATCAGTACTGATCATCGGCGCAGATGATACCCAATCTGCACTCCCAGGCAACAGTACAAGGAATTGTTTTGTAGAACCAGCCCAAGCCGCAGAACAAGCAAGGGCTGCACCAGCCATAACACATAAACATCTTTTCATTCGGACCTCCTAATTACTCCTAATTATTCCATAATGAACAAGCAAAATATATAAGAAAAACTTACTTTGTGCAAGCGATTTTTTACAAACGATTTTGAAAAAGCAAAAAGATGTAACGTGTGTTACATCTTTTACTGCACAAAGAATAACAGGATTCAGCTAGTAAAGCTTCTTCATGTCGGTCAGTTCACCGCCCTTTTCGTGGAAGAGCACCAGCGAGCCACCATCCATCTTCTTGAATATGGCCGAAAGTTTTGCAACGGCATCGGCTTCTTCGAAACCGATTTCGTTGTAGGCGGTTTCGCCAATGACAAGTCCGATGTTCATCATGTCGGGAGCCTTGCGGCGCAAGTAGTTCAACAGGTCTTCGTCGCTATTGATGATGTCGGTCGCGGTCGGTTTTTCGAGTTCCGACGGGTCGCGCGTGCTTACCAGCAGCGGGTACATGTTGTCGGCAACAGCCTGCTTGGAGTTCAAGTAGAAGACATTGCCCACGAACAAGCTAATGGAGTCGTTCAGCACCTGGCGCACTTCGAACATAATGTCGCTCTGAGACGAAGCTTCCTGGATTTCGAGCTTGGAAGGTCCGCAGGCCATAAAGGCAAGCGAAAACGAGACAAGGGCCATAAGGGCAAGTTTCTTCATGTTTCTCCTTTCGGCATTGCAAGGGGCAACGCCAGTATTCCGCCCTTTAATATATAATTTATTTCTGTAAAATACTTATTGCACGCTCTATAAGCTCGGGTTTTAGATCAAAAACGCGGCTCAAGGTTTCGACACGTGCCGATTCCTCGATTTTTTCGATACGGGAACCATTCGCATCGCGGGTCACGAGATTACCCTTCTGGTAATAGTACTGCACGCCACGCTCGCGGTCCAGGCGGTTGAGCACCGGGTAAGTCATCATTTCGCGGTAAAAACTTTCGTTCCAGTGCTGCTTGAATTCTTCGACGGAGACTCCCTCGACAGGGTATTCGAAGCGGAGTTTCATCGGGGCTCCCGCACCGCCCGTCCACAAGGCCATGCTGTCCATTGTCGGGCGGTCCAGCCTTACCGTATTCGGCACAAGCGGGAAAAAGGCTGAGCCCGTTCCTGACGGGGGCGGGAGCGGAATCGGGAGCGGATCGAAAATCAAATAGCCCGGATCGAAGAGGTATTCAGTAGGATGTAGGAAGTTAGAAGTAGGAAGAATGTTTGAAGTAGAAAAGGTGTTGCTGGATTCAGAATCGGGAAGGATTAAGGCGCAGTGGATATTCTTTTCCTTGCGCTTGTGGCCCATGACAAGGCGCGGATTCAGTCCCATGTCTTTAAACACTTGGTACAAGTGCCAAGTCATGCTGAAGCAGGTTCCGCCGCCCATCCAGGCGTCTACATCGTTCTGAAAACTGTCGTCCAATTTTTGCGCGGCAGTAGAACTCCCCGTGGATTCCAGACGGATAATCTTCGTCAGGTTCTCGTAGGTAACTTTGGACAACTTGTCGCAGACGTCCTGAATCTTTTTCCATTGTTCGGGGAGCATGCGGCAAAGATAGAAAATGATGCTGACTAGAGCAGCATCGAGATGCCGTCGACACCAAGAACGGTCACGCAAGCGACCACGGCAACGCCCACCAAGCCAAGGCCGAAAAGCGAGGCGACAACGGCCGCCACCAGGGCACACGCGCCCGAAAGTTTGCTGTCGGTCGAATAGAGAATCGCAGGCACAGTCATCGCGGCAAGTACCGTGTACGGCACATACGAAAGGAACGAACGCCAAAAACGGCTCTTGATTTTACCCTTCAAAAGTACGAACGGTACCGCACGCAGCAAGTAGGTAACGCCTGCCATTACAAGCAGGAACAAGAAGTAATCTCTTAAGTGCATGATTCCTCCTCGTCTTTAACCGGGAAGAACGCCGCACCCAAGAGCGAAGCTACGAGCGCACAAATAATAATCGCAAAGCCGACCGTCACGCCGCTCAGAGCGGGCACGTACTTGAACGCAAGGCTGCAGGCTATCGCAATCAGCACGGCAACTAAAGTCGGGCGGTGAGCCTTCATTTGCGGCACAACGATGGCAATAAACATTCCGTACAAAGCAACGCCCAAGGCATTCGTCACGACCGCGGGCAAGATTTCGCCACAAACGGCACCGCACAATGTACCCGAAGACCAACCGATATACGGGAGCACCATGAGGCCTGCAAAGTAACGTGCCGTCACAGGCTCGCTCTGGCTTACGGCCAAGGCGTAAATTTCATCGGTGATTCCCGTAGCAAGCATCAGGCGCTTGAAAGTGCCAAACGAGGGTGCCACCTTTTGCGACAAGGAAATCGCCATCAGGCTATAACGCAAATTGATAAAGAACGTGGCAATTGCCATCTCGATAAATGTACCGGCAGCATCGGACATAATCTGAAGCCCCGCAAACTGCCCCGCCGAGGTAAGATTCGTCATCGAAATAAAGGTGACCAGCGGCCAAGAAATCAACTTGGAGCCGGCAATTCCGAACGAAAACGACACGGCAAAGTAGCCGAGCCCGATTGGAAGTCCGTCTTTTACACCATTTGAAAATTTCATGGACACAAATATAGAAAAACTTTATAGCAAAACTATGCAGATATATAAATTTATGCATAAAATCCCGTCTCGAATTATCCTTCGAGGCGGGACTCATTACACGCTGTCAGACAGACGACTACTTGATCGAAATTTGGCGAGTCAGGCTATTGGAGCCCGAACGCACGCGCACAACGTAATTGCCCTGGCGGAGCATGTCGAGAGCGACAGAACCGCTCACCCGCTTAAAGCCTACAACCGGGCGCCCCTGCATATCGAACACATCGACATTGGCCCAAGCAGCACCTCCCACTTGGAGCATTCGACCTTCGACAGAAAGCAAGATTGAATTCGACACAGGCGCCATCACGACGGTGGTATTTTCAACCGTGAGCTTGATTTCGAACTTTTCGCCATTGAGTTCAATGGCTTCGCTGTAGGAACCGGGCTGGATATAGCTCGGAATAGAACCCGTAACCGTCACCTGGTTACCCGACTGTTCCATCTTCAAGAAATGGAGATTCCAACTTTTGCGGACATAGGAGACTACGTCATTGAACGTAATCGTTTCAAAATCACCGCCCTGCACAATCGTCTGAATCAACTCGCCCACCACAGTGACTGCAGGTGCTGCAGACGAACTGCTCGGTACAAATTCGGAACTGCTGGACAAGGCCTCCGAACTGCTGCTTACGACAGGCGATGCGCTAGAGCTTGAGGACACCGGCGCCACGGAGCTGGAGGATTCGACGCTGGAGCTGGATTCCTCGACACTGCTACTGGACGATTCTTCGGAGCTTGAAGAGATTTGCAAGCTGCTCGAAGACGAGACAACAGAACTGGAGGATTCTTCAGAGCTAGAAGAGACTATTTCGGAACTTGAAGAAGCGAGCACCTCGGAGCTGGAAGATTCGACACTGGAAGAACTTTCCACAACTACTTCGCTGCTGCTAGATTCCACGGAGCTGGAAGACTGAACAGAACTGCTAGAAGTTTCGCTCGAAGACGAGATTGAGCTAGAGGAAATATGCGAGCTGCTCGAAGACGAGATTGAGCTAGAGGAAATATGCGAGCTGCTCGAAGACGAGATTGAGCTTGAGGAACGAGCCCAGGAACTGGAGGATCGCACAACCGAGCTACTAGACGCCACCGAGCTAGAGGACTTTGCAGAACTGGACGAAGCGATAGAGCTGGAAGACTGAACAGAGCTGGAAGACACAACGCTAGAAGAAGAAACTACGTTGGAGCTCGATGACGCAGGCGTTGCCGCGCAGGCGGTGTATACCTTATTACGAATCGGAGCAAAAACATTCTCGTTTACCCATTTACCGCTTTCCGAATAATTCCAGGCGCCACCACTAAAATAAGACGCCGTTTCATTCTTATTCGACACGGACCAGTTTGCGCCCGACAACTGATTCCTGGTCATCCACTGATACCAAACACTGCTATAATCTTTGTTAAAGCCACCATTTCCGCTCGGCGCAGAATTGCCCCATTCAGTCACGAAGACAGAAAGTCCGCCTTGCATCGCCTTTTCGGCTCTATCACCCTGGTCATCCGTCTTGTGACGATACGGGTCCTCACCCGCGTAGTAGTGGAACGAATACGCCACGTTAGCATCATTGAGCGGTTCAGCAAGAGCCGCATTGGTATACTGGTCAAAATATGGAGTTCCTACCACGATCAGGTTGTCGGAATAGGTACGAATTGTCTTGATAATCGTTCTTGCGTAAGGGGCAATTTTTTCTTTCCAGTAGTTTTGCGCTCCGCTCAAGTCAAACCAGCCGTCAGAACAATTGTTCTTGGGCTCATTGTAGATTTCAAAAATCACATTGTCGTAGCCGCCCCATTTTTGAGCCATATAGCTAAAGAACGACTGTGCATCACTCGTAATCTGTTCTGCGCAATGACTATGGAAATCGATAATCACATAGATGTCGTTTTTAATGGCAGCCGTTACCACCGAATCCATCAAGTTCCTATGGAAATCCGTATTCGTAAAATAGTTCCCGTTCCCATTTTTCCAGTCGCCATCAACTCCGACAGGACCACGAATCAATTGGATGTTTTGTTTTTCTACAAGTCCTGAGATCGTTTTTCCGTTCCAATAATCCGGTCCTTCGTCACCTTTAGCCATACTCCAGAAAAGGCTCATGCCCTGCACGGCAACCTCGTTTCCGGCGGTCACCCCCTTGCAGCTGCCATAAATGCGGCCATAGTTTTAAGAGTTTTTGCCGGCCTGTAACTGGCCGTACTGACTCACCGGCCCCACGCGGGTGGGAACGATATCGGCACCAAACGCCGTAGAAACTAAACCGAAAGCGAGAAGGCCCAAGCCAAACATCTTTGCACTAAATCTGGTAGTCATATATCCTCTGATACACCAATTTTCGCAACCAAATTTAGATTATAAGGCCCATTTTTCCACGTGATTTCAAACACATAAGTTATTGATAATGTTTACACGAGTAGACAAATTTTTGGCCGGGGATGACAAAAAAAGAAGCCCGGCTTTTAGGCCAGGCAACTAAACTGCGAGATGTCGCGAAACGAATTAGTTTTCGTTGTTGTGCATTTCCATCTGTTCGCGGTCCATCGTGTGCTGCAAGTATTCCTTGAAGTCACGGTCGATGTTCACACCGTCGAGGTCGAGGTCGTCGTTTTCCAACACGAACACGGCACTCGGGTTATCGAGCCAGCCGACCACGTCCACCTGATCGAGTTTCATGGACTTGTCGCCTGCAGCCTGAGCAACGTATTCAATCTTGGACTTCTGAACCCAACCCTGTCCGCAAGGACCCTTCACGAGCACTTCCGTTTCGCCGTCCTTAAGGATCGTCAGTTCGTCATTGAAGCCTGCGGTACAAACGACAGAACCGCCATCTTTCTCCTTGGTCAGGTCCACGTCACCCAGCTTAGATTTAACCTTCTTGCCCGCAGCGAAAGAAACGCTAACCATGAGAGCAAGAGCAATTAAGAGCACCTTTTTCATATCTTTCCTCAGAAACAGGTTAAAAACTTGACAATGCAAGTACGAATATACCTTTTATTTTTGACTTTCGTCAGATTTTCTTTTAAATTTTTGCGATATGAAGAAGATTTTACTTATTTTGGCCATCATTTTGGCACTTTTGGGCACTTTTTTGACCCTAAACCTCAAGTCCAGGATGGGAGCACAGGCCCAAAACGGCCAAACCGTGCTCATCGAGGTCCCCAAAGGGAGCTCTCCCTCCAAAGTTTTCCAGATCCTAAAACAGAATGGAATTTGGAGCGACGACCTCGCCTTCCGGTTGACCATGAAAAGGTTAAACCCGAGTCTCAAGGCCGGCTGGTTTGAAATTCCCGGCGGGCTCACATTGCCGCAGGTGCTCAACATTATCGCAAGTGGAAAAGTCGCCGTACGCCGTGTAACCATTCCTGAAGGCCGCGCCTCTTGGGAAATCCCGGCCTACCTGCAAAAGGCGTTCCCGGACCTGAGCGAGGCTCGCTGGAACAAGCTCGTCCAAGACCCGAAGTTCGCCCGCAGTCTCGGAGTCGAGGCCAACTCCCTGGAAGGCTACCTGCTCCCCGACACCTACCCCTTCCCGATTGACGCCGACGAAGAGACAATCCTCAAGCACATGGTAGCAGCAAACCTCAAGGTCCGCGACGAAATGGAAAAGCGCCCGGGCTCCATGTGGAAGACTCTTGGCAACTGGCACAAGGTGCTCACGCTTGCAAGCGTGGTCGAAGAAGAAACCGGCATTCCCGAAGAACGCCCGCTGATTGCAGGCGTATTCCATAACAGGCTCCGCATAGGCATGCCGCTCGGGGCAGACCCCACGGTACGGTTCATTTTCAAGAACTTGACCGGCCCTATTTACAAGAGCCAGTTGAACAGCAACAGCCCCTACAACACCCGCAAATTCAAGGGACTCATGCCGGGCCCGATTTCGAACCCGGGCCGCAAGGCTATTGAGGCGGCCCTGTTCCCGGCGAAGACCGATGCCCTTTACTTTGTTGCAAAAGACGACGGTTCCATGACGCATTTTTTCAGCTCGAACCTGGCCGACCACAACA
The DNA here is from genome assembly GCF_900142495.1 of Fibrobacter sp. UWOV1. NCBI lineage: Bacteria > Pseudomonadati > Fibrobacterota > Fibrobacteria > Fibrobacterales > Fibrobacteraceae > Fibrobacter > Fibrobacter sp. UWOV1. The sequence continues at coordinate 272,432 of NZ_FRBA01000002.1, read as the reverse complement.
AGTACAAAGACGTTGCCGCCAAGAACCGCGGGGAGTGACAACTCGGACTTCGGAGTTCAGAATTAATAAAGAAAAACGTCATTGCGAGGAGCGTACGCGACAAAGCAATCCATCACATTTTTCTTGGATTGCTTCGCCTTCGGCTCGCAATGACGAGTTTAAAGTGAATACTTCTGTATACAGATAATTTTTAAATAACCTAGCCTTACAGCCGGGGCATTTCTAAAATTGGCTCCGTATGCAAGTGCAAGTGAAGGATCGTTCCCTTTTAAGCCTTTCGTGGCCGTTGTTCATTACCTTCGGCATCGCCACGTGCCAGCCCATGATGGACAGCTGGTTCCTGTCGCGTACGTCGGAATCGGCGGCGGCGGGCGTGGGGGCATTAATGCCCGTGCTGGGCGCGCTCTTTATGGCCATCAACGCATTCGCCCAGGCAGGGGCGAGCATCGCCTCGCAGTTTATTGGGGCAGAACGCCCCAAGCAAGCAGGCACCACCCAGACTATGGTGTTGTTGGGCAGCCTCTTGTTAGGTATTGCAATCACGCTGGTTATTATCCCCCTAAACAACCAGATTGTAAGCTGGATGGGTCTTACCGGCGATGCCGCCCACCACGCCCGCGAATTCTTGCATATCGTCTCTATCGGCTTTGCGTTCCGCGCCCTGCAATCTTCCCTCACGTCTTTGATCGCGACCCACGGTCTTACCGTCTGGAACCTGCTCGGGAACTTCATTACGATTGTTTCGAACGCCATCATGAACGTGATCTTTTTGAACGGATACCTCGGGTTCCCGCAGATGGGTGTGAAGGGCGTAGCGCTTGCCACCATGCTTTCGTGGCTGATTGCCGCGAGCATTCTGTTTGTCATCTTGCACGTCAAGGTCCACCACAAGATCCGCCGTACCGACTTCAAGCGTTCCCGCGTGATTCTGCCGGACTGGATCCGCATCGGATTTCCCGCTGCCGTAGAGCCCGTAAGTTTCCAGATTTTCCAGGTGGTGCTGACCGCCATCGTGGTGCACTTGGGCATTATCGCCATGACCGCCCGAATCTTTAGCGCAAACTTCGCCATGCTCGCCGTCATTTTGAGCGTGGGCCTGAGCAGCGGGAACCAGATTCTCGTCGCCCACCTTGTAGGCGCCCACGACTTTGACAAGGCGAACCGCCGACTGCACCAGAGCTTGATTGCCGGAAGCGCTAGCGGACTCATTGTGGCAGTTATCGTTGCACTTTTTGGCACCCAGCTGCTTTCGTTCTACACCAGCGACCCCGAAGTTATCCGCCTCGGCAAGCTCTGCCTTTGGTGCGACGTGATTCTGCAGCCCTTCAAGGCCGCGAACATGGTCATCACTTCGGCGCTCCGTGCTTCGGGCGATTCCAAGTTCCCCGCCATCGTGGGGTCTACCATGATGTGGACCTGCGGGCTCGGCACCGCCCTCCTGCTCGCCTTCGGCCTCGATATGGGCCTCGTGGGAATCTGGCTCGGCATGGCCGCCGACGAATTCTACCGTTCTATTGTGAATTATATCCGCTGGCGCGGCGGCAAATGGAAACAATACGGCGTGGTTTGAGTCCTGACGCCACAAATTCAGGTTTTAAGCCCCTTTTTATCACGCTTTTTTGCCCGCCCCTTTTATTTGGGGCGTTTTCATTGTATATTGTAGCTATGATTTTGTCGTTCAAGCATAAGGTTATGTTCTTGTTGTGCGCAGCTGCTTTCAGCTGGTCGCAGGATTTGGACAAACCCGTGAACGACGTAGAAGTGTTCCGCCCCGAAAAGCGCGACACCAAGGTGCAGCTAGTCGACTCGACCAAGAGCAACTCCGTCACCTTGAACGTGGACATCTTTGCCGACGGCATCGTCGGGTCGTACTACATCCTGTGGGACGACATAGACCTCTCCGAAGACATCAAGAAGCAGATGACCACCCGCGACTTCGCCCGCGACGAATTCTTTATGCAGAACATCGACCGCGAACAGTTCGAACAGGAACGTTTGCTGCAACTCTTCGAAGACAAGAAGAAGCAATACTTCGCCATCTTCCCCGAAGAAGCCTTGAAGATGATCGAAGACCAGGCGAAAGACCAGTAAAACCAGTCGGCTGAACTTAGAGCTTAGAAATAGCAAGAATGTTTTCAAGCGAACGAAATTTTGCCGATTGGCAACTTTGCGGATTAAGCGGAGCTCCTGCGCAACTTTTCCAGGAAATCGAAAGTACTCACAGCCTAATGAAGGCCCGCGCTGCTGCAGGCGAAATTCAACCGGGCACCTTGTACGTGGCAGACACGCAAACAGCCGGGCGTGGCCGTCATGAACGCACCTGGGCCTCCCCCGCCGGGCAAAACCTTTACTTTAACATTCTGATTCCGCTTGAAGGAATCCCGCTCGCATCGGCTCCGCAAGTCACGCAAGTCGCAGCCCTCACCTTCGCCGAAGTGTTCAAGAGTCTGCAAGACGAATCCAACGCGCATGGACTCGGAAACCAAAGCGTCGGAAAAGTCACCGTCAAGTGGCCAAACGACATTCTTTGCGGCAAAAGCAAGTTCTGCGGGATTTTGGCCGAGGTTGTGTACGTCAACCAAGTTCAGCATGACTCAAGCGGCCAAGTTCATCCTGCAATCAGCATGGGCGTGGGCATCAACGTGAACAGCAGCCCGCTCGATTACGCCCACTTGGGCCGCGCCGTCACCACGCTCAAGGACATTTGCGGTCAAAAGATCAACCGCGAAAAACTATTGCAAATGCTTATAGCGAATTTGGAACGTGCCATCGGGCAGTTCCGCGCCTTCGGAATTCGTCCGTGGGTTGCAGCCTGGAAGCGCATGGACCAGTTCATTGGCGCACGCGGTACTATCGTAGTCAACAACCGCTGCACCGACCAGAACCGCGAAAGCGGCGACGGTGCCATCAAAAAAAATGGCACCATCCTCGACATGCAAGAAGACGGAAGCCTACTCTTCAAATGCGACGACGGAACGGTCGAAACCGTGTATTCCGCCGACTTGGAAATTTAAGTTACTTTCTTTTGGTCTTATAAAAAAGACTGCCGGCGAGCGAAACGGCAAGTACCACGATCATCGCGGTAAGCCCCATATCGGCGAGGTTCTTGTACTCCCCCACATGTCCCGATTCAATCAGCATAATAATGACCAGCGCAATCACGGCAGCGGTAGCGCCCATGCGGTCGAACATCTTGATTTTGTCTTCGATAGAGAATGGTTTCTTGAAGGGGCCGTTAGTAAAGGGCATCAACATCGCCTCCCATGCAAATCCATACGATAAGCCCCGCCATCACGAGTACGCTGATGGCGACATTCGCCAAGAAAAAGTCACGGTTCATGGTGTCCAGGTCATCGGATTTGCGGAATAAATGGATGTAGAGGATTGCAGCAGTCATGAGTCCAGTAACCACCCACCAAGGGATTCCCATGTCCCAGAACACGCCGAAGACCACACACAAGGCAAGCATGGCCACATGGCTCCAGAAAGCGATTTGCAAGGCACGCTTACGGCCAAAACGGGCCGGCACCGAATGCAGTCCCATGGCGCGGTCGATTTCTTCGTCCTGTGTCGCGTAGATGATATCAAAGCCGCCCATCCAGAGCATCAGAATCACGAGCAAGAATATCGGGAATACAGCGAATTCGCCGCGAATGGCGATCCAGGCGCCAAGCGGGCTCATGCCAATCGCAAAACCCAAGAACCAGTGGCAAAGCCAGCTAAAGCGTTTCCAGTAGGAATAAGAAAGCAACAGGAGCCATACGGGCAATGCAAGCAAGCCGGCGAGCGGTTGTAACAGCGCGGCAAACACCACGAAAAGCACTCCGTTTATAGCAAGGAAGGCGATTACCGACGACTTGCTCAGGCGCCCCGCAGGCAGGTGGCGCTTTGCAGTACGCGGGTTTTTGGCATCGATATCGGCGTCGGCAATGCGGTTAAAGCTCATGGCGCTGTTACGGGCGGTCACCATACAGCCCACAATAAGCGCAATCATCTTGACCGCCTCCGCGGCAGCCATGCCGCGGAAACCATCAGCCGCCACCCACATGGAGCCAATCGCAAAAGGCATCGCGAAAAGCGAATGGCTAAAGCGCACCATGTGGCCGAATTCAAGAACCTTTTTAAGCATAGTTATTTCTTTTTCGCTCTCACCTTGGCCAAGTGTTTCACAGAAGGAGTCTTCTGCTTGGCAGCCTTAGGAATCGAAATTCCCTTCCAAGGCTTTACAATATCGGCAGCATCCCTCATCGCGCCCAAGTGCATCAAGATTTTTGCAACTACGGTATCCACCAATTCTTCAATCGTCTTCGGGTGGTCATAAAAATGCGGCGAAGCCGGAATCACAATCCCGCCTTGACGAGTCAAACGGGTCATGTTATCCAAGTGGATCAAGTTGTAAGGAGTCTCGCGCGGCACCACAATCAAGGGGCGGCGTTCCTTGAGGCAGACATCGGCGGCACGGATCAACAAGTTATCCGACGTTCCGCCGGCAATGCGGCCAATCGTACCCATGGAGCAGGGAACCACAACCATGCCGGCATAGTCGGCAGATCCGCTGGCGCATTCGGCAAAGAAGTTTTTCACGTCGGGAGCTTCGTCCACGTAATCGAACAATTCGTCCTGGCCCTCGTAGGCTACCACGCCTCTGCCCGGCGGCGTCACCAAGGCGGTCACATGGTGCCCCAGGCGTTTTAAATGCATCGCGGTTCTTGTCGCGTAAATGACGCCACTCGCGCCGGTCACCCCCAAAATGAACCTCATGTCCGTCTCCTCAGTAATATGCGATAAGCTACACCGAAAAAGCAAGGTTTCACATGCACCAGTTCAAAGCCGTTCGACTCCGCCAACTTGACAAAGTCTGCAACCGGCAAAAAACGAAGCACCGAATTCACCAAATATTCGTAAGCTTCCCGCTTGCTAAAAAAGGCACCCAGCACCGGAATAAAGAGCGGTGCAAGTCTCTTGTAGAAAAACTTGTTGAACGCGTTCCTCGGCGAAAAGAATTCCAGCACCTGCAAGTACCCCCCATTCGAGAGCACGCGGGCAGATTCCTTCAAGCCGCCTTCGGCATCGGGCAAGTTACGCATTCCAAATCCGTTCAGAATCACATCGAACGAGGCGTCGCCAAAAGGCATTTTCATGGCATCCAGCTGCACAGGGATAGCCGTCATCGTCTTCCCTGCAGCGCCCTTCAGCATTCCATAAGAAAAATCGCCCAAAACGGCGATATCGGGCTTGCCATTGAATTTTTCGTAAGTGACCGCAAAATCGCCCGTGCCTCCGCACAAATCCAAGAGACGTTTGCCGGGCTTTACCCTTTTCAGTTCGCGACAGCAACTGCGGCGCCACAAAATGTCCTGAAAGCAACTGAGCGTATGATTTAAAAAATCATAGCGACTGGCAATCTCGTCGAACATCTTGCGCACAGGGCTTATCATGGCGCCAAATATAGAAAAAGGAGCCTAGGCTTCAAGCCACAGGCTCCTTTCCAAATGCTTACAAATTGCAACTACTTGAAGGATGCCGTAATAGACAGGCCTTCTGCAACCGTCGCGACACACGTTTCCGGCGTGCCAGCCACAGGTTCGCAACCCGTCCATCCACCGAATATGGAACCGGCTTCGGGAACGGCCGTCAGCACCATTGCGTTTCCGGCAAAGAACTTGGCCTTATAATTTGCACTCGGCAGCGTCATGCCATCCATAACGATGGAGCCCTTGCCGTTGGCGGTAATCGAGACCGAAGTCATGCTTCCGACACCAAATTCTTCCTGAATTTCAGACAGGAACTTGCCATCGCGTTCTTCTGCCCAGGGGCCGAGCCTTTCGCCATTCGCATCGAAGCCATGTGGATACGTTCCTCTTCTTTCCTTATAGGCTTCTACATCCATATCCCTGGCAACGTCTTCGGAATTCAGCATGCCGGCAAGGAACTTTGCCTTTGCCCTGACATTTTCTGCATTCAGGTAAGATTGAAGCATCACGGCAGCATGGTTCAGGAAGAGTCGCTTGAAGTTGGGATTTTCAATCAACTTCGTGTACAGAACATGGAAGCAATGGGCCTTATCGCCAGTAAAGGCCTTATTGCTGCTCGTGTAACAAGAGCCATTGTCACGTCCACCCTGCTTAACCCACTTGAACATATTCGTGCCATCGCTAAAGCCAGACACGCCCCATTCCCAGTCAAAGCCATGGTCAAGGTCATAGATCATGAACTTCCAGAGCGGAGATTCCGGGGACTTCCAGACGCGCACGTTATTGTTCGGCCAGTCACCGTTATGAACGTACATTTCGGCAAGCATGTAATTGGCAAAGTTGCCCATATCCATAAGCTGCGTCATGTAGGTATAAGCATCATTGTCCGTAGCAAAATCGTGTGCAGCGGCATATTCCAGCATGGCAAGGTATTCGTCAGGAGTACCATTGCTTGCTTCGACTTTTATCCCCAAATGTTTGAGGAACGTGACCGACGAGGCATCGTATCCATAATTCGTTTCGACAAAGTTCTTGTTGAAACGTTCACGCATATCGTGAATGCCGTAGTACTTTCCATTGTAGAACACCACCACCTGGCGGCTACGCTGGTAATCCACGCCACTACCTTCAAGAATGGCGCCACCTACGGCATCGGCAAAGTAGTCGCTCACAAAACGGTTACCGTTGTTACGCAGGTTGAATCCCTTGTACTTGTCGTTCACGCCCTTGCGGGTTTCAAACAAAGGATACTTCAACCAGGTTCCGCCATACTCTTCGCGCATCACGATAGCGACAGACTTCTTGCGTTCCATGCGGCTCCAGCCACCCATCAAAGAAATACCGCCATCGGCTTCCCAGGCCTTACCCTTGCTGCTCCTGCCCTTTTCGTAGTATTCCACGTGAACCGGAAGTTCACCAGAATCATTCGGATAAGACTCATTCGGAGCATACATCTGGTCATGATCCATATCGGGTTCACCACCATTCGTCTTCTTGTAATACTTTTCAAAGAAGCTCGGATCCACGCTCACGGCCACCACGGGCATGTTGGCCGTTTCATCGATGAAGTAGGTATTGGTCGTCACGTCCTTAGTAAGGAGGCCGTCCTTGAATGCGGCGCAGCGAAGAACCGTGGTCGATTCAATCTTCATGTCCGATTCGAACTTTTCGGAATTCTTTGTGGGAACAGAACCGTCCTTCGTGCAACGTACAGTCACGCCTTCCGGAACGTTCGGCTTGTTCAAGGTCACAGAGCCATTATAGAATCCGCCGCCATGTTCACCAAAGCTGATTGTAGGCGTTACACCTTCATAACTTTCAGTCGCATTGTTCGGCTGTTCGGGAGTCGGCTTTTCAAAGAACTTCCAGGCACCGCCATCGATAATGCCCCAGCTCATACCCGCGCTAAGAGCCGGATACTTGACCGAGTCGCGGATAGAATAATACTGGTCAATCAGGTAGACCGTTCCACCATCCTTATTCAATTTCCAGTTGGTATGGGTACGTGATTTATATTTGGACGTATCTGCAGAGGGTGCCACGGCGTTCACATCATTCTTGTCGCAGAACACGGTGCGGAACGATTTTGGAGCAAGCAGTTCATCGCCAAAAATCCACTTGCGCGGCTTTTCCAAATTTTCAACAAGCGAATAACCCTTGAGGTTAGCAGCGACATCACCGGCATTGTAGATTTCAATCCAACCCGGATCGTCTCCGTTTTCATCGAGCCAGTCCAAGTTTACGGGGCTAATTTCGGTAATCACCAAAGAAGAATTACCCACCCAGTGAACGGTCGTGTCGGCCGGGACATAAATGATTCTATCTACATACTGCGTATCGCCCGTAACCGGGTCAATCGTACGGACAGTATCCCTCGTCGCAGGAGTTTCCTTAATTTCCGTAACAGTATCACCGGTAACCGGATCAACCTTTTTCACCGTATCAATCTTTACAGGAGGATCGTCATTTGCACGGTTATGCGATGCAGAGTCATCGTTACAGGCAACCAGACCCGAGAAAACCAAACTCAGTCCGCCCATCAAAGCCAGACTATTTACTTTGTTGAATATGTACACACTGCTATCCTATTAAAAACGTTTCCCGGGAAATCCCACTTTCCAAGGCCATATTCTTTAGCACCCAGATACTAAATTTAGAAGATTATTCAAAAAAAAGGGAAAATTATCAGTAATATTCTATTTACCCTTGACAAGTATCACAGAGTGTTCTATATTTGGCCTACCAAGTCGGCGCTGTAGCTCAGTTGGTAGAGCAGCGGACTGAAAATCCGCGTGTCGTCAGTTCAATTCTGACCGGTGCCACGAAAAAAAAGACCTCGAATTCGAGGTCTTTTTTAATTTTTGTTTTCAAAAATTCTAAAAAGCGCTAAGTGTTTAGAAAATTTTAATCGAAATTGCGTCGGTAAAGGCAATAAATTTCGTCCCAGTGTCCCATCAACACGTCCACAAGCTCCGGCTGGAACTGTGCGCCACGCTGTTTCAGGAATTCTTCCTTGACCTTTTCTTCGGGCCAGGGCTGCTTATAGCAACGCGGGCTAGAAAGTGCATCCAGGACGTCGGCAACAGAGCAAATGCGGCCAGCCAAGGGGATTTCTTCGCCGGAAATTCCCTTCGGGTAGCCTCGGCCATCCCAGCGTTCATGGTGAGAACGGGCAATTTCAGCAGCAAAGCGAAGCAACTGGCGCTTGGAATTGTGGAGCATGTTGTAGCCGATTTCGGAATGCGTCTTCATGATGGTGTATTCGTCGTCCGTAAAGCGGCCCGGCTTGTTCAAAATGGCGTCGGGGATGCCGACCTTGCCCAAATCGTGCATCGGGGCGGCCAAGCGAATACGTTCCACCTCGTTTTCCGGGAGCCCCAGGAACTTCGCCAGCATGCTAGAAATCTCGGCGACACGTTGAATATGGTCGCCAGTTTCCTCGCTACGGTATTCCGAAACCTCACCCAGAATATGGATGATTTCACGCTGGGTCGCTTCCAGTTCCATATTCAACATGGCAGATTCGACAGTCTTTGCAGAATAGACAGCCGTAAGGCTCAGGCGTTCCAAGTCCTGTATCGAGAATACGGCAGCTTCACCCTGTTCGTTAGTTCCCCGCTTGTTGATCGCCTGGAACACACCCATCACGTTGCCGGCCGAATTCATGAGCGGAACGGTCATTACAGACGTTGTTCGATAATGCGTCTTTTCGTCTGATCGACGATCGAACCTCGGGTCTTGGTAGGCATCCTTGATCAAGAGTGGTTCACCCGTCCTGACGGAATAGCCCACGAAGCCCGCGTCATGCGGAATGCGAAGTTCGCTTACGCCGTGTGCAACCTTGGTCCATAATTCGCCACGATCGTTATCGACAAGCCACAGGGAGCAGCGGTCCGCCACCACAATGGAGCGTCCCAAATCAGCCATCAGAATCAGCAAGCCATCCATCTTTCGCTCTGCCGCAATTTTCGGCATGTAAGCGAACAACAGCTCCAGTATCCTTTGGGATTCTACAACCTGCTTGTCGTCCAAATCCGTCATACTATGTAAAATTTAGATAAACTTTGCATTATTCTCAACTACGCTTGACAGAATTAGGCGAAATTTTCTATCCTTGGGAAACCTTGGAGGAATAGGCTAATTGGTAAGTCAGCGGTCTTGAAAACCGCCGCCGTAAGGCTTGGGGGTTCGAGTCCCTCTTCCTCCGCGAACAAGCTCCCGTCCGGGAGCTTTTTTGCATTCCCCATTCCCCCATCTCACATCTAATTGATTTCCCATTCCATCTGGTTGTCGGCGACAAAATCGGCAACAGCCGAGGCGGGCTCGTCATAAAGTAGCGTGCATACCTTGACCGGGAGCGGGAAATCCCGTCCGAAAGCCGCCAGGCATGCCGAAGTGGTCGCCCCCGTCGTAAAGACATCGTCCACGACGACAACCGTCCCCGATAAAGGAGGCTTTTTTAGCACGCAGCCAAATGCAAATGCCACATTGCGCTCCCGTTCTTCCTTGGAAAGCTTCGTCTGCGAAACAACAAAAGTCTTTCGCTTCAGCCAACGGCAGACTTTACCGCCCAAAGCAAGCGAAAGCGCCGCGGCTATCTTTTCGGCCTGATTGTAGCCGCGTTCCCTATACCTGGCCCTATGGAGCGGAACAGGAACAAAGTAAAGCGGTTTCGGGAACATGGACATTTCCTCGCGCAAAAGCCCGCACCGAACCGATGCCGAATGTTTGACCAGATACGTCGCCATTCCCGAAATTCCCCTATACTTGAGCGCATGCACCAAGCGCCGTGTCAAGGGCCGCATGGGGTACAAACTATAGGTATCCGGCCCGGGAGCCACATCTATAGTCGATTCGCGTTCCAGTTCCTTGACACACTCCGGGCACAGCCAAGGGTCCAAGGCCCCCGAAGGGCTCCCGCATCCTAGGCATTCGGCTCCAAAAACAAAGCGTTCCACATTTTCTATCCAGCGCATATGAACTCCTCGGAACCCAGGCAACGGGTCCCTCTTTATCTATACGCCAAATTTCTGAAAAGTGGGAAAAATGATCCCCGGCAACTTTTGACTAGCGGCGACGAGCCTGGAAGTGCAAGCAAAGCAAAAAGCCGACCAGCACCATGCACGTCAATGCGAACGAGCCGCCATAAGACAGGAACGGCAAAGGCAAACCCGTTACCGGCATAAGGCCTACCGTCATCGCGATATTCACCATAATATGGAACAAGAAAATCGTCGAAGCACCCATGACCATGAGCGTCACGAACGGGTCCGAAGACAACCTGCAAATCGATGTAGCACGCCACAGGAACAGGGCATAAAGAACCAGCACAAAGGCGCATCCCAAAAAGCCGAACTGTTCACCGAGCACGCTAAAGATAAAGTCCGTATGTTCTTCGGGCAAAAAGGCAAGGTTTGTCTGCGAACCGTTTCCAAAACCTTTTCCGGTAAGGCCGCCCGAACCGATTGCTGTCAGCGACTGTAACACCTGATAGCCATCGCCCAAGGGGTCGCTCATCGGGTCCAAGAAGGTGTTCACGCGTTTTTGCTGGTGCGGTTCGAGCATGTTCCACGCCATGGAACTTGCATAGCCCGCAAAAATATTCGCCATCAGGATCAAAGCCGTCAACACCTTCGGAAGTTTCCTGCGGAACAGGGCAAACACCACCACGCAAATCAAAAGTCCCCAAAGGATTTCAAATAAAAGCGCCTGCGAATGCGAGAAAAGCACCGAAAGCACCGGGCTCACGATCAGGAACATATCGGTCAGGGTAAGGCCCGCAAAAAAGAACCCCACCATGGTCACGGCGATAAACACGAGAGCCGTGCTCAAGTCCGGCTGCTTAAGCACCAAGGCGAAAGGCACAATGAACAAGAAGAAAGGAACCACGAAAGATTTCAGCTTGTACAAGCTAACCGGATGTTTCGAGAGCCAGTAAGAAATAATCAGCAAGTAAGCAATCTTTGCAAATTCCGAAGGCTGCAACTTGAAAACGCCCAAGTCGATCCAGCGCCCAGCACCCTTCACCACGTCACCGGCAAAGAACAACACCACCACAAGCAACACGAGCGCAAGCACATACAGCGGAATTGCCGCTCGCTTCAACCAGTCAATACGCACAAAAATCAAAGCTACGGCAATGACGCTACCGAAAACGAAGTAAACGATCTGCTTGAACCAGAACAATTCCACCACAGAAGTATCTTCAGCAATCGTAGCCGAATACACAAGGGCAACACCCACGCTCATCAAGGCAAGCGTAAGAGCAATGAACATCCAGTCAAACCGGAGCGAACGGCTAAGGAGTCGATTGGGCTTCATTTTTTCCCGCCTCCTTTTCCTTATTTTCAAAATAGGCTTCCATCACCTTCTTGGCGATCGGGCCCGAAACAGCACCACCGCCACCCGCAGCTTCCATAATCACGGCCACGGCAATTTCCGGGTCGTAAAGCGGCGCCACCGCGGCATACCAGGCGTGAGTCTTTTCGCCCTTCTTCCATTCACCGGAACCGGTCTTTGCACCCACCCGAATTCCAGGGAGGGCGCCACGCTTACCAGTGCCCCCTGGATGGTTCACCACGGAATCCATGGCGGCAAGCAAAATACGGTGCGTATACGGTTTCATGTTGCCCGGGCGAACAATTTCGGGCTCGTAACGGCGGACGACATTCCCGTCGATATCGCGGAGTTCCTTCATAAAGTGCGGCCTGTAAACGCCACGCCCCGTCGCCAAGGAACCAATCAGGGTCGCCTGTTGCAAAGGTGTTACAATCTGTCCCTGGCCAATCGAAAGGTTCAGAATCAAGCCGCGAGCCCAGCGCCAGCCCAAGCGCTTGTTTTTCTGGTTAAACGACGCCGAATCCGGAAGCCAGCCACCCTTTTCGCCAGGAATGTCAATTCCAAGCGGTTTTTCGCCCAAACCAAAACGACGGCCGAATTCATTAATGCGGGCCATGTCAATATCGAGACCGGCCTGGTAAAAGAACACGTCACAGCTCAGGCGAATCGCGTTCACCACATTCAAGCTGCCGTGCGTGCCCCAGCATTTCTGGTAGCGCGCCCCGTACTGGTAGCCACCCGTACAGGGCTTGGAATAATACTTGTTCTCGGTCAAAATTCCGCTTTCAAGGCCAGCGCCCGCCGTCACCAGTTTAAAAACAGATGCCGGCGGATACGTACCCGAAATGGCGCGGTTCGTAAGCGGTCTCATGGAATCAAGCGCTACATGCGCCCAGCCCTTGTTACGCTCGCGCTTTTTCAGGGAGAATATATTCGGGTCCAGTCGCGGCGAAGAAACCATCGCCAGAATTTCACCATTGCGCGGATCAATCGCCACAAGCGCCCCCTTCGCCGAATCGGGAATCGCTTCTTCGGCAACCTTCTGCAGGCGCAAATCAATCGTCGACACCAGGCGAAGCCCCGGCACGGGTTCCGTGCCCTCGACGCCGTCAAGCGAGCCCACTTCGCGTCCGGAAGCGTTCACTTCCACAAGCTTCATGCCGTTAACGCCACGGAACTCCTTGTCGTAAAACTGTTCCAGCCCCTTTTGCCCGATTCGGTCCCCCTGCGTATAGCCTTCGTATTCCGGCAACTTGAGTTGCTCTTCCGAAATTTCGCTAGTGTAACCCAGCGCATGCGAGGCCAGCGTGCCGTAAGGGTATTCGCGACGAGATTCAATCACCGTCATGATACCGGGCAATTCTTCGGAACGTTCTTCAATAATGGCAACCTGTTCGGCGGTTGCATCTTCCAGCAGGCGAATCGGCCTATTCTTGATCCAGCGGGAACGTTGGAACGCCGTATCCAGCGAAAGGGAATCAAACAGGCGTTCGCCCGAAGCATCCTTGATGCCGAGCAACTTCATGAACAGGGAATCTCGATCCACTTTCTTGCGGGGCATGTTGATTGCAGTCAATGCAATCTGATAAGAAGGACGGTTACGCACCAGCACTTCGCCATTGCGGTCATAAATGTATCCGCGCTCGGCAACAAGAACCACTTTGCGCAGGCGGTTGTTTTCGGAACGTTGCAGGTTTTCGTCGTAATGGGTAAACTGCAGCGAAAACAGGCGCAAAATGAGAACGAAGAACATGACCACGACACCTGTCATGTAAACAAGCACATTCCAGTTCCTGTTTTGCAGGGTCTCGTTTTCGGACATTCCCTTAAGCATGCTTCTTCTTTTTGCTGCCCAAATCCAGGTAGAAGAATATGCCGCCAATCAGCATCGTGTAAATGCATTCGGGCAGCGATTTCGTAAGGAACAAATTCGTGACAACGTCTTTAGAAAGGCCCGTAATCGCAAAGTAAATCATGTCGCTCACAAAAAAGCCAAGGCCAAGCACGCCGACTTTAGCGGGCAAATTGAGCGAAAGGAATCGTTCTTCAAGCTGCCCCACCGCATAGCCTACCACAGTCATGGCAATCGTATTTGCCCCGAGCCACTCCACAGGCGCATACACGTCTTGCGTAAAGCCCGCAATAAAGCCCCAAAAACATCCGGCCGTAGGCCCTCTTCTAATGGCCATCGCCACAATGAAGATCATTACGAAATCGGGCGCCACGTCAAAGAAACTGAGCCAATCGGCAACCGTCATTTGCAAAGCAAATACGATTACAAACAAAACAAGCGATTTCAGCCACCCCAAGTTATTCATCGAGCAGCTCCTTGATTATCCAGTCCGGTTCCTTTTCCATCACGAACACTTCTTCAAGAATCGAAAAATCCTGGAACGGACTTACTTCCATCTGGCGCATCACATCGAGATCGGACTTGCGGACTTCCTTTACGGTGCCCACGGGAATGCCCTTCGGGAAAATGCCTCCCAGGCCAGAAGTCACAAGCGTATCGCCCGCATGCACTCCCGCATGGGTCGGAACAAGCGCCGTCAAGCGGACGCCATCCATCGATTCCAGGAATCCCACCACGCGAGTACGACGGTCCATTACAGACAACTTAAGATTTGGGTCTACAAGCAACTGCACACGCGAATGGCTTATGCCCGCTTTTGAGATTTTTCCGACCAAGCCGTTCATCGAAAACACGGGCATGTTTTCTTTCACGCCATGTTCTGTACCGCGGTTAATCACCATCGTCGTAAGGAATCTTCCGGGATTGTGTCCAATCACGCGAGCCGTCACAATCGGGAAATCCCATTTGTCGTCAAATCGGACTAGCGTGTGCAGTCGGGCGAGTTCCTGCAAGCCTTCACGGGCATGGTAGGTTTCTTGCCTCAAGCGTGCGTTTTCTTCTTTCAGTTGTTCGTTTTCAAGCGCTACAGCCTTGTAATGCCCCACCGCAGACACAATGCGCTGCGCCGGGAAATACAGCGTCGACACCGCCGACGAGACAATACTCTCGCGAATCGTGTTCGGCGCCTGCCTCATCAAAAGGCCTAAAGCCAAGAAAAAGACAAAGGCAACGATGCCGTGCCTTTGTGTAAACAAGTCGACAATAAAGCGAATCGCCCTAAGCATCGAGCCCTGTCAAATTAGTTCGAAGATGCAATCAAAACCGGGCGATATTTATCCAAGTCTTCAAGAATGCGTGCAGCACCCTTACAGACGCAGGTCAGAGCTTCATCAATCACGTTCACCGAAAGACCCGTTTCCTTACGAATACGTTCATCAAAGCCGCGCAACTGAGAACCACCACCCGTCATAATGATACCTTTGTCGTAAATATCGGCAGAGAGTTCCGGCGGAGTGATGCTCAAGGCCTGCTTCACGGCTTCGATAATGGCCGTCACAGGTTCGTTCAAGGCTTCACGGATTTCGGCGCTGTTAATCGTAGTTGTACGCGGCATGCCGGCCAAGAAGTCATGGCCCTTCACTTCCATGGTCAATTCTTCTTCGAGCGGGCTGGCAGAGCCAATCTGGATCTTGATCTGTTCTGCAGTGCTATCGCCCACGCAAAGGTTGTACATGGTGCGCAGGTAACGGACAATCGCTTCGTCCATTTCGTCACCGCCCACGCGCACAGAGGCGTTACAGACGGTGCCGTTCAAGGCGATAACGGCGATATCGGAGGTACCACCGCCAATATCCACAATCATGTTACCCACAGGGTCTTCCACAGGAATGCCCATACCAATGGCGGCAGCCATGGGTTCGTGCACCAGGTGAACTTCCTTGGCGCCGGCCTGCTTGGCCGCATCGATAACGGCACGCTTTTCCACTTCGGTAATACCGCTCGGGACACCGACTACCACGCGGGGTTTCACCATCCACAGCGGGTACTTCTGCACGCGCTTGATGAATGTCTGCAAAAGATTTTCCACCAGTTCGAAATCGGCAATCACGCCATCACGCATCGGGCGCACGGCGCGGCTTTCGCCAGGCGTACGGCCAAGCATCTTTTTCGCTTCAAAACCGATGGCAGAAACACGGTTATTTTTGCTGTCCACCGCAATAACCGTAGGTTCATTAATGACAATTCCCTGACCTGCCACATGGACTAACGTATTCGCTGTGCCGAGGTCAATACCGATATCGCAAGAAAAGAGGCCGAACAAAATCCAATCCTTGTTTAAGATTTAACTTCCAATTAAAATATAAAAAGTTACCAGTTATTAGTTCCTTGTTCCTAAAGATTTTCAATATGAAATTCTAGTAACTTGGAACTGTCGCGAAGCGGCATCACCGCAGCGAGTCCGCGCCGAACTTCCATTCTTTCTTGTAGCGATCCCAACCGCGCGTATTCACATCATAGCGATACTTTCGCTTTTCGTGCATGGCAATGTCTTTGTAGATAAAGAAATCCACCTCGGCATAGGCCGCATAAACGCGGGCCTCCGCGCCATCGAAAAGTCTAAAGTCCTTGACCCGGTAGTAAGGCGTGTCCAGGAGTCCTTCGCGCGTTTTGGAGGACTTGATGGTCTCTGCCACCATGAACTTCAAGTCGTCTTGCAGGTAATCAGTTAATTTATTCTCAATGCGTTCCGTCGGTTCGGAACAGCCCAAAAGCAAAACAGCTGTAGCCAATAGGCAAACAATAAACTTCATACCTTAAATGTAGAAAGAGAATGAAGTAAACAGTGGTTAGTGGTTGGTGATTAGGAGAATCTTGATATATTCAACCCCTGTTTACTAATCAGTATTTACTAACCACTAATTTGCGCCGAAGGCGTAAACAAAAAACACCCCTCCAAGAGGGGCGTCTTCGTATTCAAGTCCGAACAATTCCGAAGGAATTAGAACGAGTAGGTAGCATCGAGGCGGGAGAAGAGACGTCCTTCACCCTGGAACGGGTTGCGGAACAATACGTCTTCAGCAACAGTCACATCAATCTTCAAGCGTTCTTCGATGTTGATACCGAAACCGAATCCAACATGGTCGTCGGCAGTGCCGTCAGCCAGCGGGTTGGTAGAGAAGAACGTACCGTCGTCCTTGCAAATGCCATAGCGGGAATCGGTGTAGTTGTTCTTGGAATTCACGTTGCAATCGGTGTAGAGAATGGACTTCTGGCCACCCACGCGGATAACGAACCAATCCCACCAGATGTTACGTTCGATACCGAAGCTGATCTTGCCGCCAACGTCGGAACGCTTGTCCCAGTGCGGGTCTTCGTCGTCGCGGGAATCATAAACCCATGCGCCACCGTCCACAGTCTTGTCATAGAACCAGTCATGAGCCTTCTTCTGATTCCAGATGAAGTCAAGGCCGAGCCAGAAGAAGCCGCGATCCATAGCAACGTTAATGCCCATGCCAGCCTGAGCATGCTTGTCTTCGATGCCAGGAGCCTGAGCAAGCTTGATAGAAGCTGCCGGAACCAATTCACCATCGATAGCTTCCATGGTGAAGAAGGCGCGAGCCTTGGCGAGAATCGTGAAGTCGCCATCGTCAAAGAAGCTGTGGCGATCCGGACCATACTGCACGCGAGCGATACCGCCGGACAATTCATAAGAGGTACCGCTACCCGTCTGGAAATTCAAGCCACCGTCCAACTGAACGATAGATGCATAGGCATCGTCGTCAGTCTGGTAGGTGCCGCTTTCATCGAGATCGCCACCATCCTGGTGAGCGATGTAGATGTGCAAGCCCCAAGCGTCACCGCTAGAGAACGTACCGCCCAAGAAGCCGTCAAAGTTCGTTACCGTTTCAGGAACAACCGCATAGGTATTCTTGCCAGTCTGCACGTAGTCAGGCAGGTACATGGCGAGGTCGGAGTTAACGCGGCCGAAGAGCCCACCAATCGAGAACTTGGGATCGGGATTGTTGTCATCACCGAAGGAGATTGCAAAGATGCCGCCAAAAGTCGGGTGTTGCGGATCAACGTTGCCGCCAGCAGACATATTGTTGTCGGTATAGGCACCGAAGCCACCGATCAAATAGTTGGAGTAAAGGTTTACGTTTGCGGGGTTATCGAAGATGCTCACATCGTCCATGATGTAAGTAGAGTTCTTGCCCATGGATTCAACACGTGCAAAGGTTGCAAAAGCAGAACCCACACCAAGAATACCGAATGCGGCTCCAACCGCGGCAGCTGTTCTTAAGTTCATTGGAAAACTCCTATTGAAATTTCTGTTTTTAAAGTTAGTTTAATTAAACGAAAAACGCAACAATATTTTAAACAAAAGCCAATTTTTTTATACAAAAAAAGGCCGGACTGGAAAGTCCGGTCTTTTTTCAAGTTTTCGCCGAATTATTCGGAGAAGGTGAACGGGATCGTAACAGTGGTGTTACCAGACTTCACCTTGCTGAACTTCCAGCGGCTCACAGCGTTCTTGACTTCGCCGTCAAATTCGCCGTAACCGGTCGTAGAAGAAGCAATGGAGATACTGATGATTTCGCCACCCGGAGCGATCGTGAACTTCAAGGTAACCTTACCCTGGAAGCCCGGTTTCTTCTTCAGGAACTTGTTGTAGATGTGGCGGAGACCCGGAGTACGCTGACGCACAACCTTCATGATGTCTGCAGCGGAACGAGATCCACCACCGGCACCCATGTCGATATCGCGTTCAGACGGAGTCCTGATGGAGCCCTTAGCCTTGGTAGCGATACCACCGCCACCGCCGCCGAGAAGACCAGCCAGGCCGTCACCGATACCACCGGAACCGCCTTCGGCATAACCTTCGTTAAAGCCACCATCAGCCTTACCGCGACGACCACCGAGAACGGTCTTACCCGTCGTCTGGAGGCCAGCCACGTCCTTCAGCACCTTGTCGATGTCCTTAGAGAACTTCTGGTTCTTCATGAGGTCATAGGCGCCTGCGGAGGCATTCTTGGTCTGAGCAGTCAAGAGCTTAAGCACACCACGAGTCTGGGGAGCGTTGGGCTGCCCCTTACCACGCGGCTTGCCACCACCACCAGCCTTCTTACGAGGCTTCTTGGGTTCTTCCTTCTTCTTCTCTTCCTTCTTCTCTTCCTTCTTTTCATCGATGGTCATAGAAGCAGTAAGATCAGCAGCGGCAGAGTCGTCGAACACGACTTCGTCCACCACCTGTTCGTACATGGAAGCCCAAAGGCAGATAGCCAAAGCTACGACTAAAGAGATACCGGCAATAGCACCCATCTTCTTGTCGGATTCCGGCATCAGGGACGCTACTAACGGATCCATTTCGGGAGTATTCTTTTTAGCCATAATTATTCCTCCCCTCCGTTCTTCTGCATAACGGCGAATGCAATGTGCGTGTAGCCAGAGAAGCCACAAGTGGCCATGACCTTATACATTGCATCGTAAGGGATGTTCTTGTCGATCTGCACAACGATGTTACCGGCTTCGTCAGCAGGAAGACCCATCTTCAGGGCATGTTCCTGTTCCGTTGCGCGGCGTTCCTTAAGAACGGAGTCCACCTTGGTCACAAGAAGGTCTTCTTGCTTCAAGACGTCTTCGGTAGGAACGATCTTTGCATTATCGACCACAACGTAGTTGTTATCGACCACGACCGTCAGAGCCACTTCCTTCGGCTGCACCTTGGAGGTAGACACCGGAAGAATGAGGTTTTCGGCCTGGGTCAAAAGCTGACCTTCAGCGTCCAAGTTCTTGATCATGAACACCAGAATAATGGTCATCATGTCCATCATGGACGTGAGGGAGAAAGGTACGTCTTCGCTAAATTTACGAGTTCTTCTAGCCATGATTAACCTCCCAGCTTAGCAAGGTTGATCTTGCTGAAACCGGCTTCTTTAGCGCGGTCCATAAGTTGAATGATCTTATCGAACTGGGTGTCGTCGTTAGCAACGATGATGATGTTATCGACGTCTTCGAGGTCAATGAACTGCGTATGGATCTGAATCAGGTCCTTAGCGATCAAGTCGTAAGCAGACAGCGGGTAGATGATGTTCTTTGCAGCCACATCCGGTTTCAGCGTACGAGCCGAGTTCGGAGTGAGGGTTGCAAGCACAGCGCCTGCGCTCGGCTTCTTGAGCATCGGCGGCGGGGTCAGACCCATAGCGCCTTCGCCAGGAGCAGCGAGGAATGCGTTGTTACCGTCCACGTATGCGCTGTCAGGCACATTTTCGGACTGAGAAGAATACACGGCCCAAATCACGCGGCCCGGGTCTTCTTCGGATTCCTTGTTGATTGCCCAGAGTTCGATGGTCTCGATTTCATAAAGATACTTTTCTTTATCCATCTCAGAGCCATCCTTGCACTTGGGACCATGACCGCCATCAACGGCCGTCTTCACATCTTCCGGCGCATACGTAATGAGCTGCGCATCGGACTTGCAACGGAACGTCCACATTTCCTTGAAGTAAACGTTCGGCTGGAAACCACCGCGGGCACCGATCACCAGGTAGTCACTGGTAATGGCGAGCGAGAGGTTCAGAGCCTGCTGGTCCGGTTCCGGAGGCGTATCGTTGTCCATATTCATCATGCTGCGTTCCGGCATGTTGATTTCAACGATAGCAAGCTTGGAGAAGGCGGTCATAGACAACAGCATAGGAATCAGGATTGTAAACAAACCCATTGCCGGCAACAGGTCCGGTTCTTCGGGTTTGGCAGGTTTCTTAAGTTCTCTTGCCATTGTTTTATAACTCCGTTAAAATTATCTCTCTATCTTCGATTAAGCGAGAGAGTTGATAATCTTGAGGCCCTTTTCTTCCATTTCCTGGATGAGGCGTTCGGAGTTCATGTTGAGGAGGCCAACGATGACCAGAAGAGGCACAGCGGAGAGAAGGCCGAGGAGAGTCGTACCCATAGCGATAGCAATACCATCGGAAAGGGCCTTGGCACGTTCAGCAGCCGGCTTGTTAGCCACGGCATCGAAGGTGTAGATCAGACCGTAAATGGTGCCCATAAGTCCAAGCAACGTGGAGATGGAAGCCATAACCTGAATGATGCTGATATAACGAGTAAGACGAGGAGCTTCGGTCAGGAACACTGCGTCGCATGCGGCCTGCATGGTTTCGCGACCACCGTTACGGGCAGCAACGATTGCAGCCATCACGCGAGCGATCGGAAGCTTGGTTGCGTTGGCATAGCTGAGAGCTTCATCATAGCGCTGAGCAGAGATGTGAGTGCCGAACTTGGCCAAGAAATCCTTACGGCCCTTAGCGCTCTTCACCATGATGTAAAGGAAGCGTTCAACAGAGAAGCCGAGGCCAATCATGAACACCACGAGGATGATCCACATGAACTGGTAACCATCAGATTCCGGGCTGAAGGATTGAAGCATTTTAGACATTAGAGTACTCCTTGATTGAGTGTTTTGGTTTATTTTGAAAAATCTTTGTTCATATTTAATCTTTTTTAGGGCAAAATTGTGTAGTCGAGCCGGTAAAATCTTGTTTACTACTCAAAAAACGCCATTTTTACCCTTATAGAATAGGGGAACCCTATGAACTAGGTTCCCCGTAAAATTGTTTTTACCGCTATTTCTTCTTGCCTTTCTTCTTAGCGGCCTTCTTCTTAGCCTTCGGGGCCGGAGCCGGAGCGGCTTCCGGTTCAGCGGAGTCGGCGGCATCATCCATAGAAGAGCCAGCAGAAGAGGACGTAGAGACGGCACCGCCAGCGAGCTGCTTCTGGAGGTCAGCAAGTTCAGCCTTCAGCTTTTCGTTTTCAGCCTTGGCGTCCTTGATGATTTCGCGGTAGGTCGTGATCTGTTCTTCCGGAGTCATGACTTCGGACTTAGCAATCTGTTCCAAGCGAGCCTTGGTCTTGAAGTAAGCCGGGTCAGAGAACAAGGTGGACGGGTCGAACTTTTCGATCTTGGTGTTCAAGGTCTCGTTGTTTTCATCGAGGTTCTTGAGGAGTTCGAAGAGCTTTTCGGTCCACTGGTTTTCGATACCGTAGTGAGCAGCAGCCTTGATACCGGTTGCGCACTGCGGGATAGCGAGTTCCTTAGCACCGTTAGAACGGTTGGTCAATTCTTCGCGGTAAGCTTCCAAATCTTCGTGGACGGCTTCCATAGCGTCTTCCTTGACCATGCCTTCGTATTCCACATATTCCTTCACGATAGAAGCGGAGTCCGGCAGCGGGGAGTTGGCGAACGCATCAGCCACTTCGACGAACACGGCGCAACCCTGGTAGTACATTTCGATGTAGCCTTCTTCAGCTTCGATCACATCCTGGTTGTAGAAGCCCTGGTCGCGGGCAAGGTCGATGTTCTTCTGGAAGATCGGACGTGCCTGTTCGTAGTAGCTCGGGAGCTGCTGCACGATACCGATTCGTTCGGCGAAGATTTCTTCTTCCTTCTTGCCGTTGAGTTCCTGTTCGCGGATCTTGGCGGCCATGGTCACGAAGAGCAAGCCCATCTTGTTGGTAGCCTTGAAGGTCCAGCGTTCAGATGCGTAGGTAGCAGACTTCGAGTACTGGCTCATGGCCTTCTGCAGGATGTCCACCAACTGCTTGATGGTCTTGGCCTTTTCCTTTTCCTTGCCCTTCAGGACAATCGGATCCATCTTGTGGTATTCGTATTCACCGAGGTAGAAGGCAGCTTCAGCCGGAACACCCGGGTCAGCATTCTTGATCTGAAGACCATACTTGTCGTAGGCTTCCAAAGTCTTGCGGTAGTCTTCAACAGCCTTGTCTTCTTCCTTAAGTTCCATGTAGGCACGGGCAGCACCGATGTAGGCAGCAATCAGCTTTTCCTTGTCATCGTTACCGTAAGCCTTGATGAAGTTGTGATATTCAGAAGCGGCGAGATCCCACTTCTTGGCGTTGGCGTAGGCCATCGGGATGCTGAACGCAGCGTCGAGGGCGTAGGAGCTCTTCGGGTAGTCGCGAACGAGGTCCTTGTTACAACGGATTGCTTCGTCGGTCATCTTGGCTTCGTCGTAGCTCAAGCATGCGCTATAGAGGTAGCCCGGAGTACGTTCATCCTTCGGATAGCGCTTGTAGGCAAGTTCATAGGTCACAGCAGCAGACTTCTTGTCGGCGATGGTGTCATAGACCTGGGCTGCAGAGCCGATAGCCATGAAGGCCATGGAATCCTGCGGGAAGTTGTTCGTGATGAACAAGTAGGTCTGTGCAGCTTCGCGGTATTCCTGTTCGTAGTAAGCCTTGTCGCTCTTCTTGAGGTTGGCAGCCTTCTTGTGAGCGTCACCAGCACGGACGATACCCTTAATAGTGAGCGGAGACTTGGCATACTGCTTGGGAAGGATCATGAAGGTTTCGGCAGCCTTAGTGAACTGCTGGTCCTTTTCGTAGGCGGCACCGGCTTCGAACACGGCCTTGTCAGCAATGTCGATAAGCGGGTAGCGCTTCACAAGAGCGAGGTAAGATTCAGCACCCTTCTGATACTGGCCCTGCTTGACGGACTGTTCTGCCATCTGGAAGAGCACATAGGCAATAGCCTTTTCGATTTCCTTGGCCATGGAGTCATTGCGAGTTTCCTTGACATGGGTGTACTGCTTGTAGAGCCATTCGAATTCGGTGAGGGATTCGTCATACTGACCAGATTCCAAGAGAGACTGGGCAAGCATACGGCTGATGAGCAAAATGTACTGATGCTTCGGGAAGTCCTGCTTCAGCTTGCGGAGCACGCCCACAGCAACCTTGAACTGCTTAGCTTCGTAATGAACGATAGCGGCGTTGTATGCAAGTTCTGCAGCTTCCTTGTTCTGGCCGTACTTGGCCATATACTTGTTAACCTGTTCGAAGTAAGCCTTGGTTTCTTCGGACTTATAAGCCTTGACAGCGTCATCGCCATACTTGGTCTTCTTGGCCTTTTCGCGAGACTGGTCCATCATGAGCACGGCGTTATATGCAGCTTCTTCCTTCTTCAGGAGAGCTTCGGAGCCCATCGGGCGGCGGCCGTAGCGAGTGGTGTCGGTATCGACAATCCAGTTGAACATCTTGGCGGCGTTAGCAAACTGGCCCATTTCCTGGTACACGAGAGCGAGGTTGATGTGAACCTTGTATTCGTCCCAGGTCGGTTCCTTGGCATAACGCTTGAGGAATGCTTCGTAAGCCTTGATGGCTTCGGCATACTGCTTCTTACCGGCTTCAAGGTCACCTTCCTTGGTGAGCTTAGCTGCGCGTGCGTGGTGGTACTGCGGAATGTCGAGCATAGCGCCACGGATTGCAGTTTCAGCATTCTTCACAGATTCAGGATACTTCTGGTTCTTCTTGTACCAAGAGGAGCTACGGTCATAACGCTTCACCACGACATAGCGGTGCTGCTGGGCTTCTTCGAACTTCTGCTGGATGATAAGGATTTCAATCATCGCAATATCAGCAAGCGGAGCGTCGATGTAGTCCGGGTTGATGGCCATCAAGCGCTTGAAGGACTGCACGGCTTCTTCGTTACGGTCGTGGTCCTTGTTCTTCATACCGATACGATAGTACACAGAGTCCTTGAACGGAACCTTCTTGTCCTTCAAGAAAGCTTCAGCTTCAGAGACACCACCACCTTCGAGGTCGGAGAAGGAGGCAGCCATGAAGTCCATAGCTTCTGCGCGCAAGTCTGCAGGATATTTACCCTTGTCGGCACCGATAATATATTCGTAGTACTTGATTGCTGCAGTTTCGTATTCTGCAATGTTGTAGTAAGATTCAGCCAAGTGGTACATGGCGAGAGCCGCTTCCTTACCCGTAAGGGTTTCGAAACCAGTCACCTTCTTGTACGCCTTGATTGCGTCGCGGAACTTGCGGTTCATGAAGTGGTATTCCGCAATACGGAGCCAAGCCTTCGGCACGAGACCGTTGTCCGGGAAGTTTTCGACGAGGCGCATACGGAGCTTGTATGCTTTTTCGTCTTCACCACTAGCTTCCTGCACGGCGGCAGCTTGGTAGATCACCGTCGGGGTCTTGTCTTCCTTCGGATACTTGTCGATATATTCAAGGAAGTAACCCAAGGACTTCTGGTGGTCTGCCTTCGGGAGCTGGTCGATGTTAGCGCACTTGGCCGGCTTGTTGTCACGGTCGGCGCACCATGCTACATCTTCTTCGTACTGGGCGTTCTTATCGAGGAAGAGCTTTTCTTCGAGCTGGAACTGGTAATGACCCAACTGCTGGAGAGCAGATGCGCAACGCTTGTTCTGCTTGCCCTTACAGTTATTTACCTGCTTTTCCCACTGTCTAATGGCATCTTCCATGCCCTTTTCATCGAGGCCGCCGGAACGGCAAGCCTGTTCGGCCTGGTTCTTGAGCACCTTGTAGGAACCCACACACTGAGTCTTTTCCGAGCCCTTCGGCATGGCCTTACACTTGGCCGCCAACTTCTTGGCTTCATTGACTTTGTCTTTACAAGGATCCGACGCTGCAAAGGAGGAGCCTACGAGCGAGCAGACGATTGCACCAACAAGCAAAAATTTTTTCATTTTTCTCTTTCCACCTATTAAGATAAAAAAGGGGAAGACCTGGTTTTAAAAAGCCAGGTCTAACTTTATTCTTTGTTTATTCCAATTCGTCTAAGTCGTCTTCCAAGCTTTCAAGTTCCTGAGCGGCTTCGGAGCTAGCAGCGCCCTGACCCATCTTGGTCTTGACGGTTGCCAAGGTAAAGCCTGCGTCATCCAAAATACGCTTGCGGTTGGATTCGAATCGGTCACTCTGGATAGCCTTCTGAGTGAAGGCGGCGTAGTCTTCGATAGCGGCGTTAGCCTTGTCGAAGCTCGGCTGCAAGGCTTCGCGCTTGCTCTGCACACGCGGAGTCGGGAGCTGGCGGGCAAGGTCAAGTGCCTTGACCTGCACGGAGTCAAATTCGTCCTGCATAGCATCGTAAGCCTGGCGGGCACTGTCGCGAGCAGCGACGGTCACAACCGGCTGTTCGGTACGCTTTTCAGCCTGTTCCAGAGACTTGACAGCGTTGTTGTAGTCCTTCTTGATGAAGTAGCAGTAACCCTGAACGAGGTATGCTTCAGACACGAGGAAGGATTCAGGCATATTCTTAATGATCCACTGCGCCGGCTTGATAGCTTCATCAGGCTTGTTCACCTTGAGGAAGGACCAAGCGATACCGAGCATAGCTTCGTCGTACACCGGAGAACCGGGCTGGACCTGACCATACATCTGGGCTGCAGCCGGAATGTCGGCCTTTTCGCCAGAGAAGTAGATGTGGCCGAGCTTCACCTTAGCAGCGTCCTGCAAGTCGCGTTCGGACTGGTTGGACACCGGCTGTTCGGTAATGTCGCGGAAGCAGTTTTCAGCTTCGTCGAACTTGCCGAGACGGCTGTAAGCAATACCCATGGTGTAGCGGGCGTAGAAGTAGTTGGCGTTACCCGGAAGGATGGCGGCGAGCAGGTCGACAGATTCCTGATAGAGGCCCTGTTCGAACTTGATCTGGCCGGCAACGTAGTCAGCGTCAGCCTTCACGTCGCTTTCACCGAACTTCTGAGCAATATTCTGGTACTTGGCCATAGCGTCGATGTACTTGCCTTCCTTATAGTCGATGTTCATCAACTGGAAGTGGTACTTGGCGCGCTGGTCACTCTGCGGATAGCGCTTGATAGCGTCTTCGTACACGGACTTTGCAGCCTTGTGCATACGGAGGTTTTCGAAGGACTTTGCCTTATAGAAGGCGGCCTGGTCCACAAGGTGGAATGCCGGATACTTGGTCTGAACCTTACCGAAGGCGTATGCAGCTTCCAAGAACTGACGGTTCAAGTAGAGACGCATAGCGGCGCGGTAGTCGTTTTCAGGTTCGATCTTCAAACGACGGTAACGTTCTTCGCCGATCTTCTCTTCGCGGGTGTCACCGAAGCGGCTGGTGAGCTTGACAGCCCAGATGAAGCCACGGTTCTTCTTGGCGTAGAGGTCATCGTGAGACATTTCGAGGTCGAGAGCGAGGTAACGGAAGATGCTCACGTCCTTGACGTTAACCGTAGCGCCGGCAACCGGGTAACCTTCCTTCGTGAAGCGGAGGCGGACACCAAGGTGCGGAGAGAGGTAGTAGGTCAAGGTGAAGCTCATTTCCGGGTTCAGGCCTTCGCCACCTTCCTTGTCGGAATGGAACACGTCGATGAGAGAAAGTTCAGCCTTCGCCTCGATCAGGCGGTTGAAGCCACGCCAGAAGAGGGAGAAGTTCAGGTTAGAAGGAATGTTGTAGGCATCGTCGCGGTCACCGCCGAAGAAACCCGGAGCGACAAAGCCGCCGTCTTCTTCCATGCTGATACCCGGCTGGGCGATGTTCTGGAGGGCAACGCCCACCAAGAGGTAACCGAACTTAGAAGAGTTCAGCGGGTTCCAGCTGAGGCCCACGTCGGCACCGAGCGTCACCTGCGTCACTTCATCGAACTGGTTGATGTAGAGGACGGACACATCGAGACCGAGGGCGATGCAGTGCATCAGCCTGTAGGCGTAACCGAGCAAGAAGGCGTATTCGCCGTAGGACTTGCCACCGTCAATGGAAGCACCGTTTTCGAAGAACGAGAAACCGAGAGTGTGCTTGTAATCCATCGGGAAGGTCAAGCTCACATATTCCTGGCTAGCTTCGCCACTGATGGAGCTGAAGAATGCAGCACTGAATTCCAGCTGGTCAGTTTCAGAGATTCCAGCGGGGTTCACATACATAGCAGTGTTGTTACTACCAAATTCACCGAACCAGTCGTTCTGCTGGTATTTGTGCGGAGAATAAGTTGCTTCTGCAAACAAGGAAGTGCTGGCTACCGTGAGTCCAAGGACTGCTGTTTTAATAACACTAGTACGCATCACTTACTCCTTTAATTGATATCCGTGCGGATGAACTCAATACGACGGTTCTGGGCGCGGCCTTCCGGGGTCTTGTTCGTGGCGACCGGCTGCGTGTCACCCTTACCCGAAGTGGTAATGCGGCTTTCGTTGATGCCCTTTTCCACGAGGAAGTTCTTCACGGCTGCGGCACGGTCAGCGGAAAGCTGCAGGTTCTTTTCTTTCTTACCAACGTTATCGGTATGGCCCACAATTTCAAACGTAGCTTCGGTGAAGGTTTCCATAATGTCCACCACCTTCATCAAGGAGATGTAGGAATCCTGAGTAATCGTAGCCTTACCGGATTCGAAGTTCACTCCTTCAAGCACAAAGACCTTCTTCGGCGGCTGCGGCACTTCGTCCGGGCAACCATCGTCGTCCTTGTAGCCGTTCAAAGTTTCGGGCTGGTCGGGGCAGAGGTCCACACCCTTACAAATGTGGGCGAACTGAGAAAGCATACCCTTGGCTTCAACCCACGGGTCGCAGAGACCGTCGCGGTCGTTATCCGGATCCGGGCAACCATCGTCGTCCTGGAAGCCATCAAAGTCTTCAGCTTCTTCCGGGCAGTTGTCAAAGCCAGTGCAGACGGAAGCATACTTGTCGGAAAGACCTTCTTCGGAAACCCACGGATCGCAAAGGCCATCGCCATCGGTATCCGGGTTACGGGTTTCTTCGACGACTTCTTCTTCCTTCACCAGCTCGGTAGCGGTGAGGCCGATGTCAGCCTTGCCCTTGCCGCGCTTGAGCATCGGCGAGGTGGACTGGCAGTAGAAGTTCGGCTGCGACAGCGAAGGATTGATGAACTTCGGGTCGAGCGACACGTTCGTGCGGTTCACCTTGATGAACTGGTTGAACGGGTAGTAGTTCTTGTAGATGTTGTTGTATTCCACCTTGGTCTGGCCGGCAGCGGGGTCGGCGAACACACCATAGTAGTGGTTTTCCATGAAGATGTTGTTACGTGCGGTCACGTTGGTCGGTCCCTTCAATGCAAGGCCAGAGTAGCCGTTGCGGAGCACGACGTTATGTTCGATATAGGCATCGAGGGACTTGGCACCCCAAGCGAGGATGCCGGACCAGCGGTTGCCGTACACCACGTTGTTGCGGAGATGCGGGAGCGAGATAAATGCACCGATACCGGTAGCATGGTTATCAAGCACATAGCAGTGGTGGATGTAGGGGGCAGCGTTTTCGCAAAGGATACCTTCGATACCGTTCTTCACGGTGAAGTGCGACATTTCGGCGCCCGAAGTACCCATGACGGTCGGACCTCTACGGCCACCATCGATGATGGTCGTAAGGGGATCCTCGCCCTTAAGTACGACACCCATGATCAGGGTGATGTTTTCGTTATAGGTGCCACGCTTTACCAAGATGGTATCGCCAGCATCCGCATTACCGAGAGCGTCAGCAATCTTTGAGTAATCGCCAGGAACATTGATATTCTTTGCCATGGCGGTTCCAGAAAGAAGCATCGCCCCGGCCGTGATTAAGACCAGTTTCTTTAGGGTCATACTGCTACGTTTCTCCAATCATAGAACACTTTAGTTTAAAACCTTTGGCCTGCCAAAAAGACAAGCGTAAAAATTCAAGTGGGAATATACCTTCAAAAACGGCTTTAGTCAAACGATTTTCAGAAAAAAAGCCGTTTTTTCCAATAAAATGTCGAAAAAGACGATTCATCGTGGTATATCTAGTCCTCTTGAGGTCAATCGGCAGATGCCGGTTCGGCCTTTTCCTCTTCTTTTTTGGCGCCTTGGATAGACACACGAATCTCTTGGCAGGTCTTCTTGATGTCCTGCAAAATCTTGCGGGCACGGGTGCCGGCAGACTTGTTTCCGCGCTCGAACTTTTCGTACTCGCGCTTGAAGTTCTCGACTTCCAGTTCAAGATCATTCACTAAGCTCATAAGCAAACTCCATATAAAGATATGCAGTATGGAAAATAAATTAAAGTTATTCCTAAAATTTAGCCGTTTTGTAAAAAAATGTTCAAAATAGGCCAAAAATTGCCTATTTTGCCAAAAATTAACACGATTTTAACCCTTGACAAGGGTCCAAAGGTACCTGAGAGAGGCACGACCCTTCTCTCCGACCTCCTCGGAAAAGTCATTTACGAACATTCTGATGTGCGCTTCCATGACATTGGGGTCGTCTATTTGGGCCAATTTATCGATAAACGGAGTGACCAGTTTTTCGCGTTTGCGGGCGATATTTAAGCTTTTCCGGATTTCGTCTTCGATCTGGAAAACGGTGTTGACGCCAAGGGATTTCTTTGCTACAGCGATTCCTAACGGAATCGGCGTGCCCGTATTTTCTTCCCAGAAAGCGCCTAAATCTTGCAACAAATAAAGGCCATCGCGTTTCCAGGTAAAGCGATGTTCGTGTATTACAACGCCTTGTACAGCCTCCTTGGAGCGCAGTGAACGATACACCTGGTCAAACAGTGCGTATTCGATTTTCTGTTCGGACAAGCCCGTTTTTTTATGCCAAAACTTGAACAAAAGGGCTGCAGTCGTGTCTGCACCGGGCAAAACGACCGGTTTTTCGGGGCAAAAAACGTTGCCTACAGACGAAAGCAACAGAGGGCCACAACCATACCCGATAGCGCCTCCACACGAAAGGCAGGCGTATTCCGCCTCGATTTTGGGGTATACCTGGGCGCTCACCTTGGCCACATCGAGTTCACCGCGACTGACCATTTCGTTGAGCGTTTGCACGTCTGCAAAGTGGACATCCCATTCAAAGGGGGAATTTTCAAGCCCCTGAACAAGAGCTTCGTAAATGTAGGTGTCGTTAGGACAGGTGGAAATTCCGAGAGTTAAACGCATGAGAAGTGGTTAGGGATTTGAGATGTGTAATGTGTAATGTGTAATGTGTAATGTGTAATGTGTAATGTGTGATGTGTAATGTGTGATGTGTGATGTGATATGTAGAATGTGAAATTACTCATTTTTCATTACACATTTCTCATTTGTCATTTCACATTGAAAAGGGCTTGGCGGAGGGCGGAGAGGGCCTCGTGGAATTTCCAGGATTCACGGTCGCGGGTGGTAGCCATATTGCATACGGCACGGATTTCGAAAACAGGGATTTTATGGGCCATACAGGCCGCAATTCCGGCAGCCCCTTCCATATTTTCGATATCGGCGTTGAACGTCTTGGAGCGCAAAAGAGCTAGTTCTTCTGTGCCCGTGCAGCAATTCACCGTAAGGCCCACGACTGATTTTAGTTTTTGCAAATGCGCGGGAGCGTGTTCTGCGGCAGTGGCGCGAACTGCACTTGGGAACGGGAAAAAGGAACAATCCTTTTCTTGGTAGCCCATATCCCCCACGCTTTCGGAATCGACACGGACGACGTCAAGGATGTTGATTCCGCGACCGGGATAGGCGCCACAGACGCCGAGAATATATACCGCAGTAAAATGAATTCCCTGCTGTTTAGCAGTACTGATCAGGTACGTTAGATTCGTCGAGAAACTAAGGATTCCCATCCCGAGAATGCAGGCGTAGCCCCGGTTTTCCGAGAGTTCAATTAATTTATCTGAAGATATGCTATCGGCGGTATCGGCGTATTCCGGAAAACAAGAAGCAAATTCCATTGGCGTTGCAAACGCGAACAAATTATTCTTGTCGGGAAAGAGCACGACTTACTCCAGTTTTTCTACCGCATCGGCAAGCATCACCTCGACTTCGGCAACGCGTTCAAGTTTGAGATTACAAGGACGATCGACTTCGCAGCGGGCCGTTGCAACCGCAGTCGCCTTGATCAGGCAATGTTCAAAATCCATGCCCATGCCGTCGGCATAGAGCCAGCCAGCAAAGAAGGAATCCCCTGCTCCGATACGGTTGTTCACCTGAATCTGGGGAGGCTGAATCTGCACGCCCTGGAACTTCTTTTCGACAAGGCGGAAGGCGCGAACCGGAGCGTCTTCGTCAGTGACGACAAGCGCCTTAATCGGCAGGCGTTCAAGGACCGCCGTGGCAGTCATTTTCCAGAACTGCGGGCTTGACAAGACTATGGGAAGACCAAGGCGCGTAAGCAGCTTGCAGTATTCCTGCATGTTGATTTTCAAAAGCTCGACACCCTTTTCGAGCCACGTATCGATCCCTTCGATGGCATCGACATAAATCTTTTTACCGGCAAAGTCGAGCGCGTTCAACTGCTCGATGTTAAAGCCCCGCGGGAACGTACCGCAAAGAGCCACACTCTGGGTTGAACTCCAGTAGTCATTCAAGGTCTGGATAAAGTCTTCGTTCTCGTATTCCGTGAGGTCTGGCGAGGGTTCGATGAGTTCCGTAGAATCACCGCCAGATACGATTGTCGTGCAAATGCGCGTCGGTTCCTTGATCCAAACGGGAGCCTGCTGGATACCATAGGCGGAAATTTCGTCAAAGATGCGAGAGCCGTGTTCGGAGCCCAAGAAATGCATCATCAGAGGGGAACCGCCCAAAAGGCGGAGCACGAGGGCGCAGTTGATTCCCTTGCCGGAACCGTATTCTTCGACGCGCTCAATGCGGTGAACCTCGCCGGGCGTAAACTTGTCCAGATAGAACAAGCGCTGCCACGCGGGATTCAAACCTAGTATGAGGACTTCTTGGGACATGGCTTTCCTAGAAATTCACCTTAAAGAACTTGCGCTTACCAACTTGAACAACCAGCTGGTCTGCGCCCTTGATTTCGATCTGGGACTGCGGATCGGCAAGCTTTTCGCCGGCAATTTTCACGCCGCCGTTCTGGACCATGCGACGGGCTTCGCCTTTGCTTGCAAAGGCCTTGATTTCTACGAGCAGGTCCAGGGCACCGTAGGTGCCGGCCGCCACGCTGCACTCGGCAGCATCGCTAGGGATGGCGTTCCCGCTGTGGATTTCGCGTTCCTTGGCAGCGGCGGCCTCGGCGGCTTCTGCGCCGTAATACTGCGTCACGATGTCGATAGCGAGGCGGTGCTTCGCATCGTTCGGGTTCATCTTGCCTGCGGCAATGTCTGCCATCATCTGCTTAATTTCTGCAAGCGGAATATTCGTGAGAAGTTCGAACCAGTTTTCGACGATGCTGTCGGCGAGGCTGTAAATCTTGTGGTACATCACGTCGGCGGGCTCGTTCAGGCCCACGTAGTTGCCGATGGACTTGCTCATCTTGACCTTGCCGTCGGTACCGAGAAGGATAGGCATGAAGAGGCCGATCTGCGGTTCCATGCCTTCAAAAATCTGCAAGTCACGACCGCGAAGCACGTTGAACTTCTGGTCGGTACCGCCGAGTTCCACGTCGCTCTTAATAGCTACGGAATCGTAGCCCTGCATCATCGGGTACATGAACTCGTGCAGGCTGATGGGCGTATTTGCGGTGTAGCGGTTATGGAAGTCTTCGCGTTCAAGCATCTGGGCCACGGTGAACTGGCCCATAAGTTCGGTCACCTTGCTGAACGGGAGCTTGGAGAACCATTCACCGTTGTAGTGGATTTCCACCTGGTCGCGGCGGACGACCTTGAAGAACTGTTCCTGGTATTCCTTCGCGTTCTCGAGCACCTGTTCGTGCGTGAGGCGCGGGCGGGCCTTGTTGCGGCCGCTGGGGTCACCAATCTGTGCGGTATAGTCACCCACGATAAGCACGACGGTATGACCCAAATCCTGGAACTGGCGGAGCTTGCGCATCACCACCGTGTGGCCGAAGTGCACATCCGGGGCAGTCGGGTCGACACCCATCTTGATACGGAGCGGGACTCCGGTATCGTAGGACTTCTGGAGTTTCTTTTCGAGTTCTTCTTGCGGCACAACATCGATAACGCCGCGCATCAAAATTTCAAGTTGTTCCTTAACGGGACGAAATTGCATTTTATTTCCTTTTGTTTTACAAAAATCAAATATAGAAAAACATATTTCTATCTTTTTTGCCGTTTAAAGGAGAACATAATGAAAAAGCTATTTGCGCTAATCGCCTTTGCGGCCTCCCTCTCTTTTGCCGTATCGGCCCCTTTCACCCATGACGGTTTCTTTTTCAGCGTCACATCCGGTCTTGGTTACGGGACTTTCCATGACGACATTGATGATGGGTTTGCCCAAATTGAATCCAACGGTCTTCAAGCAGAAGCTTCTATCAAAATCGGCGGAGCCATTGTTAATGGGCTTATCATTCATGCAACATTCGCCATGAACCAGCTCTATCCTGATTTGGAAGCCTCCAGCAAGACCGGCAGAGACGACCGCTTGTCGCACGATGGTTTCGACATTCTTTTTATGGGCGGCGGCGCAACCTTCTATATTCCTGGCGGAAGCAACGTATTCCTCGGCGCATCGGCCGGTGTCACCACTTACAGCGTAACCTTCGGAAACCAATCCGCCGATTTTCTGAATCTTGATTCCGGTTTTGGAATCATCGCAACAATCGGTAAGGAATGGTGGATTCACGAAGAACTTGGCCTCGGCATCGCATTCTCGTACACCTACACCTCGGCTGAAGGCGAATACGATAACGAAAAGAACGAAGCGACCACCAACATGTTCTCGCTTAGCGCCACGTTCACATTCAACTAATTACACATAAGCCTTTCAAGGATAACGAAATGAAAAAGCTCTTCATGTTGACAGCCCTTGCGGCATCATTTTCTTTTGCAACATCGGAACCGCATGTCCACGACGGGTTCTTTTTGAACTTCGCCATGGGCATGGGCTACCAGTCTATGGACTACACTACATACAATTATGACGATGACACTTACGGTCATTCCGGTCTTGCTACCGATATTGATGTAAAGCTCGGCTGTAGCGTAACAGACATGGTTGCCGTACACATCACCTTAACCGGAGACACCCCCACAGAAAGCGTTGGAGAAGGACGCGATGACAACGAAGTCAAAGCGAACCTGTCGCTGCTGGGCATCGGCACCACCCTCTATTTCCCGGGAAACTATCTTGCATCTGCATCCCTTGGCATTGGACAATTCCGCGTCTATGACGATATTTCTACCTTCCATGCCCGTGTAGTCTCTAATCCTGACACATATTCCCGCAGCGGATTTGCATTCCAGATTGCAGCCGGTAAGGAATGGTGGGTCAGCGACAACTGGGGCATCGGTGCGACAGCAGCACTTTTGTACGGCTTTGAAACAAATCTCGCCGACGCTAGAGAATCTTCGCTTTCCATCAGTCTAAGGTTTTCCGCAACATACAACTAAAAAACGGGGCTGTAGCCCCGCAAAACTATTTACCGAAACCAGCGAGGTCTATACCGAGCTGGTTTATTTTGTATGTAAGAATGCGCGGAGTTGTGGAAAGACTGCGGGCGGCAGCGGCGATTTTCCCACGGCTGCTCTTGAGGGCGTCGCAAATGATGTCCTTCTCGTAGGCTTCCACCATGCGTTTGAGGTTTCCGTTCACGGGAGTGCCGCTCGTCTCTGCGGTCTGCAGCGTTGTCGGGAAATGGTGCGGGTAAATGACGTCTTCGTCAGCCACGAGGACGGCGCGCTCGATTCCATTTTCAAGTTCGCGCACGTTTCCGGGCCACGGGTAACTCATGAGCATGTTGATGGTGGTGCGGGCAAGGCGGCGCACGTTCTTGCCCACGATGCGGCAGTAATGTTCCACAAAGTGGTCCGCTAGGAGCACGATGTCTGTCTTGCGGTTCCTGAGCGGCGGCACGTAAATCGGGAAAATGTGCAGTTGGTAATAGAGATCTTCGCGGAAGGAGCCTTCTTCCACCATCTGCTGCAGATTCTTGGTGGTGGCCGCAATCACGCGCACGTTCACCTTCTTGGGAATGCGGGCACCGATGCGTTCTACTTCGCCGTGCTGCAACAGGCGCAATAGCTTTACCTGAAGGTTTGGCGAAAGCTCGCCCACTTCGTCCAGGAACAGCGTGCCACCTTCGGCCTGTTCTACGCGTCCGGGCGTCTCGGCGAACACACCCACGAGGGCGCCACGCACACTGCCGAACAGTTCACGGTCAAGAACCGATTCCGGCATGGAGGCGCAATGGACGCGGACGAACGGGCCCATGTTGCGGTCGGAACGGTAATGGATGGCTTCGGCTACGAGCCCCTTGCCCGTACCGACCTCGCCCACGATGAGCGCGGGTAGGGGGCTCTTTGAAACCTGGTCAATCTGCGCGTACACGCGCTGCATCTCGCTGGAGCGCCCGATAATGTTGTCGGGTTGGAAACGGTCCTTGAGTTCCAATGTCAAGCGCTCGTTTTCGGCCTTCAGGAGTTCATTTTCTTCACGGGCTTCGCGACGGAGCTTTACCGCAGCCGCAAGCATCTGCGCGATGATTTCCAGCAGGCGAAGTTTTTCGGGAAGTTCATCTTCTACCGGATTCTGGACGTCGGCACTGAAGGCGCCAATCACCTGATGCTCCATGATGACAGGCACGCAGAGGAACGCCTTGTCCTCCGTCTTGCCGCGCCCCGTGCGGTCGAGGAAGTCAGGGTCTTTCGCAACCGAGGGAATGATAATCGGCTTGCCCGTTTCCACGACGCGGCCGGTAATGCCCTCGCCCACCTTGTAGCGGCCCTTGCGCGCCTGGCGGCTGCTCAAGCCTTCCGCAATTTCGATGGAGATTTCGCCGGTATGGCGGTTGTACAGCGTAAGCGTCGCATGTTCCACGCCCATCGTAGATTCCACCACTTCCAAAATCGGGTGCGCGACACTCTCGAAATCGAGCGTCTGGTTCAGAATGGAACTGATCTTGTAGAGCAGTTCCAGTTCTTGGATTTTGGATTGCGACGTGGGCATATGCGCCCAATATAAAAAAAGAAACCCCGCAACACATGCGGGGCGTAATATACGATTGGATGCGAGCGGTCTCTTACTTCAATGCTTCCTGCACGAGAGCAGAGGCGCGCTTGGCATCGAAACGGCCCTTGACCTTCGGGGAAAGTTCCTTCATGATCTTGCCCATATCCTTCGGGGAAGAGGCTCCGGTAGCGGCCTTGATTTCGGCAATGAGGGACTTGACTTCGTCTTCGGTCATTTCGGCCGGCATATACTTGCGGTAGAGTGCGATGCAGGCTTCTTCGGCCGGAACCTTGTCCATAAAACCACCCTTCTTGAGAATATCGATGGCTTCCTGCTTCTGCTTGACGCTCTTTGCAAGTACATCGACGCACATTTCGTCGGTAATGGATTCTTCAATCTGGGCCGGAGTGGCGCCAGACTTCATGGCTTCGTTCTTGATGTCGGAATGGAGGGTACGGAGCGTTCCGAGTGTTTCGGCGTCGTGCGCCTTCATGGCGGCCTTGATATCGTCCTTAATCTTTGTCAGCAATGCACTGCTCATGTTTTACCCTTTGCGGACACATCCGCGGTTTAAATTCTCTAGAAACACGCAACGAGCCACCGGTCATGGACCGACGACTCATTACAAAATCGATGCCTTATTAGCGACTAGTAGAGACGCTTACGGTTCTGGTCAGCGATTTCCTTCAAGCGCTTGCGACGAGCTGCAGTTTCGATGCGCTTCTTTTCTTCAGAAGGCTTTTCGAAGCGCTGACGCTTCTTGACATCGGAAATGATGCCGTTCTTTTCGCAGGACTTGGTGAAACGCTTGAGAGCGCGTTCAAAAGGTTCGTTGGACTTAACAATTACGCCGATCACGATTATCCTTTGGTTAAATTAGAAATTCGTTTTTGGATAGCCAAATATATTTAATTGCCGGAATTTCGTCAAGGGTATAAAAAAAGCCTATTTTGCCGGCTTTTCTGAATAAATTTTACAATTTAACTTGCGGTTTATCAAAGACTTATGTATATTTTTGTTATAAAAGACCGTCTAGGTTGTCTTATTTTCTAAAAAT
Source organism: Fibrobacter sp. UWOV1 (assembly GCF_900142495.1). Lineage (NCBI taxonomy): Bacteria > Pseudomonadati > Fibrobacterota > Fibrobacteria > Fibrobacterales > Fibrobacteraceae > Fibrobacter > Fibrobacter sp. UWOV1. The sequence goes on along the minus strand of NZ_FRBA01000002.1, from coordinate 235,125 downwards.
TGGAGAATTGGATGAAAAAATCAATCTTGTCTCTGAGCGCCATTGCCCTCGCAAGCTCTTTGCTTGTCGCCTGCAATGAAGATGAAGAACTCGTCCCGAAGATGGATCCGGCCAAACCCACCGCAGAGGCTCCTGCCGACCAGCCGGCCGGCCAGGCAACTGAACAGGCTGCCGAACAGCCGAAGGCCGACGAACCGGAACTCGTGCCCATCCAGTCCCTTTCCGGAAACGCTGAATCTGCCGAAGCAGCCAAGGCGGAAGAACCGGCCAAGAACTTCGTGCCTGCAGCAGCAGGTGGCGTCCAGCCCCTTTCCAAAGGCGAATACGTCATCCAGGTTAGCATCCAGTCTTCCAAGAGAGCTGCCAACGGCATCGTGAGCAAGCTCGCCGAAAACGGAATCAAAGCCTATGTCGCCGAAGTGGAAAACCCGGGTGAACTCGAAGGTACCTACTACCGCATTCGCGTGGGCTATTTTGAATCTAGCGCAAACGCCCAGGAATACGGCAAGCAAGTCCTCACCCCGCTTAACTATGCCTGGTGGGTCGACAAGAGCAAGAACGACGACGTCGGCAACCCCGGTGGCGACGAATACTATTCCAACAACTCTTACTCTAATTCTAATACTTATAACGAACCGGCTGAAGCACCCGAGCCCGAACCGGCTCCTGCTCCTGCTCCCGAACCTGAACCCGCTCCGGCACCGGCTCCTGCTCCTGAGCCTGAACCCGCCCCGGCACCGGCTCCTGCTCCGGCACCCGAGCCTGAACCCGCCCCGGCACCGGCTCCTGCTCCCGCACCTGCACCCGAGCCTGAACCTGCTCCGGCACCGGAACCCGCTCCGGCACCCGCACCCGAACCGGCACCTGCCCCCGCAGCTCCGGCCGCAGACAACTTCGACGACTGGGAATAAGCGGAAAGTTACAGATATTAAAAAGGAACCCTTCGGGGTTCCTTTTTTTTATCCGCATAAAAAAGAGATGCCAGGCCAAGCCGGGCATCACTCTAAAAACAGCGCTGAAGACGGTTCTTACTTCTGCAGATTCAGGCTTGCGTTTGCAGCTCCGTAAAGGCTGATACTGTAGTCCTTGATGACGTACACCGGAATCTTGTTCAGGAGCGGACGGATGTTCGGATTGTAGTTCTTTTCGAAATACTTCATGAACAGGTTGTCGCGTTCGAGCCAACGAAGATCCTTCTGCACGGTACCGCCAGCGAGGTAGAAACCACCGAGCGGGAGGAAGAGCGTTGCGGCATCACTTGCAAAACGGGCAAGCATCTTCACGAACAGGCGCATCATCTCGGCAGCCACCGGATCGGTATCGCTTGCACGGCTGATGTACTTGGGACGATCGTTGGGTTCGGTTTCTTCGATCTTCTTGAAGGCTTCGTTATCGGGCACTCCGCGGGTTTCCTTCCACCATTCGTACATGTTGCGAAGGCCCATGCCAGAAACGAGCGGTTCTACACCGGGCACGGTGCCGATTTTCTTTTCCATGTAATCGTGGAATTCCTGGGAATCCTTATCGAACGGGGCAAACGTGGAGTGACCACCTTCGGAGCAAGCCGGAATGTACTTTTGGCCATCGAAAGCGAGGAAGCCCACACCCATGCCGGTACCCGGGCCAATCACGGCCTTAGTCGTCGCCTGCGGGGCGGGGGTGCTGCCGTCGGTGTGCACGAGCTTGTGAATCTGGGCCGGATCATCGACATCGAGAGTCGGAATGCCGTAGCTGATAGCCATGAAGTCATTGATGACAAGCGTCGGGATCCCTGTTGCAGCGGAGAGGGCTTCGCCATCGACACTCCACGGGAGGTTCGTCATGACACATTTGTTGTTCGCCACAGGACCTGCAGCGCTGATGCAAATGTGGGAGGGCTTAAGGTCTGCACGGTTTTCGACTGCGATCTTGAGCGTTTCGCGAATCGGGGCATCCAAGCCATCGATATCCTTGGACGGACAATCGGTTTCAAGAATCAGAGTGAACTTGCCATCTTTGTAGCCCACCAGGCCAAGGTTCGTATTGGTACCGCCAATATCGCCAGCCAAAACCAGGCGATCAAATTTTGCATCAGGATTAAGCCATTTGATTTGCATAAAAACTCCAGTTTTATTCGTACCGGTAAATAATAACTAATTACTCTCCGAGATATTCAACTGCAAAGATCAGAGTTGAACCGCCAGGGATAGGTCCTGCTCCGCGAGCTCCGTAACCGAGTCCGGGCGGGACCACCAGAATTCTCTTTTCGCCGGGGAGCATGCCCTGCACGCCGAGTTCCCAGCCGCGAATCACGCGACCGGCACCCAGCGTAAAGCCAAAGACCTGGCCGCGGTCACGGGAGCTGTCGAACTTGTAACCGTTGGTAAGCCAGCCGGTGTAATGCACCTTGGCCACGTTGCCCTTTTGTGCGGGTTCGCCTTCGCCCTGCTTGATGATTGCATAGCGGAGACCTTCGGGACCGTTTTCAAACGTAAGCGTCGTGGTGTCGGGGAAGAAGTCCATGTTCGCGATGACCGCGTCGTCTACTTCGGAAGAAACGAGTTCCACGCGGAAGACCAAGGTCGAATTTGAAGGAATCATGGAGTAGGCCGTTGCGCCATAGCCCATGGCCGGAGACACACGGAACCAGCGTACGCCGCCTTCGCGCATGCCGTCGAGACCGACTTCCCAGCCCTTGATCATTTTGCCGGCACCCATCACGACCGAGAGCGGTTTGCCCATGTCTTTAGAGGAACCGAACTTGCGACCCGAAAGGAGCCAACCCGTGTAATGCGTCTTGAGCACGGAGCCAACCATGGCGGGCTTTCCGGTGCCGACCTTTTCATCGTAAACCTTGAGGCCCTTAGCCGCTTCGCGCCACTTGAGACCTTCCACGTTCTTGGGGAATGCATCCGGTTCCATGGGTGGATCGGCGCTGACGAGTTCTACGATAAAGAACAAGTCGGAATATTCAGGAACTCCTTCCAGTGAATTTTCGCCATAGCCCATCTGGTAAGGCACGTAAAGCTTGCGGATTTCGCCCGGCTTCATGCCGACAAGGCCCTTTTCCCAGCCCTGAATAACAAGGCCCATGCCGAGCGTGAATTCAAGCGGTTCGCCACCGGCATAAGATTCCGAGAACAGTCTGAAGCGAGTATCGGAGGGCAGCGGAGAAATGGAATCGATGTAGGTCGCAAGCGTTACCGGTTCTGCGACAGGAGCTTGAGCCACCGTATCGACCGCGGCTTTGGATTCCTTTTTGTTCTTGGACTTTTTCTTCTTGTTTTTAGCGGACTTGTCTAAGAGCGCGGTCGTGTCAACATTTGTCACGCCGGCGACCTGGTCAGAATTGAAATCGTTTGCAAGCCTTAAAGAATCGGCGATACGGAGCGAATCGGCCAGGCGAGCCTTTTCTGCCAAGATTCTAGCACTGTCTAAATACACATAGCTCTTGTAATGCACCCTGATGAGCTGACCCGCCTTAATAGGGTCTCCAGAGCCTTCCTTCACCGTTTCCACCTTGAATGGAATGGCAAAACAGGCACTACACATCAGCAATACAAGAAAAATCTTCAATTTTAACATAAAATCTCCTGTCCCACAATTTAGAAAATGCTAGTTTTTGAGAGTAACGAATAATTCCAAATGGAATAAAATATGCTATCAGTCATTATTGTCATAGCGATAATCGTGTTGTCCGTGATACTCGCCGCCATCGGCGCGTACGTGATTATTCACAGTTCCGACGAAAAGGACGAACCCAAGCGCGTGATCGACGTTTCGGGCCAGTACGCCGTGGTAGTCCGCCCTGCCCGAGAATCACTCAACGCCGTAAAGCCTTCCGAAGCCTCCCTTAGGTCTTGGCTCGACACTCAAGACCTGCCCGCCGAAAAGAAGGAGGAGCTGATCGCCCGGTGGAACGCCACCATGGAAGAAACGATCCGCACCATTGACGAAGGCGACAAGAACGGCACCGCCACCTACCGAATCGAGCTCGGCCCCAAGGGCAAGCAATACGTGAAGTTCGTGAGCGACGAAAACTTTATTACCCGCGAGCAGATCCGCAATCACGCGGAAATTCTCCCGCCCTATTGTTTAGGCTGCGATTGCAAGCTGTTGCCCAAGCAACCCTGGGAAAATCCCAGCAAGTCCGGTTGGAAGGCAGTTGTGCCCTCGCACGGTAGCCACTACGACGTCCCCGATTGGAGGCAACTTGCGTAAATCTCTACTTACAGCTCTCTTTTTTGCGCCCGCATTGTCTTTTGCGGCAGGCTCTGCCATTATCACGCTCGAAATGCCCGTTGGCGCCCGCCAACTGGGTATGGGCGAAGCCGGTGCCGCCCTCGCCGACGACCCGACTGCAATGTACTACAACCCGGCTGGTCTCGCCTTTGGCCCCCTGGCTGACGAATGGCGCATGAGCTACCCCGCCGATTCCAAGAATTCCCCTTATTTCACGAGCATGGCTTCGCGTTCCAAGGACGGCTTCTTCAGCAAGAGCGAACTTTGGGCCGGTACCGCCAACGGCATTCAGAAATTCGACGGCGAACAATGGGTCGACTACCATTCCATTACGCTGCAGGGTAACGCCAAGGTCCGCGACGCCGTCAAGGTTTACGTAGGTACCGAACGCGGTCTCGACGAATACGTTCGCCAGGTGAAGAAGTTCAACGACATCAAGAATGCCGACGACGAAAAGCACGTGGTCGAAGTCAAGATGCCCTGGAACTTGATTGTAAAGGATACCATTACGGCAGTGCTTTACGAAAGCCGCACCGAAAAACTCTGGGTGGGTACCCCCAAGTCCCTCTACCGTTTTGACGGCAAGGCCTGGAAGAACTACGACGAAGAACTGGGCCACCACCGCATTACCGCCCTCGAAAGTCAAGGTGCTTCTATCTGGATCGGTACCGAAGATGGCTTGTTCGTTTACCGCAACGGTCAATTCGAACAGAAAGGTAAAGTGCTCCCGAGCCAAAAGGTCCGCGCCCTAGTGTGGTCCGAAAACCGCAAGGAACTTTATGTGGCGGTCGAAGGCGCAGGCATTGCAAGACTTATCCCGAAAAAGAGCGTGAACGACAAGGACCGTTGGAGCCTGTTCAACCAGGAAGACGGCATTATGGACCTCTCCCCGACTGCACTCGCTGTCGACAGTTCGGGACATGTGTGGGCCGCCCACAACGGAGGGCTTTCGCACTTTACGCTGCGCAAGTGGGAACAGGTGCAGTTCGCCGACAACAAGGTAAATGACATTTCCGTAGACCAGCGTGGCGGAATCTGGATTGCAACCGACAAGGGCGTATGGCGCCACCTGCCGGACTATGCCACCGCAAGCGGCCGCAAGGCAGAACTTGAGCGCGGCGCCGCCGAAGAAGAAGGTTCGACCAAGAGCGAAGACGAATGGGTACATTACCACAGCGGTAACGGACTCAGTACCAACAAGGTTTGGGCAGTGCTTCCGCAAGGAAACGACGTCTGGTTCAGCACCGCGAACGGCATGGAGCAGTTCAAGGATGCAGATTACCAGATTACCGCATTCTACGAAAAGCTCTTGCCGATTTTGAACATTCCTGACCTGTACCACCTTTTTGCAGGCATGACTGTTCCGCTGAACGACTGGGGGACGCTCGGATTCTTCGTGAACTTCGTGAGCTTCGGTTCGACCGTTGCCTCGGGCGACGTGGACGCCGACGACCTAGTTGCCTATAACAGTTCTGAAATCGTGGGCGGCTTCAGCTACGGCACCCGATTCCCGAACGACTGGGGCCTGGGCCTTTCGATCAAGTTCTTCTATTCCGACTTGAGTTCGGGCGCGGCCGCAGGCGAAGAAGAAGCAACCACTTTCGGTTACGCTTTCGATATCGGCGTACTCAAGAAAAACTTGTTTATAGACAAATTAAATTTCGCATTGGTACTTGCAAACATCGGCCCGAGTGTTTACTACGTGGACAAGACCATCGAAGACCCGATTCCGTTGACCTGGCGCTTGGGACTTTCTTATGAAATCTTGAGCCTTGCCGATTACAAGTGGACCGTAGTCGCCGACTACAACCGCGAAGTGGTCTACGACGACGCCAAGGGCAATCCGGAACCGTTCTACATAGCAAGCTGGAAATCCTTGATTAACCCCGAAAGAGAAGGCAACAAGGTCAAGGAATCCATTATGCAGGGCGTGTTCAACCTGGGTACTGAATTCGTTTACGCCAACACGATCGCCCTGCGCGCCGGTTACCTTTACGACCAGACCGGTAAGCGTAACGAAGTGGACTTGGGCTTCGGCTTTATGCTTTCGGACGTGTTGCAGTTCGACTTCGCCACCATCAAGGACGTAGGCGACAACGACGGCGTGCGTGACGGTCAGATGCGCTTTGGCATGCTATTCAAATTTTAGTAGACAGTAGGAAGTGAGAAGTAGGAAGTATATTCCAGCGGATTACAGCCTACTTCCGACTCATCATTCTACTCGTTCAAGGATAATGAGAGCGCGTTCTTGCGTGCTGTTCGGAATGGTGTAGAAATGCTTGCCCACAAACTTGTAGCCAAAATCTTCGGGATGGAATGTCTTGAGCTCGTCGGCGACGGCGGGGCCTTTCATAAAGAACACGCGGCCGCCGACCTTCAGTGAATTGGCGATGCGCGGGAGCGTCTTTTCCATGAGTTCAAAGGCGCGGCTGATGACGCCATCTACAGGGATGGTCATGCTGCGGCTCGTGACCTTGTGGCCGAATACGTCGATACCCTTGAGGCCCATCTTTTCGATGACCATATTCAAGAAGTTGATTCGGTTGGGGCGCGGTTCGCACAGCGTGAGTCGAATGGAAGGGTTCACGATTTTGAGCGGGAGTCCGGGGAATCCGGCGCCGCTACCGACATCGATCATGCGGGCGGGCCACTTGGGCACGTACGCATTGATGAGCGTGCAGTCGGCATAATGGCGTTCCACCATCGTTTCAAACGCATTGAGGCGCGTTAGATCCTGGTCGTCATTGTTGGCACGCAACAGCTGGTGAAACTCCCAAATCTGCTTGAGCGTTTCGGGCTGGAGTTCTACGCCGTAATAATGCAGCAACTTGTCGAGGCCCGCAAGCGAGGGCGTGACGCGCTTGCCGTTAAAGAGCGGGAAGTCGGTGCGGGGCGCCTTGAGGTGCGGCACGAAGTCGCGGCCGGCAGCGGACGCATTGCGGGAAGGAGCCTTCGAGAAGGGCTTTTTAGACCAGTTGTTTGCCATAAAAACAAAAATAGAATTTTTTAGGGGCGATTTTTCACACTTTCGGCGATTCTGGCGTATAGATATAGAGGACCCCAAAAAAATGAGAATTCTATACCGCCCATACCTAACGGTTTTCTTAATCCTGTTCGCCTTAAATTTGACGCCCGCCTATGCGGGCTCTGCGCATGGACTTACCGAGGCGCAAGTTTTCGAATGGTGGGATGACGGAATCATTGACGGCGACGAAGCCCGCGAAATCTTGGACTTGCTCGAAGAAGGCAATGAGCACGAAGCCTGCTTGCTCGCCGAGGTGTATGCGCTTGAAAGTTGCGCGAGCGAAGACATAGCGCCCGTGAAGACGAAGAAGCAGCGGCATGCGAAAACCCAGCAACCGGCAACGAAAGCACCTGTAAAAGAGCAAACCCGAAAGAGCGAGCGGCCCAGCTTAAGACCGCACGGCTATGTAGAATGGAAAGGCCGAACGGATTCGCTTGGGCACTTGGAAAGCGAGCGTACGGAGCTGCGGTTTGATTTTTACAGGTATTCGCTTCGGCTTGGAACGCAGTCGCTCTTGACATACCGGAATGAAGGTAGCGAAGCGCACTTCGGCCAGATTTCGACCAAGGAATTGCATAGCGTGATTCCGCTTGACACCTTGTGGGGAACCGCCCTATTCTATCCGCTTTACAGCCCGATAGGAATCTTTCGATTTGGAGGACTCCTGGATACCGCGAAAACAATCCGCCCGAGTTTCGCCTTCACACCTTTCCGCGGACCCAAAAAAGAAAACGACTTTGAAATGGAACTTGCCTACTGGAATCACAGGCACCCGGCCGACAACGTGGAGAGGCATTCTTTTTCGGCGCAGGCCAAAGGCACTTGGGGAAATTTTGCGATTTGGTGGGTTCCTAAAAATGCGAGCGATTTACCCTTGATGAAATTGCAATTGCAACACCGCGAAAAAATGGAATATGCGACGATTGCTTGGAAGACAGACGCCTACGTGCATGGGGATTCGCTGCCGGAAGAGGCGCATTTGAGCGCGACGATTGCGAAAAGCAGACTTTGGGGAAGCCAGACGATTGGCGTTATGGCACGCGACACATGGAAAAGCAAGTTCACCGCAAATGCGCGGACAATGATTCCGCTTGAAGGTGACACGAGCAAGACCCGGTTCAAGGCGAGCGCAGAATCGGGGCCAGGTGTTTTGAGGGGAACGGCAAGCGTGACATGCCTTTCGGCAGAGGAACATTGCGGGCAAAAAGACTTGGCGCTAAAAATCAGGTCTTCGTGGAATGTCGACCGCGAGCAGCTGGTATTTTCGGGAAAGGTTCGCGCAAGGCACACGCGAGATGAAGGATTTGGCACGCCTCTTTACGAAGCGGGAATCGCTTACGCGCAAGACGCAGCTAACAGCGCAAGCATCGCCATCACGATTCCGAAGGGAGCACCTTCGCGAGAAATCCGGCTACGCAGCAGCGCTGAAGTCGGGAATGATTTTTTGCAGATGTCGCTCACAGTGACGTTCAGACGAACTGCCGAAGAAGAGTTTCACCCGCTGCATGCGGCAATGAGAGCGAAGGTTATGTTTTAGAGGAAAATACATAACAATGTGTAATGTGAAATGACAAATGAGATAAACGATACTTGGTGCTTTAGCACCTTAGTAGAGTTATCCTCTATGACGAAATGAATAATCACTCATCCCACATTTCACATCTCACATTCCTCATCACTAACCACTTTCTATTGTCTACTCCACATGGCGCAATAAGTTTGCGTGCGGGCGGAGAGGCGTTCGTCCTTGAGGATTTCGCGGATTTGTTTTTTGTCGAACCACTCGGCCTGAATTTCTTCGACTTCGGAATCGCTCGGGCGAATTTCACCGCCGGCAACGCCTAAAACGACTACATTTCGCTCGTTAGAAAATCCGACCGCGGAATAGCTCGGTTTCCAGACTTCGTCGATGCGCATGAGCGAAAGGCCCGTTTCTTCGCGGAGTTCGCGGGCGGCCGCCTCTTCGTAGGTTTCGCCCGGATCAATGAGACCGGCTGGAAAATTATAGATTCTTTCGCCGACGGCCATACGGTATTCCTTGCAAAGCAAAAGCTTTTGACCGGTGCAGTCATGCATAATCATCACGACCGCATGGGGCTTTTTTTCAAGCATGTCCTTGAGGCCCGCAATGTCGGGATTGCGGCTGATCATTTCGTAAGTCTTGGGCTTACCGCTGACCGTTTTGTAGTGAATATCGTAGCGGGTAATGAATTTGCCCTGGTGGATTTTTTCAATCGATTCAAATTCCATGATCACACCCTTTGTATAGTTTCGTAATAAATGCAGTCATGGGCACATTCGCCGTCGAAGGCCCTATTGCAAATCGGCATCTTGTAAAGCATTTGCGCTTCGTCCTCGTTGCGCGAAATTCGCTTGCGCACGTAGCCGATGTCCCGGAAGTTTGCCTCTTTGCCTTTAACGAGTGCGGCGCAGGTATTGATCCAGACCACGTTGCAGTCTTCGTGGGCGCACAAGTCGAACGAACGGCGAAAATCGTAGGAACCTGTCGAGAATGACGGCACGATTATCAGCGTGAGCTTGAAACAGCGCATGAGTTGCTGCATGTATTCGGTTTCCAGGAAATCGCGGCAGACCATGATCGCGATGCGGCCAAGGCCTTCAAAATGCAGGATGTTCACCACGAGATTGGAACTGATTTGTTCCAGGTAACCGATTCCATCGAATTCCTTGCGGAATGGATTCTGCTTGTTCTGTTTGCAAATCACGTTGCCAAACTTGTCCATGACTGTGACAACGTTGCGGTTCTTTTCCCAGTATGAGGGCAGCACGATAAGCGACGGAATTTTAGCGGCATCGGCAGGCGAAAGGGACTTGATTTTACTTGACATGAATTCCGTCATCTCGGCATTCCCGAGGAGCTCCGGAAACACGACGATATCGCTTTCGTTTTCGGCGGCAGTCCAGATCTTTTTCCAGATGAGTTCGTTGTCCGCTTCAAACGAAGGATTTTCGTAGGCGATATTGAAGTACTGGATTTTATCCTTGTCGGTGAGCTGGACTTTAAAATTGCGTTCGCGCCTTAAGGGGGTGGCAGCAATTTTTACGGCATGGCGTTCCTTGAAATGCGGGAACAAATCCTTCTTCAAGAAATAATGCTTGTCAATCAGTTCGCCGAGCACCGAATTTTCAATCAGCAGAATATTGTACAGGAAGCTTTCGAGGTTGTTGTAGCGGTGAATCAGGCGGTGTTTGCGTTCCCACACGCAGGAACAGCGCGGCAAGAGCCCAACCCCCACTGATTCGCGGTTGGTGTTCAGTACGATTGAAAATTTTTCCTGTTCAAATTCCGCTATAGCCAGATTCAACAGCGAAGCCATCGCCTGGTCCAAAATTTGCAAAAGACCCAGTAGCGCGTAATAATCGCGGTCGGCTTTCAACCGATTGACGAGCGATTTCAAGTTTTCAAGAAATTCCGTGGTTAGGTTTTCGGAGGAAAGTTCGCGGACGCTCACCCCATTGCCGGATTCCTGAAACAGCGCGGGAATTTCTGCCTGGACGACTTTTGCGATGCGGGATTTTTCAGTCGGCGAGACACAGCTGTATTCGACAAAGAATTTCTCCGAGCAGGAGCTTACAATATCGGAACACAATTCCGCCACAATGTTATAGAGGTCCAGCATAGTGAGGAATATAGAAAAAAAGGTCTAAAATTCAAAAAATAAGCCATTTTTGCCCCTGTTTTAGGTGGATACAGGATGTTTACTCGGGTATACGCGATTTATACGATTTTTAGACTTATTCCAAGTTGGAATATCTATTTTATAGGTACCCAAACACTCCCTGACGGCCCTAGGTTACCTCCTTTACCCAGGGCCGTCCTCTTTTTTAGGGGTTAAATTCTAAATTTGAGCTAATGATTATCGCTACAATCATCGGGGCTATCGCTTTTTTGCCCTCCATCGCTCTGAATATTGCGCTTGCCTTGGGCGCCCCACTCGGCGCCTACGCCATGAATGCGCGCTACAAGGTGATTCCGCCCGAAGTCCGCAAGGCTTTCATCGTGCCAACCACGATGCAGTTCGTCGCCCTTTTCGTGCTACTTTCGGCAGGGCTCGTTTTGCCCGAGATTATCCCGTTCATGGTGACGCGGATTCTCGCATTCTTCTTTGCGCTGTACTTGACGTTCTATACGGCGACGGTTCTCTTTAGTACCGCCCACAAGGAACGTACCGTGATGGGTTCGTTTGCGGTCGTAACGAGCATTTGCTACTGGATCACCGCTTTCGGGACATTACCTGTAGGAAGTTAGAAGTAGGAAGTAGACAGGAATGAGCAACGAGCCTAAGCATAATTACCAGCGCGACTTGGATTATATCATCCGCAGGCTGGAACGCACCGGCGAAGTGCCGACGCTTTTGCTGCATGCCTGCTGTGCGCCGTGCAGCAGCTACACCATCGAATACCTGTCGCAACACTTCAAGATTACGCTTTTCTACTACAATCCGAATATCGCGCCCGACGAAGAATACCGCCACCGCGTCGAAGAAATCAAGCGGTTCGTGGCCGAATTCAAGACGAAACATCCGGTCACGCTGATCGAGGGTGAATACGACCCGAAAAAATTCTACGATGTCGCACGCGGGCTTGAAAACGAACCCGAAGGTGGTGCGCGCTGCCGCAAGTGTTTCGAGCTCCGCCTCGCTGAATCGGCACGGCTCGCCCGCGAATTGAACTGCGAATACTTCACCACCACGCTCACCATCAGCCCCATGAAAAATGCGCAGGTGCTGAACGAGGTGGTGCAGGAGCAGTGCGATATTTACGGAATCAAGCGCCTGCCCAGCGACTTCAAGAAGAAGGGCGGCTATAAGCGTTCTATTCAGCTTTCCGCCGAATACAATTTATACCGACAGAATTACTGCGGGTGCGTTTATTCCAAGAGGGACGCGGAAAAGAACGAGGTATGAGGTCGCTTCGCTTTGAGCAATGAGAATTGCAACAAATACTGTCTACTGCCTACTGCCTACTTCCTACTGTCTACTATTTCATTTTCTTTCTGAGGCTTTCCAGACGGTTAAGCGCGTCGTAGAGGGTTTCGTCTTTCTTGGCGAAGTGGAAGCGGATCAGGTGATTCACCGGTTCGCGGAAGAAGCTGGAGCCAGGTACTGCGGCGACACCCACTTTTTGCGCAAGGTCGATACAGAACTGGTCATCGGACTTGTAGCCGAATTCGCTGATATCCATCATCACGAAGTACGTGCCCTGCGGCTCAGTGAACTTGAAGCCTAAATTGCGCAGGCCGCCGGTGAAAATTTCCTTCATGTGCGTGTAATGCGCCTGAAGCTCCTGGTAGTAATCGTCGCCGAAATTGAGAGCGGTGAGTGCGGTTTCTTGCAGTGGCGAGGCGGCGCCCACCACCGTGAAGTCGTGGATTTTCTTGATGTTGTTCATGATGGGCTCAGCAGCGAGCACGTAGCCCAGGCGCCAGCCCGTAATGGAATAGCTCTTGGAAAGGCTGGAACATTCAATGGTGCGTTCGCGCATTCCCGGAAGCGTCGCAATATAAGTATGACGATGCGGCGCAAAGACGATGTGTTCGTAGACTTCGTCGGTGATTACATACAAATCATATTTAATGGCGAGGTCGGCAATAACCTGCAGTTCTTCGCGGGTAAAGACTTTTCCGCTCGGGTTCGACGGATTGCAAAGCACAAGCGCCTTCACGCCCGGCTGCTTCATGGCATCTTCAAGGACGTTTGCATCGAAGGTAAAATCGTGCGGGTCCAGCGGAACATAAATGGGAGATGCGCCACTCAAAATCGTGTCGGCGGTATAGTTCTCGTAGAACGGCGAAAAGATGACCACCTTGTCGCCCGGATTGCAGACCGACATCATCGTGATCATCATGGCTTCGGTACTGCCACAGGTAATGACCATTTCGGTTTGCGGGTCGTAACGGAGTCCGCTGAAATGTTCCTGCTTTTTGGAAAGCGCCTCGCGGAAATTCTGCGCACCAATCGTAAGCGCGTACTGGTGCGGGCCCGTATGGGCGACTTCGGCCAGGCGGTCTTGCAAGGCCTTGGACGGGTCAAAATCCGGGAAACCCTGCGACAAGTTGATTGCACCGCAAGCGTTCGCGATGCGCGTCATGTGACGAATGACCGATTCCGTAAAATGTTCCGTACGATTACTTAAAGGCTTCATGGGAGAAAATTTAGCAAGAAAGATGGCAGAAAAAAGTGCTTAGTTGGTAGAACTTAGTTGGTAGAGCTTAGAAGAATAATCTAAGTTCTAAGCTCTAAGTTCTTTTTTTCTACATTTCACTCTATGTACGATCCGCGCTTTTTACCCATCTGCAAAGAAGACCTGGAGGAACTCGGCTGGGACTATGTCGATGTGATTATCATTAGCGCGGACGCCTACGTGGACCACCCTTGCTTTGGGCATGCCGTGGTCGGTCGCCTTTTCGAGCACGAAGGCCTGCGCGTAGCAATCCTTCCGCAGCCGAACTGGCGCGATGACTTGCGCGACTTCAAGAAGCTTGGCAAGCCGCGAATGTTCTTCGCGATTAGTAGCGGCATGGACAGCATGGTGAACCACTACACCGCGGCAAAACGCCTCCGCAGCGACGACGCCTTTACGCCAGGAAACAAGGCGGGGTTCCGCCCCGATTACGCGACGTACACCTACGCGAAGATTTTAAAGAAGCTCTACCCCGATGTTCCGCTGCTGATTGGCGGGCTTGAATCGAGCCTGCGCCGCGTGACGCATTACGATTACTGGAGCGACAGACTCAAGCCGAGCATTCTTTTCGATACGCAGGCAGACATTCTCGTGTACGGCATGGGCGAAAAGCCGCTCAAAGAAATCGTGCGACTCTTGAAGAAGGGCGTGCCGTTTTCAAGTCTGCATTCGATTCCGCAGACGGCCTACCTCACGCCCAAGGGACAAATCCCTACGACCAAGCAGTGGGAAGACTTGCGCCTCGCAAGCTACGAAGATTGCCTTGCCAGCAAGCGCAATCAAATTGAGAACTGCCGCAAGGTAGATATCGAATGCAACAAGTGGTTCCAGCGCCGCATTCTGCAAGATGTCGCGGAACAAACCGTGGTGATCAACCCCGCGTACCCGCCGCTGGAATACGGCGAACTCGACGAAAGTTTTGAATACCCCTACGCCCGCGAACCGCACCCGCGTTACAAGAAACGCGGCAACGTGCCTGCGTTCGACATGATCAAGTTCAGCATCAACACGCACCGCGGCTGTTTCGGCGGTTGCAGTTTTTGCGCCATCAACGCACACCAGGGCAAGTTCATTGCGAGCCGTAGCCGCGAAAGCATTCTGCGCGAAGTCGATTTGATTACGAAGATGGACGGATTCGCCGGCACCATCACCGATTTGGGCGGCCCGAGCGCCAACATGTACAACATGCGTGGCAAGGACCCGAGCCGTTGCCAAAAGTGCGCACGCCCCAGTTGTCTCACGCCGAAAATCTGCGACAACATGGACACGCACCACCACGAGCTCCTGGAACTTTACCGCGAAGTGCGTAACCACCCTAAGGTGAAGCACCTGTTTATCGGAAGCGGCGTACGTTACGACATGTTGCTGCAAGAGACAGACGACAAAGAACTGATCCGCGACCACGAAGAATACGCCCGCGAACTGATTGACTATCATGTGAGCGGGCGCCTGAAGGTGGCCCCAGAACATACCAGCGATGCAGTGCTTAAGCTGATGCGCAAGCCGAGCTTTACCTTGTTCCACAAGTTCAAGGAATTCTTTGACGACGAATGCAAGCGCATCGGAAAGCGCCAGCAGATTATTCCTTACTTTATCAGTAGCCACCCCGGATGTACCGAAGCCGACATGGCGGAACTTGCACTCGAGACAAAGCAGCTCGGATTCCAGCTGGAACAGGTGCAGGACTTTACGCCGACACCGATGACGATTGCGACCGAGATGTTCTACAGCGAAATGACGCCGGACGGAAAGCCGCTTTACGTGGCGAAAACGCCGGAACAAAAGCGGAGCCAGCGCCAGTTCTTCTTCTGGTACATTCCCGAAAACCGCCCGCAGATTCGCGCCACGCTCGAGCGCCTTAAACTCGGCAAGATTGGCCGACTGCTCCTAAGCCGCAGCGCGAAAGCCGAAGGCAAGGAATTCTACCCCAGCAAGGAACGCGAAGAAAACGAAGTCTACCGCGAGCGTGAACAGCAGAAACGCGAACAGCGCGCCGTCACCATCGTGCCGCAGAAATCCGGCGACAAGGGTCGCTGGGAAAACTCCGCCCGCAAGGAGAGGCGCGCCGCACAGTTTGGCGAACCGCGCAAGAGTTTCCATAGCGATCGCAAGTTCAACAATGATCGTGGCGGCAACAAGGGTCGCGACTTCAATAAAAATGGCGGTAAAAACCGCCAAGATAACAAGCAAAACAATCGTAACAATTCCCCTGTTCAATTCAGTTCGTTTAAACGGGGAAGATAATACGCTTTCTTTAAATTAGGAGTGAGCGAGCACACTCCACCATTGCAATCTCACTTCGTGAGATTGCCAAATGCTAGGCTCGGTCATGCCTGTGCAAGCACGGTCGCGACTCTCGCCTTACGCATTTGTCGCCAAAACACTCCACCACTCTGTGCTGATTCGTTCTTCTTTGACTTTGAAGCCGGCTTCTTCAAACCACTTGAGAATGTAGTCCTTTTCGGTGAGGAGCTGGCCCGAGATAATGAGTTCACCGCCTGCGGCGAGCAAGTCTTCGATGTCGTCGCGGAGCGGCCAGAGTTCGCTGCGGATCATGTTGCAGAGAATGACGTCGAACTTGGCTCCGTCCTTGAAAGCATCCAGGAATCCCAAAATACAGTCGCTTTCCTTGAAGCCGTTGCGTTCGAAGTTTTCGGCAATGCAGGGAATCGTGAGCGGGTCGATTTCGGTACCCACGGCAAGCTTTGCACCCAAGCGTCGGGCGTACATGGCCAAAATGCCCGTACCTGTACCGATATCAAGCACAGTCTTCCCGTTAAAATCAATGGATTCCATCAAAGTCGCGCAGCTACTTGTGGTATCGTGTTCGCCAGTACCGAAAGCGGTCTTGGCTTCAAGTTCAAGCACCACGGCTTTGGGGTCATCAGGCGTGAATTCAACCCAAGGCGGACGCACCCACAAGTGCGGGGAAACAGACACCGGCTGCGCACGGTCGCGCCACCACTTGTCCCAATCCTTCGCGGGTTCTTCGCTAACAGCAAAATGATACTGCGGAAATTCGTTTACGATACGGTCGCGTTCGGCCTTGTCGCCGGTATAAAAGCAGAAGTCCGTGCGACCATCTTCTTTCGGGTCCAATTCTTCGAGAGTTGCCACCCCCGCTTCAAAAAGCAGGTAGCTTGCGATTTCAAATTCTTCGGCAGGGCAATAGCCCTCGGCCTTGTACCATGTATCGATTTTTTGCATAGGGCAAAAATAAAAAAAAGGAGAGGCTCGGTACGCCAACCCCGTTACCGAGCCTCTCACCAAGCGCAAACACCTCAAACCGCTTGGCCCCTTTCACCCATCTTGTAAACTAATATAAACACAATTTCGAATTTCGGCGAAAAAAAGTGATAATTTCTTATTCCAAGATGGAACATTCCTATTTTGGACTTGCAAAAGCGACCATTCTACGTATATTTTGCGTTAAATGATCGTTTCGAAGCCGCTTTTTATACACCAGTACCCTGACTGGACCAAGTTCCGCTATAACGCACAAAGCGTAATGGATGCCTTGGGACAGACTCGACTGCTTGAAGGCGCCCTCGTGGGCGTTGCAGACCTGGTTTGCGATTCGGACACCGAGACGCGCATGCTCGCGAAAGACATCGCGGCCAACTACGCGCTGGACGGCTACACTCTGGATATTCCGATACTTGAAAGCGAAATCAAGAAAAAGAATTCCGCCAGGAACGACATTCGAAATTTTGTAGGCGCGATTCAAAACGCCAAGCTCCCGCTGACCGAAGAACGCCTGTTCGCATGGCATGCGGCCATTGGCCAGAACAAAGTCAAGAGCTTTAGGACAAAAGAAAGCGTTGCAGGAACATTTACCGGTGTGAGCCCGGAACGCATTCCGCTTGAAATCGGGCGTTTTATAGACTGGTTTGAAAACTCGACGCAAGACGGTGCGATTAAAGCGGCGATTGCTCACTTCTGGTTTTTGACGATCCGCCCGTTCGAAGACGGCAACGGACGCATTGCCCGCGCGCTCGCCGCCATGCTACTCGCCCGCAGCGAAGACACGACTCGCTGCCAGTATACGCTCAACGAACAATTTTTAAACGACCGCGACAATTACATACAAACTTTATTCAAAGCGCAGGCCGGCAATGGCGACTTGACCGAATGGATTTTGTGGTTCTTGAATGCGATGCAAAAATCAATTGAAGACAGCAAGAAAGAAATTGCAGGCGCCCTCAAGAAAATGCAGTTCCTGCAAAAGAACCAGCAGGCCGACTTGAGTGGGCGCGAAAGGAAGATTATCGAAGCCGTCTGGAACGGAGAACTGCCGGCCGTATTCTCGGTGAAAGAGGTAGCCGCCTTTACCGGCACGAGCCACGATTCCGCACTCCGCGACATCCAGGACTTGATTCAAAAAGAAATCGTCCGCCCCGAAAACAAGGGCGGACGAAGCCAGAAATACAGCTTGATTTAAATTAGCAGTGCACCAGCGTGCCGAGGTCGCCCTGAACGGCGGCGCGTGTGAGATTGCCCTTTTCCATCTTGAAGACGAAGATAGGCATGTTGTTTTCCATGCAGAGGGCGACGGCTGCGGTGTCCATGACCTTGAGGCCGCGGGAAATGACTTCCTTGTAGCTGATGTCGTCGAAGCGGGTCGCGGTCGGATCCTTGACCGGGTCTGCGGTGTAGATGCCGTCGACCTTGGTGGCCTTCATGATCACGTCGCATTCGCTTTCGATGGCGCGGAGAGCGGCGCAGCTGTCGGTCGTAAAGAACGGATTGCCGGTGCCTGCGGAGAAAATCACGACGGAGCCTGCGGACAAAAGCTTGAGGGCCTTGCGGCGGTCGAAGAATTCGCAGACCGGTTCCATGCGGATGGCGGACATCACCACGGAGTCAATTCCCTGCTTGTCCAAAGCATCTTGCATGGCAAGGCCGTTCATCACGGTGCCGAGCATGCCCATGGCATCGCCCTGGGCGCGGTTCATGCCGCCTGCAGACGCAGAAATGCCGCGGACGAGATTGCCACCGCCAATCACGAGCGCGACCTGCACGCCCTGCTTGACGATGGAGGCAATTTCGGACGCCATGTCAGAGAGAATCTGGTTGTCGATACCGTGGCCCTTTTCGCCTGCGAGGGCTTCGCCACTGAGTTTGAGAAGAATGCGCTTGAATTTAGACATAGTTTTTAGTAGGAAGTTAGAAGTAGCTGTTTTTATTCATAGGAAATGTAATAAAAAACGGACAAAGAGTTCCACTCGCCGCAAAAAAATGTATTTCCATATACGGTGGTTTAAAAAATGGAATGTTTATGAAAAACAAGTTTTTACTTTATGGTCTTATCGCATTAGCGCTCCCGACAACACTTTTTGCAGACATCGTGTACCAGGGGAAGCGCGTCCAGGAATGGCCCGAAGAGGCTCGACCCACATTCTCTGGAATCAGCCCGAGTAACTCTAGTTCCGGTTTAGCGAGAGCAGTTGCAACACAAACGAAAGGCCACTACGCCGCCCCCAAGGGCAAAATCTACAGCCTTACCCTGCTCGTCGATTTTTCGGATAAGCCCGCCCCCGTTACAGTGGACGAAGTCAAGGAATGGCTGAATAAAGAAGGATTCAATCGGGACGGTTGCAACGGTTCTGTACGCGACTACTACCTTGACGTTTCTAACGGACAACTGGACCTCACGAACGAAGTCTACGGCTGGTACCGCGCCAAGCATCCGAAGTCATGGTACGAAGGCCTGAACGGATACTCAGGTTCCGACTCGCTCATGAAAGAAGTATTCGCGTATTTCGATTCTCAGGTTGATTTTTCGCGCTACGACAACGACAAGGACGGGACTACCGAAGCCATCAACATCGTGTATGCCGGCGCTGGGCAAACTTGGGGACAGGGCCTGTGGCCACATTCCGGATGGTCCAGCGAAAAGCGCGACGGAGTCCGACTCACGCACCATCAGATGACGGACATGCCGGGCAAGTTTTCGATATATGTCTTTGTGCATGAATCGGGACACATGATTTTTGGCTGGCCGGATCTTTACTGGTACGGTGACTACTGCACCATGGGCAACCGCGCAAACGACTTGAACCCGGTGGCTATCAATGACTTTTTCCGTGCGGACCAGGGCTGGATTCCGTTCGTAGACATCACGAGCGACGATGTAAACAACGTAACAAGCCTTGAAGTTACGAAGCCCGGAGAATTCTGCTACCGCTACAAGAACCCCGCAAGGCCGAACCAGGAAGGTTTAGTTTGGTCTTACGTACGCAACACGGGCCGCAACAAGGTACTCGCTGGGAGCGGCCTCTTGATGCAACACTACGATTTTTCGATTGAAGGCAATTCCGCTGCAGACAAACTGGGACTCCGAATCGTGCATGCCAGCGCGGCGGGAAAATCAAGCGACAATCCCGGCGACCAGTGGCCAAGCCCGGGTAGCACCGCCAACACATTCTTTAAAAGCGGAACCTACTCAGAATTTTCAGATGACGCCTACCCCGCTATCCGCTGGTATAACGGTTCCACAACAGGCCTCAAGATTACCGACATCGGCACACCCGGTGAATCGCTCACGTTCTGCATCGGCGAGAACTGCTCCGAGCCCTCGTCCAGCTCGTCGACAGTGGCAAGTTCCAGCAGCGTCGCTGAAATCACCATCCAGAAAATCGCACTTGAGACAACGCTCCCAATAAGCGACAGCTATGCGCCCGTAACGCTCGACCTGAACGGCAGCGAAGTCGCAAGTATTCTCGGCATCAAGCGCACCGAAATTGAAGACAAAGTAGAGTTCTACGGAGTAGAACCCAACGGAAGCCTCAACAGCAACACCACCGGCGAAGGCACCGGGCATTGGTTCGACAAGGACGGCAAAATCACGACCTGGGATCCGAACGGCTCCAGCATCGTATTCTCCAATGTAGACCTTTCGACCATGACCACAAAAATCGGTCACATGCCAGGTAAAGTCAAAGCCGGAGACACCTTCACCGTGCGACAAGCGCTCGTTTACGGCAGTAAGCAAGTCTCCTTCGAAATCACGGTAACAATCGAAGGCGGCACCACCGTCATCACCAACCTGCGCAAGGCAAAATACGGCAAGCCCGGCAGCAAGATATTCAATGTGCTCGGAAAGCCCGTCGGAGTACGCAACGCTAACGGAGCACTCCCCGATTTGCCCAAGGGCAGGTATGTAGAAGTGGCAAAATAGGGGCTTGAACAGTCTAACCTTTTTCGCGTTCAAATTCCTCGGCGGTGGCGTCGGGGCCATCCCACCAAAGCTTATTTGAATCATCGTAAAGCATCTTCGCCGTATTTGATCCCATAAAATCCACAAGAACATCTTCTTGTGGCCTTTGTGAATCTTTCGCGATTTTTTCAACGGCCATCAGCGCAGTCAAATCCATGGCGAATAGAGTTTTATCACTAACCATAGATTACCTCAAAACAACCGTTTCACTCTTAATAAATTGAAGTTTTGAAAGAGCCTTTTCGCTTCTGAAACAGAATTGGTCTTGCAATCGCTCCGGCAATAAAAGACTAATGCAAATGTTGTCTGCCTGCTCGCTACCCATTGGACCATAGACATTTCCCATATACGCAAGAATCGTAGCGTTGGTATCGTCATTTGCAATTTTTCCCGAAACAACATCGTAAGAAGTCATCTGATTACGAATATCTTCAAAAGTTTTGTTTCGTCTATGGGCAACAATACAATGCAGCCAATCAACATTGGCGGTTTCAAAAGCAAAAATGTCAAGCCCGGCTATATCCGCCACCTTAAAAGATGATACATACGCGAGACGTTCCTGTGCAGGGATTAAACCACGACCTTGAGCCTTTGATGCAGATATCTTTGCAAAGCTCTGAGCTTGTTCCTTTGAAGTTGTCAAATAAAAGCCCTGACCGAAATCCTTGAATCGTGCACACTTTTCTAATTCAGGATTTTCCACAACACAGTAACTACCGTGGTAAAGAATCATCCCCGCTTCTAGAGTTTTCATACCGCAGCCCCCTTGATTTTAAGGTAGTCCTTTATATCATCAAAGACAGCTTCGTCACCTTCTACGTGGAAAATACCGAAACACTCGCGAATATACTTAAGAGCGTCGCATTTTTTGAAAAGTTGCGCAGTTTCTTTCAACGACAGGTTAAACCGTTCCGAGGCCATTCTCAGAATCCGAATCTGCATAAAAAGAATCTGCTGCTGTTCGTTCATATTCATAAATCTATAAAAAAATCCTCAGAACGTCTTTCTTCGTTAAACACCTGAACATCGTATTTCCACGAGATAGCCTTGCGACAGCACGGAGCCAGTAACGAATCATCATCCTTCAAGAAATATGCATGACGTTTACAGCACATGGCAGCCTTTCTCCCATTTCTGTAGCCCATTGCACAAGGCGACAATCATCTGTATCAAAATGGAGGGAAACAGAAATGCCCCCGAGAGGCAATAGCCGAAATATCTTCCTTTGTGCAAGGAAGTAGAGAAAAATGATTTGCATCAAGCATCTGTTTATTTGGCAGATGACTTATATGTAATCGGGCGATCAACCACCGGGACTTTAATTTCGCCCCTAAGGTATTTTAGGACCCTTTCAACCTGCGAGGGCGGAACCACAACATGCTTATTACTTGGGAACCAAGCCGATTTTGAACGAACAGCCATTGCCTTATCCTTATTTTAAAGGTGAATATATTAACTCTGGAGCTGGCACTAAACAGGTGAAAGCCCGGCAACGCTCTCATAAACCGGCGTATTTATAATATACCTAATGAGTTTGGAAAAAACAAGGGGGGGGGGGGAGGCGGGATGTTGTTCTGCAACCTACAGTTGACATTTATTATATTTCGCAAAAATGAATGTTTGGTGGGATTTTTATAACCGGAGGTCTTCTGTGAAGATTTTTGCAAACGCTTTGGCTCTGTCCATTCTCCTAGCCCTGCTTGGTGCATGTGGCGATGAATCTAGTAGCTCCGCTCCCGATCCAATCGGTGAAATCTCGTCGAGTAGCAATGACGACAACGGTTCTTCGGGTAAAGATAAAGACGCATCTTCGTCTTCCCAGAAAGATTCTAAAAAATCCAGTTCATCTGTAGCGGAAAAGAATTCTTCTAGCTCTGTAAGTGGCAAGAATAGTAGTTCGTCTGTAGCAGAGTCGAGTAGTAGCGAACTTGTTTTCCATCGCTGTGATGATGGTGATACATCATCTTCTAAAGGTGGTGGCTACATGTATTATTTCATATGTAAGGATAATGAATGGGAAGTTGATCATGTGGTCAATTTAGATTCTCTTGATTCTCTTGCCGCAATTGAGAAAAACAAGGAACACCCGAACATGGATAGCTTGTTTGCCGGCTACAGTGGAGAATATTTGGAGTTTGAAGACCCTCGAGATGGACATAAGTACAAGTATGTTGAGTTTATTTGGCATTCCGAGGATGGTAAGGGGAGGGATACCTTCTATGTGATGGCCGAAAACTTGAATTATGGTAAAATGGTATTGGGTGGAACAACGGAATTTGACGACAATGTGACTGAAAAACTATGCTACGTTGATGATGAATGGTTCTGCGACAACCACTTTGGCGGTCTGTACACTTGGGCCGAGGCGATGAATTTGCCGAAGGTCTGCGATTCAGTTGCCGTGGATAGCAATGACGCGTGCAAGAGTTTTGCCGATGTTGTAAAAAAAGCCAGCGATCCTCGTGTAGTCCGTTGGCAAGGAATTTGCCCGGACGGTTGGCATATTATGAATCAGTACGAATGGGCGCATACTACAAAAAATTCTAGTAGTCTCCGTTCTAAGGCTGTATGGGAAAAAAATGCTGGTTCAAATAGTTCTGGTATGGCGATTATTCCAACTGGAGAATGGGTTAGAGGGAAGGATTTTTCCGGAATCCATGAATTTGCTAATTATTGGATGCCTACTGAGTTGAATCAAAAGAATGCAAAGAACATCTTTTTTTCATCTGTTTCGCAATCTTTAGACTCTGATGGAAATTCAGGTGGAAAAAATATGTTTGAGCCAGTCCGTTGTGTGATGGATGCAAACAACACCTTGACTCACTAGTAATTTAATCACCAAAATTTTAACAATAAAATTAGGGCGTGAGGGGCATGCCCTAAGGAGAACCTATGTCTAAAAACAAGAAATCTATGAAAAATTCCAAGAAGCGTGTTAACAACTACAAAATCGAAAGCCTTGAGCCGCGTTTGCGCTAAAGCGACGGCGAATGCCTGGCCGCTAAGCGGACAGTAAAGGCCGAAGGCCGTAATTTGTCCGCGTGCGGAGCAGGCTGAGCCGGAGCGTTTTTTTTCGGACATGAAAAGCTGATGCCGATTTTCATCGGCATGACGTGGGCGGGGAAAGGAGGTGCCGCATCAAGTGCGGCAAGACAACCGGAGATGAATGCCCTAAGGCGGAAGAAAATGTGTCGTTGAGCGAACATTAGAGGCCGAAGGCCGTAATTTGTCCGCGTGCGGAGCAGGCTGAGCCGGAGCGTTTTTTTTCGGACATGAAAAGCTGATGCCGATTTTCATCGGCATGACGCGGGCGGGGAAAGGAGGTGCCGCATCAAGTGCGGCAAGACAGTGAGCAATTCATTCCACACGGCACATTTCTGGAGCCGTGGGCATTTTGAAGCCGGGGCGTTACGGGCGCGGCGATTGAGCGCCCGTTCGAGGGGGTGGTGAGCAACGAAGTGCGAGCCAGGGAGAGACTTCTCCCTTTCAGGCATCAAAGGAGGTGCCTGATTGGATCCGGCATGACAGAGGGCGGGAAAAGGAGGTCCCGGCCTTCGCCGGGAAGACAGAGGGCGGGGAATTTCGGCACGCATTCTGCGGAATCCGTTTATTACTAAAATATTACAGAATTATTACAAGACACTAACAAGCAAAAAGATCTGATTGGGGGCGCTTTGAACAAGCGATTATTTCTATCTTATACCCCAACTAAACATTAACCGTAAATTCAATAGTTAGGAAATATGAGTCTTAAAATCGTTGTGCTTGCTAAGCAAGTACCTGATACACGAAACGTGGGCCCCGATGCCATGACGGAGCAGGGAACCATCAATCGTGCCGCATTGCCCGCGGTCTTCAACCCCGAAGACCTGAACGCCCTGGAGCAAGCCCTTCGTTTGAAGGACCAGTTCCCGGGTTCCACCATCTCTGTGCTGACGATGGGTCTCCCGAAGTCTGCCGAAGTCGTCCGCGAAGCTCTGTACCGCGGCGCCGACGAAGGTTTCGTGGTGACGGACCGCCCGCTCGGTGGTGCTGACACTCTCGCTACGAGCTACACGCTCGCCCAGGCCGTCAAGAAGATTGGCGACTACGACATCATTCTCGGTGGCCGCCAGGCTATCGACGGCGATACCGCACAGGTCGGTCCGCAGATTGCAGAAAAGCTCGGCCTCACGCAGGTGACCTACGCCGAAGAAATCCTCTCCCTCGACGAAAAGGCCCGTAAGGTCGTTATCCGCCGCCACATCGACGGTGGTGTGGAAACGGTGGAAGCACCGCTCCCGCTGGTCGTGACCGTGAACGGAAGTGCGGCCCCGTGCCGTCCGCGCAACGCAAAGCGCCTCATGAAGTTCAAGAACGCAACCGTGGTTGCCGAACGCAAGCCGGAAGACGCCGAAAAGTACGAAGCCCTCATCGCGAAGAAGCCCTACCTGAACATTCCGCAGTGGGGTGCCGCCGACATCGACGCAGACCCTGCCCAGATCGGTAAGGCCGGTTCGCCGACGAACGTGAAGGCTGTCAAGAACATCGTGTTCAAGGCGAAGGAAAGCCGCACGCTCACCGCAAGCGACGCCGACGTCGAAGGACTTATCAAGGAACTTTTAGACGGGAAGATTATTGGCTAGCCTATGAATAACGTATTTGTATATTGCGAAATTGAGGGCACGACCGTTGTCGATGTTTCCCTCGAACTTTTGTCCAAGGGCCGCAAGCTCGCCAACACGCTCGGCGTTCAGCTCGAATGCATCTGCGCAGGCAAGGGCCTCGACGGAATTGAAAAGCAGGTGTTCCCCTACGGTGTGGACAAGGTCCATGTGTTTGATGCCGAAGGGCTCTTCCCCTACACCACCAACCCGCACGCATCGCTCGTGGTGAACCTCTTCAAGGAAGAGCAGCCGCAGATTTGCCTGCTCGGTGCAACGGTGATTGGCCGTGACCTCGGCCCGCGTATTTCCAGCGCCATGCACAGCGGCCTTACCGCCGACTGTACCGAACTCGAAATCGACAGCTTCGAAATGAGCATCGGCGGCGTGAAGAAGTTCTACGAAAACCAGCTCTGCCAGATTCGCCCGGCGTTCGGCGGCAACATCGTCGCAACGATTGTGAACCCGGAACACCGCCCGCAGATGGCAACCGTCCGCGAAGGCGTGATGAAGAAGGAAATTGTCGATCCGAACTACAAGGGCGAAGTTATCAAGCACGACGTGGCCAAGTACGTGCCGGAAACGGAATACGTGGTCAAGGTGCTCGAGCGCCATGTGGAAAAGGCAAAGCACAACCTCAAGGGCGCTCCGATTGTGGTGGCCGGTGGTTACGGCATGGGCTCCAAGGAAAACTTCGACATGCTGTTCGAACTGGCGAAGGAACTCCACGCCGAAGTGGGCGCAAGCCGTGCCGCTATCGACGCGGGCTTTGCCGATCATGACCGCCAGATTGGCCAGACCGGCGTGACGGTTCGCCCGAAGGTGTATATCGCCTGCGGTATCTCCGGCCAGATTCAGCACCTCGCCGGCATGCAGGATTCAGGAATCATCATCTCCGTGAACTCCGACCCCGACGCCCCGATCAACGCTATCGCTGACTACGTGATCAACGGCACCGTCGAAGAGGTCATCCCGAAGATGATCAAGTATTACAAGGCAAACAACAAGTAGGCGTTATGGCGAATTTTTACACAGACCATCCAGAGATTAAGTTCAACCTTGAAAGTTCTCCTTTGATGCAGCGCATCGTGGAGCTCAAGGAAAACGGCTACGCCGACAAGGACAGCTTTGACTACGCGCCGGAAGACTACGCCGACGCGATAGACAGCTACAACCGCGTGCTCGAAGTCGCAGGCGACATCACCGCGAACACCATCTTCCCGAACTCGGAAGACGTGGACGCCGAAGGCCCGCACTGCAAAGACGGCCGCGTGCGCTATGCGAGCAAGACCTACGAGAACCTGGAAGCCACCCGCAAGGCCGGCCTCAATGGCGTGACCATGCCGCGCCGCTTCGGCGGCCTGAACTTCCCGATTACCGCCTACACGGCCATCAACGAAATGATCGCCTCTGCAGACGCCGGTTTCGAGAACATCTGGTCCCTGCAGGACTGCATCGAGACCTTGTATGAATTCGGCGACGAGGACCAGCGTTCCCGCTTTATCCCGCGCGTGTGCGCCGGCGAGACGATGTCGATGGACTTGACCGAACCCGATGCCGGTTCCGACCTGCAGCGCGTGATGCTCAAGGCTACTTACAGCGAAGAAGACAAGTGCTGGTACCTTAACGGCGTGAAGCGCTTCATCACCAACGGCGACAGCGACATTCACCTGGTGCTCGCCCGCTCCGAAGAAGGCACCCATGACGGCCGCGGCCTCTCCATGTTCATCTACGACAAGCGCGACGGCGGCGTGAACGTGCGCCGCATCGAGAACAAGCTCGGCATCCACGGAAGCCCGACTTGCGAACTTGTCTATAAGAACGCGAAGGCGGAACTCTGTGGCCGCCGCAAGTTCGGCCTCATCAAGTACGTGATGGCCCTCATGAACGGTGCACGCCTCGGCATTGCCGCTCAGTCCGTGGGCATCAGCCAGATGGCATACAACGAAGCTCTCGCCTACGCCAAGGACCGCAAGCAGTTCGGCCAGGCCATCGTGAACTTCCCCGCCGTCTATGAGATGATTTCCAACATCAAGGCACGCCTCGACGCAGGCCGCGCACTCCTGTACCAGACAGCCCGCTATGTGGATATCTACAAGGGCCTCGAGGACATCGAGCGCACCCGCAAGCTCACTGACGAGGAGAAGGCAGAACTCAAGCTCTACCAGAAGCTCGCCTCCGCTTGCACGCCGCTTGCGAAGGGCATGAACTCCGAATACGCCAACCTGAACGCCTACGACAGCATCCAGGTTCACGGCGGTTCCGGCTACATGCTTGAATACGCCTGCCAGCGCCTCTACCGCGATGCTCGTATCACCTCCATTTACGAAGGTACAACGCAGCTCCAGACTGTTGCAGCACTTCCGCACATCACCACCGGCACCTACAGCCAGATGCTCGAGGAACTGGAAGCGGGCGAAGTGGCCGCCGAATACGAAAGCCTCAAGGCCCGCGCGAAGGCCATGGACGCGAAGTTCAACGAAGCTATCGAAGTCGTGAAGGCCGCGAACAACAACGAGTTCACCGACCTTTGCAGCCGCCACCTCTACGAACTCGCCGCCAACTGCGTGATGAGCCAGCTCATGCTCCGCGACGCCACCAAGGCACCGGAACTGTTCGACAAGAGCATGAAGGTGTACTTGAACCTCGCCGAAGCCGAAGTTGCCAAGCACTACAACTTCGTGAAGAGCGTGGATGTGGAAGCGATGGAGAGCTATAGGAAGGCTTAATTGACAAGTGTGGCGAAAGTCGCACAGGTCTCTTATCTTTTAAAGCAGAAAACCTCGGATTTATCATCCGAGGCTTTTCTTTTATTAAAGAATTTTTTAGTCCAAGTAAGTCCACATAACAAGAGTTGTATCAGCGCCAGCTTTTATAAGAATATCCGTAAATTTCTTTTGAAGATCTGTTTGATATTCATATCCAAAATTGCAATAGTCCAACTCAACCATTCCACTAGCTTTCTGATTAACAGAGTAACCACGATCAACCAAATCCTGGAAATAAAAAAGTTGATCTTCTTCTGATAATCCTGTAAAATGGACACTTCCACCACAAAACTCATGTAAAATCGAATAATCCTGAGCCGTATTTATACGAACACTATCCACATTAGGAACGTGATCAATCAACTCACTGTACCAATAACGACCAACTTCACTTCCCAGCTTTCCTGTCGATGATTCAATGATTGCCGCACGTACAGTTGTACCACTTATAGGGAAGTCATTATCAAGAGCATATCGCAACATGAGAGTATCCTCGGCAAACATAGCATCCGTAGCGAAAATATTCAACTCATCGCGGCCCACAGAATCCATTCCATTTTGCAATAGATACAATATCAGCGAATCAGCATTTTCTTGAAAAAGTAAATTTGCCAAAACAGAATAATTACTAACTAGAGCTGAATCGTAAAGTTCCATATTCAATGAAGCACAATTTTCCAAGCTTTTCTTTAACTTATCTAAATTTTGAGTTTCTATAGCCTTCCATAAAGAAGAATCCGTTTTAAAATTTTCACAATTTTCATTTAATTGAAGAGCGTATTGCTTTTCAATCTTTGCGCTAGATGAATTGTCATCGGAACATGCAATCAGCAAAAATGTCAGCATAACCAGGAATAAAACGTTTTTCATTTGCAACCTCCGTTTTTCGTGAATGGAACATAATCAATTTTTGTATCTTGAGGAACAAAAAGTTCCTTAGCCATATAAGAACCACTATAAATTTTATAGTGGAATTGTCCAATGACCATTCTTGAACGCGGAGCCCATACGGATCCAACAAATCCGTTATCGACATATGTTGCCGACGAACCTAACACTCCAACAAGAAAATTTGATGCCTTTGCACCAGTTACCGTCCCACTAAAGTTAAACTCTTGCGCATACAGCTCCGTCGTTTTGGAACTTTTTAATTTTAAGGTGCTTCCATATTCAAAACGAATGCTCCTGAAAATATAGACACCATCTTTATTTAAAACTAGAGTTCCACCTCGACGGATTGTCACATCCCCATAAACACCAGGTTCATATGTTTTAGACTTTCCATTTTCAATAAAATCCGATGTGTTCGCGAAAGAAAGAGAACTGATTTCAGAATTATAATTAAATGAAGTCACACCACCTTTCTTTTTGTATTCAGCCCCTTTTTGCGCTTCAATCGTTTTTGCCCATGTTTCAGAATACACCTTGGAATAATTACGTAAAGTCAACGTCTCATTTGAATGAGCATTGTCAACCGATCCTTTAACACCGATATTTATATTCTTTTCTGCTCCGACAGTACATGTGGCAGAACTATATTCTTTTTTAGAGCAAGAAGCCCTATCATTTATAGTCAAATTTTCTGTTGCAAATAAAGCATAGCCTTCAGGAATAGCACAATAATCAAGAGGTGTCGTCATGACGCTGACAGACTTACTTGCATTTCCATAAGAACGATCAGACAGAGTGCAACCCGATGTAAATCCATCATTTTTATATTGATAAGTTGTGAAATCTACCCTTATATTGTAAGCTCTTTTAGCAGAATATTGATGACTAGCCGTAAAAGAACTTTTCATTAGGCTAGGCAAATTATTTATATAACTCGGACTACTTGTATTTTTGCAATTCAAACCACTACAATGAGCGTCATAATCATAATCAAACATATCCGATTTACCGTCACCCCAATAAATCGTATATCCTATAAACGCATGATGCGTTGTTTTATTCGGACAGTTAACCGACGCAGTCAACTTGATGGTCTGCCCGTCACCATCAACAACGGCCGGTTCCAACGTGAATGTTGTATTTTCCGCAAAATTGCAAACAGGACAAGTATCAGCCAAAGAAACGCCTATTGCAAGCAGCAACGAAACCAAAATCCCTTTCATTTGATTCTTTCCTTCTTGTATTTTTTTTAACACCATTGCAAATATAGCATAATTTTTACAAAAAAAACGTGATTTTCGTTCTTTTTGTAAAAAAAACATCACAAAAAGCTCGTGCATAAAACTAATCTATAACAAGAACATCTTCTTAAAGAAATAAGCCCCACTTTATCTATTCAACTTCCAGCAGAAGAATACAATCACAAAGGCAATCCATATTGCATTTTAGGGTGGGCGGGGGCAAGCCCGGGCGTTGCGGGTGCGGCGTCTGAGCACCCGCTAGAGAGGGTGGAGAGCAACGAAGTGCGAACCAGGGGGAGGCTTCCCCCTCCCATAAATAAAGCAGTCCGCCCGAAGGTGTATATCGCCTGCGATATCCCCGGCCAGATTCAGCACCTCGCCGGCATGCAGGATTCAGGAATCATCATCTCCGTGAACTCCGACCCCGACGCCCCGATCAACGCTATCGCTGACTACGTGATCAACGGCACCGTCGAAGAGGTCATCCCGAAGATGATCAAGTATTACAAGGCAAACAACAAGTAGGCGTTATGGCGAATTTTTACACAGACCATCCAGAGATTAAGTTCAACCTTGAAAGCTCTCCTTTGATGCAGCGCATCGTGGAGCTCAAGGAAAACGGCTACGCCGACAAGGACAGCTTTGACTACGCGCCGGAAGACTACGCCGACGCGATAGACAGCTACAACCGCGTGCTCGAAGTCGCAGGCGACATCACCGCGAACACCATCTTCCCGAACTCCGAAGACGTGGACGCCGAAGGCCCGCACTGCGAAGACGGCCGCGTGCGCTATGCCTCCAAGACCTACGAGAACCTGGAAGCCACCCGCAAGGCTGGGCTCAACGGTGTCACGATGCCGCGCCGCTTCGGCGGCCTGAACTTCCCGATTACCGCCTACACGGCCATCAATGAAATGATCGCCTCTGCAGACGCCGGTTTCGAGAACATCTGGTCCCTGCAGGACTGCATCGAGACCTTGTATGAATTCGGCGACGAGGACCAGCGTTCCCGCTTTATCCCGCGCGTGTGCGCCGGCGAGACGATGTCGATGGACTTGACCGAACCCGATGCCGGTTCCGACCTGCAGCGCGTGATGCTCAAGGCTACTTACAGCGAAGAAGACAAGTGCTGGTACCTTAACGGCGTGAAGCGCTTCATCACCAACGGTGACTCCGACATCCACCTGGTGCTCGC
Source organism: Fibrobacter sp. UWOV1 (assembly GCF_900142495.1). Lineage (NCBI taxonomy): Bacteria > Pseudomonadati > Fibrobacterota > Fibrobacteria > Fibrobacterales > Fibrobacteraceae > Fibrobacter > Fibrobacter sp. UWOV1. Next base: position 203,718 of record NZ_FRBA01000002.1, on the reverse strand, counting down.
CCGCTCCGAAGAAGGCACCCACGACGGCCGCGGCCTTTCGATGTTCATCTACGACAAGCGCGACGGCGGCGTGAACGTGCGCCGTATCGAGAACAAGCTCGGCATCCACGGAAGCCCGACCTGCGAACTTGTCTATAAGAACGCGAAGGCTGAACTCTGTGGCCGCCGTAAGTTCGGCCTCATCAAGTACGTGATGGCCCTCATGAACGGCGCCCGCCTCGGCATTGCAGCACAGTCCGTGGGCATCAGCCAGATGGCCTACAACGAAGCTCTCGCCTATGCCAAGGACCGCAAGCAGTTCGGTCAGGCCATCGTGAACTTCCCGGCCGTCTACGAGATGATTTCCAACATCAAGGCTCGCCTCGACGCTGGCCGCGCACTCCTGTACCAGACAGCCCGCTATGTAGATATCTACAAGGGCCTCGAAGACATCGAACGCACCCGCAAGCTCACCGACGAGGAGAAGGCAGAACTCAAGCTCTACCAGAAACTCGCCAGCGCATGCACGCCGCTTGCGAAGGGCATGAACTCCGAATACGCCAACCTGAACGCCTACGACAGCATCCAGGTGCACGGCGGTTCCGGCTACATGCTCGAATACGCTTGCCAGCGCCTCTACCGCGACGCTCGCATCACCTCCATTTACGAAGGTACGACGCAGTTGCAGACCGTGGCCGCGCTCCCGCACATCACCACCGGCACCTACAGCCAGATGCTCGAAGAACTGGAAGCAGGCGAAGTGGCCGCCGAATACGAGAGCCTCAAGGCCCGCGCGAAGGCCATGGACGCGAAGTTCAACGAGGCAATCGAAGTCGTGAAGGCCGCGAACAACAACGAGTTCACCGACCTCTGCAGCCGCCACCTCTACGAACTCGCCGCCAACTGCGTGATGAGCCAGCTCATGCTCCGCGACGCCACCAAGGCACCTGAACTGTTCGAAAAGAGCATGAAGGTGTACCTGAACCTCGCCGAAGCCGAAGTCGCCAAGCACTACAACTTTGTGAAGAGCGTGAACGTGGAAGCGATGGAGAGCTACAGGAAGTAGGAAGTAGACAGTAGGCAGTAGACAGTGATTAGTGAATAATCGCGGTTACGCCGCCTACTAACGATAGTCGCGAAACCTACACTTTGTCATCCTGAGCGAAGTCGAAGGATCCAAAAAATTCAGCCCTGACTCATTGCGAGTCGGGGCTTTTTTGTTTACGCCAATATTTTATCTAAATCATCAAAAGCGTTTTCTATCGCTTCTGTATGGTATCGCTCATACATGCTGTAAACAAAATCCGTCTGCTTTTTCGCTTCAAGCTGCGCAAGGATTTTATTTGCAGTAGTTCCTTTATAGGCAGCATACTGCTCCATCAAGAAACTGAAGAATTCCATTTCTTTCGCCATCAGCACCTCTGGATGTAAATGGAATTGCGAGGATCTCCCGTTCTTTGTTCGGCTTCCCACATGTCAAAAATTCCGAAACAACTGAAATCCCACATCTGAAGTTCAGGATTGCACAACATTTCGTACGTCTTCGAAAACATGAATTTTTTGTACGCGTCCATGGCAGAATAGCCATACTTTTGGCTAATCATCTGCGAGACTTCACGGTCGTAGTAGTCTAGAATGAAGGGAAGAACTTTATTCATTTAGTTACCGCCTTCACAAATATAAGTTTTTGCAAGGCAAGTTCTGTACGGAAAACATATTGGTCTCGAAGCATTTGCGGCAAAAGCCTTTTTATCGTTTCGTCTTCATCATATATTCCCGCAAAATAGAGCGAAATGACGGGCATCGTCCTGTCGTTTGCCACGGGACCGATAATTAGGTCATAATCATTCTGAATATTCTCGTTCTTTCTGTTTGCCGTCACAAAGCGAAGCCATTCCTTGTCCGCACGCGGAAACTTCAGACACTTCAAGCCTGACAAATCCTGATTATCAAACTCATAAATTGAAACCGTCGGTGTCCCAGTCCCTTTCCGCTTAACGGTCAATTCAGACCAATTCTGTGCCTGCTCGCTACTTGTGGTAAAATAGAAGCCTGTCCCGAAATCCAATCTTCTGTCAGAAACAAGAATTTCAGATTTGGATACTGCGATGTTGCTACCATGATAAAGCTTCATTTAGTGACCTCACTTGCATCCTTGAGGATTCGGTTTTCGTAGCGCGCGCGTTGAATTTCCATCTCGGGCATTGGCTCAGGTTCGTTTCTTTTTTCAAAATCCTTGAGATCCAAATACGTTGAAATCCTTAGACGATTTTGAGATGATAAGCCCATGGCCGTTGCATAGACTTTTGCGTTTTGAATGATTTCTGCACCACAATCAATTCCTATAGAATTAAGATTATCCGGAATATAAGAGAAACCCAAGAAATAAACTCTCTGTGCTTTTTTCAGAAATTCTTGATACTTTACTTTTTCAGCATCTTCAGGATTCAAACGTTTTTCCGTTTCCAAGCAAAAAGAGCCGGGCGTTGCGGGCTGGCGTTTGAAGCCCGCAGTGGGGATAGCCCCGGAACAAGTCCGGGGCAGGCTCTAGACCCGGTCAGGGTGGGGCCGGGGCTGGAGCGAGGGGGATTCTTCCTCCTCCCATCAAAAATTTTCATTTCATGTACCCAAAGAAAAAATAGAATGTAGATTTAAATCATGAAATTCGCCTTAAAAATACTTGCAGTTCTGATTCTCATGTGCGCAACGGCTGTCGCAACCGCCTTCGCCATAAAGAAACTGTACGTTACGGAATCCCAAGGACCGCAAATTACAAGCGCATTCGTAGAGCAGCAAATCAGCGAAATTGCGGAGCTAGCAACACTCCACCACCACTACCGCAAAAACGCGAACTACCAAGACGCAAAGAAACTCTTGAAATACATGCCCGACTGGAGAATCAACAAGTCCATCAAGGAATTCATGCTGATTTACCAGGGCGATGTCAAACTCGGTTACGACTTGAAAGACATCAAAATCAATGTCGAGCCCATCACAAAGACAATCCTGATTTACTTGCCGGAACCAAAGATTCTAAGTCACAGCATTGACTTCGAAAGCATCGAAGTCTTTTGGGAAAAGAAGGGCTGGTTCAACGACATCAAATTCGAAGACTTCAAGCAATTCTTTATTGCCGAGCAGAAAAAATACGAAGAAGAAAACAGCGAAGAACTCAAGCGCAGGGCTCGCGAGCACGCCAAGCAAATCATACGGCTTTACCTAGGGTCAATCGTCAAATTCGCTGACCCCGAAGAGAACAGCGAACAGCCGTTCGTTAAAAGATGGCTAGAACCCAATGATGGCTACCACATTAACCTAGAATAGCGACTAAGTCGGTTCTACTTCTTTGTCGTCTTGATGCTGTCGTTTTGCAATTTCAGGATGATGTCGCCGGTTTCCGGGTCCATCATCATGTCGAAGCTAGAACGAATGGTAAACTTGTAGCCCGCGACGTCATAGCTTATGTCCAGCGAATGCACCACGCACTTGTTCATGTAATCGAGAATCAGCTTTTCACGGGTGTAATCCAACGCGTTCATGACATTGGTTTCACATTGCAGCATCAGGGAACTCAGGTACTTGTAATGGATTTCGTAGGTGTACTTGTCTTCGAGATCCTTGGGGATGTACGAGATTCCGCCCATGCGAAGCACCGGTGAATTCTTGGTCAGGTTCCAGAAAAGGAATCCTCGATAGCCCGGGTCGTAAGACTTCGTGTTTGTCGCGATTCCAGACGCCATGAATTTCGCGAAAGCCTCTTTACGGGTAAAGTACTTTTTCATCGCCATGTCATCTTCCGAAATGAACGCAGAGAAAATATCCCCGTACGGAGTTTTCTTGTAGAACTTACCCACATGATAGACACGCTTGATTCTACCCTTACCCGTTTTGGTGCGATAGGTTATCTGCTTTGTCACATCGTTCTTGTTCGAGAGCTGTTCCAGCAGGTCCTGATTAACAACCTTGTAATCTTCCGGAAGAATTGCATTCTTAAAGCGATCCCCCACAAATTCAGACAATTCCTCAACACTCTTGCATTCGAAAATGTCAAGCACGCAGCCGTTTACGTATAAGATCTTTCCGCTGCGGGCATTTAAAAGAACCACACCTCCTGGCACATATTCCATATAGTTCAAAGCAAGCTGTTGCAACATTTCGGCGTTCTTGATGGCGCCATCTATTTTTGCCTTGAGCATGCTCTTGTCCATAATGGGCAAGCGGATAAACTGGTATGCACCAAGACGAATGCTTTCCTTTGCAAGATCCAAATTGTCCGTCATCACGACAAAGGGAATCTGAAGATTGCTTCTCGCCTCGTGGAATTTCCGGATTATCTTGAAGCCATCCATTTTCGGAAGGACGGCATTCACCAGCGCAAGAGAAATCCTATTCCCGTATTCAAGCAGCAAGTTGAGCGCCTGTTCGCCATCTTCGGCAAGCAGCACGTGGTAATCCGATCTCAAAATACTTTCAAGGAACGCCCTCTCTTGCGGATTGGCTTCGGCAATCAAGACAGTCTTCGTATTCGCCGGAAGCGTAGCCTCCTTGCCGCGAGAAGAACTATCGTAAGCGCTCACATGCGTATTGCGGAAAGACAAGTCGTAAATGTGACATCCGTTATTGTCGGCAACCAGGCGCCCCTTCATAATGACGTACATGCCATGCGTCACATAGGTCACTTCACAGGGTGCCTCGTAGGCGGCCCTTTCTGCCTCGTGAAGTGTGTAGTACACCGGGTTTTCAGGATTGTTCGACGCGTCTTCGACGTCCTTGATGCTTTTAAAGCCGAGACTCATGAGCTGTTCTTCGTACTGCCGATTCACAAACAGGAACTTGAACTTTTCGTTCTCGTAAGACATGATTGCCCTAGGAGAATCTTCCTGGTAGTCAAGGCGTCCGATTTTAGAATACACGGCACGCGTGTTGCTATCTTCGATGACTATTCCCGAAGTCTCCATGTGCTCCATGGTAGCCTTCAACGGTTGCGGCTTTCCATAGTAGTAGCCCTGGACTTTTTCGCAACCGATGCTCTTCAGGAATTCCATCTGTTCCTTGGTTTCTACACCTTCGGCCAAGGTCTTTAACCCAAGGCTTTTCGCCATGCGGACCATCGAGCTGATAATGGTGCGAGACACATCGTTAAAGTTCGAAAGGAAGGCCATGTCGATTTTAAGTTCGTCGAACTTGTAGTCCTTGAGCGTATTCAGCGAAGAATAACCGCTCCCGAAATCGTCCATCCAGACTTCGTAGCCAACCAGACGGAATCGCTCAATTTCATGCTGGATATACGAATCCGACGCCATGATGCTTTCGGTAATTTCTACACGGATGTATTCGCGGTCAATCTTGTATTTTTGAAGAATGCTTTCGACTACCTCAAAAATATCGCAGCCGGTAAAGTCCAATCGCGAAAGGTTGAACGACACCGGAACCACAGGGTTGCCTTGGTCCAATTGTTCACGCATTTCTTCGCAAACAAGTTCTATCACGTGGCTGTCGAGCTTATGAATTTGCTTGGATTCCTCTAATGCGCCGATAAATTCGCCCGGGTTCAAAAAGCCCTGTTCCGGATCGATCCAACGGGCAAGTGCCTCCATGCCGCAGAACGTTTCCGAAATCGTTCGCACCACCGGCTGGTAGTAAACCTTGATGTAGCCGTTCGCAATGGCATCGTCAATGTGGTTTACCACGTAATTGTGCAACATGAGTGTCCTGTGCAGGTCTTCGTCATATTGCCGGATAAATTTGTCGCCTTTTTTCTTTTGAATGTTGCAGGCGAGTTTCGCCTTTTCAATCGCGTCGATAATATCGCTGTCTGTATCCGTTTGGCAAATGCCCACGTAAAGGTCCATCGAAATTTTCGAGATCGTACCCTTAACGTGTTTTCGAACTTCGCACAACTTTTCTTCGAGATTGACATTGTCTGTAACAACTATAAAATGGTCGTTCATGCCACGGCATACCAAGTCCTTCGCGAACTGCTTTTTCAGCATGGCCGCAAAGTGAATCAGGAACTCGTTTCCGGAGCTAAAGCCGTTGGCATTGTTGTAAAGTTTCATCCCGATAATGTCGAAGAAAACCACTGCAGGGGTTTTACCCGCATTCACAAGATCCTCTACATAGTTTTCGCCACGGATGCGGCAATACCCCGGATTCGGGAGCCCAGTCAATGGGTCGAAGAAACGGTCGGAATGGTCGTTCACTCGCATGAAAACGGAACGCTTGCCATTCCAGGAAATCTGTGACGCCTCTACAACCAGGTCTTTTCCCGAATACGGGCAGCGAATAATCGTCACCCCTTTTTCAAGGAGTTCTTCAACAAACAAAGTATTCTGTTCGTTAGCAGGAAAGAAATACTCTTCGAACTTGATTCCCGGTTCATAGGGTCTTTTCGGCTTCCAAAAAAGAGAAATAGAAGGATTCACCATATAGATTTCGTGCGATTTCGCATCGAAAATCACAAACGGGTCCACCTTGGCCGTATTCAAAAGTTCCACGACTACCGACGCGGGAATGTCGGATTTCTCACGCAAAGTCATTGCTCCCACCTTAATTCACATTTTCTTTCTCCTTTAAATTAATTGAATATTTGCAGAAATGCAAACCTTTTTTCATGTTTTGACATGTTTTTTCGTTGTTTGCGTATATAAAAAGTCGCTCCCGCGAGGGAGCGACCAATTTAGTTTCTCTAGCACACAGCGTTTTCAGCAGAGGCATCACTGTCTACTGCCTACTTCCTACTGTCTACTAATTAGTTACCGCGTTCGAAGCGGATGAAGTTCACGACCTTCAAGCTGGAAAGACCGAGCTGCTTGGCAACGACTTCCTGGAGGTAGTCCTTGACGCTGAGCTTCTTCGGGTTCTTTTCGGACATGAAGAATTCCTGGTCTTCGAGAACGATTTCCTTGAGCACCTTGGCGACGCGACCGTCGATCTGGCGCTGCAGGAATTCAGGCTTCGGAGCCTTGCCGGAAGCTTCGATCTGAGCCTTGGCAATTTCCTTTTCCTTTTCGATCGTTTCAGCCGGAACTGCAGCATCGTTCAATGCAACCGGAGCGAAAGCAGCGGCCTGCATGGCGATGTCCTTAGCGGCAGCCTTGAGGGCAGCTTCGTCGGCAGAGCCTTCGTAAGCGAGTTCGGTGATCACACCGATCTTGCCCTTCATGTGGCTGTAAACGCCAAACACGGAGTTTGCAGTCTTCTTCATTTCGGCGAACTTGCGGAAGTCGATGTTTTCCTGGATCTTGACGAGCACGTCCTGGAGCACATCGTTGATCTTCTTGCCATCAACAACGGCGTTCTTGAGGTCTTCGACAGAGGCGATAGCCTGAGTTTCGACAGCCTTCACAGCCATGTTGGCGAGAGCGACGAAGTCGTCGTTGTTGGAAACCGGTTCAGTTTCGCAAGAGAGTTCGAAAGCAGCAGCCTTGTCAGCGGTTTCGATGAGGTAGATGCGGCCTTCCTTAGCGGCCTTGTCGGCGCGCTTGGCGGCAACAGCAGCACCCTGCTTGCGGAGGAGTTCAACGGCCTTGTCCATGTCGCCGTCAGTTTCGGTGAGGGCCTTCTTGCACTGCATCATGCCCACGCCAGTCTTCTGACGGAGTTCGTTAACGAGGGAAGCGGTAATCTGCATATTACTTTTCTTCCTCGCCGTTGTCGAACTTCTTAGCTTCTTCCTTGTCGGCCTTCTTGTCAGCAGTACGCTTCTGGACGTTGGCTGCGATGTAGTCGACGATGAGCGTGAGAGACTTCACGGCGTCGTCGTTAGCCGGAATCGGATAGTCCACGAGAGTCGGGTCGACGTTCGTGTCGCAAATGCCGATGATAGGAATGTGGAGGCGGCGAGCTTCAGCCACGGCGATCTTTTCGTGAGCGAGGTCGGTCACGACGAGGAGGCCCGGGAGGTTCACCATTTCACGGATGCCACCGAACACGGAAAGGAGCTTTTCGCGTTCGCGGTTCTTGTCGAGGACTTCCTTCTTGGAGAGAGCCTGGAAAGTACCATCAGCTTCCATAGCGTCGATCTTGTCAATCTTCTTGATGGACTTACGAACGGTCTGGAAGTTCGTGAGCATACCACCGAGCCAGCGGTTGGTCACGGAGAACTGGTTGCAAGAAGCGGCAGCATCGAGCACGCACTGACGAGCGGTCGGCTTGGTGCCAACGAAGAGCACGGTCTTGCCAGATTCAGAGATCTTGGCAGCGGCCTTGGCAGCTTCTTCAAGGAGTTCACGAGTCTTGGAGAGGTTGAGAACGTAGATGCCGTTCTTTTCAGCCAAGATGTAGGGTTTCATTTTCGGGTTCCAGCGCTGAGTCTGGTGACCAAAGTGGGAGCCTGCAGCAAGCAGATCTTCGACAGAAGGCAGATTTGCCATAATGTATTTTCCTTTTCGGTTGTTACTACCCGGACTGCAATTAAGCCGCGAAGCGATGCCCGAACCTAGGGGTGTGGACCTCGCCACCGAAGCGACTCTCGCAAGCCGGTGATTGGTTTTACTCGTGCGTAATTGCCCGAGCGCGCGTAAATGTAGAAAATTTCTAAATTTGTGTCCATGTCTGAAAAGAAGAAAGTATTGATTATGGTCGCAAGCCCGAAAAAGGAGCGCAGCGGAACCCTGATTCCGACCAAGGCGTTCGTAGAAGGCCTGGAAGAAAGCGGCCAGTACGAGTCTGAATACCTTTTTATTGACCGCCTGAATATCAAGCCCTGCCGCGGTTGCCTCAGCTGCTGGGGACGCCCCGACGGTAGCTGCTTTATGAAAGACGACGACATCCCGATGGTACGCGAAAAGCTCATCAATTCGGATATTGTCATCTGGAGTTTCCCGCTATTCCTTTTCAGCATTCCGGGTCAGATGAAGGTTCTCATGGACCGCATCGTGGGCATGGTTCACCCGTACATGGGCCAAAAGCTAAAAGACGGTGCGAACGCATTGAATTCGCACTTGCACGGGCTACAGTTCCAGAAAGAAGGCCAGAAGATCATCCTGCTTTCGAGCTGCGCCTGGATGGACCTGGACGTAGTCTACGAACCAATCCGCAAGCAGTTCGACATTATCTTGGGGCATGAGGGCTACACGCTCATTGCCTGTCCGCAGATGCGCGCACTCGACCACCGCGGTGGCCCGCGCCGTTTGAACATGCTGCGTGAAAAGTACCGTAAGGGCGGCGAAGAACTCGCCAAGACCGGCAAGCTTTCGCAAGAAGCCATCGATTCAATGCAGAAGCCTATCTTTAGCGAAGACGCCTACGTGACGCTCGTGACCGAATTCGTCACGCACATGTTCGACCGAGACGACAACTTCTAGTTGCGCTTCTGGCCGAACCAATAAGTCATGTAAAGGCGGAATCGCAGTTCGTTGATGTCCACAGACTTGTATTTGCCGGTTTCCTTGAACATCCCCAGGAATTCGTAACCGGTTCTTAAGCCGAATTCAATGCCGTCATATTTCCAGCCAAAAGCGAACATCGCATCAAACCAAAAATCGTTCGCATAGTCTATTTCATCATCTGAGTAGATTTCATCGTCGTCTAATTCGACTTTTTCTTCGACAAACGGGAACCGAAAACACGGGCCCACCGCCACAAAAAAATTGTCCGTCGCAAAATAGTCCCACAACACGGTAATTTCCCAAGCATTCGTCATGACAGAATCCTTAACCGTGCGGTGCTGGTATTCATATTCGCTAGAAAAACCGAAAGCACCATCGACACCTAGATCCACAAGCACCGACATTCTGCTTGCCACAGGGAACGCCATTCGGAAAGCAACACCACCCCCAGCCGACCAGTTGTCGTCGTAAAGGTCAGCGTCTTCCCCGGTCATATAAGACGGTCCAAGGCCCAACATGATGCCCATGCTGAATTTCTGGAAAGCCCCGACACCAGCCAAGGCGGGAGTTGCGAGAAGCAAAGACAGAAGAATGATGACAATTCTATTTCGCATAGCTCTCCACCGGGATTTCAACGGCACGATCATTCACTCCGCCAGACAGAATAAGCGAATCGGGAAGCGGATTTACATTCAAGTACACGATTTTCTGAACGGGCACGTTCAAGAATTGCGCTATCTTAAAAGATTCCTTCGTTTCAAAATTGATGTCCATGGGTTCCACGGCAATTGCCCCCGGTTCTACGGCCCAGTAATGTTCGGTATACGAAGTATCTACCAGAGTCACGGATTTCTGCTGAACAGTATTCGCATTATTTTTTTCGAGGACGGCACTTATATCTATAGAAAGTGCGGCACGATTTTTCTTGGCATCCGAAACAGAAAAGCTGATTTTTCCATTTTTGTCGGCATAAAGAACGTCTTTAATGACAATGGTCGTGTCATGCTTAACCCACTCGTCTCCAACATAATAGCCCGTCAGCGAAACCGTATTGATAGAGTCTTTCGACTTGTTCAGGTTCATTACGGACGGCACGTATGTATCTCCCTTCATGTAAGGAATATCATCCTGTAAATACGACATCAGGGATTTAGTCTCTCCCGTATTCTCGTTCTTGACTTGCAACGTAAGGAACGAGGCTCCCTTAAACCCATAGTAGGTATCAAAATAGGAACAGCCCGTATTAGGGCTACAGCCACTCAGTTCGGATTTTTTCAACAAAAAATTGCCCAGTACGATTCCGCAATTTTTCGACTTGGAATCAACGCGGCAACGCAATGCAAAGTGAATAGAGGAAAAGTCCGTAAGGAGCACCTCATTTTCCTTTTCTTCCCAGACGATATAATGTTTATCACCGCTGTCCAGGCCACAGGCCGCAAGCAAAAAAGAAACAGCAAATAAGAAGGCTAATTTTTTCATCCAAATTAAATATAAACTAAAATGCACAGAAAAGAACAGTTATTTACAAAAAAAAGGCCTCCGCAAAGCGGAGGTCTTGTGAGCCTCAAGCGATTCGTATCAACGAATCGTGGAGGCGAAAGTGAGGCGATATCATATTCCTGGATTTGCAACAGAGCCGAACGGTCTTGTAATAACAGAAAAACCCTGGCATAGCCAGGGTTTTTCGTAATAGCAATTTCGCAGATTAGCGCTTGCTGAACTGGAAGTGCTTACGAGCCTTCTTGCGGCCGAACTTCTTACGTTCAACGGCACGAGAGTCGCGAGTCATGAGGCCTTCCTTCTTGAGGGCGGGCTTGACTTCGGCGTCGTTAGCAACCAGGGCACGGGCAATGCCGAGACGGACAGCGCCCATCTGGCCAGCGATGCCACCGCCACGAGCGGTAACTTCGACGTCCCATTCTTCCGCGTTGCCGAGGATGGCGAACGGAAGGTTAGCGATCATGTTCTGCACTTCAGAATGGAAGTAATCCTTGAAATCACGACCATTGATAGTGCGCTTGCCGGAACCCGGCTTCAGGATCACAGCAGCGATGGCGTTCTTGCGACGGCCAGTGCCGCGGTAGATCTTCTTAGTTTTTGCGGTAGCGATAGAGGTATCCTCCGTTCTTAAAGTTCTACAACTTCAGGTTTCTGCGCGGCGTGCGGATGTTCGGCACCGGCATAGATTTTGAGCTTCTTGATCATCTTGTGACCGAGAGCGCTGTGCGGGAGCATGCCCCAGATGGCAGCTTCGAGCGGTGCAGTCGGGTGCTTTGCCAAGAGGTCGGCAAAGTTGATCCAGCGTTCACCGGCGATGTGACCGGTGTGGTGGAAGTACTGCTTCTGCAGAGCCTTGTTGCCGGTAACAGCAACTTTTTCAGCGTTGATCACAACCACGAAGTCGCCAGTGTCGACGTTCGGGGAGAAGATGGCCTTGTGCTTGCCCATCAGGAGCTTTGCAACTTCAGAAGCAACGCGACCCATAGGCTTATCGGCGGCGTCCACAAGCTTCCACTTGCGTTCGACGTTCTTCGGGTTTACCGTAATGGTCTTCATGTAAATCCTTTTTGAGTTATTCCGGAGCAAAGTCGCCCCGTGAAATGCTGCGCTAAATTTAGAAGAAAAAACGCGGCTTTGCAAGGGTAAAAAAGTACGATTTTTCGAAAAATCTGCGCCACTTTAGGCATTTTTACTCTATCAATTGATAGAGTTGTATTAATTGACAGAATTAATTTCGCTTTTTTCGGAAAAAACAAACCCCGAAGCGTCCGCTTCGGAGTCCGTTGTTTGGTGTATTGAGTACTCTAATTATCTCGTCACTCTTACAGACTGCATCTGGCCAGTGGTGCGGCTGCGGAGGTAGTACACGCCGGAGTTCTTGACTTCGTTAGAAGTCTTGAGAATTTCCTTGGCGGCATCGAATCCGTAAGCTGTGAGCACACCCATGTGGACACCGTTCTGGTCGAACACGTGGTAATCCTGGCGGGCATTGTTGTCGAGCTTGAGTTCCTGCTGCACAAGCATCGGGTCATCTTCACCCGGTTCGTCAACGACATCGCCCTTCACGAAGTTGATGTAGTCGATATCAAAGTATTCCTGGGTCACGTCGAGGCGGAGCACATGCTTGCCGGCCGGGAGAGTTACCTTCTTCTTCACGTCGGAGAAGTCGTCGTAGCTAGAACCCGTGACCGTGAATTCGGCAAGGGACTTGCCGTCGAGGGAGAGCGTGAATGCGCCCGTGCCTTCGGTAGCAACAGAAGCGACTGCAGTGTAATCGCCAGCTTCGGCAACGTTGATGGTGTATTCATACCAGTCACCCGTATTGTTGTAGCCGAGAGCCACGCCAGTAGCCTTCTTGTAAAGGTCTGCACCGGTATCCTTACGGTAGTCGCTATCGCCATGGTTTTCGGAATCGTCGCCATAGGATTCGTTGCTTGTACCATCTTCGTTCTTGCCCTGGCCCGGCTTGTCGAAGTCTTCAACTTCAATCTTACCCGGAACGGCAAGTGCAGAGCCCTTGAACGGTTCCTGCGGAACAGGTTCAACCGGAGTGACAACGCCAGTGTTGAGGCCGGTGGTGTTCACACCCTTGTTCTTGGAGAGGTAATCCTTGAGCCAAGTCATGGCAGGACGGTCGCCGCCGTTATCCTTGATGATACCGGAGTTACCGTTATTGATCCAGGTTGCACCATAGACATAGCCCCACAAGGTAATGCCTGCAACATGTTCGTTTTCCATGAAGTAGGAAATCTGTTCGGAGTAGCACTGCTTCTGGATATTGTCGTTATCGGTACCGATATCGTATTCAGAGATGAACATCGGAGTCTGAGTCTTGTTCCAAATTTCGCTAACAACACTCTTCAAGGTGTTGATGTTCAAGCAGGAGCCGCCACCACCGGTACCGCCAGCGCCACCGCCCTGGCTCATCATGTCGTGAGCCTGCAAGCCGTAAGCGTCCACCGGAGCACCGTTTTTCTTGATGGTGTTGATGAGGTTAATACCTTCATCCTTGTTCCACTGAACGGTATTATAGTCGTTATAAATCAAGATTGCCTTCGGCCAGCGTTCACGGGCCATCTTGAAGGCCGTGGTCACGAACTGGTAGTTACCGCCGTTATCGCCACCGAGAGCACCGATGATGTTGTTGTTCTTGCCGTAGCCGGAGTGATAGTTGTTGTTACCCGTACGGATAGCTTCGTTCACCACGTCGATCATTTCGAGATCGGGGTAATGCTGCTTGACTGCATCGAACCAAGCGGTAATCGCCTTCTTGGTTTCGTCAACGCTAAGGCCGTTCAACCAGTTAGGATACTGGGAGCCCCACACCAGAGCGTGGAACTTGAAATGGCCACCGTTATTCTTTGCCCAGTTATAGGCAGCATCGCAACCAGACCAGTTGTAACGACCGCGGGTGCCTTCGATAGAGGCCCACTTACATTCGTTTTCAGCCGTAATCTGGTTCCACAACTTCGTAAAGTCGCTACGAACCTGGCCACGCGTTGTAATGTTACCGACGAACTTCGCTGCACCATCGGCCAAGCCGGGTCCCGCGAAGGAGAAAGTTGTTGCTGCAAGAGCAAACGCAGCAACTTTCGTTGCTGTAGAGATTATCTTTTTCATATCCACACATCCTTTTGATGGTTTTCATCCCAAAAACCATTATTAATATATTCCCTAAAAAGGACGTTTTTTCACGAAAAAAGGGGATTGTCATGGACAATATATCCATAGAAGCGTAAACAAAAGAAAACAAGCCCCGGAGCATTCGCCCCGGGACCCGTTGTTTGGTGTATTGAGTTTTGAAATTTACCTAGAAATTCTCACAGACTGCATTTTTCCGGTCCAGCGGTTACGCAGGTAGTAGATACCGGAAGCCTTGATGTCGCCCGTGTTCTGGAGAATTTCGGCAGCGCCATCGAAACCGTAGGCCGAAAGCACGCCCAAGTTCACGCCATGCACGTCGAACACGAAGTAGTCCTGCAGGCCGTTTTCATCGATCTGGATGCTCGGCTGGACAAACATCGGATCATCTTCGATTTCAATCGGTTCGGGGTCGGTAGCATCTTTACCCTTCACGAAGGTGAAGTAGTCGATGTCGAACCAGGAGCCAGTCACCGTCATGCGGAGGATATGCGTGCCGGCCGTGAGGGACACGTTAGCCTTGACCTTGTTGTAGTCGTCGTAGTTTTCTTCGCCGGACTTTGCAGCAGGAACAGTAATCACGTTGGTGAGTTCCTTGCCGTCGATAGAAAGCTGGAAGCTGGAAGTCGAACCTGCGGCAGCCACGGCTGCGAACATGGTGTAGTCGCCCGATTCTTTTACGTTCACGGTGTATTCGAGCCAATCGCCTTCGCTGTTGTAGCCCACGATGATGCCGGTAGCCTTCTTGTAGAGGTCGACACCAGTCGTGTCCTTGCGGTAATCCGTCACGTCGCCGTGATTTTCGATATCGCTTTCGCTGTAAGAGATGTTGCTCACGCCATTGGTTTCGCCGATACCGGAAATATCAAAGTCTTCGGCTTCGATTTTGCCCGGGATGTCGAATGCAGAGCCCTTGAACAGCTTGCGCGGCACAGGATCGACCGGAGTGAGCACACCCGTCTTGAGGCCAGTCGAGTTCACGCCCTTGTTCTTGGAGAGGTAATCTCTGAGCCAGGCCATGGCGGCGCGGTCCTTGCCGTCCTTGATGATGCCGGAGCATCCGGGAGCCTTTCCGTTACAGTCGAGCCAGGTGTGGCCATAGACATAGCCCCACAAGGTAATGCCCGCGACATGCTCGTTTTCCATGAAGTGCGTAATCTGTTCCTGATAGCACTGCTTCTGGATATTATCATCGGTAGTCGCAATGTCGTATTCGCTGATGAACATCGGGGTCTGGGTCTTGTCCCAGATTTCCTTGGTAATGCTCTTGAGCGTATTGATGTTCAAGCAGACGCCGCCGCCACCGGTACCGCCCTGGCCACCGCCCTGGCTCATCATGTCGTGGGCCTGCAAGCCGTATGCGTCGACCGGAGCACCGTTTTTCTTGATGGTCTGGATAAGCTGAATACCCTGGTCCTTGTTCCACTGGACGGTGTTGTAGTCGTTATAAATGAGGATAGCCTTCGGCCAACGTTCACGGGCCATCTTGAAGGCGGTCGTTACGAACTGGTAATTGCCACCGTTATCGCCACCGAGTGCCGGAATGATGTTGTTGTTCTTGCCGTAAGGAGAATGATAGCTGTTGTTGCCCGTGCGGATAGCTTCGTTCACCACGTCGATCATTTCGAGATCCGGGTAATGCTGCTTGACCGCATCGAACCAGGCGGTAATCGCCTTCTTGGTTTCTTCTGTGCTAAGGCCATTGAGCCAGCTCGGATACTGGGAGCCCCACACCAAAGCGTGGAACTTGAAGTGACCACCGTTCTGCTTTGCCCAGTTATAGGCAGCATCGCAGGCGCCCCAGTTGTACTTGCCGCGCTGACCTTCGACGGAGCCCCACTTACAGCCGTTTTCAGCTGTCGCCTGGTTCCACAGTTTGGTAAACTGGTCATTAGGACCAGGAGCCGTGCCAGACTGAGTGATGTTACCGATGAACTTGGCCGCGCCATCGGCAAGGCCGGGGCCAGCGAACGACGGAACGGCACAAGAAAGTGCGACCGCCAAAGCAGAGAAAGAAAGTTTCTGTTTCATGAAACCACATCCTTTTTTAAAGTTACACCATGCTCCTATAAAATTATCCTGAAACGCACGAAATAATCCTAGTCGGAACAGTGATTCCATGGACAATATATCCACAATGACGTAAACAAAAAAAACAAGCTCCGGAGCGTTCGCCCCGGAACCCGTTGTTTGGTGTATTGAGTATTAAATTATCTAGAAACTCTCACGGTATGCATCTTGCCTGTAGTGCGGCTACGCAGGTAGTAAATGCCCGAAGACCTGATGGCGCTAGAAGACTTGAGCAGGTCGGATGCGGCATTGAATCCATAGGCCGAAATCAGGCCCAGGCGGTTACCTTGCATGTCGAACACGTAGTAATCTTGAAGCTTGTCGTTCGTGAGTTCGAGGTTCTGGCCGATAAAGGTTTCCTGGCCCGGATTTTCGATCGGTTCGGGGTCAGTCGCGTCCTTACCCTTCACGAAGGTGAAGTAGTCTACGTCGAACCAGGCGCCCGTTACGTCCATGCGGAGAATGTGCTTGCCTGCCGGGAGGGTCACGTTGGCCTTGACCTTGTTGTAGTCGTCGTAATTTTCTTCGCCTTCCTTGGCGGCAGGAACCGTAATCACGTCGGTGAGCGCCTTGCCATCGAGGGAGAGCTGGAAGCTGGAAGTAGAACCTGCGGCAGCGACGGCGGCAAACATCGTGTAGTCACCAGCATCACCCACGTTCACGGTCCATTCGAGCCAATCGCCTTCGCTGTTGTAGCCCACGATAACGCCGGTCGCCTTCTTGTAAAGGTCGACACCGGTGTCCTTGCGGTAGTCGCTATCGCCGTGATTTTCGGAATCGTCGCTATAGGACTGGTTGCTCGTGCCGTCTTCGTTGACGCCCTTGCCCGGGATATCGAAATCTTCGGCTTCGACTTTACCCGGAATGGCAATCGGTTCTCCCTTGAACGGAATCTGCGGTTCGGGTTCAACCGGCGTGAAGGTCACATCGTTTTTGCCCTTGCTTAAGTTGTTTGCAAAGTATTCTTCGAGCCAGTTCATGGAAGCGCGCTTGCGGCCATCTTTTTCAATAAGGCCGGTGTTTGCAACCCAAGTAGAGCCGTTGATATAGCCCCAAATGGTAATACCCGCGACCCAGGGAGTTTCCCACATGAACGGAATCTGGTTTGCGTAATCGTTTTTCTGTTTGGTATCGTCCGCTTCGCCGATATCGTATTCCGAAACGAGAAGCGGGAGGCCCGTCTCGTTATGGATTCGAGTCATCTTGCTTTCGAAATCGTTCTTGCTCATGCCCTTACAGTCGTGAGCCTGCTGGCCGTAGGCATCGACCGGAGCACCATTCTTAACGATGGTCTGGATGAGTTCGATACCTTCGTTGATCTGCCAGGAAAGCGTATTGTAATCGTTATAGATGAGCACGGCTTTTGGCCAGCGTTCGCGGGCCATCTTGAAGGCTGTCGTGATAAAGTCGTACTGGTGCTTGCCATTTACAACGCGGTCACCGCCGAGGGCTTCGATAATGTAGGAGCCGCCGCATTCGGTATCGTCGGTGCTGTGGCCTTCGGCACCTGCAGCAGGCTTGCCGTAACCAGAGTGGTAGTTGTTACCCGCCCAAATGGCTTCGTTCACCACGTCGATGTATTCGAGGTCAGGGAACTTGGCCGCAACGGCATCGAACCATTCGGTAATGTACTTTTTGGTGAGTTCTACGGTAATGCCCGGATTTTTCTTTTTGCAGAGGAAGTTCGGGTACTGCGAGCCCCAAACGAGAGCGTGGAACTTGAAATGGCGTTCACCCGGTTTTTCCTTGGCCCACTTGTAGGCGCTTTCGCACTTGTCGAAGTTGTCCCAGGCGAACTTGCTTGTACCGCTGTTGCCGTTAGAAAGGGAATGGATGGAACCCCACTTACAGCCGTTTTCGGGAGTAATCTGGTTCCAGTATTGGGCAAAGTCGCTACGAATCTGGCCACCCGTAGTAATATTGCCCAAGAATTTTGCACCGCCATCGGCGAGAGCGGCATTTGCCATGGTCGCAAAGCCTGCAATGGCTGCAATAGCAAGAGAGAGGGGTAGCTTTTTCATAACCAACATCCTTTAAAAACGTGAACACCATAGGTAAAAGTACCTTACAAAAAGGGGAAATTACCTCATCAAAAGCAAGATTCCTTGGACAACAAATCCATGCTTTTCAAATAAAGAAATGCGCACAAAACGCTTTTTACACGGAAATGTGTAAGATTTATTCGTGGTTTAGCAAACTTTACGCAAAATATATTGCATTTCAGCAATAAATGTGTAAATTTATTATGGAGTGAAAACAAAAGGGTATCATAAAAAAGGAGTATTTATGCGTAACCCCAAATTCGCAAGTATCGCTAGCCTGGCACTGTTCGGCTTGTTCAGCAGCCAGGCTTTTGCCTGGAGCATTGACGGCGTGGTCAAATCCAAGGTTTCCGGCCGTTTGCTCGGCGGTGTAAAAATCAACACATTCAACTTCGGAGGGTACGAAACAACCTCCGGAGAAGATGGCACATTCCGCCTCAGCAGCGATGACAACACGGGCATTTTCGCCAACGCCTACACCGCAAATGTCGCCCTCCACATGGAAGGCAACATGCTCACCATTTATAACGCGGATGCACGTTCTCTCAGCGTGTCCGTGATCAACTCCCTTGGCAAGGTTCTCAAGAAAAGCAACATCGAAAACGTCCAGGGAATCGTCTCCCTCAACTTGGGCAAGCTTGCAAAAGGCGCGAAGTTCATCCGCGTCAGTGCAGACAACCGCAACAGCACCTTTATGTTGACCGACAAGGGTGCAGTCAAAGCTCTCAAGAAAGAAGGCGACCTGTTGCCGATGCTCCAGTTCGCGCTGGATGGTTATGCCAACTTTGTCTACCAAATGCAGAGCGAAACCGAGACCGGCGTGACCATCGAAATGGTAAGGCCCTCTGCCGACGCTTCTTCCAGCTCTGAAGCTGTTGAACCACCGAAATCTTCTAGCTCTCAACAGGTTGAACCGCCGAAATCTTCCAGCAGCGCCGGCAGCGACGAACCTATCGTAGTCGATTGCTCCGGCAAGACTGCAAAGGTCGGAGATAAGCAAAACATGTCCGTGACCGTCGATGGCAAGCAGCGCACCTTTATTATGCACATTCCGAGTGCCTACAAGGGCGACAAGCCCGTACCGCTCGTTATTGACTACCACCCGATTGGCGGTTCCGGCAATGGCGAATTCGGAAGTTCTCCGTACAAGGCCAAGACTGACCCCGAAGGCGTAATCACGCTTTACCCGGACGGCACTAGCAAACCGGGTGGAATGGGTAACGGCTGGAACGTCGGTCCGTGCTGCTCCAACGATGACGACGTCAAGTTCTCTTACGCAATGATTGACAAGCTCAAAGAAATCGCCTGTATCGACCCGCAGCGTATCTACGCAACCGGTTTCTCGATGGGTGGCGGTATGAGCAACCACGTGGCTTGCATGATGTCCGACGTCTTTGCAGCAGTCGCTCCGGCAGCTATGGACTTGAACAAGACCAATAGCGCCGCTTGCAAGATGTCACGTCCGATTTCTGTCATCAACTTCCGCGGTACGAATGACCCGGTCTGCAAATATCAGGGCGGCGATAGCGGATTCAACGACGGCCTGAACTTCCTCGGCGCCGAAGGCACCTTCAGGTTCTGGGCCGAAAAGAACGGCTGTACTGGCGCTCCGACCAAGAACGCCAATGGTTGCGACGAATACTCCAACTGCCAGGATGGCACGAAGGTTGTTCTCTGCACCAAGCAGGGCGGCGGCCACGACTACGGTGACGCAAGCATCGGCTGGCCGTTCCTGAAGCAGTTCACGCTCCCGGCAAGCTTCGTGAAGTAAGTTCTCTCTCACAAACGAATCTTAGTACTCCTAAGAATACCTCCTAAAAACCAACCAAAGAACCCCTCGCTTGCGCGGGGGGTTCTTTTGGTTGCATGGAGTCATGAAGTTTTGAAGGCGGCACTTAGCGCACTTGGATGCGCTGGGTGCGGCCGGCGGCGGTGCGGACGAGGTAGACACCGCTAGCGTAGCCGGCTTGCTTGAGCGAAGCGGCGAGCGATTCTGTAGCGGTGGCGCCGATGTCGGCACGGCCGAGGAACTTACCTGTCGCGCTGAAGACGTCAAAGGTTGCGCTTGCTCGCTGGAGGGCGGGAGCGGTCGCAAAGCGCGTCGTGGTTTGCGACGGGTCCACGAATTCGAGCCAGTCGAGGTTCACGTAGTTACCCACAATTTCGAGCTTGAGCACGTGTTCGCCTTCGGTAAGGTTCACTTTGCCTGCTTCGTATGTCGAATAGGTTTCCCAGTCGGCACCTTGCGGCACGATGATGTTATCTGTAACCGCATTACCGTCGACATAGAGTTTGAAGCCTACATTTTCAGACGATGTGGCGTAGCTTGCGTTAAGATTGTATTCGCCCGACTTGGCAACTTTCACCGTGTATTCGAGCCATTCGCCTTCTTGCGTGTAACCGATGGCGTAGCCATTGCCTGCTTTAACGATATCCACAGCGTCGTCGCGGTATTCACCACCCTTGTTGTCGTCATCTTTGTCGAGGTAGGCCTTGCCCGAACCGCCCACATCGTAATTTTCGACTTCGATCTTGCCCGGGATTGCGGCGGCGACATCCTTATAAGGCGCCTGAGGAATGATCGGTGTAATGTACACGCGATAGCCGTACTTGGTATTCGTGATATTCACCGGCACCGTAATCTTGCCGTCGCTCACGTCATATTCCTTGTCGGACACCAGGTTCGTCGAGGGTACGGCCTTGTCCTTGTTTTCCCAGACCACGTATTCCACCGTCACATTCACCTTGTTGCCGAATGCCGAAGGAATGCCCGAAATATTCACATTGATATCGCCCTTGGTGTTACCGCCGAGCACAATGCTTGCAAAGCCTTTCTTCTTGTCAAGAGCAGCAAAGCCGTCGACTCCATCGCTCTTGTCGTTAGGAGGCACAACCTTTGCCATATAGCCGCTCATGTCGCCATACCACTTGTACAGCCACCAGCCGCCACCGCGTTCGTTATCCTTGGTGAGCAGGCTACCCAAGCGACCCGGAAGCGGTACGAACCACCAAGAAATCATGGCGCTTTCGACACCGTGACGTTCGAATTTAGCGATAAAGGGAATAGACAGGCCCGGGCAACCTTCTTCGCTGTGTTCGGTCGAAGAATATTCGTTGATGCTCAGCGGGCGCGGCTTGACGTTGTATTTCTTTTCGAGGTTACGGTAAGTTTCGACAGAACCCACGAAGCCACCGCTACCCCACTGGTGCCAGCTGACCACGTCGGGCATGCAGTTGTTCTGCGAACAGTACTTCACGAATTCTTCCATCTTGGAACCATGATAGAAGGAGTACGACGGGCCAATGATTTTGGCACCGGGGTCCATCTGGCGGATCAAATCGTAAGTCTGTTTCCAGAGACCGGAATTGAAGTCAATGCTCGATTTCCAGGTATCGTTCGGTTCGTTCCAAATTTCGTAACCGTCAAAGTTCTTGTTGTTCGATTTGAGCTTGTCGTTGATGACCGACTTCACTTCGTTTTTCCAGTGATCCATGTTCTGGAACTTGTACGGCCAGCCCGGCAAAACGTCGGCCAAGCGAATCTGGATTTTGGCACCAATGCTTTCGACACGCGGAGCCACAAGGAACGCACCACCGATAGGCTGCTGGCGACCGCTACCGCTGCGCGCCGGCGAAAGGAAAACGTTCGGCTTCAGGGGCGCAACGTCCTTCTCGATATTGCTCGGAAGCGTCTCGGTCAAGCCATAAAGCGAACCGGTCGCCACATGGGTCACCGGCTTGATGCTGTCGCCCAAGCTTACATTCAGGTTTACCGCGGCACAAATGCACGACGGCAAAATAAACGGGAGGAGTACTCGAAACTTCATAATGACCATCCTTTTCAACCAATTTAAAGATATCCAAAAAAAGCCCAAATTGCGTACTTCTTCAAAAAACACTTTTGCAAAAATTTCAATCACCAAAAGTTCACAAAAAGGCCCGAAAAAGTCAGATTTCTTGCCGAGTGGAGGCAACTGGCATTAGCCAGTTGTCGGAACGAAGGACGAACAATGACTAACTAATCCTTTTGGAGCTCTCATAAGTCATTGTTCGTGTTCATGAGAAACGTCCCGGAATTTCTTCCGGGACGTTCATTGCATGGGGTGTGGAGGTTCGGGGTCCCGGATCAAGTCCAGGATGACAATTACTTTACGTTAATGCGGTAAGCCGTACCCGTCTTAGTTTTCACCAAGTAAGTACCCGAGCGCTTGACCGCGGCCGTTGTCTTGGCCTGCAAATCTTCGATACCAACTGTGCTAAATTTAGCAACAAGTCGGCCCTGCATGTCAAACACGCTATAGTCGCGAACGGCATTATTTGCCATTTTTACGCCACTCGGCAGAATCGGGGTCCGACCTTCGGTTTCCTCATTGGCTTCTTCGGTAATATCCTTGTCCGGCTGGTTTTCGTAAATCTTCTTGATTTCAGTTTCGCCGTACTTAGCCGGGGCGATTTCCTTGTTCCAGCCGAAGTTGCGGAATCCGAGCAGCGAGTATTCGGTCGGGTCGTTCAACTTTTTGCGGATCGGAGCCAGGCGGAAGGTGTGAGAATATTCGCGGTTAGCCTTGAGCAGGTACGCATCGAGCGGCTGGGCACCCCAGGAATTGATACCGCCAACGCCCATCTGGTGCAAGTCTACGCGGAGCGTAATGTCCTTGTCGCGCTTGAGTTCCCACGGGAGCTTTACGTTGGAAAGCTGTTCCGGAGTGTAATGCTGGGCGCTGAATTCCATGCGCGGGTTACCCACAATCATCAGGCCCTTGCCGTCGTTGTTGGTGAGCGTTGCCCACTTGACGTCGGTGCGCTGGCCGGTTTCGCCGATTTCCATGTACTTGATTGTCATAGAATCGGCGAGCGTAGAATAGAGACCCATGAAGCTTCCGCGGTTACGGCCCATGTAGTTTTCGTCGGGGCCGCGACCAAACCAGCGGACCTTTTCGTAGCCACCCGGCACGGTAAAGATTGTACCCACGTTCGGCAAGTAGCTCTTGGAACCATCGGGGTTGAGCGTGTAGCTGACCACGATATCGCCGCTACCGTACACGTAGTAAGTCATCTTCATCTTGGTGCTGCCCACGTCGGGGAACGTGAAGTTGAAGGTCACCTGGGTTTCTTGCTGAGACACTTCCTTGACTTCGGAGGTCACGTTGCGCTTCTGGCTTGCCTTGCGCCATTCGCCATGCCCCTTTTCCATGTTGAAGCCCTTGTCGTTGTCGATCGGGGCGCGCCAGAAGTTCGGAATGCCGCCGTTCTTGATAATGGTATCGTTACCGAGCACGTAGCTTGCAAGCGTGCCGTTCTTTTCGTCGAAGCGGATCTTGAAATCTTTGCCCTCGATTTCGAGACCGTTGGTTTTGTTCACCTTGTAAGTCGGCAAGGTGCTGATATCGATTTCAGTAGACCAGAGCTGGCCCAAATCGATGCCGAACTGTTCGTGGGCAATGCTATAACCGGCCTTAGCCCAGAGTTCATCGTTCTTGAGGCGGAAATCGAGATCCAAGAAGTACTCGGCACCAACTGTGGTTTCGATTTTCGGCATGTCAATCGTGATTTCTTTCTTCTGGTTCGGGCCAACGTTCATCTGCGAACCGTTCAGCTTGCCTTCCTTGATGACCTTGCCGTTTTCCTTGATAGACCAGTAGCCATCGAGGAAGTCGCCCAGGTTCTTGTAGAGGTAGCGGCTTTCGATCTGAATCTTGCCCTTGGCGGCGTCAACGTTCTTGACGCGGACCTGAGCATACTGATACTTGACTTCCCAAATTTCGGGCTGCAAGGCGCGATCGGGGAATACGAGGCCGTTCGCGCAGAAGTTGTCGTCGTTCTGCCAGTCGCCCCACATGCCGCCGAATTCAAAGTACGGCGTACCCTTGTGGCGAAGTCCCTGGTCAATGAAGTCCCAAATAAAGCCACCGAAGCTGCGCGGGTTAGCGTAGAAGGCGTCCATGTATTCTTGCAGATCGCCCACGGAGTTACCCATGGCGTGTTCGTATTCGCAAAGCATAATTGGCTTGTTGGCGTCGTTGTAGTTACGCACGGCGTCCGGGCCAAAGTACATCCAGCTGTTCACATCGGCGTTGTTCCAGTCGCCTTCGTAATGCACAAAGCGGGTGGAGTCAATCTGGTGGGCACGTTCGCGTTCAGAGGCGAACACGTTACCGTTACCGGCTTCGTTACCCAATGACCACAAGATAATACTCGGGTGGTTCTTGTCGCGCTGCACCATGGAATTCATACGGTCCACAGCGGGGGCACGCCAGTCGTCGCTATTCTTGGGCAAGCTGTTATTTGCACCATGACTTTCGACGTTTGCTTCGTCAATCACGTAAATGCCGTACTTGTCGCAAAGATCGTACATGTAGGGGTTATTCGGATAGTGCGACATACGCAGCGCGTTAATGTTGAAACGCTTCATGAGAATCACGTCTTTTTCCATGCGATCGTATGTAACCGCGCGGCCATTATCCGGGTCGAGTTCATGGCGGTCAACACCATGGAATTTTACCGGCATGCCGTTCACGTACAAGCGCGGAACACCGTTATCCTTCTTGATTTCGATTTTGCGGAAACCGATCTTGTTGCTTTCAACCTGAATCACCTTGCCGCTAGCATCTTTAATGGCAAGCACGGCCGTATAAAGGTTCGGCGTTTCGGCAGACCAGCGATCCGGCTTGGTAATCGGCAATTCAAAGTGTACGCTCTTTTCGCCCTTCGAACCAATGCCCGAAACCTTCTGTGCCGACGGGGAAATCACTTCGGTACCTTTGTCGTTGTACAGAGAAAGTTCCACAGTGAATTCGCTGGAAGCCGAGCCCGTAGAATTGTAAATCCAGGCGGTCGTCTTCAGCAAGCCATCGGTATAGTTGTTGGTGAGCGTCGCATCGATCTGAAAGTCCTGAATATGCACTTCGGGAACGGCATACAGGTACACATCGCGGAAAATACCGGCAAGACGAATGAAGTCCTGGTCTTCGAGCCAAGAGCCGTCGCACCAGCGGAACACCTGAACAGAAACGTTGTTTTCGCCTTTACGCAAGTACTTGTTGATATCGAATTCATGGTCGGTAAAGGAGTCTTCGGCATAACCGACATAGTTGCCGTTCACCCAAACGTAGTAGGCAGATTCCACACCTTCAAAGTGCAGGCGAATGCGTTTGCCGCTCCACTTTTCGGGAATGGTGAAGTTACGGCGGTAATGGCCCACCGGGTTAAAGTTGGTCGGCGCGCCCGGAGCAGACACGTTGTTGTTCTGCGCCCACGGGTAAACCACGTTGGTGTAAATCGGGTGGTCGTAACCAAACAGCTGCCAAGACGACGGCACCGGAATTTCGTTCCAGCCAGACACATCGTAGTTGTCTTTGTAAAAGTCGTTATTGCGTTGGGCGGGCTTTTCGACATGATAGAATTTCCACTTACCCGAAAGTGTCTGATACCACTCAGAAGCGTGACGGTCACCCTTCACGGCCTCTTCGACCGTAGAATACGGCATAGACGTGACGTGCGGCGTTAGCGCATTCACCGCGAAAATACGCGGCTTGCCGTTCCATTCATCGTTGGGCTGAGCAATTGCCGTAGTTGCAAACGTAGCGCACAACGACGCGCACGTTACGGCAGACGAAACCAAGAAGTTTTTCATAAGAAACCTCACTTAAAAATCCACACCAATCAAAAAATATCTTTTATACAACAAAAAAGAACTCCCTTTTAGAGAGTTCTCATTGACATTTTATCAAAGGGGTGCTAGCGGACTTGTACGCGGAGGGTCTTGTTCAGGCCCGCGGCACGCAAGATGTACATACCGCTTGCGAACCCAGCATTCTTAAGGGTTGCAGCCATATTCGCACCGGATTCTACGCGACCAAGGAACTTGCCGGTGGCGCCGAACACGTTGTAAGACGCTGTCTGCGGGGCAAGCTTTACGTTCTTCGCAATAGAAGTCGTGGTGTCGTTCGGGTCGGTAAACTGGAGCCAGTCCACATTCAGGTAGGCACCTGTAATCAGGAGTTTGAGCACGTGTTCGCCCTTCTTGAGATCCACGGAGCCCACGTCTATTACCTTGTATGTAGTCCATACACTGTCAACCTTCGGAGCAACAACCGATTCCGTGATTTCCTTGTCGTCAATGAACAGCTGCATTGCAGAAGTTTCGAAGGCGGTCGCCACATTCGCCGTAATGTCGTACTTGGCATCCGCCGTGACATTGATGGTGTACTCCACCCATTCGCCATCGTTCGTGTAACCGATAGCATAGCCCGCACAGGCGGCATCGCCGCACTTGGAATCGCTAATGTCTACAACGTCGACTTCGTCCTCGCGGTAGGCCTTGCCCTGGTTTTCGCGGTCGTTGTCGTAGAAGGCCTTATTGTGGCCGCCCACGTCGTAATTTTCGGCTTCGATCTTGCCCGGAATCTTTGCAGCCACTTCCTTGTAAGGAGTCTGCGGCACAGCGGTCTTTTCGCTTTCCATGTACCAGTAGTCAAAATCGAACCCGCCTTGCTTTACCACGAAGAACAAGTCATCGACGCCTGCGGCATCAGTCAAGTCGAACGAATTTTCTTGCCAGGCAGAACTAGACGGAATATTCATTGTAGCAAGGAGCGCACCGTTTTCGGAACCGGCATGGAGTTCAAGCTTACCGCCGTTGCCCCTAGTGCAAACGATAATGCGATCGGCACCGTCGCCCATGTCAACAGAGCGTACCTTGGTATAGAAGCTGTTACCCATATTGGTCAGGTAAACCGCACCGTTTTGAGCCTTCACGTGTTCGATGATGGTGTAGCCGCCCGACGTATTGACAGTCATGCCGCCCACCCAGGCCTTGGTTTCGGCTTCCACGCGCACGAACGGGTCAAGGTTCTTGATGGGCTTCACGACGCCATTGTTGGTGGCGCGGATCGTGGGAATGGTACCGTCGGCATTCCAGGTGAATTCCTCGATGGCGGTAGAACGGCTGTAGCCGCCGCCCTTCACGTTCTTCTGGTTGTGGTAGAAGAAGAAACTGCGGCCCTTAAAGTCGACAATTCCGGAGTGGACGGTGAACGCGGCACCCGGTTCGTTTTTCGGCATAATGACGCCCTTATAGGTCCAGGGGCCCGTCGGGGAATCGCTCCAGGAATAGTCAATGGATTCTGGAATGCCGCCGGCGGCGTAAATCATGTAATATTTTTTGCCGCGCTTGTGAATCCATGGGCCTTCGGTATACTTGCCGTTAAAGGTACTCATGTCGGAGACCTTGATTTCGCTTGCGCATTCAATCATGTTCTCCTTGAGGGGGCAATAATAGAGCTTCGGGTTACCCCAGTAGAGCCATGCCTGGCCATCGTCGTCAATAAATACGGTGGGGTCGATGTAGTCCCAGTTGGGGCCCGCCAGGTGCTTGCCGTTCAGGGCATCCTTGAAGGGGCCTTCTTTCTTGTCGGACACGGCCACGTTGACGGCGCGACCGCCGCGGGTGGATTCCACGGTCACATAATAATAGTACTTGTCGTTGCGGCGAATGCATTGAGATGCCCAGTCGCCGTTTTTCTTGGCAGAACCGTTGAAGTCACCCGCTTCCAAAATGAGGGTATTCATGTCGGTCCAGTTCACCATATCCGTGGTGCAGGAGACACGCCAGCCGTGCATCGTGAAGAAGCTACCGCCCTCGTCGTTGCCGGAATAGGTGCAAAGCGTATCGCCGAACACGACAGGCGCCGGGTCCGGAGAATAATAGGTCTGGATAAGCGGGTTTTCGGCCATGGCCTGCGTGCAAAGCCCGAAACCAACCAAGGCGACAGCCGCCTTAATGTTCTTCACAAACATCATAATTCATCCCTTTACGCCCCCACTGGAGCGATTTTCTTTACTCACCCCTCTAAAATTAGCCCCAAAAAAGGCCAAAATTCCACGCGAAAAGGCAATTCGCGTGGACAAGTTATCAATATGCCTTGATTTTGAGCGTTTTTTGCAGGTTACCGCTCTTGACAACCGCAATGTATGTTCCTTGCAGCAGGCGGCCATTCTTGCCGAATTCCACCAGGGAATTACCGCTACCCTGCCGTTTGGCCACCATGTTGCCGTTGGCTGTATACAGGCGGACCTCGAAATCGCCATCGGCATTCACCATCAGGGCCACCGAGGCGCGGGCCATAGACACTTGGCGAACCGAGAGTGCGCTTGCCGCGCGGACCACTGTCGGAATCGCTGTCGGGTCGCTTTCGAAGCTGTACCAGTCTACGTTCATCAGGTAATCGGACATGCCGGAGTAAGTGAACTTAAGTTTCTGTTCACCCTTCGGCAAATCGATCGCGGTCGAAGTTTCGTACCAGTCGTTCCAATCCTCGGTCTTAGCCGGGTCCACCGTAAGTGTCGCCAGCGCCTTACCTGTAGAATCAGCAACGGTAATCGTCGACTTTTCTTCGGCGCCAGAGGCTACGCGGGCGGTAAGCTTGTAAGAGCCAGCCGTCGGAACCTTCACCAGGTATTCGCTGTAGTCGCCATCGTTAATCCAGCCGAGGTTCGGTTCGCCTTCTTCGTCGGGTTCAATCTGCACGCCTTCCATGGCAACGTAGCTTTCAGCCTGAATCTTGCCCGGAATCGTCACCGGTTCATACGGCTGATTCGTGAGCTTGAGGTTGCCGTCGAATTCGTAAACTTTGCCCGGCACCGTCGTCGTGGTGAACTTGTTAGAACCATTCACAATGTTCAGCGTCTGGCCCACATCGGACTTGATGGCCACATAAGTGAGCTTGCCACCCTTCCAGGCCATGGAATCGATTTCGAAACCGCCGCGGGCGCGAATCCCCTTGATGCTACCGTCTTTCCACTGCGAAGGAAGTGCCGGCAACAGGTTGATCCTGTTGTTGTGGCTCTGCATGAGCATCTCGTTCACGCCCGAGACCGCACCGAAATTACCGTCAATCTGGAACGGCGGGTGGGAATCGAACAAATTATTATAAGTCTTGTTCGGCGTCAGCAGCATGCGAATCATCGTGTAGGCGTGATCGCCATCGTGCATGCGGGCCCAGAAATTGATTTTCCAAGCAAGCGACCAGCCGGTCGCATCGTCGCCGCGCTGCTTGAGCGTAACGCCTGCACCCTTGATCAAGTCGGGAGTTTCTTCGGGCGTAATCTGCGCGCTCGGGAAAAGGCCGTACAGGTGCGAAATATGGCGATTCTTGTTATTCGGGTCATCCCAATCCTGCAGCCATTCCGTAATCTGGCCGTACTTACCCGTCTTTGTAGGCGGGAGCCGCTTTACCACCGCTTCCATCTTGGCGCGGGCCTCTTCGTCGACGCCCAGAATCTTGGACGCCTCAATGGTGTAATTCAGCACGTCGCGAATAATCTGGTTGTCCATGGTCGGGCCAAAGCAGACATTGTAGCCGCCGTGATCGTTTTCCGGAGAATCACTCGGAGCAGTCACCAAGTACTTGTTGCCGGTTTCGGGCTCTTCAACCAAGCTATTCACGAAGAAGAGCGCCGCCCCCTTCATGGTCGAATAAACGTCTTGCAAATACGCCTTGTCAGTCGGGTTGAATAAGAAATGTTCCCACAAGTGCGTGCTGAGCCAGCCGGCACCCGTCGGCCACAAGCCCCACGCGCCATCGATCGGAGCGGTACGGTTCCAGAGGTCGGTATTGTGGTGTTCCACCCAGCCTTCGTCTACGCCCCAGTGCACCTTGGCAGTCTTTTCGCCCTGCGGCACCATACTCTTGATTTTGTCAATGAGCGGCCATACGCATTCGCCGAGGTTCGCCGTCTCTACCGGCCAGTAGTTCATTTCGAGGTTAATGTTCGTGGTGTATTTACTGCCCCAAACCGGGTTCGTGTCCTTGTTCCAAATGCCCTGCAAGTTGGCGGGCTGGCCACCCTTGCGCGAGCTCGAAATCAACAAGTAACGGCCGAACTGGTAATGCAGTTCCACCAAGGAGGGGTCATTCGTGGAATTGAAATTCTTGACGCGAGTGCTGGTAATGTCGCCTGCGCTCTTGTCGGGTTCGCCCAAGTTCAAAGAGACGCGATTGAAAATCGTCTGGTAATCCTTGAGGTGCGCGCTGAGCAAGTCGTCGTAAGACTTTTTTGCGACCTTCGACATAATCTCGGTTGCGATTGCACCCGGGTTGCCCGAGACATCGTTATAAGACTTGAAGTTCGTAGCCGTGGTAAGCACAAGCATTGCAGAATTTGCGCCCTGCACGTTGATTTTGCCGTTCGCGACCGAAACTGTGCCGCCGTCAGCTACCACGTTCAGGCGATTTTGGAACTTGATGGAATTCACCGTCACGTCGTAAACGAGCGTATTGCCGCTGCTGGACATGCTGTTGCTACGGTGCGGAGTCGTCATGGTGGCGCCAAAGCTCACCGAGCCGCTTTTATCGGCCGTGAGGTGCACCACGATCACATGGTCCGGGTAGCTTGCAAAATATTCGCGGGTGTAGTTGACGCCGCCTGCCGTATACGTCGTTTTTGCGATAGCTGTTTTGAGGTCGAGTTCGCGGCGGTAATTGGTAGCGCCCGAATGCGACGTGGTAATCACCAGATCGCCCACCGGCTGAAAGCTTGCCGGGCCTGGGCCAATCATATAGTTAGACACGATAGATTCCGCCGTGCGGTAATCGCCGCGGAACATGGCATCGCGCGCGTCTTTCAAGTGGCTTGCCGCCCCCTGCTTGTTGTTGTCGCCCGGGCCACCCGACCACACGGTACTTTCGTTCAGGCCGATAATGTCTTTTGCAACGCCACCGTAGACAATGCCGCCCATGTAGCCGTTGCCAATGGGCAAAGCGTCGGTAAACGAGGTACCCGCATCGCTATTGTACCACAATTTGAGGGGATTTTCGGCAGCGAAAGCCACAGGTGCAAACACCGTCGCCGCACACGCCAAAGTACCAAACACTAAGCCCAGCGTTCTCATAAGAACTCCTAAAAATTTCCAACCACAATAAAATTAGCCCCAAAAACAGGCTAAAAACCGCTCCAAAAGACACTTTTTGTTGATTTTTTGTCAATGGGAGTGATTATGTTTTAGGATGCTCCACGTCGTGCACCTCCCAGTGGCCACCGCGATCTCCGCCAATACGAGCAATGCGCCCAGACTTTGTGAGATTTCTCAATTGCCATTTTACGCCGTCAGCAGTTATTCCACAAATTTCTGATAACTCCAACCTAGTCACATTAGGATTGTTTGATATCGCATCAAGTATTTTCTGGGTAGTTTTTTGGGTAGTTTTTTGGGTAGGATTGAGTAGGATTGGGTGGGATTGGGTAGGATTGGGTGGGATTGGGTAGTATTGGGTAGTCTTTTGGGTAAATCCTTTATTTCCCGCTCCGGGCGGCGGCAATCTCGGCGTTGATTTCGTCGAGCGTCATACCTGCAGCAGGGCCGCGCTGAGCCTGCCTGCGCAATTCCATGAAGGCCTTCCATCCAGTATTATCTTTCTTGTTCTCTTCTTCTGATTTTTTCTTCATCGTATTTCTCCATTAGTTGCTTGAAGGGCGCATCTTCACAATACTCTTATCTTGCATTTTCAAATTCATTTACCCATTCCTTGACCTTCGCCTGCAATAGTTTCTTGTCCGGCAGGTACAGCTCATAGGCGGAGGCGTAAATATTCGCATCTTCGGGCAAAGTCAGCTTCACAAGGGTGTCCTTCTTCTCCTTGCAAAGCAGAATGCCGATAGTCGGCTTTTCAAAATCCTGCTTTACATAGCGGTCGTAATAGTTTACGTACATCTGCATCTGGCCTAGGTCCTGATGGGTCAACTTATCGACCTTCAAGTCAACGAGCACATAGCACTGCAGCAGACGATTGTACAAGACCAAGTCCACATAGTAGTTGTCCTCGTCAAAGGAGAAACGCTTCTGACGCGCTTCGAACAGGAATCCTTTCCCCAATTCAAGCAGGAAATCTTGCAATTTACCGATGATAGCAGATTCCAGTTTCGATTCCGAATACGAAGCGTCCGGCTTCAAGCCAACAAATTCAAGCGTCACCGGATTCTTGATGATATCCTCCGGCTTTTCCACAACATTGCCAACTCGCGACAGGCGGGCGACCTGTTCCTTGTCGCGGCTCAGCGCAAGACGCTCATACAGGCTTGAACCATACTGCCGCTGCAACTCGCGAAAAGACCAGTTCCCGGAAGTGGCCTCTATCTCGTAAAAACGGCGTTCATCGGCATTCTTGATACGCATGAGCACCAGGTAATGGGACCACGAAAGGGTGAATTCTGGCAAAACTTCAGATTGGGGCAACACTGTTGCCCCAATTTGCTGAGGACAATAAACACGGTAAAAAAAGCGACAACGCTTGAGCGTATCAACGGTCCACCCACTTTCATAGGTTGATAACAATCGTTCTGACAACTTCGATAGAATCTGCCTGCCATATTCCGCTCGATACTTACCTTTTTGCTCATCTTCTACAATTAATCGCCCAATCTGGTATTTCGTGTAGACTTCGGCAACATTCATTGCCGTAGCCACGCGAATTCGCGCTTGTTCAATCAAGTTCGAAACCTTATTGAACAGTGATTCCACCGCTTTTGCAGGGACGTTCTCTTTATTTTTAGTCATATAGCCTCCAAGGGGTCACAATTTGTGACCGGTTCTTTCCCGCTTCGGGTTGCGGCGATTTCTGCATTTTCCAATTCGTCAGCCGCTGGCTGACGATTTAAAACGAGGAGCAATTGCTCAAAGCGGAAACTACGTCTGCACTGCAGGCGCAATTAAGGTTTGTTTGTGTTTTAATTTGGGATGCTCTTGCGGTGCTGTTGGCGGGGGCTTTCCCCGGCGTTACCTGGCACCCGCCTTGGCGAGCGCACTTGAGCAGGTCGTGTTCCTGCCAGCTATCCAACAACATCAACAAGAAGGTTGATGAGCCCCACCGCGGATGCACGTACGGGCCGCAAGGCCTATGCCGACTGTCGCAGGGATTGTCGTAATACGGGGATAAATATACAAAGAGACCAGCAGGAAGTCAACACCCGCGCTATTCTTCGACGGCTTTCCATCCGCGATTTTTGCGAAGGTCTTCGTCTTCCCATATTTCATGGGGCCACACTTGGATTTTATTTCTCAATAATTTCCCAATGGCCGTTTTTGCGCGCGCCGACTCTACGGATGAGGCCGAGTTCCTGAAGTTTTTTCAAGTTCTCACGTATGGTTTCTCGAGTTTTCTGCATCTTATCGGCTAACTTGTCATAAGTGTAAGAATTATTCTCTTGCAACAAATTCAGCAATGCTTTTTGGGTGCTATTTATAGGCAGGTTTATAGGCAGATTTATAGGCAGATTTATAGGCGGATTTATAGGCGGATTCGCCCCACCTATATTCCATTTATTAGCAAGTTCCTTATACTGGTCGCTTGCACGGCATTCAACTGTAAGCCCGCCGAATTCGGCCTTTGGCTTAGGGAGCTTGGAATCAGTTTCTTCGCAAGCCAATTCGATGTTGTAATAGCCACGCCCCCAACTTTCCACATAGCCGCTCTTAAAAAATACGTTGGCGATATTGGGATTACGCGGTTTAGAAACATGCTTTTTGAAAAGGTCCTTCACCTTCACTTCTTCAGGCATGTTGCCCGGGTTCCACATCCAAATACGGTCAGAATAAATCTTGATTTGGATAGGAGTCGTTTCAGTGTAATCCTTATGGACGACGGCGTTCAACAACAATTCCCTGAAAGCGTCGGGCGGGAAAAAGAACCGCTCCTGGCGATTGATTCCCTCGTAACTCACCAACGCCTTCATGTATTTCGTGAAGATCAAGTCCATCGCCCGCTCGACCTGAATCAAAAGCGGTCCATGGATTTCGTCTTGGTACAAAATATCCGCTTCGGTCGCGAAAAAACCAATCTTTATATACGCTCCCGTAACCCAGCTTTCCGGGTCAGGATGGAAACACATCATGGCCGCCCGTGTCAAATGGCTACCTTCGGTGCAGCGGAGATTCTGGAGAAGATTCTGCACCGAGACACCGGCAGCCTTTTTATCGAGACGCTGCGATTCGACCGCCTTTTCCCTGAACAACTTTAGCGCTCCGTGATCCAACTCCTTCGTCGAAATTCCGGGAACAGGAACGGAATCCCAAGTGCGCCCCTGCATGAACAAAGTCAACCTGTTTATCTCGACACCGCTCAATTCTTGCACCGTGGAGCCTGAACGCTTGTAATAGCGGCCCCTGTAGCTAATCGGGACCGGATACTTGTCCACCTTGATTTCAAAGTAATCCAACCCACCAGCATTGAGCAGTCGCATCTCGCAAATGACGCCCATCGTGTTGCGAATCTTATTCGGAATATCTTCACTCAACTTATGAGCATTCTTAACACCACAAACATAGCCTTTATCGTCAACGCCGACAAAAAGCGACCCGCCTTCGGTATTCGCGAATGCGCAAATCCATTTCAGGTATTCATCTTGCCAAGACTGTTTAAATTCAGCGTATTGACATTCTTTAACCAAAACTTTCGTAGCCATGCAGCCTCCATGTAGCCGCGTTCGCGGCTGGTTGATGTTAGAGGCGTCCCCTTTACTCCGAAATCCCGGAATAAAAAAAGACGCATTTCTCCATTAGACGGAGAAACACGTCGGGCATTAATGTACCTAATATTCAGAATCTTGGCTAGGGGCTTAAGAAAATTTTACAGGGCGTTCCCCGGCCCAGGTCCCTGAGCTTGCCGAAGGGCCGAGTCGGGCTATATCGCAAGGGGTCACTATCCCTAACGCGGATTGCTATAATACAACATAACAATATATATTTAGGGCTATGGAAGAAAAAACTAAAATCAAATACATCTCTGAGATGCTTAATAAGCGTACAAAAGGGAAGGATTACGAGAATTTTGTAATCAACCAAATATATGCAAGGGTAGATAATCCTGAATTAGAAATTGTCACACAAAAATGTGTAAGACCCACCAAAGGCATTGACACAAAAAACCTTACTAAAGTCGGTAAAAACCACTACCTTATTGACCTGTATTTTCCTCAAATAAATCTTGCCGTAGAAGTTGACGAAGGTCACCATGAAAATATCGAAAATCAACTCAATGACAAGCAAAGAGAAAATCTCATAAAAGGTTCTGTTTCTTGCGATATAAAAAGAATAAAAATATGCAAGCCAGGAACGAAAATACCTCAAGAATATGACGATATTATTCAACAAATAAAAAAAATGGTTGTTGAAATAAAAGGCAAAATCTCCGAATGGGAAAAGGAAAACCATCAAAAGCTAAAGTGGATTACAAACGATGAAAAGATTGAAAGAGTAAAAAAATGCAAAGTTTTTGATGCTTGCAAAGCCATTCATTTTGGTGGCATAACAAAAGTTTTAAATTTATTGTCTGAAACAAAAAACTATAATAAATATCAGAGATGTGTAAAAAAATTTGACATCTATTCTATTTGGATTCCCGTATTAAGTGTAAGACTAGATGATGGAACTGTGAAAACTGCAAATGGGTGGAAGAACTTTATTAATGAGAGTGAAGATGAAATTTCAGAATTTCCATCTAGTAAGAGCTACAAGAAAGGGCTTGATACATATAAAGCTGAGGATGGGAGTTGTCCACCCAAATGGGGTACAAGAAAGAGAGTCATCTTTATGAAAATGAAGAATGATTTTGGAGATGATTGTTGTCGTTTTTTGGGGGTATTCAAACCCGACCATATTGAATATGAGGGAGGGAAACAGAAAAGAATTTATAAGCGAATTGCTACGACGATAGCGTTTGCTGAAATTGTCAGAAAAAGTTAATCCTCTTTTTCAATAACTAAAATACAGGATTTGCCGATATGAATAAACAAGATTTATTACATCGCGAACAGTATGTCAAACTACTCGAAAGCCTCATTGATAATAAAGTACAAAATCAAAATGGGTTT
This sequence comes from Fibrobacter sp. UWOV1, assembly GCF_900142495.1. NCBI lineage: Bacteria > Pseudomonadati > Fibrobacterota > Fibrobacteria > Fibrobacterales > Fibrobacteraceae > Fibrobacter > Fibrobacter sp. UWOV1. The sequence continues at coordinate 167,789 of NZ_FRBA01000002.1, read as the reverse complement.
TCTTTTGCTATTGACGGTTCTTGGGGAACTGGCAAAACATTCGTCCTCCAAATGCTAGAAGGGAAATTAAAAACTAACGGTTATCTTATTTTTCATTATAATTGTTGGAGCAACGATTACTACGAAGAGCCTCTTATTGCGATTATATCAACCATTATCGACACCCTAAAGGACATTGATTTGCCCACAAGTGAAGAACGAAAAAAAGATGTTGTATCTAACGCACTAAGGTTCCTAGCGAAACTCCTATTCATGATTACCAAAAACAAATTTGGAGTCAATTTCCAAGAATTAGGAATAAATCTCGATGATTTAAAAGAGAATACAATAGAGGCCATTAAAGCCGACAAAAAGCCCTTGTTTTCCCATATTGTTGATGAACATTTTTCTATAAAGCAGAGCATTAAAGGCATCCAGAAGCAATTACTTAAATTGCAATCGGAATGGAAGGGCATTATCTTTATTGTAGATGAACTTGACAGATGCTTGCCCAATTATGCAATTAAGGTTATCGAAAGACTTCATCACATTTGTTTTGATTCCGAAAAAAACGATTTTAGATTTATACAAATACTTGCTATCAACAAAGCAGAATTAGCTGATTCCATTTCAAAGGCTTTTGGAAAAGATTTTAATATCGGGAAGCAAACAATAAATCAATCGCATTCATCGCAAAAAGCACTTGCATTCGCTGATTATTATTTTCAAAAGTTCATTCAGTTAATCATTCCTCTCCATATAGGGGATATATCAAATGGTTCTGAATTAATCCTAGATGGTTTCGAAAATGAATTTTTCGGATATGAAGAATCTGATAAAAAGATAATTGATGGATTTTTCTCATTAGTAATGAAAAACTTTTCAATGAGAAGCAAAATGGAACTCGTCAATCATACAAAGATGATCCATCAATTAACTTTAGCAAGAAATCCAGATTTACAAAAACCTCGTATTTGGATTCTTGCCGTTGAATTAGTAGATTGCCTGTATCGTTACCTATTGAAGCAAGAAAAACCCAAATTGAACTATGGAAAGATAGACCACCAGGGAATCATGTTTTGGCTTGGTGAAAAAGAAGGGCTAGTTTTTGCAACTAATAATAATGATTATCTAGATTTAATCAACCTGGAAAAATGGTCCCAAAGCTTTGTTGACGGTTATATTCAAGACATTGATGGTGGTGGCGTTTCCTTCAATTCCGTTACACCACTTAATTACGTAAAATACTTTTTCGTGTCTGAAGATAGTAAAGTTAAGCCTACCTCCCAAACTATTACACAGGATAGTATTCCTTTTGTTAAGGCGTTTCGGGAAACATTAGATATTATTGAACCGTTACAATAAAATCAAATGAAAAAAGAGATATTTCTGCCCCACCCCAAGGGGTTACAATCCCTAACGCAAATAGCCTAGAAGCTGTGTTATCTCCCGTTATCTTCTTTTAAATAGCAAAAAAAATCATAATGTGCACTATATGGCGTGGCTAAATGCTGCGCTATTTATATGTTTTCTGGGAACCCATCACAAGCGTTTATTATATGTCCCTACAGCAGAACATCGGCGTGGCCCTCAGGGCGTTGCGCGCGCAGAAAGGCGTCTCGCAAGAAAAACTGGCACTCGAAACCGGCATCGGCCGTCGTTACATGAGCGACATCGAGAACGGGCGCCGGAATGTCTCGCTCGAAATCATCGAGAAGATTGCCGAGTTTTTCGAAATAAGTTCCAGCGAATTCATTAAAATAATCGAGCAAACCGAAGAACCTCCCCTAACCATCGATTCGCTCAAGGATTACCTCTGCGAACTCGGGCATGAAGACGCAGTTGTCCTCGAAAGCCCCGATTATCTTTCGGCAATCGTTGGCGTTAGCGAAGATGGTCGCGTCATCTATTCGTACCCCAAAATGCTCCAGCACCTGGTTCTGAATGATGGGATGACATATGAAGAAGCGGCAGAATTCGTTGACTACAACACCATTGGGGCTCTGCCCTACATGGGCGAGAAAAAACCGATAATTTTGAACGAGATTATTAGATAAACGACATCCTTTTCGATTTATGGCCATCAACAAATTTATACGAAACAACAGTTCAAGAAACTTTTTTAACTATTTAGTTGAAAATTTAAGGAGCTGTGCAGAGTTTAAAATAAGCGTTGCCTTTATTACGTACGGGGGGCTACAAGTCTTACTTGAAACGCTTCATTTGTTAGAAGAAGAAAATATACCCGGCAAAATTTTGACGACAACATACAAGGAAATGACCCCGCCATCGGTTATCGAACGTTTGGCGAAATTTCAAAACATAGAGCTAAAAATCTACGTTCCTCCAACGAAGATTGATGGGTTTCACGCAAAGGGGTACTTATTTAAAAATCAGTCCAAAGACGGGAACTGGTCTATTATCATTGGATCATCAAATATTACTGGAAGGGCCTTGAAAACGAACGTAGAATGGAATGTTCTTCATCAGGACCTCCAAACGGAACGCTCCAGCGAATTCACGAAAAACGTATTACAAGAATTTGATGACTTGTGGAACAGTCCTTACGCCAAAGCATATTCAGACGATTTATTATCATCATACCGAGACTATCTTCAAAAGATAAAGGATACGATAGTATCAAAACATATTGAAGACATTTTCACTTACGATGACGCCGTAATTGAGCCCAATGAAATGCAAAACGAAGCTGTCGTCAAGTTAGCTCAGCTCAGGGACACGGGAGCAACAAAAGCTCTCGCAATTGCAGCTACTGGAAGCGGAAAAACTTACATGTCCGTTTTCGATTCTGTTCAGTTTAAGCCAAACCGTCTCCTTTTCATCGTTCACAGAGAAGACATCTTAAACAAAGCAAAAGAATCGTTCAAAAAGATTTATTACACCATAGACAAATCAATCTCTTTCGGATCCTTTACTGGCAATCTTGATGAAAGAAATTGCAGGTTTCTTTTTGCCACAAGAGACAAGCTTGCCCTGCATTATACAGAATTCAAACCGAATGATTTCGACTACATCGTTCTAGACGAAGCGCATCACGCATCAAGTCCTCAGTACGAAAATATTCTAAATTACTTCAAACCCAAATTTTTACTGGGATTAACGGCAACTCCAGAACGAACTGACGGCCAGGATATCTATTCCATATTCGACAATAACATCGCTATAGAAATACGTCTTCGCCAAGCTCTCGAATACAATCTTATTTGCCCATTCCATTACTTCGGATTGAAAGATGTTGATGGGATTGACTATTCCAAGATCACTGCAGCGCCAGGAACAAAAGAATTTATTCAACAAATCGCCAGCATGTTGATGATTGGAAAACGAGTTGACTACATCATTGAAAAACTCAAATTCTATGGACACGATGGAGAAAAGGCCAAAGTTCTCGGTTTTTGCGCAAACATAGAGCACGCAAAATACATGACTGATGAATTTAACAAACGTCTTTCTGCAAATGGGAAAGATGTCGCCATTGCGCTGTATTCTGGAAATGGAATAGGCACTACAACTAGAGAATATTATGTTAAACGTCTCGAAGACGATTCAGACAGTCTTCAGTATATCTTTACAGTTGATTTATTTAACGAAGGTATCGACATTCCTTCTGTAAACACAGTATTAATGTTAAGACCAACAGAGTCCAGCATCATCTTTATACAGCAATTAGGCCGAGGCCTTCGAAAGCTACCAAACAAGGAATTCGTTACCGTTCTTGATTTCATCGGGAATTATAAGAATTCGTTTTTGATGGCAATCGCTTTATACGGAAAGCCCGATTTTGACAGGGACACGCTTAAAGTTCAAGTTGCAAGTGACTTTGCAGAGTTACCGAACGGGACCTATATCCACATGGATAAAATCACCAAAGAGCAAATTTTGTCCCAACTCGAAGCAGAAAGATTCATGTCCATGAAATACATGAAAGAATCCTACAATGCATTCAAGAATTTGAGTTGTGGCGGGAAAGTTCCCATGTTGGTAGATTATCTAAAACAAGACGGAAGTATCGATCCGCTTCGTTTTACACAATTTAATGCGCAATTCAAGACATATATGGAATTCGCTTCTTATATGGAGAAGGATTCGCATCCAGAATTGTCTTTGGCATTAGACAACAACGCCTTCTCGGCAGCCATGCGTCTGTTCAGTTTCTATAGTCCGGCTAAAAGGGCTGAGGAATGGATTATTTTAAAGACCATTCTCGATAGTCCAAATTTCGAAGCATCCATCGACAAGATTCTTTTAGAGGCTTCCAAATACATACCCAAAATTCATCCTGAACGTTTCTATCATGCGGCTGACGTGTTGTCTGGGAAATATTTCGACAAAGCAGAATTGACAAAATACAGCAAGTCTTTGCTAGTTTTACAAAACAACTCGCTTGCATTTAACGAGGTCTTAAAAACGTGTTTAAAAAACGATGAGGTTTCGCTTCTGTGGTTGTCAGATTTGGTTCGTTACAATCTACTGCGTTTCCAACGAGAGTTTGAATCGTTCGATAGCGGGCTACCTTTCTTGAAATTATATCATGAATATTCCATGAGAGATATCGCCCTTCTATGCGGTTATAAGAAGACTCATTCCGCTTTTAGAGGACAAGGCTTATTAACGTTAGATTATCCTAATTATTACATCTTTGTAAATCTACACAAAGACGCCAACATCAAAGAATCTATCAATTATAAAGACAAATTCATCAAGCCCGATATTTTCCAATGGGAATCCCCCAATAGCACAACACAAGATTCTGAAGTTGGGAAAAATTTAATCGATAATATCAAAAGAGGCGTAAAACTGCACCTATTCGTCCGAAAATTCGAAGAAATCGAAGGCGTAACGCAACCATTCATGTATCTTGGTGAAGTGTTTACTTATAAAGATACCGTAAAAAACAACAAACCCATTATGATGGAATTTGGTTTATACAACCGTGTTCCTGACAACATCTATCGCGATTTCACGACAACCGTGGAAATAGAGGATTATCAATCATGAAACACATCGAAGTAGTAGCAGGCATCATCAAGGATAGCGACAAGATTTTCGCAACTCAGCGTGGTTACGGTGATTTCAAAGACGGCTGGGAATTTCCCGGCGGCAAGATGGAACCTGGCGAAACACCGCAACAGGCTCTAGCTCGTGAACTGAAAGAAGAACTCGCTATCAATGTTTCTGTCGGTGATTTTCTATGCACGGTTGATTACGATTATCCGACATTTCATTTGACCATGCATTGCTTTTTCTGCACGATTGTGGGTGGCAAGGCGCCGGAGCTTTTGGAACATGAAGCAGCCAAATGGTTAAGCATGTCAGAACTTCATTCTGTAAACTGGCTACCCGCAGATGTGGATGTCGTGAAGGCTTTGGAAAAGTAATTCTGCACGCGGTTCCGGGGTTTTAGGGGCGGAGCTCCTAGGAGAGGGGGTGTCCGAAAGACCCGGGGAGTGTGGCCATGGACCCTATCGGTTGTGCTTCGCGCTCCCTCCAGGGTGACATTAGGGCCACCGAGCCGGGGCTGCAGGCAGGGGGACTCTTCCCCCACTGGATCCTTCGACTCCACTACGTTTCGCTCAGGATGACGAAGCAATCGTCCTTGTCGAAGTCGGTGCCGAAGGCTTGCCGGTAGCTCGATTCCAGCGCCTCTCCGGGGGTGCAGTTTTCCCTGAACAGGACCATGCCGCTGTCCAGGCATTCCATGTCCAGTTCGCCGTCGGTGTCGATGCTTTCCAGCCGGAACGTGGACCATAGGCAATAGTCGGTGAACCCTTCCTGGATGTCTTCTTCGAGCAGGTTGTCGCCCGAGCCCGCCTGGACTTTCAGGAACGCCTTTGCGCTCTTGACCCATGCGAGTATCGCGCCGCCGAACGTGTCGTTTTCCATAGTGCCTCCGCCCCGAAAGATAGATAATGCTAGTGACAGAAAATGTCTTTTTAATTACGGTGAATTCGCCACAATTAATTTTCGAGAAATCTCTTGACAGGGGCCGCGCGAGAATGTATATTTAGTGAACGGGTGTGCAGACTTGTTCTTGCGCGCTCGACCTGAAATTACGACAATCCCTGCGACAGTCGGCATAGGCCTTGCGGCCCGTACGTGCATCCGCGGTGGGGTTCATCAACCTTCTTGTTGATGTTGTTGGATAGCTGGCAGGAACACGACCTGCTCGAGTGCGCTCGCCAAGGCGGGTGCCAGGTAACGCCGGGGAAAGCCCCCGCCAACAGCACCGCAAGAGCATCCCATAAAAACTAGAAATATAAGGCTCAACATACGTTGTGCATCTGCGTATTTTTGCCTTTGTATTGTTACTAAAGAGAGGTCTTTTATGAGAAATCGAAAGATTGAATCTCACAATATCCATATCGATTCTGATTACATCGAGTGGATTACGGAACTAAAGCAGCGTTACCGCTCGGCACAGGTAAAGGCGGTCATCAAGGTAAATGCCGAAAAACTGCAGTTCAATTGGCTGCTGGGGCGGGACTTGGTGCGCAAAAAGGCCGAAGAGCGCTGGGGTTCGGGAGTCGTGGAACAGCTCAGCCTGGATTTGCGGCGGGATTTTCCCGATGCGGACGGATTTTCGGTGTCGAATCTGTGGTATATGAAGAAATGGTACTGTTTCTACACGCAGAAAGAGGCTGTGCAAAAACTGCAACGGCCCGTTGCAGAATTAGAAAGCGAAAAACTCCAACGGGCCGTTGGAGAATTAGAACGGGCTAAATTTATGCAGAATGAAGGAACCTTACCTTCCATATTTACTAGCGTCCCTTGGGGGCAACATGTAGATATTATAACCAAATGTCACAGTATTCAGGAGGCTCTTTTCTATATTCGCCAGGTTGTTGATAAGGGATTAAGTCGCCCTGCACTTCAGAACTGCATCAAGGCGAATCTTTTCAGCCACCAAGGCAAGATAGTCAACAATTTTACCGAAAAACTGCCCGATTTGCAGAGCAAACTGGTTCAAGATGTGCTGAAAGAGAACTACGATTTCGGCTTTGCTACTGTTGGTCACGAAATTTACGACGAAGCCGAATTGGAAGAGGCTCTTACGAAGAATGTCACCGACCTTTTGCTCGAGATGGGTACGGGTTTTGCCTTCATTGGACGGCAAAAGGAGGTTCTTGTAGGTGGACGAAGCCGCAAAATCGACCTGCTGTTTTACCATATCCGCTTGCGCTGTTTCGTCGCCTGCGAACTGAAGGCAAAGCCATTCGAGCCGGAGTTTGTCGGCAAACTGAACTTTTACGTGAACGCGGTAGATGAGTTGCTGAAGGCACCCGAAGACAATCCGACAATCGGGCTGTTGATTTGTTCCAACATGGATTCAACCGATGTACAGTGGTCTTTCCGTGGGCTAGACACGCCGATGGGGGTCGCGACATACAACAACATCCGCATCAAAGATGCGTTGCCTTCGAAGGAACTGTTGGAAGAGCGCATGCGCCTTCTGCAAAAGGAAATGCATACTACGAAACGGCTCATTCGGAAAAAAGGCGAATAGCGCAATCATGGAGGGGCGGTGAAAAAGGAGGTTTTTTGATGAAGAATGGTGAAAAACCGCTAAAATCGCCTTTTTTGAATTATTTCTTTGGAAAATATCCAAAAATGACGAATTATTTGTTTGGAAAATATCCAAAATTGATTATATTTTTCTTTGGAAAATGTCCGGAGGCGGTTCTAGAATGTATTTTGAGCGAAAAATTGACAAATTCTTGTTGGAATGGTCCAAGCAAAAAAGCCACAAGCCGCTACTGCTACGTGGGGCACGCCAAGTAGGGAAATCTAGTTCTGTTGAGCACCTCGGTGAGCACTTCGAAAATTGCGTCAGCATCAATTTTGAAAAGAATCCGGAATACAAAGAGGTTTTTAACAAAAATCTGGATGTGAATAGAATCGTTGCTGAAATTTCCGCTATAAGTGCCCAGCCTATTATTCCTGGACAGACGCTCCTTTTTCTAGATGAGGTTCAGCTTTGCCCCGAAGCGATCATGTCGCTCCGTTTCTTTAAGGAAGACTTGCCCTGCTTGCACGTGATTGCCGCCGGATCACTGCTTGAATTCGCCCTACAGGAACTCCCGACTTTTGGCGTGGGCCGCATCCATTCCATGTTCATGTACCCCATGACCTTTGACGAGTTCACGCAGGCAAATGGTTTTGACAAGCTTCTAAAAGTCCGCGACCAGGCATCGAGCGATAAGCCGTTGCCGGAAACGATTCACAATAAATTCGTGGAACTTTTCAGAACCTACCTCATGGTGGGCGGAATGCCAGAAGTAGTCGCCAAATGGGTTGAAAGCAAGGACTATCTACAGTGTCAATCTATCCAAGACGACATTCTGATTTCGTACGAAGATGACTTTGCCAAATACAAGAAGAATGTCGACCCTACTTTACTCAGGGCTGCATTCCGAAGTGCGGCATTGCAAATCACAAAGAAATTCACGTATGCAAAGGTAGGGAACGGTTACAAAACAGAAAAAATCCGTGAAGCCATGCAGTTGCTTACCCTTGCGGGAATTGTCACTCCCGTAACACGTTCTGCAGCAAACGGACTCCCTTTGGGGAGCGAAGCGGATCCGTCTTACCAAAAATACCTGCTTCTCGATTCCGGTTTGCAATTACGGCTAATGAATATGTCCCTTGGCGACATTTCCGAGACAATCTCTGCGATTCTCACGGCAAGTGCCGCGGATCTTGTGAACAAAGGCTCGTTGGCAGAAATGGTTGCCGGGCTTGAACTTTTACGGAACAAGACGCCAAATATGCGGCACGAATTGTTCTATTGGACGCGGATGCAAAAGAATAGCCAGTCCGAAGTGGATTATGTGGATTCCCTTGGTGGACATGTCATGCCTATCGAGGTCAAGGCAGATACCCAGGGGGGCATGAAGAGCCTATGGAATATGATGCGCGAGAAAAATCTTTCGAACGCTTATCGTATTTCTCTTGAAAACTTAGGGCAATTCGACTATCATGATTCCGAAGCGGAAAATGCAATTCGCCACGTTCAAATATGTCCGCTTTACGCCATATCGCAGATAAAGTAAAATTGGTTGAGTAAAAGTTCTTTAAGGAGCCCCAAACCCTTCCAGCACTTTATACAGCAGGGTGTAAAGCGTCTTTGCTTCGGTGTCGGAGAGGTTCACGCAGCTGGCCATGGACTTGGGGACGCTTGCGGCCTTGCGCTTGAGCGATTCGCCTTCGGCGGTGAGGCTTACGGAAAGGCAGCGTTCGTCGCTCTGTTCGCGGGTGCGCTGGATGTAGCCCTTGGCTTCGAGTTTTTTCAGGAGCGGGGTGAGCGTGCCCGAATCGAGGAACAGCTTTTTGCCGAGTTCAGAGACGTTGCACTTCTTTTCTTCCCAGAGCACGAGCATCACAATGTACTGCGTGTACGTGAGGTCGAGCGGTTCCAGGTACGGGGCGTAGCGGCGCGTGATCTCCTTGGACGCGGCATACAGCGGGAAGCACAGCTGATTTTCGAGTTTTAACTGGGGGCAGTTCATGGCCGCTCCTAGAGCAACTTTTCTACGCAGGCGCGCACGGCGTCCATGTCGGCGGTGGGTTCGAAGCGCGCGACCACGTTGCCTTCGCGGTCCACGACAAACTTGGTGAAGTTCCACTTGATGTCGGGATTTTTCTTGTAGTCCTTGTCGATGCTCTTGAGGAGTACTGCCATGGCGGCGGCCTTCACGCCAAAGCCGAAACCTTCGAAACCTTTCTGCGATTTCAGGTAGGTGTAGAGCGGGAGTTCGTCGGGGCCGTTCACGTCGGACTTTTTCATTTGCGGGAATTCAGTGCCGTAGTTGAGCGTGCAGAATTCGTGGATTTCGTCGTCGGTGCCGGGGGTCTGGCCCTTGAACTGGTTGCAGGGAACATCGATGACTTCGAAGCCCTTGTCGTGAAAATCGGAATACATCTGTTCGATGGGCTTGTAATGCGGGGTGAAGCCGCAGCCGGTCGCGGTGTTCACGATGAGCATCACCTTGCCCTTGAAATTTGCGAGCGGGACCTGGTTGCCCTTGCCGTCGGTGAGCGTGAAATCGTAGATGGTTGCCATAATGAGCCTCCGTTTTGAGGGGTGTTGCTGACGGTGTTTTACCGCATTTGATTGTATACAATTAAATTTTATAAAATTTATCGTCGAAAGTCAATAGGTTTAAGCAAAAAAATTTTCTTATAGGCCGTTTTTTTACAAAAAAAGCCACCCGGAAGGAATCCCAGGTGGCAATTAGGCAAGGAGTAAACTCTACTTGAGCTGCACGCGGAGCGCCTTGGCCATGCCGGAGCCGCGTACCATGTAGATACCCTGGGCAAAGCCGGCTGCCTTGAGCGTTTCGGTGAGGGCGAGGCCTGCACGCGGTTCTACGCTACCCATAAAGCGGCCGTTTGCGCCATAAACCTTGAGCGAACACTGCATATTGGGCATAAAGTCCATGCTGTAGGTCGGCACCTTGCGAATGCCGGTGGTGCCGAGTTCTTCCTTGGTAAGCGCGAACTGGATCCAGTCGATATTCACGTAGCTACCGGTGAACAGCACGCGCAATACATGGTCGCCTTTTTCAATTTCGGAGGTTTCACCGTCCATGAGCGTATAGGTGTTCCAGTCTTCGGTTTGCGGCACCGCAACGGTATCGGTCACGGCCTTACCGTCGATAAACAGGCGAATACTACCGCCTTCAAGGCCATCTGCCACGCTGGCGCGGAACACGAACTTGCTTGTAGTCACTACGTTCACGCTGTATTCGAGCCATTCGCCTGCCTGGGTGTAACCAATCGCGTAACCCTTGCTGGCGTCAGCAGAATCGATCTGCACAATGTCGACACCGTCTTCGCGGTAGGCGCCACCTTCGTTCACAAAGTCCTTGTCGTAGAACGATACGCTCTGGCCGCCCATATCGTAGTCTTCGAGCTGCACAAAGCCCGGTACGCTAAAGATGGCCTTGTAAGGTTCCTGGGTCACAGCACCGTTAAAGTCGGCGAGCGGGATTTCCTTGATGTCGCGGATATAGCGGAAGGCCTTTTCGATACCGGCATTGTTCACGACGTCATCGCTGTAATAGTTATTGGACTGTTGCAAGGTATTCTGACCCGCCTGATTCTGGCCCACGCCTGCAGGGGAATTCTTGAACACGTTTTCCTTCACGGTAAAGCCGCTAGAGCCTTCGTCCAGGTAGATGGGCACATTCCAGTAATCCGCCCACTTGGACGTTCCGTTATCGTGGATATAGTTGTGTTGGATTTCGCTGCCGGTACCCTGGTTAGAGAGCGTGTAAATCGGGCCAGAGTCGCAAAGCAGGCGGGCAATATGGTGAATTTCGTTCCAGTTCACATGGTTATTGGTCATGGCTGTCTGCTGCTTTGTCCAGCCAAAGCCAATGGAAATACCGGAGTAATAAGTGTAAGAAACTTCGTTATGTTCGATTACCACATAGCGTGGGTAACCGGCGCCAATACCTACGGCACCCTGGTGTTCATTCGTCACGTTGGTGACCAGGTTGTTCTTGACCGTATCGCGGGTGCTGATTTCGTCCTTGTCGCTCGGATTGTAGGCGATATGGATTTCAGTCGTGGAATCCTGATAGAACTTGCCCAGCATAATGCCCGCGGCACCGATTTCGAAGAAGGCGTTACCCTGGATCATGTCATCGTTAGTGCCCGAGACAAAGTCGAGGCCCGTAGCCGCAATCTGCGAGAACACGTTGCCCTGCACCAAAAAATGATGCGCATTTTCGACACGGAAAGCCGCATCGGGGCGCCACAGCAGGTACTTGTTGCTATTCAACTTTTCCCAGTTCCCGCGACTAGGATCCGGAAGCACGTCTACGTTGAAGTTTGCGGCCTGCAAATCCAAGAAGCCCTCTTCGCTCGGGCGGGTATAGTTGGAATGGGCAAAGATCAGGCCTTCGAAGCTCATGTAGCCCACTTTGTTCTTGGTGTCTTTACCCAAAACGCTGAACAAAGTATTGAGGCGGGGTGCAACCACGTGGGCAGTCGCCATGCTTTCGCCTTCACGGGGCTTGTAATAAAGCGTTTGATTCTTTTCGTCCAGGTACCATTCACCCGGAGCGTCAATCAGGTCGTAGGAATTTTCCAGATAAAAGACCTGCTGCTTGGGCGGATTGCTCATGAAGGCGGTGCCGAGCATGGGGAAAGCGCGGTGGAACAGCTTGGTGCGTTCAGGATCCTTGGGGATGAGCTTTGCGGTGCCGCCGTTCACCTGGGCCTTTTCCAGGCGCAAAATGTTTTCGGACCAGGCAATCATCAAGTGGATTTCGACGTCTTCGATGTTCTTGATATTCTTGATGTAGTCGGCAGAGACATCGAAGGCGCGGCCCGAAGAGTCCACCTTCGTGAGGCGCACGAAATCGTGGTCGAAACCGCCGTTGCCTTTTTCCTTTGCATCAATCACGTTGGGGAAACATGCGCGGACTGCCTTGCGGTTGTTCACGTAAAGCTGGCGGAAACGGCCATCGACGCCTTCGGCTTTCCAGATGTTATTCGCCTCGTCGTGGATGGTCCAGCCGGTAATTTGCATACCGCCGGTAATGAGCGGCTTTTCGCCATCGGCCGCTTTATAACGCACGTAGTGGCCGTCTTTACCGCCGTCGGCTTCGGTGAAGTTAACTGTAGACGGAAGTACATAGGTGCCTTCGCGAAGAATGACTTCGATGTCGCCGGTCATAGAACCGTTAATAGCGCGCACGGCTTTTTGTGCCTGCGTGATCGTCTTGAACGGAGCATCTTTTGTACCCGCGGCAGCATCACTGCCCGAAGGGGAAACATAGAATGTCGCCTGAGTGGCGGCAGCGGCGGCACCTGCAAAAGCAAGCGTGCAGCCAAACGCCAAAGAAAGAATCTTTGCATTCATAAGAAACCTCACGAAAAATCCACACCAGTAAAAAAAATACCTTTTGCCATCAAAAAAAGAACTCCCTTTTCGGGAGTTCTCGTTGACAAGTTGTCAATGCCGAAACACTTATTTGATACGGTGTCCGGTCAAGTCAAAGCGCATGCCGTTCTTTTCGACAAAGAGCTTGCCGCCTTGTTTGCGCAGGCGCGGAGCCGCCTTAGAAACCGCTGCCGGAGCGATTGCGCGGATTCCTGTTTTGTCTTCACAAGTTTCTTTTTCGCAGAATTCTAGCCAGTCTACATTCACATAGCTGCCTGCAATGACAAGCCTTAGAATGTGTTCGCCAGCAGTAAGGTTAGCAGCTCCGATATCGATTTCTTTGTATACATTCCAGGTCGTGTCGACTTTGTCGATCGTAACGGTATCGAGAAGCACCTTGCCGTCGACAAGCAGCTGGATTTTCGAGGTCTCTGAAGCCGTCGCCACATTCGCGCGAACGCCGTACTTGCCATCGGCAGCGACTTTCACGCTGTATTCAAGCCACTCGCCCGCTTCGGTGTAACCAATCGCGTAACCCTTGCAAGCGTCACCATTGCAAGTCGCACCATCCAGGGTAACGACATCCACAGCGTCTTCGCGGTAGATTTCGCCCTTGTTGGTAGCATCCTTGTCATAGAAACTGAAGCGGTTGCCGCCCTTGTCGTAATTCTCGGCCTCGATTACGCCCGGAATCGCCGCAGGTTCGCCACTAAACGCCTCGCGCACGAGCGGAGTCGTCTCGACAGTGTCTGCCCAAGCCATTTTCATGCGGTCTACGCCCGACTGGTTCACGATTTCGAGCTTGATGTTTGCGCCTTCGCCGCTGCGCTTTGTCATACTGTACCAGTCACCATCACGCAACCCCGGCCAATAAAAGCTACCCATTTCCCATTCGCGCAACTGGTCGGACATGCCGCGAATGTAGGCCATAAAGTAATTCGTCGGAGTAGAATTATAGTCCATGTAGTCGTAATGCACGCCAGCCTTGTCGCCAGGGCTCATGGCGCCGCCCCATTCTGTACACACGGTGCGGTCAATGTACTTGCCCACCTTACCCTTGAAGCTGTTTTTCCAGCCCTGTTCGGTGGTAATGCTCATGTTCCAGAACGTGTATTCGTGCACCGCGAAAAGGCAACCTTCGAAGCGCGGGTCGTCGGCAATGTCGGGCACATTCCACGCAAGGCCCGAGCCGTCAAGCAGAATATGGTCGCGCGGCACATTCGGGAACTTGCTCAGCCACTGGGCGTACAGGTCGCGCAGTTCCGTTTTGCTGTACATGTGCGGCTCATTGAAAATTTCAAAATAGGCATTCGGGTGGTCGCCGTATTTTTCGACGATTTTTGCCCACATGCTCCACCAATCATTCATGTTCTTCGGGCCCGAAGGCTGTGCAGGGCCCCAATAGCCCATCACGATGCGGCCCTTGGAAAGACCCATGTCGATAACGCCCGTGTAGGTATCCCAGAACTTGAGAATCGTGGGTTCGTTCACCGGAATTCGCACGCTGTTGGTGCCGAAAAGCTCCTGGAACTGCCCGATAACGCGGTCTGCCACCACAGATGCCGACTGGTAATTATCCGAAAGGCTCATGCCCGAAAGCACAAGTATGTCAGAGACAAAATTGTCGCGTTTATCGGCCCAGTTCACCCCACGGAACTGACTTGTGACAGCGAAAGAATTCACTGCCGAGAGTGCGGTTGCAGCCAAAACGGAACAGGCAACACGCCTAATCTTAAAACCAAACTTCATAAGAACACCTTCCTTTTCCACCTTTCAAACAACCTGATTATAAATTACCTTTTGGGCACAAAAAAAGAACCCCCAAAAAGGAGATTCTATTGACATAATGTCAATGGGAAGTTAAAAACCCGATTTTCCGCGGCGTACGCCCCATAGGTAATCGTGCGTGCGGTGCACCGTATTCTTGCCGTCTACCACAATTTTGACTTCGAGGCGCGCAATATAGACGCCTGTACCCACCAATCGCCCGTTTTTGGAGCGCATGTTCCAGGCAAGGAACACTTTACCCTTGTTTTTGAGGCAGCCTTCGTCGCCGTACACTTCTTTGTCGGAACACTTAATAGAGCCCGACGTTCCGCCCACATACTGGCCAAATTGGCTAAAATAATGCGTGCGGTAGTAAAGTTCGACTGCATTGTCGGCCACAACCGTCTTTTCGCCGCTGCGGTATTCTTCGAGGTTGTATTCGGTCACATCGCCCCGCTTGATCGCCTCGACCAGTTTTTCGCTCACCCCCGCCTCGGCGAGTTCGGCATCCAGTTTTCCGCTGCGGATCAATTCGAACATGTCGCCCTGCGTTACCGTTGTAACGCCGCCTATGGTAATGGTCGTGTCGCGGCTTGCATCGATATTGGCTTCGGTCATGGTCGCAATCACGCCAAGTTCCTGTTCGCCCACAAAGGCCTTGTAGTTTTCTTCGGTAATGGAACCGTCCAAAATACCATTGATGGTCTGTTCGCTAAATCCGTACGACGTGTCTAACAGATTCACGCGGATATCGTTGAACAATTGCGCAAGCGCTTCTTGTTCGCTAATGCTTGTAATGGTCGTGTCGTAATCGGTTTCGCTCCCGATGCGCGATTTGATAAAGGCGTCAAGAGCATCGACCGCATTTTTCGTCTGTTCCACCATGATTTTTGCGATATCGAAATCAAGAAGCGACCCTTGCACGCCCAGGGAATCTGCTATCTGCTGGGCAGTCTGCGTTGTGCCCGTTATGAGTTTCGGCTGCGTTACGGAATTATTCTTGATAATGTCGTACGGATCTTCGCCAAGAGCGACAACGCCTGGATTTTCTACGCCGAGGTCTTGGTTTCCGGTAATTACGACCCACGGGTTTTCGGCATGCGGCGCATTGCCGACCAAATCACGTGCGGAGCCGCGAGGCGCAAAGCGGATCATGTCCCCGGCATTCGGGAGCACCGCATCCATTTCGCTTACGGCATAAACCAGCATCATTTGCGCGCCCAAACCGCTCTGCAATACAGGCTTTTCCGGCACCTGATTCGAACCCGAACGCACGCAGGTAAATTCGAACATTTCGGCAAAGGCCGCCCTCGATTCATCTGTAATCGCTTCGCTAAAGGTAATGTTCAAGATTCTGCTTCCGTCTTTGCTTTCGGTTTTCGAAGCCGCAAGAATAATGGGGCCAATGCCATCGCTTACCGGTTCATTTTCGATGTAGAAGTTGCTTACTTCGCCTTCGTTTTCGTAGGTGAACCAGTTGTTCAAAGTTCCCGTGTACGCACCAGACGCATCGCCCGTAAATTGCCTGCTGCCAAAGCCGCAAACGCTCTTGCTGCAACCTTCGCCGGTCATGTCTTCAGCCGTGATCACGATATCGGTTTCGTTTATCACCTTGAATTTCGATGTCGGTTGGAACGATTCGCCAAAGGTAAATTGGATCGAATCAAGTCGGCTATTGCCCATGATAGAGCGCTCGAAATGCACATACAAACTATCTGCACGGCCGTCACCGTTTCTATCTACCACAATGGCGCGTTCTACACGGGGTGCAGGCGGTTCGGCAAATTTCAAGTTACTCCACAACGAAACACCCGCTGCAGCGCCCTTGGCCGTAAGGTTCACGCCCGACACAGGGGAATTCGCATGTACGTAGAACGTGGCGCGACCGTTTTCGTCGAGAGTCACGGCATTGATTTTCTTGCCGCCCACCGTATCTAAAATATCGATATCCGGGTTCGAGAAAGAAAGGTTAATCTTGCGGTTGTAATTGTTGACCTTCGCCCATTCTTCAAAGAAGGTAATGTTCACCTGGTATGTCGCATACGCCCAGGGGCCAATTTGGGCGGTGTCGCCCGAAACCTCTTTACCAAGAATCGTCCAGTCTTCTTTTGCAAACGCGACACTCGGCACAGAATAAGAGGGCACCGTAATTTCGACCTTCACCATTTGACTCGGGTCCGCCTTGAGCGTGATCTCTAAAAAGTAATGGCCGGGGGCAAGCGCAAAGCTAGAAACAATCGCCGCAGAGTCAATGGAGAACGTAGAATCGCTCGTAATCTTGATGCCTTCGTAATGGGTGCCAATGCCCAGAATTTCTGGCCCTGCGAGGTTACCGCCCGTAAGCTTGAAGGTAGACACGCCACCGGTCGTATCGAGCTCGGTAGAATTTGCATCAAAGTTGCAAGAAAGCTTGTTCTTCTTGTTTATCTGCCAGACTTCGTAAGTGGTGCCGCCGTCACGATTGTCCGACGACAAGAAGATTGACGCATCGACCTGCAAATCGATCGAGGTACGCATGCGGAAATTCGAAGAGCCCGTATGGCGTTCCACATAGAAAATATGGAAGTCGTAGATTTTGCCGGGAACAAGCTTGTCGCCCGTATTCTGCCCGATGGTATCGAGATCCACAGCACCCGCTACCTGACCGTGCTGCCCGCCAATGTCTACCGCCAGGCGGTGGTCGATAAACACCCACACATCGTCGTCGCCGTAAAAATCAAAATACTGCCCCGGAACGTATTCAAACGTCGCCTGGATTTTTGCGGCATAGCCGAAGTTATGCTTTCCGATTTTTGTTCCCTTCAGTTGGTCGTAATAAGGGTTCGGAACCGTCTTCGCTTCGTCGAGAAATTCAAAATCGTCCAGCAAGAACATGCCGTCCGAATTGGCCTCGTTGCCTTTAGAAATCTGGTCTTTGGAAACTTCAGCAAGCCAGAATCCTTCGTCGTCCATAGACACGTAAAGGTCGCGGCAAGTCATGTTGGTATACTCGTTGCCTTCGTCGTCTTTGGCAATGACTTCGGGCAAGAACCAACTGTCGAGATGTTCCGTAATCTTGCATTTTTCGGGGAACGGGTCTGCGCGCACGGGGACTCCGTTTTCGCCGAGGTTGTATTCGACCATGCCTGTGACGGCCTTGTCCTTGCCGGAACATCCGCCCGAACCAAAGTCGGCACTGACTCCGTTTGCGGGGTCGCCATTTTTGCCGCTACCGTCGCCGTCGCCCTTGGTACCGTGCAGCCAGTCGTAAACGGTCACGGGAATTTTTTTGAGCGGACAATCGCCGAGTACGCCAGGGTAGCCCGAAAACTGCGCAGGAACATCGGTCTTGTAGCCCTGCACCCAAATGGTGTCCGAAAGTGCCGCCACGGAATCGAGCGAAATTTCGCCCGCGGTCATAGGTTCTTCAGTCACCATGCCCTCGGCGCCCACGTAATTCAGGCCAACGGTCTGCTTGAAGTAGACGTTGAAATTCTTTTCGGGAGCGTCGACGGTCGCCTTGAACCAACCGCAGTAATTGTCTAGCGCAGTCATTGTCGCAACGGAATCGCCGTTCATGAACAAGACTGCATTGGTATTCGACCACGGCGTAAAGAACATCACCGTCTTTTCTGCCGAGGCAACGCCTGTGCCCAAAGCGGCGGCCAAGACCGCCATTTTGAACTTATTCACCCAATTTACCATATATCCATCCCGGAGAACTTTTAAAATGTTCTCAAATTTTATATGGTAAATATAGCTCTATATTAGCAAAATATCCTAAATTAACTAAAATTTAACAGATTTAAACATAAAACCCAACATTTCGCAGAATTCATGTTCTCAAATTCCGCGAAATATTCTCAATTTTATCGGTTTTTCCTGAAAATCGTCGTGCCGTAGCTAAAGCCGTCGCGTTGGATCTTCAAAATGTACATGCCGTTTTGCATGTCGCCAAGGCCGATGCTGAAGCTGGATTGCCCCGCCGCAAGCGCCTGCGACTTTACCAAGCGACCGTTCATGCTGAAAATTCTGGCGGTATAGCCCTGCGAAAGCGCCGTACCGGCATCAATCTGCAATTCGCCGCCGTAAACGCGAGCCTTCAATTCGAGCGAAGACTTGACCTTGGCCACCACATTCTGCGGGGGTTCCGGCTTGGGCTTGTTGCGCAGCAGGCGCACACCGTAGAGGCCACCCACCATGTTGCCGGCACCCGCTTGGAACGTCACGCGGATTTCCTTTTTGCCCTTGACCATGGCATCGGGAATCGCATAGACTTCATTCACGAATTCCTTCTTGTTCCACTTGCCCTCGATGCTTTCGGTCGTGAGCTTTTCGCCGTCGATCATGATATCAAAGGTACGGGAGCAGCCTTCGTTGCCCCAATAGCGAACCATCAGGCTCAAGGAATCTTCGCTATTGGTTTCGAGCACGTAGCTGATCATGCCGCCGTCGCCCGCATTGCACTTGCCCGCGTCGCGGTAGAATTCACCGTTTGCCGTGCCGGAGGTCGTATTTTCGGTTTTCATCTGGTGATCCACTTCGGGTTGCTGCTCGCCAGGGGCCACCTTGTCAACCGTTTTCTCGTCGAGCGCCAGGGCTTCTTCCTGTTCCTTTTTCAGGCGTTCCAGAATCGAGGGGTCCGTAAGCACCATCCAGTACATCATGTAGCGCGCGTCATGCACCTCGTAGAAAGGCTCCAGAAGCAGGCTGCCGTCTTTCTTGTTCGCAAACAAGTACGGGGCCTTAAAGTGTAACGGTTCGCCCTTCACAGGTTCAAGCTTCGAGGGAATATCTTCTTTCTTGCTTGCAAGCATGGGGGCCTGATCAAGGGATTCGAGCGCGCCCGAGGCAATATGGCTCCAGCGACCGTCATCGGCCACGAGGCCGTTCAGGTTAGCGGTTCCCGTTTTTGCAGAAAGCACGATCGGGCCATGCAAAAGTGCCACGTAGTCAGACACGTTGGGCAATTCTTCGACATGCGTGTACATCGGGTAAAGTACTTCGATTACATCGCCAGTCTTCCAAGATTTTCCGGCCGACACGTAGCTCGAAGGGTCAGACTTTTTCACCACAGTGTCACCGTTGACGATCACCTTGAATTCGCCTTCCTTGACCCAGTACGGGTGACGAATCTGCATGTCGAAAGAGCCGGAGCCGGTAACGGTGAACTTGGAACTTTCACCCTTCGGGAATGCGGTCTCTTGCTTGATTTGCACGTTCTTGGCCTTCCAATTCAAGATGGATGCGGCAAAGAGGTTCACGTAAAGCTTGTCGCCGTCTTTGGTGTAAATAAACTGGTTGTACTTTGCCGGGTTTTCCATGCCCGAACCCACGCAGCACCACATGGCTGCATTCACCTTGGAATACACGCGGTAATGGCGGGGACGTGCAGGAGTGAAGTACACGTACCCGCCATGTTTTGGATGTATTGTGGATAAGATATGGTTAAAGAGCGCGCGTTCATAGAAATCCGCCTGCTTGGCGCTATGGTCCATATTGAACAGGCGTTCCGTCAACTTGAGCATGTTATAAGTATTGCAAGATTCCGGTCCTTCGCGTTCTTCGACAAACTTTTTATGGTTGTTGAGCGCCGGGAAATGTTCCGAAATGCTGTTACCGCCAATAGCGATACTGCGCTTGTTCACAACCGTCTGCCAAAAGAACTCGGAGCCTTTCTTGTACTTTTCATCGCCAGAGAGTTCCGCAATTCGCGCAAAACCGACGACTTTCGGCACCTGTGTATTCGCATGCACGTTCGTCAAGTTGTCATTGCCTTGCGACATCGGATTCAAAAGCCACTGGTGCGACCACTTCTTAGCCGCATTCAAATACTTCGTATCGTTCGTGAGCTTGTAGGCGTCGGCGTAAACTTCGGGCATGCCGCCGTGTTCAGTGCCGAGCATCTGCTGCATCTTGGAATCGTCAAGGCCGTTCGTAATCGTAATGCCCCAGTCGCAAAGAGCCAAGAACATGGTCTTAGCCTGTTCATAGCCTGCATAAATGTAGGCATCGCGGAGGCCCGCATAGAGCTTGTGGATATTGTACCACGGCACCCAATAGCCGTTCTGGGCACCGGCATTTCCGCTCTTCATGCTGAGCCACATCTTTTTGCCGTTGGGCACGCCGCTAATGTAGCCCTTGAAGTTGTTGTCCTTGGAATTCTGGTCCTGAATGGTTTTGAGTTCTTTCAAGACATATTCCAACCGTTCTTTAACCTGAATGTCGTCATTGTCGGCGTAATGCATCGCAAGTGCACTCAGGTAATGCCCGAGCACATGCCCGTCCAAACCAGCCCAGTTCGGGAACTTGGATGCTTTCGGCCGCATGCCCGCTTCTTCGTAGAACGGCGCCAGAAGGCGGTCCACGTCGTAACTCAGCAGGGTTTCTACGTTCAAGTCTTGGCGTTCTTTTAACGGACCGTCAAGCAGTTGAACTTCGTTCAACGCGAACATATCAGGATAAAGAACGTCTTGCGAATACCCTTGAGTGACGAGACCTCCTACCACAGCAAGGGTAACGCAAGCGATTTTTTTTGTATTGATTCCAAACATCTTATACCATCCTTTTTTAAACCAATTTATCCTTTATAAAATTATATCTTGCACCAACGATTTTCATCCCTTCAAAGCCAAATACCTTTGCAGAAATTTCAATAGTCAAAGATGTAATCAAGTCGCAAAAACGATGCCAACAAAACGCGACAACAACGCGAGTGAGACGTATGTAAAAAGCCCCGCTATCGCTAGCGGAGCCTCTCTTTCTTAGGAGTGATTTTGGAGTAGCAAATTACTTGATGCGGTGACCCGTCAGGTCAAAGCGCTTGCCGTTCTTTTCGATGAACATGGCATTGCCCTTCTTGAGGAGTCGCGGAGAATTGGTGTTGCGCACTGCCGCGGGAATTGACTTGCGCAAGCCCGTGGTATTGCAGGTTTCGCCCTCGCAGAACTCGATATAGTCAATGTCCATCCAGTCGCCGGTAACCGTGAAGCGGAGAATGTGTTCGCCTTCGGTCAGGCTGACCTTGGCTTCGACCGTATTGTATTCGTCATAGTTGTCTTCACCGGCGGTTGCTGCAGGCACTGCGATTTCTTCGGTAATGTCCTTGCCGTCCATAGAGAGCTTAAAGCTTGACGTGCTGTTGGCAGAGGCAACGGAGGCGTTCATGGCGTAAGTTCCGGTCTTTGCCACCTTCACGGTGTATTCAAGCCATTCGCCCGCCTGGTTGTAACCGACAATGATGCCAGACGCCTTCTTGTAAAGGTCGACTCCGGTACCCGGGCGATAGTCAGAATCGCCGTGGTTTTCGGTATCGCTTTCGTTATAGGTGGTATTGCCCTGGCCCACGCCGTTAATGTCGAAATCTTCGACTTCGATCTTGCCCGGAATAGCGAGAGCTTCGCCCTTGAACGGAGCGCGCGGAACCGGCTTTAAAACCAAGCGGAGGAGTGCCGAGCCGTGAGCCGGAAGTTCGATAGAAACGTGCGAAAGCGGGCCCAGATCCTTCTTTTTCCAGGCATCGCGAACTTCCACTTCGCCTTCTACGCCAATGTCTGCAAAGTTGCATTCCACAGTCTGAGTAGAGTTGTTGTTATTGAGGAGTGCCACGGCAAGGTCGCCATTCTTCAAGGGCTTGGTCCAAACCTGCTTACCCTGCTTGTCAGAGATGCGGTGGCCCTGAACGCCCAGGGAATCCTGGTTGATGGCAATCATGTCCTTGTTCAGGTAGAGTTCCTTAGTCTCGTTACTCATGCTGCGCACGTCAGAACTGATCATGATGGGAGCGGCCATAATAGACCACATCGTCATCTGGGAGCGTTGTTCTTCGTAAGAGAGGCCCCTGTTGCCCACTTCGAGCATGTCCGGGTCATTCCAGTGGCCGGGTTTTGCAATCTGCCAGTACTTGTTGTTGGCATCGATAATTTCGTAGACGCCGCGATACCAGGAGGTAGAAATCCATTCGGGGCCAATGTCGAAAGTGGTACGCCAGAGGTTGGCGATTTTCGGCATCCACTCCTTGTATTCCCACATGCAAATGCTGAACACGATGTCGCGTCCGGAATTGCGGAGGGCCTTGGACATGGCGGTGTAATCTTTTTCCTGGGTATTCGGGTCAGAATCGCAGTTGTCGTACTTCCAGTAGTCAACGCCCCATTCGGCGAGTTTCTTAGCATCCTGTTCTTCGTGACCGTTGGAACCGCTCTGGCTATCCCATTTGCTGTTGTAATGGTGGCAAGTACGTTTGCCGCGGTCGCCGTAAAGGCCGAACTTAAGGCCCTTCGCATGCACGTAATCGGCAATGGCCTTCATGCCACTCGGGAAGGTTTTCGGATTATTCTGGAGGTTACCCTGGGCATCGCGCTTGGTATCCATCCAGTTGTCGTCGAGGTTCAGGTAAATGTAGCCCGCGTCCTTCAAGCCAGAAGACACCATGGCATCGGCGATTTCCTGAATCTGTTTTTCGTTGATGTTTTCGTGGAATACGTTCCAGCTGTTCCACCCCAGCGGGGGTGTAAGCACCAAACTATCGGGATGCGCAAAGGCCTGAGAGGCCAAACCACAAAAAGCAAGGGCGATAGCCCCGCCGAACGAGTATTTTTTTAAGCCAAACATCTTCATCACTCCATGATGATATTTACACCTAAAAAAATATTCTTAAAAAAAGGGAAAACTCACCCAGAAAAGCAAAACGGCGTTGACTATTTGTCAATGCCGTTTGTCATATTATTTCTGAATTTAAGCGAATTTCAGCAATTTTTACCGATAAAAGCGACCGTTTTTATTTAACATGGAACAAGGTCTTTTTGCCGTTCTCGCTACGGAGCATGTAGACGCCCTTCCCGAATTTGGCCTTCAACAAAGTCTCCGTTTCCGTCGCATGGCGAATTTTTACCGTTCCGAGGCGTTTGCCGGAGAGGCTATATACCGCATATTCGGCGGTAGCAGCGACAACCGAGCCCATTTTCGGTGCAATGCCAGTCAATTCCGGATCCGTCGGGGCATCGATCTTTTTAAGCACCACATTATCCAAGGTGAGCGAGCCCGTCGCAGCGCCCGCATTAAAGCTCAAGCGGCTGTTGGTATCCGTTGCGGCTGTCATCTGGAAATTGAACTTGAAGTTCTTCACATCTGTTCCAATTTCAAAATTCTGCTTTTCCTTGAGGTAGCTCGCCCACGGGTCATTATGCTGTTCCACGTTGACTTCGAGCGTACGGGCAGCACTTGCACTGGCATCAAAACTGATTTCGTACCACTGGTCCTTTACAAGGCGCAAGTCGTGCTGGATCAGCTGCACCTGATAATTCTGTGTGCCGATTGCCGAAATATCGAGTTTGTACTTGCCATCTTTTGCATCGCCGCTGGCCTGAGCGTCACCATGCGTCTGCAAGTCCCAAGCCACGGCGCTCGAATCAAAGCCTCCGTTAAAGACTTCTTCGCGGTTCGTGGGAACGACAATCGCAGGGGTCGGCGGAGTAATGCTGGAACCGTCCAGCGAGTAGTTCTTCACAAAATTCCAGATTTCCACGCTTGTGTTCACGCTCACGGCTTCGTCCATGGAATACCAGTGGCCCTTGCCATCAATAGTCAGCAGGCGAACTTCGACGCCATCGGTGCAGCCGCTCCAGATTTCAAGCGATGCGGCAGAGCCCGGCTTGGTCGACGGATACGGCTTGATCTTCTGCGAATTGCTGGAGCATTTTTGCGCATTGACCCAGCCCTTCAAGGTATTCACGGTGCTGTTATAATTCACCACGTCGTCGGTGGTACCGTGCGTATGCATAATCGGCATGGCGCGCTTGGGAGAATTCACTCCACCTCCGCCCGAAACAGGCGCGATGGCCGCAATCTGGTCGCCCATCTTGTTTGCCACATGGTAGCTCATCATGCCGCCCATCGAGAAGCCTGAAACGTACACGCGGTTCTTGTCGATACCGTACTTGCTATACATCTCGTTGATGATGGCCTTGATAAAATTGATGTCTTTATTGCCACCGATGTCCCAGGCCTTATTTTCGCCGTTGGGGAACACCACCACAAAGCGCGCGGTATCGGCAATGGATTCCCACTTCGCCGCATTCTTCTGGTAGGGGGCATCTTGGTTCATGCCGTGCATTTGAATGATGAGCGGACGATTCTTTTCGATTCCCGACGGAGCATACACGAGCATGCTGCGGGATTTTCCGTCAACAGTTATGTTGTCAGCAACAGCATGACCCGTAAGCAGCGCAACACTTGCGAAGGCAAGCACCACCTTGCCCAAATTTTTCATACCAAACATCCTTCGCTCCTTTTTTACGGGTCCTTACTTCGTTACCGTAAAGCGATGAACCATCCCATTCTTCGCCCTAATCAGGTACACGCCCTTTTCCGAAACCATAGCGCGCACCTTAGACTGAGCCTCGCTTGCACTTGTCGCAAACACGGAGCCCACAAAGTTTCCGTTCAGGCCATATACGCGGTAAACCTGTTCGGCCTGCACATCGTAGCGCACTGCATTTGCGATACCCGTCGGATCAATCGGTTCCGGGTCCGTAGCGTTTGCGCCCTTCACGAATGTGAAGTAGTCAATATCGAGCCAAGCGCCAGTAACCGTAAAGCGGAGCACATGTTCGCCAGCAGGGAGCGTTACATTGGCCTTCACCTTGTTGTAATCGTCGTAATTCTCTTCGCCGGAGCTTGCTGCCGGCACCGCGATTTCTTCGGTAATGTCCTTGCCATCCAAGGAGAGCTTGAAGCTCGAGGTAGAGCCAGCCGCAGCAACAGCCGCGAACATGGTGTAATCACCTGCATCCTTTACGTTCACGGTGTATTCGAGCCAGTCGCCTTCGCTGTTGTAGCCCACAATGACGCCGGTCGCCTTCTTGTAAAGGTCAACGCCCGTGCCCTTGCGGTAATCGCTATCGCCGTGGTTTTCGGAATCGGCGTCATAGTAAGAGGTGCCATCTTTACCCTTGCCCGGAACGTCGAAGTTTTCTGCTTCGATCTTGCCCGGGAGCGCAACGGCAGGGCAATTTTCACCAGCAGCGCAGAACGGAGTCTGCGGAACAGGTTCAGAGCCAGCGCCATCGAGATAAATTTCATCGTTCACGTCGGTACCGACCTTGAACCAATCAAAGTCTGCGTAACCACCGGCCTGCTTGGTCGCAAAGTTGAAGAGGCCCCAACGCACGCCCACGAACATGTGCAAGTCGTAATTGAGCTTTACGTCGCTACCAATCTTTGTCCAGGTATTGCCATCGGTACTGTAATAGAAGTATGCGGTACCGCGGTCAATCGGCAAGTCAAAATCGATACGCAAGTAAACCTTGGAACCCGAAATGGCCTTGCTATCCTTCAGGCTTTCACCGTCCTTGTTTCCAGTGTACATCACCACCTTGTAGCTACCGTTTTCCTTTGCGAGAGCCACAAAGCCCTTGTCATCCTGCAAGGCCACGAGACCCGCAATATCGCCATCCTTCATACCCTTGCCATCCACAAGCGTACGGCCAGAACTCTTTGGGCCAAAGGAACGCTGGGTAATCGTATTCTTTGCATTCACGACGCGGCTATCGGTGCGGCCTGTTGTAATGCGGAAGTAACCCGGATTTGCAGACAAGCTCCAATTCTTGTTGTCGGGGTTATGGTTAAACTGCCATTCGAGAGCCAGTTCGCCAGATTCAAAGTCGTCGCTGGTGACCATGCCATAGCCCGGAAGCGGAGATTCCGGCAAGTCGATTGTCGAAGGAGCCTTGGAGCCGCTCGTGGGCACGGGCCAGCCATCCTTCCATTCCATCGGGACCAAGTGCGACATACGACCAACCGGACCGGAATCGCGGAACAAAAGCGCATACCACTTGCCATCGGGAGTATCGAAAATGCCACCCTGCGCAACACCGTTATCAGAGAGGAAAACTCTTCCTGTATATCCGCTCAAGAGGTTCTTAGAACGGTAAACCACTTCGGTACGGCAGGAACCGTTCGGCCAAGAAATCGTGAACAGATAGTATTCGCCGTTTACCTTTTCCATGTGCGAGCCTTCCTGCTGCACGATATAGCTGCTCTTGCCGGTCGCCTGGTTCACGCTCACGCCGCCAAGCTTACCGCTACGGCCACCAGCCTTCACGCCGCTAGCATCATCGTTCAACTGCACGTAGCTAATCTGGTCACCACTGCCGTAGAACACCCACACGGTGCCATCGTCATCAAAGAACAAAGAAGGGTCATGGTAGAACGGGAGCTGCACTTCGGACCATGGGCCGTTTTCAACGTCGGCGGTTTTGTACAAATGAGTTTTGCCCGTCGTGTAAGACGGGGTCAGCACGTAGAAAAATCCCTTGTGGTAGCGGATGCTCGATGCCCAGGAACCCTTACCGTAGGCATCCTTGCCGCCATTCAAATTCTGCTGGTCATTGTTGGCAAGCGTCTGGTAGGCATAACCCACAGTGCGCCACTGCGCCAAATCCGTGCTCTTGAAAACCGGCACACCCGGCGCAAAGTGCATGGTCGTCGTGACCATGTAATAGGCATCGTCAACGCGGACAATCGAGGGGTCCGGGCTATCGACGTACATAATCGGGTTATTGACTGTTACAGCGTAAACTGCACAAGAACTAGCGAGGGCAATGCCCAAACTTTTAAACCATCCCATGTTAGTACTCCTTTTGTGGGCGCACCACCGCCCATGTAAATTTCTTCATAGTAAAATTACCCTAAAAAAGGCCCTTTTTACCATTCCCGCGCACATTATCCTTTGACAAATTGTCAATCCTTTTCGCCAATAAAATGAAAAACACCCCTTATTCAGGGGTGCAAAACAAAGAGAGAGAGTTTAAGTCCTAACCGTAAAGGAATCCGAGCACGACCGCGACTACCGAGAAAAACGCAATCTGCTTGATAATTGTAATTTCATTACTTTTCATAAGTCACCACCTTTTGTTTGATGCCCATCTTGCTTGCAGAGCGAACCAAATACACTCCCTGACGAATACCCTTGACACCGCCCTTGACCATGCGGACTGCAGCATCCATGCCAGAGGCCTTGAAGCTAGCCACATGCTTGCCCTGCATATCGAACAGGTTAAAATTGCTTTCGGCTTCGGTCATGTTCAAGTGAATTGCACCAATCTTGCTCGGAGGTTCGTCATTCTTGGCGGCCTTGAATTCAACATAGTCAATGTCTATCCAGTCGTTCGTGATTTCGAGTTTCAGTTCGTGTTCGCCCGCCTTCAGGCTAGCCTTGCCGCCGCTTACAACTTCGAACGAATCAAAGCCGTTTCCGGCATTGACCATCTCGGTACCGATAGGCTGGTCATCCATATAAAGCGTCAAGCTACCGGTTCCGTTCTCGCCCGCCACGTTGGCAGAAATCTCGTATTCGCCGTCGGCGGCCACGTTCACGGTGTACTTGAGCCATTCGCCCTTCTGGCAGTGGCCCACGACAATGCCCATGTTCGGCTGATAAATATCCACATCGTCCTTACGAAGCTTGCCGCCTTCGTTGCCCTTGCTCAAATCGTAATAAGCCTTGTCGGCACCGCCCTTGTTGTAGTTCTCAGCTTGCACCTTGCCCGGGATTTCAATCGGGTCGGTGTAGGGGCCATATTCCTCGGGCGGTTCGTCAGGAACCGTAGACTGGCTCGGGTCCACCAGGTTTACCGGCGGAGCATCCGGATCAATCGTCTTGTCAATAAGTTTGAGCATCTCTGAGCAGTAGCGCTTGCCGAGTTCAATCACGCCTGCGCGCCCAAAGTGGTACGGGTCCTTGCCGTTACCCTGCAAGCCCTTGGAAGAGGCAAGCCCGAACTTCTTAAAATTCTGCTTGAGTTGCGCAATGCCGCTGTTCTTGCTAGAGCAGCAGTTGTTGCCTTCCTGCAGCAGTTCGCCCGCCACAAACGGCACTTCATTTTCGTCCAAGCCAAGCGCATCAATCACGTCCTTGTAGGTCTTGTAAACGGTCTTGCGCCAGTTAGCATCAGTGCCGTCACTTTCGCCCTGGTGGAAGATGAAGCCCTTGATGACGCCCACTTCCTTAGCCTTCTTGGCGAGTTCCAGAATGCGTCCCGGAGGATTGTTGTCGTAATCCTTGGGCCAGCCCCAGCTCATGATGTCCTTGCCGTCGCCCTTGAAATAGCTTTCGTACTGGTCCTTGTCGAAGGCGCGGATGCTCACCGCACCGATAGCGACCGGAATAATACCCACGGTAACGCCCGGCAGGGAATCCACCATAGCGCGGCCGAAGTAGTCTGCCGGAGAAAGGTTTTCAAAGGGGTGGAACATCGGGGGAATCGCGGTGTACCATTCGCCCGTCTTGATAGACTGATTCGTCTTGCCGCTGCGCTGGCTCGCGTTTGCGTTATGCGAGGCGAGCATCAGGAACTTTTCCTTGTACTTGTCCTGGTCTTCGGAAGGGACGATATCGCCGTTACCGGCCATGTTCGACTGGCCGTAAGCGATATAAATATGGAAATTGGGGTTCGGCGCCGCACTGGCAAGCGACGCAAGCATCATGAGCCCGCCAACAAGCCACAGGGCCGGGGTTAAAAATTCAGAGACTTTTTTAAGGTCCATAACACACTCCTTATGCAATACTCTAAAATTATCCTCAAAAAACGCCGATTTCACGCGAAAAACGCCAAGATTTATGGATAAATAGTCAACAAAAGGTAATGAAAAATAAACAAGAAACCCGCCTTTTTAGGCGGGTCTCAGCATTCAATTCTTAAAATCATCCAAAATGCCTATTTTGCCACCTGAATCATCATCGTGCGGCCGTTCATAGACTTCGCCATGTAGGATCCGCCACGCTTGACCAGGTTAGCGGCATTCTTGCGGAGTTCCGCCTTGCCCGTCGCACGGACCACGCCAAGATAGGTACCGTTCATGTCGAAAAGGCGGAAGTTTTCGGCTTCGGTCGGCATGTTCAGACGCACGTCGGCAATCTTTGTGTTGCAATCGGCACAAGGTGCTTCGCAACCATCGCAAGGATCCTGCTCCGTCGAGAAACTGATGTAGTCGATATCAAAGTATTGCTGCGTCACATCCATGCGCAGGATATGCTTACCGGCCGGGAGAGTCACCTTCTGCTTGACTTCGGTGAAATCATCGTAGCTAGAACCCGTGACCGTAAATTCGCCAATGGACTTGCCGTCGATAGAAAGCGTAAAGGCGCCTTCACCTTCGGTAGCGACAGAAGCGGCAGCGGTGTAATCGCCAGCTTCGGCAACATTGACCGTCCATTCGAGCCAGTCGCCGGTAGTGTTGTAACCGGCGGCAATTCCGGTAGCCTTCTTGTAAAGGTCTACGCCGGTATCCTTGCGGTAGTCGGAATCGCCGTGGTTTTCGCTATCGTCGCTGTAAGAATCGTTGGTGGTACCGTCTTCGTTCCGGCCCTTACCCGGAATATCGAAATCTTCGACCTCAATCTTGCCCGGAATCGCAAGAGCTTCTCCCTTGAACGGAGTCTGCGGTTCAGGATCCACCGGAGTCACATTCACCAGTTTCAGCATTTCCTGGGCGTAACGCTGCCCCATGCCGCGGTAGCCTTCTACGGTAAAGTGGAGGCCGTCGCCCTTACTTCCGTAGCCCTTGGAGCTTGCCACGCCAAAGTTGACGATGTACTTGGAAAGATTGTGCACGCGGCTGTTAAAGCCCGCGCAAGAACCGCCGTCCACCATTTCGCCGGCGACAAACGGGGTTTCTTCGGCTTTAAGGCCCAGCTGCGCGAGCATGTATTCGTAAGTCTTCTTGACAATCTGTTCCCAGTTGCTCATGCCGCCATCGGTTTCGCCCTGGTGGAAAATGATACCCTTGATAACGCCCTTTTCCTGGGCCTTTTTCGCGACTTCGATGATTCGGCCCATAGCGTTACCGTCGTTACCGTAAGCCTTCACGCCGCTCTGGAGCCAATCAGCAGCAGATGCAATATAGGCCTTGTAGTCATCGGGGTCGAACAAGCGGATACTCGTGCCACCCTGCGCCACCGGAATAATACCGATTGTCACATCGGGCAAGGAGTCTGCCATGTGGCGGCCAAACCAGTCTGCCGGAGAAAGGCCCTGGTTGCACTTGAACATCGGAGGCACTGCCGGGTACATCTCGCCCACCGTCGGGCGACCAAGGTTACTGCAAGACGTCGTTGCGAACATCTTTACGCGAGGATGTTCCTTGCCATCGACATTCTTGTCGAAGTTTGTCGCGTTGCCTTCCATGTTGGACTGGCCATACGCAATGTAAATGTGGAAGTTCGGGTCCGGTGCTGCGTTTGCAACTGTTGCAAGCATCATCAGCCCACCCGCAAGCCAAAGGGCTGGGGTCAAAAACTCGGAAATCTTCTTGATATCCATTTCACACTCCTTTTGCAATACTCTAAAATTACCCTCAAATCGCCCAAATCATCAAAAAAAGGCTCGTTTTTCTATGGACAAACCGTCAACAAACGAAAAATCCCGGAAACAATCCGGGATATTTACTTTTTTATAGGGGGAAGACTCCCCCTGGTTCGCACTGCGTTGCTCTCCACCCCTTCGAAGCGGGCTTCAAACGCCAGCCCGCAACACCCGGCTTGCCTCGCCCACCCGCCCTAAAGTTCTCCAAAATAAAAATTACGCAGTTTTACCAAGAACTGCGGAACCTTTGAAATTTAGGGAAAACTATTTTTGAATTGTTGTAGCCTTTCTAGAACTACTTAATTTGACGAACAAGGCGCAATCCTTGGTACAACTTGCTTGCAAAACCATCATCATCACAGTGATTTCTTACATTTAATTCTTCAAAAGATGATGTTAAAAAGCCTCCTTTACAAGAGGAAACCTCATTATGGAATAAACTTTTGCCTGGTAACATTACTCTTTCACAAACAAGTCCTAGCATATCGTACAAGCCGTAATCATTGGGCTTTAACATTCCCACAGGGCGAGATCTTTGTTTCCACAGGCCGCATGAATGTTTTAAAATGATTTGATTTTCAAATTTAGTGCTATCCAAAGTTGAATAAAAATCATCACTTTCCCGAATACCAAACCAAGCATATTGTGCTTTTCTTGTAGAATCATTTAAGTTTCCTTCTCCATACGTTCCCGCACTACCTCTAGACAATGCAGTCCATTCATCGTAATACGGTAAACGATAGCCATCAGCATTCTTGTCAATCATCACATTTATATTTTCTGCAACATTAACAAAAAAACTTGTTCCATCAATATTAAACGATCCGTCTTTGTTGTCAAAAGATTTTTTTTGCGATTCCGTTTTTTTTAAGGAATATACTGGCTTAAAACCATCTCGTAAACTCCTAACATTTGCATATAGAAATGCATGATACAAGTGAATACGCGTTGCTGCAGAATCGTGAGCATCGCATTTTCCACTTTTTTTCATATTTTTTTTCTTTTCGATCCAAAAATTATTGTTGTCATCTAAATTTTTATTTTCTTGTGCAGGAATCGAATCCCACAAAGCTTGGACGAATTCACACTCTGTAACCTTATATTTATCAACAGCAAGAATTTTATCTATACGCTCATGCCTTACGGGATCATTATAGATGCAATTGCCAGATCTCGTTCGTGAACAGTGCAAATCAGTTCCGATTAAGTGTTCTTGAGTCGACAAATCAATATATTTCATTCCCACAAGAAGATTGAAAGTGAAAACATTGCCTATTTGCGTCACATATTGAATACGGTTTGATTTTACAAGATTCCCTGAATTTAGCAAAATGCAGTTTTCTTTCTTTTTCACAAAAATGTTTGGCGACTTCCAAAAGCCATCACGTACATCATCAATGCAAATTGTGTAATCTTTATTTTTTTCCATTTCAAGCCACGAAATAGAATCTTTTAAAGAAACATAAAGAGAATCTTGAATAGCGTAAACAGAGTTTGTGCTATAATCTTTTTGTATGTGTTTAGTTTTAACTAAAGCCTTAGGACCTTTAGTTCGTTTAATGTTATCTACTTTTGAACCATCAACTTCATATAGGTTTGTTGTTGCAAACGTAATAGAAGATATTATTGATATATAAATGAATATTTTTTTCATAATGTGTTACAATCCTTGCTGGAACGAATGCAGTCCCATTGACGCTCTGTTACAAAAATACGGTTTCCACTTTTATCCTTGTAATACAACTGCATATTTTCTCCTGTTGGGGTAATAAGCAGAGATCTGTGTCTAATGCGTTTTCCCGTTGGAATTTTATAGGACATGACATTCGATTCGTTAAAAGCAAATGATGCTTTTAAATCTGCTTTTTTATAATTTTCAGGGATTGTCGGATCGTCTGGAGCCATATATAAATCCGTGAGTCCAAAGGTGTGTCCAATTTCATGAACTATCGTATTATATGAAGCGGTCCCATCTAAATGTGTAGCAAATGCAATGCCGCCAATTACTTCAAATGGCGAAACATCATTAGTAAACGATTGAGTTATTTGTGCAGCAAATCCTTGTGAAGGATCGTAGTTAGGATCAGGTATAAAAGGGAGAACGTCAGCAACAATATTGTAATATTTACTTTTTTCTAAAATTTTTCCAACTTTGGCTACAAATTCACCATCGCCGGTGGGACGCTGAAATTCAAGATATGTCTTGGAACCCACCGTTTCTCCATCACGAATGATTTCAACTTGCAATTTTTTTTCAGTTTCCATCATATCAAGTGCTTCGTTAAATACGGCATAATTGTTGAGTACTACAATATCGTCATTTCTGCCTTGTACTCTCCATAAAAGGCGCATTCGATTTATTGCTAAAGCTAAATGTTTCGATTCAAATGTTTTTTGCGCTTTCTTTTTGTCTTCTAAGGCAAAATCAAAATTAGTCCATAAATTCCAGCATTCCTCACTACCGCATTCTACAGCATAATTGGTTCTATAAAATTCCTCTCCAGTGATTTTTTTATTAACCAAACTTGTTGATTCAGTAAATTTACACACATCACTATGATTTACGCAATAATCGTCAACCAAATTAGCATAAGCCTTATCAAATTTTTGTTTTTCCTTTGCAAAACCATATTTTTCCGAATTTTCAATCCGATTAGCTAAAGAGGATATAATTGGGTTGTCGTCTGATATTGTCGCATTCATTGATTCCGTTAAATCAATTGTAAAATTTTCATCAAGACCTATGTAATCGGGATTATGCTTCGTGAAACCCGTTTTTCCCGCACTTACAACTGCTTGAGCCATGATTTCATTGAATCTAACCTCAACCATTCTTTTTGTGTAACACCCATTAACACCATTCTTCATACATCCAGGTTCACTTTCATCTCCAAACTCAACGTAGTCAATTTGTTTTGTTTTTTCGTCATAAGCTATAATATGCAAGTATCTTTGCCTGTCTTCGTAATCTTTTGTTTTACTATTATAATGGTAGACTCCGTAATCTCCCGCAGGAAGTTTTATGTCTTTTGCACAAAATCTATCAGTAATTTCATCAGCATCTGAACACACGTCGGAGCCTTTTTTTAAAACCCGACTATCATCTATCTTTCCATCAGAAATATTTATAAAGCGATATTTGTCTTTTTCATTTTTATCAACTCTAATAGTTACATATGTTTCTTCACCTCTTTTTACAGACATGTATACATCCCTTCCACGAGCAACAGCATCGCTGCATTTGCTACAAATGGCATATGGATCCATGTCAAATCCGTATTTATGTCGATGAGACTCATTTTGGGGTTCAAGATACCACGCAATGGTTTCGGACCAATGATAATCTATAACATCACCATCATTAAAAGAACTTGACAAATAATCATTAAAGTAATCTGGCAACTCATGAAATATAGTTAAATCTGAACAACTTGGATTATTCGGGTCTTCCTTACAAAGAGATGTCAACACATCATCTTTGGCGGAACCATCATCGTCGCAAGCTTGTAAAATAAAAACGCAGAGTGACGAAAAAAAGAATTTCAAAATTTTCATAATCGACTACTTCTCCTTTGCTTCGTAATAGAAATAATCTGTAACTTCACCCATGTAAATTACGATAGCTTCGTCGTATTCACCGGCATCTTCTAAGCGCTTAGAGAACAATATTGGTTTTCCTTTATCTTTGGTCATTGTCTGGAAAACGCATTGGCCATTTTCATCTCCATTGCGAAAAACATCAAATTCCACAACGGGGTCTTTGGTTCGTTTGTTTCCATCTTTGTCTTTTACCCATAACTTGACATGCGCTTGGTTTAAATTTTTCGTTTTTTTATTTCTATCTATAGTCGCCTTCCAAACTCTAGCATAAGAAGAACTGATAAGATACTTTCTGTGTTGTATTCCCATTATTGCACTAATTAAAGGAATGGCGGGTTTGAGCGCTACCACACTGCCATCTTCATCCAATACACCAAATGTTGCATTCTTTGATGGCATTGCGTTTGCATAAGGCCCCAAAGCGATTGCGTTGTCTTCACGCTCCATGTCTAATATGTCGTATTGTGGAGCGAAATTGTTCTTTACGCCAGCTTTCAATAGGTTTGACTTTTGATCAAGATTGATTCCCGCGTCGTAATTCATGTATTCATTTTCTCCGGCAGGGTTATTTTCGTTTGCGAGTTTGGGGTCGCCGATGTAGATGTTTGTTCCTGCGTAGTTTTTCGAGAAAGATGAATTTGTTGCGCTATAGCCGGCGACGACTTCTTCCGCACACTCTCCTGTGCATGTTGCCGTTGTATTCTTCCAGAAAATGCTGTTGCCTATAGAGCCTTTAGCCTTGCCAGATATCGCTCCATTTTTTGTCGTGGCGACATTTGCGAAGAATGTCGCATTCCAAATATTCAGGATTGCGCCATCATTGTTGATTGCACCGCCATTGTCCGCAGCATGGTTGTCATAGAAAATTGCATTACCGATGTAAGTGTTGCCACCTAAAAGATTTACGGCTCCACCGTTAAGAGCAGTCGTATTGCTCAAATAGATTACATTAAGCATACTGATTTCACCTTGAGCAGAAATTGCACCGCCATTTCCTTTCGATGTATTCTGTGTAAAGTGAACTGTTTCGAGATACAAGGAATCACTTGTTGCCAAGGCTCCGCCGTTTTTGTTTGATTCAGACTTTGCGATAACGATGTTTTTCAAAAGCAGTTTCTGGTTGTCGGAATGGATTGTTCCACCGTTTTCGGCATTAAATCCATTTTCAAGGCGAAGACCGACAATGCTGCGTGGAGAACGGCCTTCGATTTCCACATGAGTGTTTCCGCCCATATTCAAAAGCGGGAGCTCTTTTTCAGAATTCAAATCCCAAATGTCACCCTTGTATCCGACCAGTTCGAAACCGACTTTCCAAGGAACTACTCCGTCTGTAAAGTTGTCGGCCACATTCCAAACGCCACCCGCCATGTTGATTTCGCGGCCTGTCGCCTTGGCTGTTTCGACAACGGTCGCAAAGTCGCCAACGGCAGTCGCTGCGGTAGTTCCGTCGCACCCCTGCTTGCACTGGGTTTGCGGATTCCAGAAGATACGGTAGTTTGCACTCTTGGTAAAGTTGAATACATAACTGCTACTGAACGCTTCGGCGGGGAAGCCCGAAATCATGTTCCTGGTAAGCGAGATGTTTGCGGTTACATTAGAAGACGGAAGTTCGACCGTTGCCGATGTTTCGCCGTTCACCTTGAATTGGGCGTTATCCGCATAGACAAACATTTCGATGGCAGATGCGGAAAACGGCAGTTGAGAAACATAGCGGAATACTCCAGGTTCAAAGAACGGTCCGAAATGTTCCTCACTGTGGGAGATTTCGGTCGCTCGGGGTTCCTGTGAAACGGTCGATTGCGGTTCTATCTGGAATTTGTTGGCATACACGGCACCGACAAGGTGCGAACGCGACGGAATGCGTACAAATGCAGACGGTGCGACGAATTTTCCAAAATACAAGCCGTCCGTTCCCATATCAACATTCTCACCAGCAACATTCCACAAGATTTCACTGGGGTTTCCGCCCGTAATGGAGAACGTGTTTC
This sequence comes from Fibrobacter sp. UWOV1, assembly GCF_900142495.1. Classification (NCBI taxonomy): domain Bacteria; kingdom Pseudomonadati; phylum Fibrobacterota; class Fibrobacteria; order Fibrobacterales; family Fibrobacteraceae; genus Fibrobacter; species Fibrobacter sp. UWOV1. The sequence goes on along the minus strand of NZ_FRBA01000002.1, from coordinate 131,199 downwards.
GGTCGCCGAAGCGGACATTTCCCAAGACATTTATTGTAATTGGGCCGGAAGTCAAGTCAAACGCAAACTCGGCGTCAGGTTCCGTAAAGATATTCTGGAAAGTATAAGAACCCGATGACAAATGGACCTTAGACCTTGCATTGGCGTAGAACGCTCCGTAATTACTCGGCGATACCGTAACGTTCTGGTCAAGTCCAACAGAAATTGGAGTTATCCCCGCAACGATGTTCGGAATGCCGACAACAGGTTTTGAAAGAGCAGCTTCACTCTTTGTCTTGGCGACAACTCCGTTTTGTTCCTCGCATTGGCTAGTATAACGCAAATCACCGCTGATGTTCGCACGTTCACGCAAGAAACAATGACTCGAAGCATCGACATTACCGTAAATCTTGGAATCCACCCCAAGTTCAAGATTTTGACCGAATACATCGCCCAAGGACATGGAATTATCACGGAAATCGACCATGTCGGCAACGACAACGTATCCCCAATCACCTGCCAATGTTGCATAAGAATTGCTTCCGCCTATGTTTTGGTTCGAGCCGCAGTCAAGGCAATTCAGACTGACATCAGAAAGATAAACCGTCCCGGAATTTTTACCAAGATTGAATTCAAATCGGGCGTTGCTGACATTGCCCGACTGCATCGTGAAAGTCTTTGTTACGGTTCGTCCGTTTACGGTCGCCGCAACTTCACCGAATTCGGCGAAAGCATCATAAGGGAAACCATCGCGCCCGATTCGGACTTCTACATAGCGGCGAGCACTAACACCCTGTAGGTAAAACTTGACTTCGTATGTCTTACCAGCCTGTAATTCGATATTGCTACGAGTCAGTTGAACATGCCAGTAATCAGAGCCGCCATCGGCAACAGAAACAAAGCCTTCATTAAAGGAAGCATAAGCACCTTCATAATTAGCAAGATTCCATTCAGAATACGGAAAGTCAAGGGCAAATGCTCTATTCAAGCAAAACAGACAAAGCAGGGCGAAAACGCTGGAATACAGTTGTTTCAAATTTTCCTCTTATTTTAAAACGACAAGCTCACTTCATTTTGAGAGCTTGTCGTTACCTTAGTGTTAAACGAAACTTATTTAGTCACCTGAATGAGCTTGGTACGACCATTCATAGACTTAGCCAGGTAGGCGCCACCGCGCTTCACGAGGTTAGCTGCATTGGCACGGAGTTCCGGCATGCTCGATGCCTTAACCATACCGAGGTAGCTTCCGTTGATATCGAAAATGCGGTAGTTTTCGGCTTCGGTCGGCAGGCGGAAATTAGCACCGCGCAAACCAATCGTCTTATCGTCCGGATCGGCAGCATCCTTGCCCTTTGCAAAGTTGAAGTAGTCGATATCGAACCAGGAACCCGTCACCGTCATGCGGAGAATATGTTCACCCGCCGGGAGAGTCACGTTGGCCTTGACCTTCGTAAATTCATCAAAACTTGTGCCCGAAAGAGCGACATTTTCAACAAGCGTTTCGCCATCCAAGGAGAGCGAGAAACCGGACGTCGAATTGCTCGTAGCGACAGAAGCAAACATCGTGTAGTCGCCCGCTTCCTTCACGTTCACGGAGTATTCGAGCCATTCGCCTTCTTCGTTATAGCCGACCACATAGCCAGTAGCCTTCTTGTAAATGTCAACGCCCGTACCTTCGCGGTAGTTCGTTTCGCCACGGTCTTCGGAATCGTTTTCGCTATAAGACTTGTTGCCCTTGCCCGTACCCGGAACGTCAAAGTTTTCGGCTTCGATTTTGCCCGGGATTTCAGCGACCTTGCCACCAAACGGTTCGCGAGGTACAGGATCTGCCGGAGTGCCACTGCCCACGAGTGTCACAATGCAGTCCTTGTTGCTTGAATTGCCGGCATCCATGGTAATCGTCACGGAGCCATTCTTGACTTCGACTTCGCCTTCGTACTTTGCATTTTTCGCTTCGCTAGTGGTGTACACATGGAAAGTTTCCACATCGGCACCCTTCACATTGACGGTCACAGTCTTGCTATTCTTGTAGTCGCGGTTCACGAGCACCACGATAACGCTATCGCCATCTTTGCTCTTGTATGCACTTGCAAAGACTTCCTTTTCGGGGTTTGCCGTAGCGCCCACGCGCACGGCACCCGGGCGGACAAAGCGCGCAAACTGGCTCATCACGTAACCGCGCTTAGAAATCTTGCCGATTTCGTTCTGCGGAATCTGGAGCTTGTTGCCAAAATCCTTTTCCATAATCAAGCCGTAGCAGCGACGGATGTACCACCAGGTGTACTGATTGAAATTGCCTACGACCATGGCGCGGTGGATTTCGTAAGCTACGTCCATGGCGTTCACGGTATCGCGCTTGTTGGCGTTCGCCTGGTCACCCGTATTCGTAATCGTGCGCCAGTAGTTACCGCTTCCCTGGCTTTCGGTATAGTGTTCCGTCATCCAGCGTTCGACTTTTTTCTGGTCAGCAAGGCTGTACTGGAAGAAGTTGTCCCCAGTCCTTCGGTCACTCGCGTAAAAATGCGCGCCGAGAATGTCCCAGTTCTTGAGGGCATTGGCATCGTTCAAGACCTTATTGTAGAGGTTCTTGTCATAACGGAAGGATTCCGTCGAAATCACCTTCGCGCCGTTTTTGCGCATCTTATCGGCGTAGCCCTTGGTGAAGTTGTAGATTTCGTCTGCACTCCAGCAGGCCCATTCACCGCACCAGTCCGGTTCGTTACTGATGGAGATAGCGTACAGGGGAACGCCCTGATTCTTCATGTAATCGTTGAAGTTATTCAGGTGGTCCACGTACTTCTGGTAATTCGAAGAAGCCATGTGCTGGTTTGCGCCTGCATACGGAGAAGTCCACGGAGTCGCGTAAAGGATAAAGTCATCGCCGGCGTACTTTTTGGCATACTTTGCGGCCTGAACTTCCTTGTTGAAGTCATTGGAATTGGCGTAAACCGGAATACGGAGCGTGTTGAGGCCGATTGTGCCATCGCCCGTACCAAAAGCAATCTTCGCATCGGCTTCGGAAAGGCCTCCACCGCCCTGCCACTGGTTATGCACCATGCCGCCAAACCCGCGAATCACCTGGTGTTCTTCGGTCACGTCAACATTGACGGTTGCCGCCGTTGCCGCGCTCCATAGGCCAACCACTCCAAAGGCAAGGCCCACACTCTTTGCAATTTTTTGGATTGTCATCTTATACTCCTTTTTAACACAACTCCCGATATTAAAATACATTCTCGTAATTTCAAAATCAAGCGTTTTTTCCCGGAAGGAAGGGCACCCCCATTCGGGGGTGTCCTCCTGGTTGGATGTGTTTATGGGAAACTTATTTGGTGGTGCGCACCTTGGCAATCTTGCCGGTGGCACGGTTACGAATCAGGCTAATTCCCTGAGCCTTTTCGCTACCCTTAACGGAACCACTCTGCCAGAGTTTGGTAGCTGCGGCCATATTGCGAGCCGTAAAGCTTGCCACCTTCTTGCCATTCAAATTGAACACGTCGAACGTTGCCACCTTGGCCGCATTCAGCTTCACATTGCCAGCAAGACCCGTCGTCGTTTCCGGAGCGTCCTTGCCTGCAACGAAGTTGATGTAGTCAATATCGAACCAGTCGCCCGTTACCGTCATGCGCAGAATATGTTCGCCAGCCTTCAGAGACACATTGGCCTTCACGCTTTCAAAGTCATCCCAGCTGGAACCAGAGACTGCGACGTCGGCAATTTTGTTGTCATCGATAGACAGCGAGAATCCAGCGGTAGAATTGTCCGTTGCGACAGAAGCGTACATGGTGTAATCGCCATCTTCCTTCACATTCACGGTGTATTCGAGCCATTCGCCGGCCTGGTTGTAACCCACGACATAACCCGTAGCCTTCTTGTAGATATCGACGCCGGTGCCTTCGCGGTAGCTCTTGCCACCGTTGCTTTCGGCACCGTGGTCTTCGGAATCGTTTTCGCTGTAAGACTTGATTTCGCTACCGCGGCCAGAGCCCGGAATGTCGAAGTCTTCCATTTCAATCTTGCCCGGAATATCCCAAGCCTTGCCGCCAAAGGGTTTCTGCGGTTCCGGCGGCGTCGTGCCGCTGCCTTCGAAGCCCCAAGCCTTCACGTACATGGTCGAATCCTGATTGCCCTTGAACACGAGGAACAGCTGGTTCACAATGCCCTTAAGGCCAGAAACTTCGCACTTGTTTTCGGCATAAGTGTTCTTGCTGCCGGTATTCTTCAAGGTACAAGTGCCTGCGAGCGTTCCCGATGCAGAACCCGTGCGAATTTCAATCTTGTTGCCGTCGGCAGCACTCGAAGCCTCGACCGTAAAGCCCGTTGCCGCAGTACCGAAATCCACGCCAGAAACGCGAATCCAGGATTCCTTGCTCGAAAGCGGAATCAGCACATGTTCAGCCCTCTTGCCCACGACAAAGTTGGAGCGGCTGCGAATGCCCTTCTGCTTGGAGCTCGTGAGAGCCGGATACCAGTCGTACGGATCGAAGTTTTCAATCTGCTTCGGGCCTTCGTCCGTCACCTTCACCGTCTGAATCGTACCGTCAGCATTGTAGAACATTTCGTCTACAGAAACGCTGCGGTGGTAACCTTCGTTCGGCTTCGGCTTGCCGTCATCGGCCGGAATAATTTCAAGTCCGTTATGGCCCTTGGCAATACGGCGGTCATGATAGACAACGTAAGAATGGCCCTTGAATTCGGCAATACCATGGTGGTTGTTGTTGCCGTTAATGCTACGACCATTCATGCTCGGGTCGCCGAGAATGGTACCCTTCCAGGTGTACGGGCCCATCACGTTGTTGGACATGCCGTAGTCAATGGTAGGCGCACCCTGCTGCCAGCCTGTACTGTAAGAGAAGTAGTAAGTACCCTTGTGCTTATGGATGTAAGAGGCTTCAAGCATCTTGCGGGTCGGCAAGTTGTTCACCTTCACGTGAGAACCGTTACCCACCGGAGCATTCTTCGCATCGTTCAGCTTGACGATATCGAAGTTGTCGGTGTTCGGACGGCTGTTGCTTTCGCCGCCGCCCCACGTCACGTAGGTCGTGCCGTCATCATCGATAAAGATACCCGGGTCAAAGCACCACGAAACGCCATCGCAGCCGATGATGCCGCGACCGCCGACAAGCTTGTCCTTGCCGTTACCCACGGCGTTCGTCCACGGGCCTTCAATTGCAGGAGCCTTGATATAGCCGATACCGCCGCCACCGCCATCGGGGAACACGATGTAGAACGTACCGTTATGCACGGCAATGCCAGAAGCCCAAATGTCGTTAATGCCGCTCACCTTACGGGCATCGTAAATAATGCCGAAGTCGGTCCAGTTCTGCATATCCCTACTGCGGAATGCATAAAGGGCGTAAATCTTGTAACCGTTAGAATTGTACGGAGCCGGGTCATCGGAGTCCGTGATGATATAGAAGTACTCATCGTCAGCGGCAGCACCCGGGTCTGCCAGGTAATGGTAAGTAGAAATCGGGTTGTCGGCAAGGCCGAAAGCAGCCAAGCCCATGACCAAACACGCGGCCTTCTTCAGGCCTTTAACATTCCAAACATCCATAAAGGACTCCTCTGAAGGTAAAACACCACACCTTCCATCCTTAAAATTATCTTCAAAAGCACAAAAAAAGTGCCCCGGAGGACACTTTTCTTTGACTTTTTGTCAATGGTTTTATTTATAAAACTTTACTTCGTAGTGCGAATTTTGGTCACCATGCCGCTGGTACGGTTGCGGATCAGGTTCACGCCACGGGCCTTTTCAGAACCCTTCACGGAACCGTCGCGCCACATCTGGGAAGCTTCGATCATGTTGCGGGCCTTAAAGCTTGCAATCTTCTTGCCGCTCAGGTCAAACACGTCGTAAGTCGAGACAGAGGACACATTCAGCTTGGCATCCTGATGGATACCCGTGGTCACATCACCAATCGAGAACCAGTCCACATTCACGTTGTCGCTGAGAATTTCCAAGCGGACAATGTGTTCACCCTTGGTCAGGGTTGCCGTGCCAGCATCGAATTCTTCGTAAACGCTCCAGTCTTCGCCAGTCTGCGGGACCTTCACGGTATCGCCCACGACCTTGCCATCGACAAGCAGGCAGAAGCTAGCGCCGTTTTCCATACCGGTAGAAGCCGATGCCTTCAAGGCGTATTCGCCATCTTCTGGAACCACGATCGAGTATTCCAGCCATTCACCAGCAGCGGTGTAACCGATAGCCTTGCCGGTACCACCGAGCACGATATCGACTCCCAAGTCGGTACGGAATTCGGCATCGCCCTGGTTTTCGGAATCAGCATCGTAGTAGGAATCAACATCGCCACCGCGACCCGTACCCGGAACGTCATAGTTTTCAGCTTCTATCTTTGCCGGAAGTGTCACAGCAGTGCCGCCATAAGGTGTCTGCGGAGTCGGCGGAGTAGAACCGCTCCCTTCGAAGCCCCAAGCCTTGATAGCCATAGTCGAATCCTGCGAGCCCTTGAACACGAGGAACAAGCTTTCCACGATGCCCTTCAGGCCTTCCACTTCGCACTTGGTTTCAGCAAAGGTGGACTTGTTGCCGGTATTCTTGAGGGTACAAGTACCAGCCAAGGTACCGCTTGCAGAACCGGTATGGATTTCAATCTTGTTGCCGTCGGTAGTGCTTGCAGCCTGCACGGTAAAGCCAGTGGCTGCCGTACCGAAGTCAACGCCACTCACGCGGATCCAGGATTCCTTCGTAGAAAGCGGGAGGAGGAGATGTTCAGCCACCTTGCCCAAGCTCCAGTTGGAACGGCTACGGATGCCCTTCTGCTTTGAACTCGTGAGTGCCGGATACCAGTCGTACGGATCAAAGTTTTCAATCTGCTTCGGACCTTCCTTCGTGAAGGTCAGTTCCTTCATGGTGCCATCGCCATTGTAATAGAATTCATCGACGCTTACGCTGCGGTGGTATGCGGGCGCCGGATTCGCCTTGCCGTCGTCGGCAGGAATCTTTTCCAGGCCATCGTAACCGTTCGCGATACGGCGGTCATGGTAGGCAACGTACCAGTGGCCCTTGAATTCGGCAATGCCATGATGGTTGTTGTTGTTCGCGTTAATGTTCTGGCCACCAATGTTCGGGTTCCCCATGAAGATTCCCTTGTATTCGTAGGGGCCCATCGGGTTCTTGGACATGCCGTAGGCAATACGCAAGTCAGCCGTACTGTAAGACAGGTAATAGTTGCCCTTGTACTTATGGATGTAAGAAGCTTCCATCGCCTTCGGGCCGCCAATCTTCAGGTGAGTCTTGGTACTCACGTCAAAGCCCTTCATGTCCTTGTTGAGCTTGTAGATGTTAAAAATGTCGTTATTGTTGTTGTTCGCCGGGCGGCTATCGCTGCTACCGCCACCGAACGTGAAGTAGCCCGTACCGTCGTCATCAAAGAAGATTGCCGGGTCAAAGCACCAGCCGATGCCGTCGCAGTCCGAAATACCGCCACCCCAGTTGTTGATGAGCTTCTTGTTGCCCGAAACGGGGTTCGTCCAGGGGCCGGCAATGCTGTCGGCGCCGATGAGGCCAATGCCGCCACCACCGCCATCGGGGAACACGATGTAAAGCCTGTGATCGTTGGGGTTCACCGCAATGCCGGATGCCCAGATATCGCCGATACCGTCCACCTTGCGGGCATCGTAAATGATACCGAAGTCGGTCCAGTTTTTCATGTCCTTGGTGCGGAAACCGTAGAGGGCTTTGATGTTGTAGCCGTTGGCATTGTACGCAGCCGGGTCGTCGGAGTCGGTGATGACGTAGAAATAGGTGTCATCGGCGGCAGCGCCCGGGTCGGCGAGGTAGTGATAACTTGAAATCGGGTTGTCGGCCAAGCCAAACGCGGCAAGTCCGGCAACTAAGCACGTAGCCTTTTTCAGGCTTTTCAATTCCCATACATTTCTGTAATCCATGAGGACTCCTTCGAAGGCAAAAAACACAACCAAACCTTCTTAATCCAAAAATTACCCTAAAAAAGCACAAAAAAACCGCCCCGAAAGCCTATTTCCATTGACACATTGTCCATAAGCATAAAGCAGAAATGGCGGGCTGAAGCCCGCCATAATGCTCGTCATTGCACCAAGTGCAACATTTTTAGATGAAAACTATTCCAGCAGTTCCTTGACGCCGTAGATCGTCACGTCGTCGATCCACATCTCATAGGGGGTGCCTTCGGTCACGCCACCGCCGAAGAAGTTCAGGTTCGTCACATGTTTCTTGACTTCGTCCCAACCGATGTTGCCTCCGATATGGTGTTCGTCGGGTTCAATCAAGTCCTTCGGAGTCACCACGAAACGCTGCCAGGCCGTATCAAGTTCCAAGTGCACCCAAGCCTTACCGTTTTCGTAGCCGGTACTATCGAGAGCGATAGAATCGAGAAGCACATCGAACGAGACGCTGATCCACTGGGAAGAATCACTGAGGCCTGCACGAGCCCAGAATACCACGGAGTCGAGCTCGCTCATATCCGTCATTTCGTTCAAGGCACGTCCCATCAAGGCCCAGTTGGCGTTGGAATCGTTCTGGTACACGAAGTGGGCAACCATGCCTTTACGGCCAGCCACGTTCTTTTCGGCATCCAGTTGTGCCTCGGCATACTTGGACCTAGAAATATACCAGCCATAAGTGCTGTCTTCAAAGTCGGCAAAAAGCACAACCGGGTAGACATCTTCCTTGACCGTCGTATCGGAAGCGGGCACCTGCTTCTGACCAATCGTCACGTTCTTCGAGGTCTTGCCGGACTCCACCTTCGTATTGCTGGAGCCGACCGTCATCAGGTTGCTGATCGCCGACGGCTTGCCGTCCATATCGAGAGTCTTGTAAGTACGGAACGTGAATCCGACCAGGGTAAGCAATCCCTTCGGCAGGCTCTTAAATTCAAACTTGCCCTCTTCGTCCGTTTCAACAAAGTAATCAAGTCCCTTGACGCCCACCGTCACGGACGATTCGTTTTCAGGCAAGTACACCTGGCCCGAAACAGCGCCAGTCGGTTCAAGCTTGATCGACACAGAATCACGGGACACATCGGTCACCACCACGCGCACAAACGCCTTGGTAGTATCCTGACGTGCTTCCACATTATAAGTACCAGGTTTGAGTCTCTTGAGGTTCAACCGGCCCTGCTCGTCGGTTTCAAGATTCAAGATGCCCAAAGTAGAATCGGATACGACCACCGGGGATTCCCCCTTTTTGTGGTCCTTGACAACATCCATATTATTCGCACCCGCCAAGAAGTCGACCGGGCGCACCAAGACCTTGGTACGGGCAGCAGGCGAACCATCGCTCTGCTTCACAGCGAGCACCACGGCAACCGAGTTCTCTGTCTCAAGCGACGTTCCCGCACTCGGATCAATGCCGTTGCTACTGGAACACGCCGCAATGAGCGCTCCCACTGCAGCTGCAAAACCTATATGCCACACCCATTTCTTCATTTGGACTCCCTTTTGTCGCCCTCCACAGAATCAACGGTACGGACACCGCCCTTACGCGCAATCGGATAAAACGCCATAGAAAGCTGCATTACCCGGTCGGAGTTTTTGGCACTGTCCACCCTCTTCTGGACCAGACGCCTAAATTCCCTAAGCATATCACCCAAGTCATCGAAGCAGGACTGGTCTACGGACAATGTAAGAGTAGAAATATTTCTTTCGTCAACAGGAATATTGTCCAGTGCATCACTAGCCAAAGAGAGCACTTCTTTCTGGAAATGACGAACAGCCTGCTTCTTTTCGGGGCCACCCACGGTCAAATGGGCGTCCGTAACAGCCAACTTGCCCGAAGCCATCTTCTTGACCAAGCCGACTTCCAGCAAGGTATCGATCGCTTCCTGGGCCTGGGCCTCGGTAATCGGGGGGCACAGGTCCCTAGAAATCTGCTTGACGTTAACCACGCCACCGTTCAGTTCGAGGTAGGCACGCACGGCCGGAATCCACCAGTTCTGAAGCAGCTTGAGTTCGGCTGCCTGCAGGCTGTGGCGGTCCACATCCCGAAGATCGAGGGCTTTTGCCATCAGCTCTTCGCGCTTGGCCTTGTCCTTGGTTACTGCTGCGGAGAACAGCAAGTCAAAGTATTCGGCCTCACGACCGGACAGATCAAGGATTTCTTTCGCGGCAGGGAGTGCATGAGCCGGCAAGTGCTGCTTTTTCTGCAACACGCGATAAAGGTAGCTGGAATCCAATCCCAGCTTGTCCCCCATCATACGGTACGAGTAGAAAGGCATTTCGGCTTTCCTACGGTCGTAGTACTCCTTCAAGAAGTCGCGATAATCCGATATGTCAGAAAACGTAACCATAATTATTTACCCGTATATTTACAATAATAAAATAGACTTTGCAGGTAAAGAAACATATACCGAGGGTGAAATTCGCATGGACGTTTTATCCAAGTGCATTGTGACACGGGTCACAAAAAGGCCAAAATGGGGCAAATTCCCCAAAAAAAAGGAATTTAGGCTTTTGCCAACTCACAAATTGCAAATCATTCGCAATTTTACTATATTTGCGAATCGTTCGCAATTTCGGCGTTGAAAATGGAATACAAAACTCAGACCCGACAGATGATCATGGATTACATGGCTGAAAATCCCGACCGGATTTTCAAGGCCTCCGAGTTGGCCCAGAGTCTGTCCGAGGTTTCGCTGAGTACCATTTACAGGAACCTTTCCAGGCTCGAAAAAGCAGGAATGATCCAGATTGTCGGAGCTGCCGAAAACAACGAGTTGCAATACCGCTACACGGGCCCAGGCCGTTGCGAAGAAAAGATGCACCTCGTATGCAAGGAATGCGGCAAGTTTTTCCACCTGGAAGGCCCCGCCCTCAAGGTTCTGCAGCTTTCGGTACAGCGCAGCGGATTCGAGCTGGACCAACAACAGTCCGTGCTGCTCGGGCGCTGTTCCGGCTGTTCGCGGAGGCGCCATGGTTAACGCCCTGTTAAACAAGCTGCTCATAGCGTTTGCATCGCTCTACGTCGCGAGGCACTTGGAGCACCATTGCCACGGCGAGCACTGCCACGTGTGCCACCACATCCACCGTTGTCTGGAACTGATTTCGGTTTGCATGGAACTGGTGGTAGCGCCGTTCGAACTTGCGTTACGGTTTTTCTATTTCAAATTAGTTTGCTTTAAGGCGGCGGTTTCGCCGTCGACAACTCTTGTTTCACAGAAAGTCCTGCTGCTGAATTGATGGCTACCCTCGGCACGACAAGTGCCACGAACAATAAAGCATCAACTCAAATTTTGGCCCGATTGGGCAAAGGACTTATTATGAAGAAATTTGCAGCATTTGCAATGTTTGTTTTGGCGACGGCGCTGATGTTTGTCGCTTGCAGCGCGGAATCGAACGAAAAAGCACCCGCACAAAAGAAAGTTTCTATTGTCGCGACCATCTATCCGCAGTACGATTGGCTGAAGAACGTCCTCGGAGACCGTCTGGACGCAGTAAACCTGAAACTGCTTATCAAGAACGGCACCGACTTGCACAGCTACAAGCCCTCGGCACAGGATATCGCAGCGATTGCAAGCGCCGACATGGTGGTGTTCGTAGGTGGTGAATCCGACGAATGGATCGAGAAAGCGCTGAAAGCAACGCCGAAGGAAGGCCGCGTGCAAGTGAACCTGCTTGCGGCCTTGGGCGACCGAGTCAAGGAAGAAGAAGTCGTGGAAGGCATGCAGGAAGAGACGAAAGACGAAAAGCCTGCCCTGAGCTTGCCGAAGGGACGAGAGACGAAAGAAATCGCAGAAGAGAACCACGAACATCACGAGCACGAAGCCCATGCCGAAAAACACGAAGACGGGCATCATCACCACGAAGAAGCTGAAAACGACGAACACATTTGGCTCTCGCTGAAGAACGCAGAACTGCTGGTGATGAACCTTGCCGACGCCCTCTCGAAAGTAGACACGGCGCACGCTACGGAATACCACATGAATGCGGGCCTTTACATCGCAAAGATCAGCGCCCTGGACGCCCAATACCGTGCAGCAACAGACAGTGCCCATTTCAAGACCATTTTGTTTGGCGACCGTTTTCCGTTTCGTTATCTGGTGGATGATTACGGCATTAAGTATTTTGCCGCGTTTGTTGGCTGTTCCGCCGAAAGTGAGGCAAGTTTCGAGACGGTAGCCTTCTTGGCGGGCAAGATGGATTCACTCGCGCTCCCCGCGATTTTCACGATTGACGGAAGCAACGGGAAGATTGCCCGCGCGATTCTTGACGCCAGCAAAAAGTCAAAGGAAACGCCTGTGCTGACGCTGAATTCGATGCAGTCGGTGACGGATGCGCAGATGCAATCTGGCGTAGACTATCTGAGCATGATGCAATCAAATTTGGAAGTTTTGAAGAAAGCAATTAAATAATGTGGAATGTGTGATGAGTAATGCGAAGACCCTTATTAAGTGTCGCCAGTTGACTCTCGGATACGGGAGCAAGGACCTAGTACGCGATTTGGACTACGACATAAACGCAGGTGACTACCTGTGCATCGTGGGGCGCAACGGTTCCGGAAAGACGACTTTCTTGAGGGGTATCGCGGGGCTACTCAAGCCGAAATCGGGAGTCATCGAGCTCTGCGACGGCCTCTCCCGAAATCAAATCGGCTACCTGCCGCAAATGACGATCGTGCAGAAAGATTTTCCGGCCTCCGTCGAAGAAATCGTGCTGTCGGCATTCCAAGGAAAGCACCGCTTGTTGCCATTCTACAGAAAGGCGCACCGGGATCGCGCCATGGAATGCATGGCGCTAACCCGTACCGAAAGCCTCGCAAAATCTTGCTTCCGCGAGCTTTCGGGGGGCCAAAAGCAGCGCGTGCTTTTAGCGAGGGCCCTGTGCGCCGCCGAACGCCTGCTGCTTCTCGACGAACCGGTGACAGGCCTCGATCCAGAATCTACAGAAACTATGTACCGCATCATCGAAGAGCTGCATCAGAAGGGAATGACCGTCGTCATGGTCACTCACGATGTAGACACTGCCCTCGACGATGCCACCCGCGTGCTGGATTTCAATACCATTTCAACCAAGGAAAAATAAACCCTCTACCGTCTACTTCCTACTGTCTACTTCCTACCGTCTACTAAACTATGCCCGAGCTTATCGAAAAACTTTCGTTCTATCTAGATTTCCCTTTCGTTCGCTATGCGATTATCGTGGGCGTTCTCGTTTCGCTCTGTTCGTCGCTCCTGGGCGTGACCTTGGTGCTCAAGCGTTACTCCTACATCGGTGACGGCCTTTCGCATGTCGCCTTCGGCGCGCTCTCTATTGCAGCGGTACTCAAGATTACGAACAACATGCTACTCATCTTGCCGGTGACGGTCGCGGTGGCAGTACTCTTGTTGTGTACAGGGAAAAATGCCCGCATCAAGGGAGATGCCGCCATCGCCATGGTCTCGGTCGGAGCCCTTGCCATCGGTTATCTATTGATGAACGTTTTCTCGACTTCGGCGAATATTTCAGGTGACGTTTGCACGACGCTTTTCGGTTCCACCTCTATTCTGACACTTCGGGTAGAAGAAGTCTACCTGTGCGTCGCACTCTCGATTGCAGTCCTCGCGGTCTTTATTCTTTTCTACCACAAGATTTTTGCCATCACTTTCGACGAGAATTTTGCGCAGGCGACCGGCGTCAACACGACGATTTTCAATTTGCTGATCGCTGTCATCGTGGCCGTCATCATCGTTCTTGCCATGAACCTGGTAGGCGCCCTCTTGGTGTCGGCCCTGGTGGTGTTCCCGTCGCTTTCGGCCATGCGTATTTTCAAGAGTTTCTTCGCGGTAACGGTTGCATCAGCCATCATCTCGGTCGTGTGCTCGCTTATCGGAATCGTCGTCGCAATCCTTGCAGGCACTCCCGTAGGTTCCACCATCGTGGCGGCAGATATTGTGGCTTTCGGCCTCTTCTATTCCATCAGCCTGATTCAGGGCAGAGGTGTTTAAATTGTTCAAAGTAGTTCTTGCCGTTCTGCTTGCCTTTGCGGCCTTGTTTGCAAAGGAACCCGGCGGTAAAGAGAAATACGACATTGACATTTCCCGTATGAGCGGGACCATGGTCTACGGACAAGTTTACCAAATGGTTATGTACCCGAGCAAGTATCTCGGAAAGCATATCAAGATGAAGGGAATCTTTTCGAGCTATTACGACGAGGAAATGGAACGGCGTTTTTACGGTTGCGTCATTCAAGACGCTCTCGCCTGTTGTTCGCAAGGGCTCGCCTTCGAACTTGCAAAACCGCGCGAATTTCCCAAGGAATACCCCGCCGAAGGGGACGTGATTACGATTACAGGCGACTTCGATTTTGAAAGCGATGAAGGCGGTGGCGGATTCCCTATTATTCGCAATGCTGAAATGCAGACTAAATAAAAACTTTTCTATATTTATGCATAAAATTAAATAAATGCATAACAAATACAAGTATGGTGGTTCGTGCCATGGAAAAGAAAATGACTTTACGCGAAGCTTTTGAAAGCAAGATGATGCTGCTGGATGGCGGCATGGGTTCTGTCATTCAGACTTACGGAATCAAGGGTGCGAACAACGACATGCTCTCCATCGAGAAGCCGGAAATCATTCTCGATATCCAGCGCCGCTACGTGGATGCGGGCGTGGACTGCTTGACGACGAATACGTTCTCGAGCCAGCGCGTGAGCCAGCACGAATACCACCAGGAACACCGCATTGCCGAAATGAACCGCGCCGCCGTGAAGATTGCGAAGCAGGCCGCGGCAGAGGCTATGGAAAAGTACGGCCGCCAGGTGTACATCCTGGGTGACGTGGGCCCCACCAGCAAGATGCTCTCCATGAGCGAAGACGTGAACGACCCCGCAAGCCGTAGCATTACTTTTGACGAACTGGAAGACGCCTACCTGGAACAGATTCAAGTGCTGGTGGATGAAGGCGTCGATGCCATCCTGATTGAAACGATTTTTGACACGCTGAACGCGAAGGCCGCCGCAAGCGCTTTCACTAAAGTGATGGAAAAACGCGACGCCGATGCAGCCGCTGCAAGAAATACAGCCGACCTCAAACCCGTAGAAGTCATGTTCTCCATGACGGTGAGCGACGCCTCGGGCCGTACACTTTCGGGCCAGACGGTGGAAGCATTCGCCGTGAGCGTGATGCACATGCATCCGCTTTCGATTGGCCTGAACTGCGGTCTCGGTGCCGACGGTATGGTGCCGTACCTGCGCCGCATGGGCAAGGTCGCGCCCTGCTACATTAGCTGTCACCCGAATGCGGGGCTCCCGAACCAATTCGGCGGTTACGACGACACACCCGAAGACATGGTGCGACTCATGGGCGTATACCTAGACGACAAGCTCGTGAACATGATTGGCGGCTGCTGCGGAACCACACCGGAACACATCGCCGCCATGCGCAAGATGCTCGATGCGCTACCCGCCGATTACGAACGCCGCAAGCCAGCACCCAAGTATGCGACGAGCCCGCTACTCCGCCTCGCCGGTCTCGAGCCGCTGTTCAAGGAACAGGTGCGCCCGAGCAACGGTGCCGACAGCTGCAACGCCGAAGACTTTGTGAAGGTGGGCGAACGTTGCAACGTGGCGGGCTCCAAGAAGTTCCTCCGCCTCATCAACGAAAAAAATTACGAAGAAGCGCTCGACATTGCACGCAAACAGGTCGAAGACGGCGCCGACGTGATCGACGTGAACATGGACGACGGTCTCTTGGATGCTACCGCCGAAATGCAGACCTTCTTGAACTTGCTTGCATCGGACCCGGCCATCAGCCGCGTGCCGATTATGGTGGACTCTTCCCGTTTCGAAGTCATCGAGGCTGGCCTCAAGTGCGCCCAGGGCAAGTGCATCGTGAATTCCATCTCCCTCAAGATGGGCGAACAGGCATTTATCGATCACGCGCGCACCATCAAGCGCCTTGGCGGTGCGGTCATCGTGATGCTCTTCGACGAAGAAGGCCAGGCCACCAACTATGAGCGCCGCGTACAGATCGCCGCCCGCGCGTACGACATCATGGTCAAAAAGCTCGGCTTCGACCCCTCCGACATCATTTACGACCCGAATGTTTTGACAGTCGCTACGGGCATGGCAGAACACAACGCTTACGCCATCGACTTTATCCGCGCCGTCCGCTGGATTATGGACAACCTTCCTGGCGTGCGTATTTCGGGCGGTCTTTCGAACCTTTCGTTCGCTTTCCGCGGCAACAACTACCTGCGCGAAGCGATGCATACCACCTTCTTGCATTACGCGATTCCGAACGGCATGGGCATGGCCATCATGAACCCGAGCGCGATTATCGAATACAAGACGATTCCGCTGGAACTCCGCATGGCCATTACCGAAGTCATCTACAACACGGAACCGGATGCGAGCGAAGCGCTCATCGAAATTGCAAGCCGCATGACCGCAGCCGCCGCTGCCGCCAAGGAAGCGGGCACCAAATACGACCCGAAGGCGATTTTCGCCATGAGCACAGGCGCAAGCTCTTCTGACGACAACGCCAGCGCTGCCGCCGAAGCAAAGCCTACCACACCCGAAGAACGCCTGCAAGAAGCATTGCTCAAGGGAACTTCCACGACGCTTCAGCCCGACTTGATGGAACTTATCAACCGCGGCGATAGCCCGGTGGGAATCATCTCTGGCCCGCTCATGGACGGCATGAACGAAGTCGGCCGTCGCTTCGGCGAAGGCAAGATGTTCTTGCCGCAGGTGGTGAAGACTGCACGCACCATGAAGAAGGCCGTGGAAATTTTGCAGCCCTACATCGAGGCGGGCAAGGACGCCAATGCATCGAGCCGCGGCAAGATCGTAATCGCCACCGTCAAAGGCGACGTGCACGATATCGGCAAGAACATCGTCTCCGTGATCATGGCCTGTAACGGCTACGAAATGGTGGACCTCGGCGTGATGGTTCCCGAAGATGTCATCGTGAAGGCGGTCATCGAAAACAAGGCCGACATCTTGAGCCTTTCCGGGCTGATTACGCCCTCCCTTGAAGAAATGTGCACTGTGGCGAAGGCCATGCAAGATGCAGGCCAACGCATCCCGATTATCGTCGGCGGCGCAACGACCTCGCCCACGCACACTGCCGTAAAGATCGCACCGTGCTACGACGGTCCCGTATTCCACGTACGCGATGCCGCAAGTAACCCGGGCCTCGCCCAGAAACTTTTGGATCCGGCTACTAGCGAACAGACCATCCGCGAAAACCGCGAAGAACAGCAGCGCATTCGCGACAAGCAGAACGGCATCCAGACCGAAGCCGCAAGCGCCATGGCTGCAGCAGAGAAGACGCCCCTCGAACGCCGCTACCTTTGCGACTGGAGCAAGTACCAGCCCGTGGAACCGCCGTTCATGGGCGAAAGCAAGCTCCCGCCGATTCCGCTCGAAAAAGTCATCCCGCTTATCAGCTGGGAATACTTCTTCTTCACCTGGAAAATCAAGCCGGACCAGGAAGAAGCAAAGAAACTCAAGGCCGACGCAGAAGAACTTATCAAGAGTCTCACAAAGCCCGAGTATGCGCTGCGTGCCGTGCAGGCGTTCTACCCTGCAGCCGGTACGGAAAATTCCATCAAGTTCAACACGGGCCGTACCGGCACCGACTCCGACCTTGTCGAAGTCGCCACGGCACGCCAGCAGAACCCGGAAGGCACCTGCCTCGCCCTCTGCGACTACGTGGCGCCCGCCAATGCGAACACCGCAAGCGTCTTCGCCGCTCCCGCCGGTAAGGATGTTTTCCGCGACATCGTGGGCGCCTTCGCCGTCACCGTGAGCGACGCCTTCGTGAAGCGCCTCGAAAAGCTCAAGGCCGAACAGGGCGGCTGCGACTACGACGTTCTTTTGATGCAGACTGTCGCCGACCGCCTCGCCGAAGCCGGCGCCGAATACTTGAGCCAGGAACTCGCGCGCACCAACGGCTGGAAAGGCATCCGCCCAGCCGTCGGCTACCCCGTGCTCCCGAACATCAAGGAAATCTTCAACGTCGCAAAACTCATCGATTTCGGCAGTGTCGGAATATCGCTCACCGAGAACGGCGCCATGTACCCGCAGGCCTCCGTGAGCGGCCTCTACATCAGCCACCCCGAAATCGATTATTTCCACGTGAAGGTGTAATTTTTATATATTCCCTTTAAGTTCATACAACTTAAAGGGATTTATATGGAAAGCAAAGAAGATATTCAGGCCGAAGAAAACAACACTGAAGTTTTCGAAGGCCGCGAAGAAGCAATGGCGGCATCCGCTGCAGATATCAGGGCCTACGCCCGCGAAGCCTTGCACGGCAAATGGGGTTACGGCATCATCGTCTGGCTTCTGTTGATGCTACTCGACACACTTTTCTCCCTACCAGAATATATCGCAGACGAAGGAAGTTCTTTCGGCGACATTTGGGGCATTATTTCAACAACCTTTAGTTGGTGCATGTGGTTTGGTCTCATGGCGTGTTTCCTCGACGTCGCCCGAAAAACACACCTATCCTATAAACGACTTTTCACGGCATTCCGTAACGTCGAATTCTTTTTCAAGTTTGTCATTACGGAGATATTACAGACAATATTCCTTATCTGCTGGTACCTTCTCCTCATCATCCCCGGCATCATCAAGTACTATTCTTACGCCATGACCGAATTCATTCTCATGGACCACCCGGAATACGGCCCCCTGCAAGCAATCACCGAAAGCCGAAAGATGATGTACGGCCACCGCATGCAACTTTTCATTCTCGGTCTTTCTTTCATCGGCTGGTTCTTACTTTGTATTATCACGCTCGGCATAGCCTCCTTATGGGTAGTACCATACTACAGCACGGCTAGAGCCAAATTCTACTTAGATATCAAAAAAGAGTACGAAAAGAAACTCGCCGCTGCCCCCATCCAAGAAGCAGAGACGATTCCTACCGAACCCGTTGAAGAAGAAAAAGAATTTGAAGTCGAAGAATAAAGTTTATAATTACTTTTCTACAACGATCAATTCAGCCGCACCGCGCCCCGGGAGCGGCTTAAATATTTTCACGTTTGTCTGAGTTGCCGGGCCACCGAAGGCCTTCATTTCGCAAACGAACAAATAATTCGTTCCGGCCACCACCTGCGTCGAAACAGAAAGCGGCTTGAGGCTCAGGTAAGCGTAATCCTTGGTCGCCTCGGCAAACACGGCGGAATCTTCCGCGGTAAGCGGGCGCTGTTCCGAGTAGCCGCCCAGGAGCATTTCGTCAGTCTTACCCGTTTCAAGATCCGCAAAGAACCCCTCGACTTCCTTCGCCGCAACTTCGGCTCCATTTTCCGCCGTAATTCGCTTGTTCGAAATCCCAAAAGCGAGAGTCACGTTCGCATTCGGTTCGAGTGTCTTGAGTTCTTCGGCAGAAGCCTTACGGCCACCGCTACCATACGTGCAGAACGGCACCACCACCTTGCCGCTCAACTCGTTCGAATCGAGGAAGGTGTAAATCGGCGGAGCGAAACTCCCGAACATAATCGGGTAGCCAAGGTAAACCGTATCGTACTTGGCAATATCCACCTTCGCGTTTTCAAGAGCAGGCCACTGCTTGCTTTCACGTTCGGCACCAACCGCGGCAACAGTGCTGTCGTAAGTCGAGGGGTACGGTTTCACAAGCTTGAGTTCCACCGCATCGGCATTCTTTGCCTTCGTGAAAATTTCGGCAAGTTTTTTTGTCGCGCCAGTCTGCGAAAAATACACCACCACGGACTTCGAGGGCGCACTCGCCGCGACTTCGGCGGATTTCGCAGCTTTAGCCGCTTCAAGAGAATCTTTCTTTGCATCCTGCTCGTTGCAGGCGGTAAACACCATCGAAGCCGCCAATACAGACATAGCAGCGGTCCACTTCATCTTGTTAAACATAGGTTTCTCCTATTTAACTTTTAGACTGTTCCGGAGCGGCACCAGCATCAGCATTCGCAATCACTCCTTCTGGCTGCGGGGGCAGCTTGGTTCTTGCGCCGTATAGTCTTTCCGAAATATGCGTAAAGGCTTCCACGATATCTGGGTCAAAATGCTTACCCGCACCTTCGGTAATAATCGCCATCGCCTTTTCGTAGGTAAACGGTTTCTTGTACACGCGTTCTGCCACCAAGGCGTCGAACACGTCGGCCACCGCCATGATTCTTGCAGACAGCGGAATTTCTTCGCCCTTGATGTGGGTCGGATAGCCGGAGCCGTCCCACTTTTCGTGGTGATAATGCGCCATGTCAATCGATTCGACCATGTAGTCCGCATCGATCGTATCGCCGGCATCTTCCACCATCTTGGTCAAAATCTTCCAACCTTCGGTGGTATGGCTCTTCATGATGGAAAATTCTTCATCGGTGAGCTTACCCGGCTTGTTCAAAATCAAGTCCGATACGGCAATCTTGCCGATATCGTGCAACGGAGCGGCACGTTTCAATTTTTCAATGTAGGCATCCGTGAGCACATCCTTGAACTTGCCTTCGGCCTTGAGCTGCAAGGCAATCGCCTCCACGTATTCGGCAGTTTTCTTAATGTGGTTACCCGTACTCTTGTCGCGGGCTTCAACCACTTCAGCGAATTCCATAATAATGATTTCCTGCATGCGCCGGATACGTTCGTTCTGTTCCTGCACACGCTGGATAAAGTTATAGGTATCGCTCGCCATCGTATAGATGGACTCGTACAAGTGCTCAATTTCGTCGCTAGTTTTGACCCCGATTTTCCCGAGGCGTTCCACGCTATCCCTAATGCTTTCAAGGTCCACCTTTTCGGATTCAAGCATGCTGGCGCGAGTCGTATTGGCGGCAATCTTCATTGCGGCCAACGACATCTGGTTCATGGGAATCACAACGCCGCGCTTCACCAGTTCAAGCACGATACTCATGATGATAATCGAAAGACCAAAGAACAGCGAAAGCATCTTGATAAAGAAGATTGCTTCGTCGTGAATGATATTTTCCATCGAGATATCAGCCGCAACATAGGCAACCGTCTTGTTCGACGAATTGCGGATCGGTCGATATACGGTCAACAACCATCCGTACTTGTCATCCGAGATAATCGGTTCAATCTCGCCGCCGGCCAAAAGAGTCGACAAATACGGTTCAAAACTCGGATCGAATTCCACAACGTCGCCCGGAGAACTTCCCGGTTCATCTTCGGTATCCAAGTCGAATACCACATGGCAACCGTCTTCCCGAATCTGGTACACGTACAGGTACTTGGTCTGGGGGAAGCTTTCTCTAATAGAGTGCAGGACCTTCCTCACAAACGCATAGTCATCGACCTCGTAGCCGCGGGCTATATAATCTTCGACCTTTTCAGGATCAATTGCCGTAGACGCCGCCTTGGTCACACCATTTGCAATACCGATAAAGCTATTGACGGAATTTTCACGATACAGGAAGAAGCCGATCGTACAAGCGAGACCACCCAACAGGACTTCTGCCACAATCACCATGTACACCACCTTGCGGAGCAAGGAATGACGTACCATCTTCTTCATGACATCGTTGCTGTTGACGCGCAGGAACACCCTATTCAAGTGGTTCTTGATGAAGCGGGGAATAAAGCGGAAAAGGAACACCGCAAAAATAACGACAACGCCCTTGTCAAAAAAGTCGAGGACAATGTCGGCCCAAAGCTGCGAAGTAAATTTGCTCCAGCCAAGGACTTCGTGGAATGCAATCGAGAACGGAGCCGAAATGCCTTCGCCAAAATTGAATCCGTACAGGAAATAGGTAAATACAGATCCGATTCCGCCGCCGATCAAGGCAAACGAAAGGATCACGACAAACAGGCGCGGAATGTTCTTGAAAAAGCGCTGGTGGTAAAAGAATGTTGCAAGGGCTGCAATAAAAATACTGATCACCCCGTAGAACATGGTCACGGGTTCCGAAATACCGTTAATCGCATTCGAGGTAAAACCGACGATGACTGCCGGCAGGTTTCCGCCAAGCATGGCGGTAATGATGGTACCCAGGCAGTCCAAGTAAAGCGGCAAATGGAGGGCGAGAGCCATCTTCGCCGGAATGATGTTCAATAACAGGCCGGCAATAATGAGCAATACCACGCTTTTTAAGCTGGAGCCGTTTTCAAAATCAAAAAACTTTTTGAGAGCCGTTTTCATTTGACCCAATACATCCTTCTTAATACTTCTAAAATAAATAAAAAAAGGACTCCCAAGAGTCCTACTTTATAATTTCCACTATTTTTTTGTTGTTTGTAGCGCCCGAAACTACCGAAACATCCCTTTTGTGCACTCCAAAATGGTCTGCCAGGAGTTCACAGATGGCTTCGTTCGCCGCCCCATCTACCGGAGGAGCCTTGACTTCGACCTTGTAGCTCCCGTCCGGGAGTTCACTCACGCTTTCGCGCTTGCTCCGGGCATGTACCTTGATATTTATTCGCATAAAGTACTAGGCGAGCACGTTCCCCGGTGCTGCCGGGCGAGCTTTCAGCTCTTCCTGCATGCGCTGGTCATTTTCCATGGCCGTCAAGAGCTCTTCCTGGCCCCTAATCAAGGCACGGCAACGAATAAAATAGTTTGTACGTAATTGTTTAAGCTGTTCAATTTCCATGCGGAGTTCTTCAGCCTCTTTCTTGGTGGACTCCACCTCGCGGACCGCTCTCGCCTTTGCTTCGGCAACAATAATTTCAGCTTCCTTTTCGGCGGTAGCCTTGACTTCGTCAACAGTCTTCTGCATGGTGACTACGGCGTCTTGAATCGTCTTTTCGATCTGGCGATAGTAATTCACGCGTTCTTCGGCAACCTTCAGGCGTTCCGTAAGGTCGGTCTTGTCTCTGGACATCTGTTCAAATGCGTTGGCAGCTGTTTCCAAGAAAGCCTTGACCTCTTCGGGATCGATTCCCCCGAGATTCTTCTTGTGGAAGTTCTGGTTTCGGATATCCAAAGGTGTAAGTTCCATACTAAACCTGCAAAAAATTGAAATTTGCCGTTCCTGGCGTTGACAGAAATATAACAACTTGCACAGGATGACACCGTTGATATCAAAAAATAAGATATAAAAAGCCCACTAGCCCATTCCGATTCAAATTATATCAAGTTATATTTGTTTTACATCTATATGATAAAGTCCTTTAAACAATTCTGGGGGAATCAGGACACGCTGGAACGTAAAATGTTCTGGTCAATACTAGTGGTCGTCACTTTGGTAGCGACCTGTTCTGCTCTTTTTACCATTTACGAGGGGCTGAACTTTTCAGCATCGCTTGCAAGTCTCGGTTGCGCCGTACTTTGCTTCGTAATCGCCTTTGTCGCCGTAAAAACAACACTCTACAACCAGTGCTACCTGGTCATGTGTTGTGCGCTTAGTTGCTTTCTAATGCCCATGCTGTTCCTATTTTGCGGCGGCATCACCAGCGGCATGCCCCTTTACTGCATCACCTCGCTTGCGCTGATTGCCTTTGCAGTCCGCGGACGCGCCAAGAACATTTCTTTTATCATTTCGCTGTTGATCCAGGCTACCATCATCTACTTATCCTGGAAAAAACCGGACATGCTCTACACCACGCTTGACCGCGACGGAGCCTTCCTCGACATTCTGGTCACCCATATTCTGACCGGCATTACGCTTTTTGCAGTCGGTTCGTTCTCGCTCATGTCTTACGTGCAGGAACGCGAAAAAAGCGAAAAGCTGGTGGCTCGACTCGACTACCTGTCGGTCAGGGATTCCCTTACCGGCCTTTACAATCGCAGGTACTTGCTCAAGTTCCTAGACGAAACCGTCTGGAAACACCGCAATGACTACTTTATCGCCATGTTCGACATGGACGATTTTAAACAAATTAACAGCAAGTACGGACACAGCTTTGGCGACACCGTCATTTGCACCGTCGGCAAGCTCATTCAAAAAAGCGAAGACGAAACGTCGGGCGAAATCGTCACCCGTTACGGCTGCGAAAAGTTTATCTACCTTATCAACGCAGGTTCCGAAGTAGAAGCTTACGCGAAGGTCGAATCCATTCGCAAGGCCGTGCGCCTGATTTCTTTCGAAGAACACCCAGAACTGCAACTTACCATCAGCGGCGGGCTGCTCCCCTGCAGCACCAAGTCCGTCGTCGATGTCAACCAACTCCTTTTCCGAGTAGACGAACTCGTGGTTTCCGCCAAAAAACAAGGCAAGAACCAGATTCGCAACATGGTCGAAAACTAAGTTTTTCTATCTTTACCTCTGAAAAAAATTAAAGAGGTCCATTATGACATTCGAAGAAATGTACGCACTGGCCTGCCAGCGCAAGAAAGATATGCCCGAAGGTAAAGGCACTACGGAACTGTTCAAGAAAGGTCCGCACGGCATCGGCAAGAAGCTTGTCGAAGAAGCTGCCGAAAGCTGGATGGCCGCACGCTTTGAAAGCCGCGACGCCCAGTGCCTCGAACTTTCGCAGGTTCTTTACTATGTGGCCGTGATGATGGCCGAAAAAGGTCTCACCCTCGAAGAAGTGTACGCTAAACTATGATTAAGGTAGCTCTCCCCAACAAGGGCATGCTCTTTGAGCCCACCCAGGAACTTTTGAAGGCTTGCGGTTACAAGGCCTCCAAGCCCTACAAGACTTTGACCCAACTCGATACCAAGAACGGAATCGAATTCTTCTTCCTGCGCCCCAGCGACATCCCCATGTACGTGGGCCGCGGCATTATCGACGCAGGTATTACCGGAATTGACTTCAACGCCGAAGCCAAGAGCCCGGCGGTCAAGGTTCTCGACCTGCCCTATGGCGCCTCCAAGATGTGCGCCGCCGTGCCGAACGAAAGCCCGGTGCAGTCCCTCGATGAACTGAAGAATTCCACTATCGCCACCAGCTTCCCGAACATCGTGGAAGGTTTCTACAAGAAGCCGATGGATTTCGTGGTGCTCGAAGGCGCCGTCGAAATCTCGGTGAGCCTCGGTGTGGCAGACGCCATTGTCGACGTGGTCGAAACCGGCACGACGCTTAAGCAGGCTGGACTTCGCATTGTGGGCGAACCGCTCTTCCGTAGCAACGCCGCCCTCTTCTGCAACCCGCAGAAGACCGAACTCGAAGAAGTCCACACGCTAATCCGCCGCATCGAGGGCAAGCTCGTTGCCCAGTCGTACATGATGATCGAATACGACTGCCCCTCCGAACTGCTCCAGAAAGCATGCGAACTCACGCCGGGCCTCGACGCCCCGACGGTGACCAAGCTCCACGGCCGCGAATGGTACTCCGTGAAGGCCATGGTTCCGCAAGACGAAGCCAATTCCATCATGGACAAGCTTTGGGACGCAGGCGCACGCAGCATTCTCCTGTTTGGGATCAAGAGCGCTCGTATTTAAGACATGCAAACACTCGCCTACTTAGCACGCCAGCCTATCCTCGACCGCGAGGGTAAGATTTACGCGTATGAGCTTCTGTTTCGCGATTCGCCCGAAAGCGACATCGCCATCATTGCAAGCGACGTGCTCGCCACGGCGCAGGTGCTTGAAAACGTTCTGAACAATATCGGCATCGAGCGCCTGATCGGAAACAACAAGGCCTTCGTGAACTGCAGCCGCAACATGCTGCTCGACAACCTGTTCGGACTTTTGAACCCCAAGTACTTTGTACTCGAGGTTCTCGAAGACGTGGAAGTCGACGAGGCAATCGTCAAGGCCGTCCAGCGCTACAGGGCCCTAGGCTTTGAACTAGCGCTCGACGACTTTATTTTCAACGACGAATTCATCACCCGCTTCAAGCCGCTGTTCCCGTACGTAAGCTACGTCAAGATGGACGTGGTGGATAATTCGCAAGAATCCATGAACGCAGCCGCAGTCTTCTTCAAGACCATGGGAATCAAGCTCCTGGCCGAAAAGGTGGAAGACGAAGCCACATTCAAACGCTGCGAAGAAGCGGGCTACGATTACTTCCAGGGATTCTTCTTTGCAAAGCCCGAACTGGTGACCGGCCGTAAAATCGACGCGACCTCGGCAACGCTTCTGCAACTGCTGCTCCGCATCAAGTCGAGACCCAGCCTCGAAGACATGGTCGAAAGCCTTACCAAGCACGAAGACATCGCCCAAAACCTGCTCCGGTTCGTGAACTCCGACTCCGAGACCCGCCATAGCCGCATCGACAACGTCAAGGACGCCATCGTCTGGGTCGGCATGCGCCGCATCCAGGAATGGCTCATGCTTATGCTGTACGCCCGCCCGGAACTCGGTATGACGCCGCAGGCCTCGCCCTTGTTCCAGAACGCAAGCCACCGCGCGAAGTTCATGGAAAGCCTCGCCCGCTGCATCGACGAGAACAACGACGACTTCTGTGCCAAGGCATTCATGGTCGGGCTCATCAGTCGCATGGACGCTCTCGTGCGCGCCCCGCTCGAAACAATCTTGCCGGACGCCCCTGCCGACGACGAAATGCAGGACGCCCTCCTCAACCGCACGGGCCGCCTCGGCACGCTGCTCCGCCTCGCAGACGCTGTGGAACTCGACGACCGCGAAGCCATTCAGGCATGTCTCAAGGAAGAAGGCATCCATTTTGCACAACTGAAACTCTGCCTCAACGAATCCTACAGTTTTGCCAATGAACATTGAGCCGCAAAGTCTTGAAGCGTTAATCGGGGAATTTTCATCGCTCCCCGGAATCGGGCAGAAGACCGCCCGAAGGCTTGCGTATCATATTCTTTCCAAAAACGAAGGCGATGTAGAACGGTTCTCGGCGAACTTGCTGAACGCCAAGAAGAACGTACACCCCTGCCCGCGCTGCTACGCATTCACCGACGAAGACCTGTGCCCTGTATGCAAGGCAAGGCCCGACTCCAAGTGCATTTGCGTAGTCGAAAAAAGCTCCGACATTGTCCCCTTTGAACGCTCGGGCATTTACAAGGGCACCTATTTTGTTCTGGGCGGCGTGATTTCGCCCCTCGACGGGATCGGCCCCGAGCACCTGCACCTGCCCGAACTGGTAAAGCGCATTAAGGACGAAGGCATCGAAGAACTTATATTTGCATTAGGTTCTAGCCCCGAAGCCGACAGCACCGCGCTCATGCTCGACCACATGCTTCAAGGCGTAAACGTCAAGCGCACGCGCCTTGCCCGCGGAATCCCCATGGGTTCGGACCTGGAATTTGTCGACGAAGTCACCATGCTCCGCGCATTCGAAGGGAGAGTCAGCTTATGATGGAAAAATCACCGAAAGGGACAAAGGCGAATTTACCGCCCAAGACCGTTCATCACGGCCCTGTCACGGTAGGCGACTATAAAATCGTCTCCGCTGAATTTGTCAAAGGTTCGACAAGCATCAAGCACCTTCCCGAAGAACGCTTACCGCAAATAGCCTTCCTTGGACGCTCCAATGTGGGCAAATCTTCGCTCATGAACGCCCTGATGGGCCGAAAAGACCTGGTAAAAGTAGGCAGAACCCCCGGAAAAACCCGCGAATTGAATTTTTTCAAAGTCAACGGGCAATTTTTTCTAGTAGATTTACCAGGTGTAGGCTTTGCAAAAGTCAGCAACGCCAAACGCGACCAAATGGCAGACTTTATCCGCGAATACGTGGAAAAGTGTAAAGACCTGAAAGGACTCGTATATTTGGTAGACGTGCGCCATGGCGGCCACGCTATCGACATCGAGACGGTCGAAGCCATTCGGGCCAGCGGTTGCCCCGTACTGATCGTTGCAAGCAAACGCGACAAGGCAAACCAGTCGGAACTCGCCAAGGGACTCCGCAGCATCAAGGAAAAATTCGGGCTCGACCAGAATCCTTTGAGCGTGAGCTCTTTCAAGAAATTCGGACTCGGCGACTTGTGGCACCAAATTTTGGAAGCGATCGAACAGAAGAATGAGAGTAAGGAGCCCTAGAAACTGGCAGCGATTCACAGCCCCTGCAAAGGCATTCCATTTGCTGGGCCTGTTCTTGTTGCGCCGTCCCTTCGGCCAACAAATCGCCTTGTTCTTCAGGGCCATCTCCAGTATATTCGCCAAAAACCGTAGTTTAAAGACCGACTCCCGTAATATCATCATGCAGACGTATTTTACGGCCGTCGAAATTTTCCCGATTCTTATTGTCGTCGCTACCTTGTTCGGAACCATCACCATTATCGAAGTGATTTCGATGATGGGCAAGATGGGCTTTGCAGACTTCGTGGGCAGCATGATCGTGGTAGTCGTCATCCGTGAACTAGGCCCTGTCCTTACAGCGTTCTTGATTGCAGGCCGAAGCGGTTCTTCGCTCACGACCTATATCGGCAGCATGGTGATCAACTACGAAGTCGACGCGCTTGCCACCATGGGCGTAAACCCGATCCGTTTCTTGGTCATGCCGAGCCTGATCGGCGGCTGTATCGCCATGTTCATCATGAACATCTTCTTTAGCGCAAGCGCCATTTGCGGCGGATACATTCTTACCAAGTGCGCGATTTTCATGAGCGGTATGAGCGGCGTCATGCAAAGCGAAATGTCCAGCATTCAGCTGACTTGGACTTATCTGACCGATGAAATCCTGAAAGCGCTTACTCTCGATGACTTCCTCTTTATCGTCGTAAAGCCCCTTGTCTTTGGCGCCATCATTACCACCAACGCCTGCTACCAGGCCCTGAACATTCCGCGTGACGTGCGCCAGGTGCCCAAGGCTGTTTCGCGCTCCGTGATTAAATCGTTCCTGTACGTTGTCATTGCCGATGTGATTATTTCGATATTCTACTTAGTGGACTACATGAACAACCTCAACCAGCTGATCTAATGTTTGACGAAGCCTTAAGAATGGAAGATATCCACCTCGCCTATAGGGACCTCGTAGGAGCGATGTTCTCTAAGCCGAGAATTTTGGGGTATTTCAGAGGCATCGAAATGGACCCGCAAAAAGAGTTGTTCTCGAACGTCAACCTTTCGGTAAAACGCGGCGAAACCATTTGCATTGGCGGACCTTCCGGTCAAGGAAAGAGCGCTCTGCTCCGAGTCATTGCCGGGCTTACCCGCCCCACCCGCGGAAACATCTACTATTTCGGCGAATATATCCCGCCCGAAAAGTTAACAGCCTTGGAAGTCGCCAAGCGTCAGGTGGGAATGGTGTTCCAAAACGGAGCCTTGATATCGAACTTGCGCGTGCGCGACAATATCGCGCTCCCGCTTCGTTACCACAAGATGGGAACAGCCGCCGAAATCGAAGAAAAAATCAACATGGCCATGGACTTGATGCGCGTGCGCGACGAAGCCGACTTGTTCCCGCACATGCTCAGTATGGGCATGCAAAAGCGTGTGGCAATCGCCCGCAGCTGGGCCATGGACCCGAAGCTTTTGTTGATGGACGAACCGACAGCTGGTCTTGACAACTATAACCGCCGTAACTTGCTGCCGCTGATCGACAACATGCGTACGCTGTTTAAAACCACGATCCTTATCGTGACTCACGACTTGATGATTTCCAAGGAACTCGGCTGCAACATTTGCTTTTTGCACCGCAAGACTTTGACGGAGCCCAAGCCCTTCGATTACTGGCTCAACTCCGACAGCGAAATTTCCAGGGAACTGTTCCGCGACCTCCGCAATAGCGGGTAGAGCGGCGAAGCCGCGATGTGAAATGTGAAATGACAAATGAATAATTAACCATTACACATTCCACATCCCACACTACACATTTTACAAAAGGATTTCAAAATGTTTCTCCCTCTACCCGACGACTTTCATGCGCATTTGCGCCAGGGCGATTTAATGCCCGGTTATGTACGCGACTTGGTTCAGCAATTTGGCCGAGCCATCATCATGCCGAACACGGTGCCTGCAATGACATCTGCGAAGGCGATTGCCGATTACAAGACGCAGATCTTGGATGCGGCAAAGGCCATACGCCCCGACTTTGTCCCGCTCATGACGTTCAAGCTGAATCCGAATTACACCGAGCAAGATCTGAAGGACATGATGGCGGTCGGCGTTGTGGCGGGCAAGTATTACCCCGCCGGCGTGACCACCAACAGCGCCGACGGCATCAGCGATTTCGAGGGAATCTTCCCCGTGGTCGCCATGATGGAGCATCTTGGCCTTGTGCTGTGCGTGCACGGCGAAGAACCGGGCGAATTCTGCCTGGACCGCGAGAGCGCCTTCATCAAGCGCGTAGAGACCTTGGCCGAAAAATTCCCGAAGTTGAGAATCGTCTTTGAGCACCTGAGTTCGGCGAAGTCGGTCGAGGCAGTCAAGCGCCTGCCTGCAAACGTGGCAGCCACCTTTACCGTGCACCACCTGATGATGACTCTTGACGATATCGTCGGGGACGCCTTACGGCCGCACCATTTCTGCAAGCCCTTACCGAAGCGGCCGGAAGACCGTGCCGCCATCCGCGAAGCCGCCTTCAGCGGCAACCCCAAGTTCTTTCTCGGCACGGACTCTGCGCCGCACCAGCTGGGCAAAAAGGAATGCCCCTGCGGCGCAGCCGGCGTCTACAGCGCCCCGGTCGCCATTCCGCTTCTGGTGCAAGAATTCGAACGGGCTGGCCACCTCGACAAGCTCCCGAATTTCATTGCCGGCTACGGCGCCGACTTCTACGGCCTTCCGCGCACGACTAAGCAAATCGAGGTCGTCCGCGAAAAATGGACCGTGCCATCAATCGTAAACGGCGTGGTCCCGCTCGCCGCCGGCCAGGAACTCGACTGGAAACTCGCATAATTTTTATATTTGCGCCATGCCATCCGATTCCCGCAAATACCTTGTTGGCCTTGTAGGCCCAGACGTTCTCGAAGCCGCCGAAAAGGACTTGTTCCACCCCGTGCGTCTCGACCTCGACAATTGCGACGCGATCGAAATCCGTTACGATTTCTTCGACGAATCGGAATGGCCCGCGCTCTCGGAAAGAGTCCGCCGCATCGTCGGCAACAAGATCCAGATCGGCACCATCCGCCTGCAACGCGACGGCGGCAAGTTCCCCGACGCCCGCGCCGTAGAACGCCTGGAACTCTGGCAGCGCATTCTTTCGGGCAAGCAGGTTCCCGAATGGCTCGACCTCGAACGCGACTGCCTGAACGATTTTAAGGCATTAAACCTTATGGCCAACCCCATCGGCGTAAGCTTGCTCATTTCGGAGCACAATTTCGTGCGCATTCCGACCGACATGGAACTCGATACCTTTGCCGCCGACATCAAGCGCGTGGGCGCCCAGGGGCTAAAGATTGCCGCCATGAGCAATTCCGACAGCGACTGCGACCGCCTATACAAGTTCGCAAAAAAATACGGCAAGAAATTCCAGCTGTTCGCCGCCTTCGGCATGGGCGAAACAGGCAGGGTCAGCCGTCTCTGGTCCTTAAGCGAAGGCGCCAACCTCACCTACGGCTCTATCGGGCATTCCGAGGCTCCCGGGCAAATCGAAGTCTCCATTATGCGCCGCGCCCTCGAACAAGCCGAAAATTTGCACTCCCAGATGGAAATTTTGGCATTTTTGAACCAATTTTAGTCATTTTTGATATTTTTTCGTTTCAAAGGGCATATTTTTGTCCAAACGGCGCTTTTTTTTGCTAAATATCCATATTGAATATTATAAAAGGAAAACAATATGCGTCTTTCCGAAAGATTTGTCGACAATTGCATCTTGATCAACTCCAAGAGCACGTCCAAGGAAGAGATCCTGAACGAACTCGTGGATACGCTTTGCAGTGCCTACAAATTGGAACACCGCGACGAAATTTTCAATGCCGTCTGGACCCGCGAACAGAGCCGTTCAACCGGTATCGGTTGCGGTCTTGCCGTTCCGCACGCCAAGATTGACTGCGTGGACCGCATGTGCATGGCAGCAGCCACTATCGAAGGCGGCATCGATTTCGCCTCGTTCGACGGCGAACCGGTTTACCTGATTATCTTGATTGTGAGCCCGGGCAATACCGTTGGCCCGCACCTCAAGGCACTTTCCTCTGTCAGCCGTCTTTTGGCCGACGGTGGCGTCCGCAAGGACCTGATCGCCTCCAAGGACCCGGCCGAATTCCTGACCATTCTCCGCGCCGCCGAGGACAAATACCTGTAATCTAGAGCGGGGCTCCGCCCCTCTTAGAGCTTAGAACTTAGACCGCTTCGCTCTTAGAAAAACAACTAAGCTCTAAGTTCTTCCAACTAAGTTCTAGGAATCCCTTGACAAACTGATTTAGATTTTATATATTTGCGCCTACCTCGGACGGTTAGCTCAGTTGGTTTAGAGCGCTGCTTTCACACGGCAGAGGTCACTGGTTCAAATCCAGTACCGTCCACTACCAAGGTTTTAGAAAGGCTTCCTACCCCGGAAGTCTTTTTTGTTTCCTGGGCACTCCGGGCGAGTAATTTTGTTATCTTGTCTCCACAACGCAACTTTTTTAAGCCTGTAGGCATCTAAAAGGCATGATTAACACCAAAGTCCTCATCAATGCATTCTTCGCCATGGCCGCCTTTACGACGGTTTTTGCCGAAGGCACCTGGACCTTAGAAGACTGCCTCAAGCAGGCCAAAAAGTCTAGCCTAAAGCTTGAATCCGCAAAGCTCCGCGAGCAGTCCGCCGACATTTCCGTTAAACAGGCCAAGACGGGCAACTACCCCACCGTAAGCGCCAACATCCAGAACACGCTTTACGACCACCCTTACGTCTATAACGAAGACCATTACCGTTTGAACCTCGGCATTTCCGGTTCCTACACCCTGTGGGACGGCGGCGCCACGAGCCTGAACGTAGAATCCAAGACGCTCACCAAGGAAGCGACGGCCCTTGCCACCCAGCAGACCGAACGCAGCGTACAGGAAAGCGTGCTGAACGCCTACATGAGCCTTTTGGCCGCAAGCGAGAACCTACACACCGCAGACGCCTCGGTCGAACTGGCGCAAGCCGAATTCGAGCACTACACCAAGCTTTACGAAGCGGGATCCATCACCAAGAAGGACCTGACCCAGTCGCAGTCCAACGTACTGCAAAAGCAGACCTCGCAGCTCACGGCCCAGCTCTCCGTCAGCACTGCCAAGACAACGCTCCGCCAGCTTCTGGAACTGGACGACAATGTCGAATTCCAGATTTCCGCTCCCGAAACCAATATCGAAAGTCCCGACTCTCTCGAAGCGCTCCCGACATACGAACAGCTGAAGGCTGACGCCCAGAACGCACACCCCGGACTCAAGTCCGACAGCGTATCCATTCGCGCCGCCCAAAAGAACACGCAAGTCGCCGGCAAGGGCAGTTCCATTACCGTGACCCTGGGCGCCAATTCCAGCACGGGTTTGCAGGCCTGGCAGTCCAAGGCTTACAAGGACCAGCTCAAGTACGGCTGGCAAAATTCCATTACGCTCGGCATCAACATCCCGATTATCGATGGCGGCGCCACCGCAAGCAAGGTCCTGCAGGCCCAAGTCAGCGAAACCGAATCGCAGGTCAGCCTCAAGGAAGACTTGAAAACCCTCGAGAACAACCTCGAAAAGCTCTACCTGAACGCCATGAGCGCCGACATGCAATGGAAGGCAGCCATCCTCCAAGTGCAAGCCGAATCCGAAGCCCTCGTCGTTGCCGAAGAACAGCGCAATGCAGGCGCGCTCACCTACACGGATTTCTTGACCCAGAAGAACAATCTGGAAAAAGCCCAGATCACGCTCACCAACGCCAAGTACACGAGCCTGCTTTCACGCAAGCTTCTGGAACTTTATCAGGGCAAGCTGGACTAGTCTCGCGTTCCGGACTAGTCATGCGTTCCGGTCAAAACGGAAGACATGACGGTTGTAGTTGGAAGTCAGCAGGTAGCATTTGTCTTCCTGCACCGTCATAAACATATTGACAAGGTACATGCGCAAATCGGTCACGCGCTGTTCAAAGTCGGTCAAGTCCATCAGGACTCCGTCGTCTTTAATGACCATCGTCAGGCTATCGGGTTTCAGGTTCACGTCGATTTCGACAAAGACCTTCTTGCCCTTGTTCCGTTCGTAAACCACCATTCCCAATTCTTCTAGAATCAGCATGGCCTTGATTCGAACGTCCCCGCTCACGCCGCGGTGAGTCAAGAGCTTGCTGATACTGTTTCGGTAAAGAATCAGGTTCTTGGGCGTAAGTTCCATGTCATGCATGAACCAGTAATTTTCGATCGAGAATTCCTCGAGTTCAAGCGGGAAATGCCTCTTGCCATGAAGCAGCAAATGGACGGCGACACTCGCGCCAAGCGCCACATAGGGCGCGACACCGAAGGCGCTCCACATGGCCTGTTCGCCCACGAAGGCATGCATGCCGAGAACACCCGCGAAGGGGCAAATGAACATCACCAAAGAAATAAAGACGAACGAAAGCAGCGGCAGTTCGTGCACATGGTAACTGGCGTAAGTCTTGACCAGGGCGAGCGGGAAAAGCCCCACCGCGCAAGCACGAATGGCAAACGCGGTTTCGTCGGCAAGCGATTCGGAATGAATGCCGAACAGATGCGTCATGACGGGCGCAAAAATCACCAGGAACGCGGTAAAGAACACGCCCTCCTTGACAAGCGCCCAGTTAACAAACCGCATGGTCTGCAAGATACCCTTGCCGTTCCTTTCGCCGCGGTAAATATTGATGAGCGGTTCAGCCGCAAGCCAGATCCCGTTGAATATGACGCTCATCTCCACGATTTCGTACACAATGGAAAGCACCGTCAACTTTTCAACGGCGAAGTGTTCGACAAAGTAGAAGTTCAACAAGGCCGTCAGCAAAGAGAAATAAAGGTATTCGCAGGCCTCCGCCATGCTAAAACGGAACGTACGCCCCACGTCGGCAATCTTGAAATGCCATACAAAGCGAAGGCTGTTGTTCTTCCTGAAGAAGTGCAGGCAGAGTACCGCGATACTCAACACAATCGAAAGCAGGGTGCCAAGCGCAATTCCCGACATGCCCATGCGCGTGCAGAGCAAGCAGGAAAGCACAATGTTTCCGACAAGAAGCATGGCATACGACGCGTTGCATATCCTGGTGTCGCCATCGGCAAAAATCATCTCTTGCAAGACATTGCAGAGCGGCATGAAAAACGCGATTCCCAGGAACCAGACATAGAATTCGTCGACATACTGCAACAGTTCCGGATCCACGTGCATAAAGTGGAACATGAATCCCTTTCCGAAGGTAAAGAGGAGCACCATCAAGATCCCAACCACAAACGACAGCAGAATGCTCTGTCCAAAGAACCTGTTTGCGCGGTCACGATCCATGCGGCCAAGCTCTATAGAATAGCAGGCGAGGCTACCCACGGCGACAAGCGCGTTCAGGAAAAAGATGAACGAGAACAGGGGCGAGAAAAACGAAATGGAGGCCAGCGCCTTTTCGCCAAGAAACTGGGCGGCTACAATTTTATCAATAAAAACGTTCGCGATTTCGGCACACACCGAAATCGAGGCCGTCATGAGCATTGCGCGAAACCGCTGCCCGGAGAATGTCTTCTTGATAAGCATTCATCCCTAATTTAACAAAAAACGGGAAATTTCCAAAAATAAACACCCGATGTTGCGCCCCTGAAACAGAGGGCGTTTCTTTTTGTACCCAAAGTCATGCCGGAGCGGGGACGACACCTCCTTTTCGCCCCAGAAAAGCCCGTTTCTTCTTTCACGGCCAAAACTCCTGCAGAATTGGCACGGTCTTTGCTATTAGGTGGGTGTAAACAAAAACAGGGTGCCAAGCCGAGGCAAACCGCCAAAGATTGGACCCACATCCAAAGAGGTTAAAATTATGACACAGTTTATTCCGAGCACTTTCTACGGTATCCAGAACTTCCTTGACAACTTGAACGCCTGCAACGCCCAGAACGAATGCTGCTACACGCCTAAGGCCGACTACTATGAAGTCGACAACGGCTTCATGCTTGAAGTGGAACTCCCGGGCGTTAAAAAGGAAGACTTGGACATCCAGGTCGAAAAGAACATTATCACCGTCAAGGCAACCCGTGCCCGCAAGGAAAGCAAGTGCACTTACGAGCGCAGCTTCCGCCTGACCGACGACATCGACACCGAAAATATCAAGGTCTCCCTTGAAAACGGCGTGTTGTCATTCCAGCTTGCCAAAAAGCAGCAGGCGGCCGCCCGTAAATTGACGGTCGATTAAGGCCTAAAACGGGGCCAAAAACGCGAAAAACGCCCTCAAAATGGGCGCAATTCGTGTAAAAATTTCTCTTTTTCATCATACTCCTTCCCCCAAAAGACCCCGAAAGGGGTCTTTTTTGTGTAAACTTTTTGTTATGGACAGTTTGTCAATGAGCCCTTTGCTTTTTTCGGAACAATACATCCCGCGGAATATATTTTAAGGGCAATGAGGCTTA
Source organism: Fibrobacter sp. UWOV1 (assembly GCF_900142495.1). NCBI lineage: Bacteria > Pseudomonadati > Fibrobacterota > Fibrobacteria > Fibrobacterales > Fibrobacteraceae > Fibrobacter > Fibrobacter sp. UWOV1. The sequence continues at coordinate 95,091 of NZ_FRBA01000002.1, read as the reverse complement.
AAGAGTGTATTTGGGCCAAAAAAGGAGTAAGTATGGGAAAGCAGTTCTCTACGCTGTTGTCAGCAGCACTTGTCGCTGCATTGTGCGGCACAGCATCAGCATATACATTGAGCGGAACCGTTACCGATAAGGATGGCAAGGCTATCCAGGGTGCAGACGTCAAGCTCATCAAGAAAAACAAGTCCACCACCACGGACGCCCAGGGAAAATTCACCTTCAAGGAAGAAACGATCGGCCTTACGCAGGCTCGTAGCGCCGGCGGCTTCAGCGTCACCAACGGTGTCTTGAATTTCACCCAGAACGGCAGCAATCCGGTTCAAGTCAAGATTTTCGACATGGTCGGTAACCAGGTATTTGCCCAAACCTTCCAGGGTTCCGGCGCCGTGGACCTGAATTCCGTTATCGAAGCCCAGGGCACCTACCTCGCCCGCGTCAAGCTCGGTTCCGCACAAGAAACAATCCGCTTTAACGCTTCGGGCAACTTCTCGGGTTCCGCCGTGCAGGGCCACAAGGCTCTCGCAAGACTGTCTAACGACAAGGACACCTTGAGTGTCGCTTTCGAAGGCTTCGATACCTACAAGACGTACCTTCCGAACCTCGACACAACCGTGAGCATCAAACTCACAGAAGCAGGTTCCTCCGTGAATCCGGGCTCGGGTGACGAAGAAACATTCGCCTTCGGTTACGCCTTGAAGAACACTCCGCGTCCGAGTAAGGGTTGCGGCAAGAATTCTTCCATCAACTCGATCGGTTCCGTCGAAAACGGTCAGAAGTTCCAGATCAACGTCGGCGGCAAGAACCGTATCTTCTTCCTCACCTTGCCGAAGAACTACGACAACTCCAAGCCGCACAAGGTTCTCATTGCAAACCACTGCATGGGTTCCAAGGCCGAAGACTTCGTGCACCATTCTCCGGACTATGACCATCCGACTCCGTACTATGGCCAGCAGAACCTGGACAAGAACGGCGACTACATCTTCGCCGCTCCGCAGGGTAATGACAATGGTACTTGGAACGGACAGGAAGACCACGATTTCGTCAACCAGATGATTACGACGATCCAGGACAACTACTGCGTCGATACCACCCGCGTGTTCGCAACGGGCTTCAGCTTCGGCGCCATGTTCACGAACTCTCTCGCCCAGCACATGCAGGACCGCCTCCGCGCTGTGGCTGTGTATGCTACCGCCGACTACAACATTTGGCTCCCGTCCAACACGGGTAAGCCGATTGCATGGATGGGCGTACACGGTAAGAACGACCAGATGTGCAGCTATGACCGCGCCAAGACCAGCGCTCTTCCGCGAATCCTGAAGAACAACGGTAAGCCCGGTGCAGACGGCAAGTTCACTGACGCAAGCTCCGAAAAGCCGACCGAAGTGAACGGCAACACCGGACACGTCTGCTACGACTTCAAGACCGTCGACGAACGCTTCCCGGTCAAGTGGTGCAGCTGGCCGGGTGGACACCAGTGGACCGCCCACGACAACGGCAGCATGAACGTCGGTGCCGGCTGGCAGGAAACCTGGGTGCCCGAAGAAGTCCACAAGTTCTTCGAACAGTTCTAAAATTTCCTACACACACACTCCAACCTCAAGGGCTTGCCGGAATCGGCAGGCCCTTTTGTTGTATGCGAACAAAGATCTATGAGAACTCCAAAAGGATTAACCAGTCATTGCTCTACAAGCCATGACAGGTTCGCCTCGGTAATAGGAATGCATGCATTCCTGCTACACTCGGCTCCCATGTCATCGTTCGCCCTTCGTTTCAGCAACGGGCTAATGCCCGTTGCCTCAACTCGGCACTTGTTATAGCAGCCCACGAGCACCCTTCGGTAAAAAACATTTTGTAGATAAATCGTCCATAAGCAAGGCGATTCTCCATGTAATATTTATCACATTTCAGATTAATTTATAAGAAGGTCTGGTGAAAAAGGAGTCATGATGAAAGCACCTAATCTTTTTACGGCAGCATGCCTTTTGGCCTTCTGCGGCTACGCATCTGCATACACTTTAAACGGCACTGTTACCACTAAAGACGGCAAGGCCATTCAAGGGGCCGACGTAAAGCTCGTCAAGAAGAACAAGGCCACCACCACCGACGAACAAGGCAAATTCACCTTCAAGGAAGAATCGGCCCATTTGAACGCGGTCCGTAGCGCCGGAAGTTTCAGCCTTAGCAACGGTGTCTTGAATTTCTCCCAAAACGGGTACTCCCCGGTGCAGGTCAAGATTTTCGACATGGTCGGAAACCAGGTATTCGCACAGACCTTGCAGGGTTCCGGCTCCATGGACTTGAATTCCGTCATCGAGTCGCAGGGCACCTACCTCGCCCGCGTCAAGCTCGGCTCGGCGCAAGAATCCATCCGCTTTAACGCCACAGGCAACTATTCGGGATCTTTCAGGCAGAATCGGAATGCCCTCATGAAGGTCGACGGCGTCGATAAAGACACCTTGAGTGTCGCGTTCGAAGGCTACGAAACCGTAAAGGTCTACCTTCCGAATCTCGATACGACTGTCGCAATCAAGATGAACGAAGTGTCTACCGAAGAAACTTTCAAGTTCGGTTACGCTCTCGGCAACTCGCCGACCCCGAGTAAGGGCTGCGGCACCAATTCCAAATTGCAAAAAGTCAAGAGCGTCGAAAATGGCGACCAGTTCGAAATTAAGGTCGGCGGCGACTCCCGCAAATACTTTATCACCCTGCCCAAAAACTACGACAACAAGAAGCCGCACAAGGTGCTTTTCGCGCTGCACTGCTACGGCAGCAATGGCGAGGACTTTGTACACCACAAGGCCGACTACGATCACCCTACTCCGTACTACGGCCAGCAGGTGCTTGACAAGAACGACGACTACATCTTTGTCTCTCTCGATGCGGTTGGAGGCCTGTGGAGCAAGGGCCAGGCCGACCATGACTTCTTCGCCCAGACGCTCACCACCCTGAACGAGAACTACTGTATCGATACGAGCCGCGTATTCATCACGGGCTTCAGCTACGGCGCCATGTTCAGCTACTCGCTGATGCAGGACATGCAGACCCGCGTGCGTGCCGCGGCCACCTACGCCGTAGCCGATTACAACATCTGGCTCCCCGAAGGCAACAACATGAAGAACCTGCCTATCGCCTGGATGAACGTCCATGGTGTAAACGACGGCCGCTGCGATTACAACCGTGCCAAAAACAGCGCCCTCCCGCGTATTTTGAAACGTAACGGCAAGGCCGACGCAAATGGCGACTTCACCGACGCAAGTAGCGAAAAACCCAAGGAAGTCAGCGGCAATACGGGACACGTCTGCTACGACTTTACGACGGTCGACGAACGCTTCCCCGTCAAGTGGTGCAGCTGGCCGGGTGACCACCAGTGGACTGCGCATGACACCGGAAACATGGGCGTGGGCTGGAACTGGGAAAGCACGTGGGTGCCGGAAGAGGTACACAAATTCTTTGAACAGTTCTAAGACCGCTCAGCTCTATCGCATAAACCAGAATGTGATATCGCCTCGCTCTCGCAACAGCCCCAGCTTAACGCCTGGGGCTTTTTGCTCACAGAAGACCGCTCAGCCCTAACGCAAAAAAGCCCGCATAAAGCGGGCTCTAAATTATCACATACATGAATCAAAGAAAAACTTAGAGAGTCAAGCTAGGCCAGGCGCGAGCCCCCGTAGCGTACTAAGTCGTACGTGAGGGGGCGAGTAACGCCGCATAGCGAAGACTATATAAGTTTTTCGACTTTAGAGCAGAGGGCTTCGGCCTCAGCCGCAGTCGGTGCTTCTGCAATCACGCGGATTACGGGTTCCGTATTGCTTGCGCGCACATGCACCCAGGACTTTTCGGAACCGAGCCACAGGCCGTCGCGTTCATCCATGGTCCAGCCGGCAAATTCGGCCTTCACCTTGGGCAAGATGTCTGCGACCTTCTTGTCGCCAAGTTCAAACTTTTTCTTGGGCATGGCATAAGACGGATTTTCGGCAACGAACTTTTCCGGGCCACCGTCATGGTGAGCCATCCAGCTAAGCACGAGTGCTGCCGCCACGAGACTGTCGCGACCATAGTGGAGCGCCGGCAGAATCACGCCTCCGTTACCTTCGCCACCGATGACACAGCCCTTTTCGATCATCTGCAGGCTCACGTTGATTTCGCCGACCTTGGCACGGCTGAATTCGCAGCCGTACTTTTCGGCGACATCCTGGTTCATGCGACTTGTAGACAAATTAACGCAAACACCGCCCTTCTTCTGGCTAAGCACTTCATCGGTTGCAATAGCGAGCGTGTATTCTTCGCCAATGCTCTGGCCAAGGCCATCGACAAGGGCGCAGCGGTCCGCATCCGGGTCCACGGCAAAGCCTACAGCGCAGCCGTTATCCTTCACTGCCTTGCGCAAGTCGCCCAGGTTTTCGGGAATCGGTTCGGCGCCACGCGGGAAGGTGCCATCGGGTTCGCAGTGCACGCGCACCACTTCGCAACCGAGCTGTTCCAGCAAGCGCGGCACAATGTAGCTGCCGGCGCCGTTCACGGCATCCACAGCCACCTTGAAATGCCTGGCCTTAATGGCTTCGACATCCACGAACGGGATCTTCAAGGTGCCATCGACGTGAACGCCATCGGCATCCTTCATGTATTCATACTTGCCCATGCCGCGGTAATCCGGATACTGGAAGTTATCGGCATCGGCCAATTCGAACAACTTCTTCACGTCATCGGGCCCCAGGAACAAACCCTTGTTATTCAGGAACTTGAGGGCGTTCCATTCGAGCGGATTGTGGCTTGCGGTAATGATGATACCGGCATCTGCCTTGAGTTCGGTCGTGAGGATTTCAACCGAAGGCGTCGTCGAAAGGCCGACTTCCACCACATCCACGCCCGACAGGCGGCAAATGCCTGCAACGTACTGGCTAATCGCATCGCCGGTAGGACGGCTGTCACGGCCAATCACCACACGCTTGGCCTTGGTAATCTGCAAAAAGGCACTTACATGGCTCTTCAAAACCTGGGGGGTAAGGGTATCGCCCACGATTCCGCGGATACCCGAAATAGAACGCATCAGTTTAGACATGATTTACTCCAATTTTTGCCAAAAGATACAAAAATATTATCTATAATTAAAGCGGTGTCGGGGGGAATGCTATGAATCCTTTATTCAATCTAGAGAGCATCTACGTCGCAAATATCATCGGCATTATTTTGCTTGCCGTCATGATTGTCTGCAACCTTTGGCGCCTGCAAAGTAGGACTCACGCAAACATGAACCTATTGGCGATGATGTTCCTTACCTTGGTCAGTTGCATTGCCGACCCCATCTCTTACACCATGAAAGGCCTGCCAGGGGTTCTCCCGAAAATCGCCGTCTATGCATCTAGCACTTGGCTCTTTGCAGCCAACATGCTCGCCGTTTTCTGCTGGAACCGATTCCTCGCCTACTACCTGAACGGGAGCTTGTCCAAAAAATCCCGGCGTATGTTGAACGCGATTGTATCCTTCGGTCTGCTTCTCCTCGTCATCAACTTCTTTTATCCCATCGTATTCTCGATCGACGACGACAACCTTTATTCCCGCGAAAAGTTTTATTCGTTCTTCTTGATTGCCGACTACCTTCTTGTCATCAACAGTCTCGTTACTTACTACAAAAGCAAGAGAAACGGCGGCATTCTAAAATTCTTCCCTATCTGGGTTTATATCGTTCCCATTTTTATAGGCGGAGTCGTCCAGACTCTTTTTTATGGAATCTCCGTCATCCCGACAAGCATCGCCATTTCTATTGCAGGAATTCTCGCTAGCCTGCAAAACGAAATGATATACCGAGATGTTCTTACAGGCGTTTTCAACCGAGCCTATCTGGACTACAAGCTCAACAAATTCGCAAAGCATCCTAACAAGCAAAGCATCACGGGCCTTATGCTTGACTTGAACGATTTCAAGAAGATCAACGACGACCTGGGACACTCCGTCGGCGACGAAGCCCTGATCGCCACTACAAAAATTCTGCAAAGGGCCATAGGCAGCCACGGGCTCGTCACACGCTATGCGGGCGACGAATTCATTCTCCTCATCAACACGCAAGACGATGACGAAATCCAGACCCACATCGACAGAATACAGAACCTGTTTGACCAATATAACCAAGCTAATGAAAAGCCATACAAGCTAAGCGCATCTATCGGTTCACACAAGCTTAACCTCAAGAAAGAAAGCGTCGATAGCTTTATCAACACTATCGATTTCCGTATGTACGAGAACAAGAAGGCTTTTTACGCATCTCATAGGGTTCTAGACCGCAGAAAGCACTAAAAAGCTCTCTTTGTATTACACCGCATCACAAGAACGCGGGTTCTTACATATTTATTACCTTTTTTGCGAAAAAGATATTATATTAAGGGTGGGGAATCGTATGGAACCGACTTTTCAACTTACAGCGGTTTACGCAACAAATATTTTCGGCATTGTGTTACTTGCCGTTCTGATGGCAGGCAACGCCTGGCGCTTTCGTGAAAAAGGATCCGAGAACGCCTACCTTCAGCTATTACTCTTCTTCACGTTCTGCACCTGTGTCCTTGACCCTATCGCCTACACTGCCGACGGTCGTCCCGGAACAATCGCCCGCATACTCGTATACGGCGGCAACGACCTCCTCTACCTCACCAATATGTTCAGCAGTTTCTTCTGGCTTCTGTTTCTTTCAGAACACCTGAACTACCGCTTTTCGAACGCCCACCGAAACATTCTCGGTTTCATCATCGTGCTCGGGGTAGTCCTTGTCATCATCAACAATTTCGTCCCGATTATTTTTGACATCTCTGCAAACAATGTCTATACCCGCAGATACTTCTGGATCTACACCATTATAGATTACGGGCTCATGCTGGACAGCCTTATCATCTATTTCATTTGCAAGCACAAGGGCGGTCCTCTCAAGTCCTTCCCCATCTGGATTTTCTTCGCCCCGATAATTGCAGGCACTGTCGCCCAATCCCTCTTTTACGGAATCTCCGCGATTTCTTCGTGCACGGCCATTGCGATTGCGGGAGTGTTCTCGTCCATTCACGGCGAACGCGTCTATAGGGACAAACTCACCAACGTTTACAATTACGCCTACCTCGCCATTCTCGGCCGCGCATACAAGAAAAAGAAAGAACTGCATGTCACAGGCATTCTCGTAGACATCAACGGTTTCAAGAAAATCAACAACGACTACGGCAGGGTCACAGGCAACAAGGTGCTTGTGCAGATGACCAAGATTCTGAACCGTGCTGTCGGCGAGCTCGGGCTCATCATCCGCTATTCCAGCGATGAATTTATCGCATTCATCAATACCACGAACGAAATGGCCGTGAGCATGTGTATTACGCGCATCCGCTCAAGCCTCAACGAACTCAACACCTTCAGCAAGTCCTACAAGCTCACCACTTGCATTTGCAGCCAATGCTACGATCCTTCCAAGAGCATGGACGATTTCATCGACGAAATCTCCAGATCCATGCAAGAAGAAAAGACCAGTTATTACACGCAGCTGCAATACAGCCGCCGCGATAACGAAGGATAATTTTCGGTTGAACTACTTCAATGCCGCTTTGATGTCGTCGACGGAGCCGACGACTTTTTGCTTGTTGTTCCAGATGCGCATGAAAGTCTTGCCATAGTGTTCGACCACCACGCGGTTATCGAGAATAAGCACTTTGCCGGAATCTTCTTCGGAGCGGATTAGGCGGCCAAGGCCCTGGCGGAGTTCCATGAACGCTTCGGGGACAAAGAATTCCTTGAAAGCATTCTTGCCTTCGGACTTCATCTTGTTGGTGATGCCGGCGACCAGCGGATCCATCGGATTCGGGAACGGGAGTTTCGGAATGACAAGCAGCTTAAGGGCATCGCCCGGGAAATCTACGCCTTCCCACAGGCTCTGGCAGCCGAGCAGGCATGCGCCGCGAGACTTGCGGAACATCGCCACAAGGCCATCCAGGGCGCCGTCTACATGCTGGCACAAGAGCAGTTTGCCCTTTTCGGCAAAGAGCGGAGCCAAGGCCGCTTGCGCCTTCATCATGGCAGATACGCTGGTAAAGAGGACCATCGTATTTTCTTCGACTTCGGGCAGAATATGCGCAAGCGTATCGTTCACGGCGTCGTTGTATTCCGGAACCGAGGGCTTGGGCAAGAATTTTGCGACAATCACCGAGCGGTTTTCGGCGTTCTTTGCAGATTCGTTATACACGCGCAAGAACGGGGACTTCTTTCCGCCCGGAGCGTCCATGCCCATTCTCTGCACAAAATAAGTCAAGTCTCCCTGAACAGAAAGCGTTGCCGAGGTAAACGTAGCGGACTTGATCCACGGATAGAATTTTTCTTTCCAGGTGGCGCTCGCATCGAGCGGGCTTGCATGCAGCTTGATGGTGTGCGGGTTGAAAGGTTCTTCCATGTAGAAGGCCCAATCTTCGCGGCCCGCCTTGGTAATGAATTCAAAGTCCTGCAAGAAGCGAGAAAGTTCGGTCATGCGGCCGCTCACGTCGCTTAACAAGCCCGAAATAGCCTGCTGTGCACGCACCGAGGCGGCCAAGGTATCGGCAAGCTTGATTGCATTGAGGCCCTGTTCAATGAAGGCGCTCGGGTCGGCTTCGTATTCGGCCAGAATGCCCGAAGTGTAGGTGAAGCCGTTGCGGGAATTTTTCTGCTTTGCGAGTTTCTTGCCAATCTTCATGAAGAAACGGTGCAGGGCCTTTTCGGTTTCAGAAAGCGATTCCGCAAGGTTGACACAGAGCGCACGGATTTCTGTTTCTTCGACAGGAATACGGTTTTCGATTTCGGCCAACAGACCATCCCGATTTTCGTTTTCACGCCCCTTCGACGGAACAAGTGTCTTGATGATGTTTCTGAGCGCAAAGAATGAAATGGTCCGGCCGAATGCCTGGCGGCTCACTTGCGGGAGTCTATGCGCTTCGTCAAACACGATGTGTTCATAAAGCGGGAGCAGGGCGAAATCGAGGCCCATGTCGGCAAGGAACAGCGAATGGTTCACCAGCACCAGGTTGGAATTCATGGCGCGGCGCTTGGCGGCGAGGGCCGGGCACTTATTGTAATGCGGACACTTTTCGCCGAGGCAAGACTTTGCAGAGCTTGCAAGTTTGGACCACAGCACGCGATTGCGGCCCTGGCTAAAGGAATTGCATTCGTTCACGTCGCCCGTTTCGGTGGTAAACACCCACGGTACAATCGCCATAAAGGAGTCGCGTTCATCGCTTAGCAAAAGACTTTGCGGTGCATTCAGAATTTCTTCAAACTTGCGAAGACACAGGTAGTTTTCGCGACCCTTGAGTACGGCGGCCTTCAACTTACCATCAAATAGACTTGCAACCGTAGGAATATCTTTATTCCAAAGCTGTTCCTGCAGCGCCCGGGTCGCGGTGCTTATCACCACGCGCTCGCCCGACACTGCCTTGCAGGCGGCAGATACCAGATAGGCAAGCGACTTGCCCGAACCGGTCGGAGCTTCAAGTACGCAGAGGCCGCCCTTGTGCATGTTGCGTTCCACCACCGAGGCGAAATCCTGCTGATTGTGGCGGACCTGGAAATTTTCCACCTTCATCGAAAGAAGACCGTCTTCTTTAAAGAATTCACTGACGCGCGGGGCACGTTCCTTGGCCGGCGCATCTTCAAGCGGGACATCCGGTAGCCTGTACTGCGGAAATTCGCAAGCCCCGTCCGATTCGTTCCAGACCAGCGACCAGTCCGAACCCCTGGCCACCTTCGAAAGGGCATTCACAAGCCACGGGTCCGCACTTGCAATCTTTTCAAGCGCCATCACAAAGAGCTCGCCACACGCAATGGCATCCGGCAAGGCGCGGTGCGCGCGGCTCCGCTCGATACCCAGTTCCTGCACCAAGGTATCTAGGCGGTGATTCGGCACATTCTGGTAGGCAATGCGCGAAACCGTGAGCGAATCCCAAACCGGGTGATTGTCGAACGAAATGCCCACCTTGGCAAAAGTCTGTTTCAGGAACTTGGAATCGAACATTGCATTGTGTGCGACAATCGGCAAGTCCCCAATGAACGAATAAATCTTCTGGGCGACAGCCGCAAAGGGTTCCGCATTTTCAAGATCGGAGTTGCTAATGCCCGTCAGGCTTTCGATAAAAGGGCGGAGTGTCACACTCGTCGGCTTGACCAAATAATCGACCGATTCGCCTTCTACTCCGTTTTCAAAGCGCACCAGCGCCACCTCGATGATTTCGTCTTTTTCAAAATCGAGGCCCGTCGTTTCCAGGTCAATTGCAACGAATGATTTCATTTCCATTTGAATCCTCTTAAAAACTTTTTGCCGTCATCGCTAAAGCGCGGGTACCACTTCCGTCAAGCTGTCCAACAGGTTTTCGCCGTTCTTGACTTTGAGCGTATCGTTAATGGCTCGCCACGGAGAACCATAACGCAGCGGGTTCACCGAGCCGCCATCCGGCAACATCTTGCCTTCTTCGGGCAAATAATAATCCATCAGGTAAGCGCCTTCAACCAGATCGCCAAAACTGAAGCTTCCGTCGGCCTTGCAGTTTTCGAAATAGTAGTTCTTGGTTTCTGCCGAAAGCAAGCGCACAACCGTCTTCGTAGAGCCACCCGGAATCTTACCGTTCAACTTGGCAAGTTTAAGTTTGCTCACCGTCTCGAACTTTTGCAGGCGCTGGTACTTGAGTTCTATAACCGTATCGCGCTTTCCGTTGCTGTCGGCCGCGGCAAGTGTCGTATCCATATAGCCCATCAAGAAATTCACCGAGACGTCAGTGCCCCACGGCGCGGGCTTTTCAACCGCAAAGCGCACCGGGTCCATCTGCTTCACCTGAACTTGAGTCGTGTCCTTGTTGATTGCGATGTAGAATGTCTGCTCCAGCGAATCGAGCTTGGGCTTGTCGAAGTACACCACCAGCGAATCATCCGGGAACAGGGTCTTCGCCTTGGAATTCGTCCTCACGCCGGCCACCTTTGGCGGAAGCGTATCGCCTTCCATCTTTTTCCATTCCCACTCCACTTCGTTGCGGAGCGTATCGAGCGTACGGAACAGCGAATCCTTCGCCGCCGAGCAAATGAACTTGTAAAGCACTTCCTTTTTCGGCGCCGGATCAAAATAGAACTGCGGGCGATTGGTGCTTGCGCCCAAATAAACCAGTTTCGGATAGAGTTTCTTACTTTCCGGAGATTCCAGGTAACAATTCGACGTATCAGCAAAGGCGGAATCAAAGTACACGTTGCGCGTAAAGGTCGCCTCGAGCACGTTGGCGTAAGGCTGCGTCACAGAAGAAAGTTCGAGCTTGGTCGTGTCCATGTCGGCAATGGCAAGCCATAACGTATCCTTTGTCTCGGCGGTCAACTCCAAGTCACCCGTCCAAAGGCCCACCTGTTCTGTCGAAAGTTCGATTTTTTGGTTGCCGTTGCCATCCATAAAGGCGACAACGCGGTAATGGCCCGCCTTAAGCCCGGTAAGCGTAAAGTGGCCGGCGCTGTCCGCACGCGTCAGGTACAGCGGCGGTTCCTTCAACAGCATCGGTTCCTTGCTCAGTTCCTTCGTTGTCGTATCGCGGTACTTGTCCAGGTAATGCTTGGATTCTCGTTCCTCGCCCATCAAGAACAAACCGATACTCGGGTATTCCTTTTTGCGTGCCATCGCCTGGTCCACAAGCACGCGGCCCGAAAGCGTGAGCGAATCGATTATCGAACCCGTCGAGAACACCACATGGAACGGCTTTGACAAGGCGTTGCCATGCAAGTCCTTGATGCCGCCCGCAAAAGTCACGGTGTAAGTCGTTCCGGTATCGAGTACCGCACGCGATGTGAGCACAAGCGTCTTGCCACTCACCTCAAAGCGCAACTTCTTGTCAATCGGAGGTGAAATAGAGACTGCGCTACGCGGAACCGAAGCGTTAATCCATTCGTCAAATTCGAGCTTGATCATGAGCTCGTTAGGGTGATTCGTCGTATTCGGGGCCGGATAAACGCCCGCAATGCGCGGAGGCAGTTTATCTTCGGGGCCGCCACTAGGCGCCACCTGCGTTGCACACGACAAGAATACCGTCGTACACAAAGCAGCAAAAGCAGTGCCATATTTTTTCAACAACGAACGCATCAGTCAATCATCTGGATAATCTTGCCAAGACGGCCCCAACGGATTCTAAACGGCAGGCGCCACCAGGTAAACGGATTCTTCAAGGCGAAAGCTTCGTCGTCGTTTTCGAACGAGAAGTAAATCACGAACGCCTTGGCGCGAATATTCCTGAGCGACACAAAGCCCCAGTAGCGGCTATCGGCAGAATTGTCGCGGTTGTCGCCCATCATAAAGAACTGCGGAGTCTTGACCACATAAGTATCAATTGGCTTGCCGCCCACGAGCAACCTGCGGCGGATTTCAAACTTCGACTTTGCCGGAGCATCAAGAGTATCGCCTGCCACACCCTCTACGGTCGAGCCGCCATCTTGCGGGGCATCGACTTCTACAAGTTCCACGGTTCCTGCGTTATCTTCTTCGGCCTGGTTCAGCAAAGCCACGTTACCTTCAAGGTCACGCAAGAGCGAGCCTTCAAACGCCATGTAGCTTACCGGGCGCGTGAATCCGCCTTGAATGTTCGGATCGATCATGGGCAAATACGTCATGCGCGAAAGTTCCTTGAAGTAGGCAAAGGACATCACGCCCGAAATCGTATCGCCCTGCGTAAGGCGTTGCTGCAGCACTGTACGGTTTCTGCGGAACAGTTCGTTCAGCGCAAGGCCACGATCGTTTTCCACCGGAATCTTGAATTCCTCGAAATCGTAATTATTGATTTCAACAGAATCCTTCCACAGCGAAATATCGAGTTCCACCGTTTCATCGGGGTTTTCTTGCGCCACCAGGGAACGCAGCCACCACAATTTTTCAAGCGGCATCGATTCAATCGTAAACGTATCGCCCACCGACGGCACTACGAATTCATCGCGTTCATCGCGCGGAGAGAACGTACGGGCAGAAGCCGTGTACTTGCCGCGACCGGGCAGAGATTCCTGCATTTTGCCGTTCACGAAAAGGCGACCCTTGTGGACAGCGACCGTATCACCGCTCACCGCCACGCAACGCTTGATGTAGTCCTTCGGACCGTCAGCGTAGTGGATTAAGTGCGGCTGGCCAGCCTTCGGTTCGTGATCCCAGTAGAAGTTTCCGAACATGAGCGCGTTAAACAAGTGCGTATAACGTTCTGGATTGCCATCAGGATATTCCGGCTCGCCCGGATAGCGGAAAATCACCACGTCGCCCTTGGCCGGATAAGCATACCCCGGGAATTTCTGGTTGCTGAACGGAATCGGCGAACCGTAAGTGAACTTGAGGCCCAGCAAAAAGTCACCCGTATGCAAGGTATCTTCCATAGACCCGCTCGGGATCTGGAAAGCCTGAATCACATACTGGATTACAACCAAGGCAAGCGCCACCGGGACGATGATTTCCCGAAGCAGGCCTTTCACAAACTTTTTCCACGAAAACGGCTGTTTATCTTTTTCCATAAAATTCAACGTTAAAGAATGACAAGTGCAATTTAGAAAAACGCGAATGACTCTACAGTGTTCTAATCTTCTTGACCAAGGAGCGGCTCACCACCAACTGGGTTGCCGCCTTGTCGCGGAGCACCATCACCATGCGGCCCGCATCACCCTTGCGGCATTCGGCAATGTAGTCGATCGCCACGATATGGGAACGGTGGACTCGGGTAAAATGTTTCGGGTCCAGTTTCTTTTCCAGTTCCACCAGCGGGGTATCAATCACGTACTGACCGTTCACGGTGTAAACTGTCGTGTACTTTTCTTCGCTATGGAAACGGATCACCTCGTCAATATTCACAAATACAATGCGGTCGCCCACTTTCACCTGCAAGCGCTGCAGGTAGAGTCCGCTCATGTCCACCAGGTTACGCAGCTTTTCCCAGTTCAAGTCGGACGGGATTGTCGTGTCGTCCACTTGCGGAATCACCTTGCGGAGTTTTTCAATCGCAGAGGCCAAACGTTCCGGAGCCACCGGCTTCAAAAGGTAATCCACCGTATTTTCTTCGAACGCCTTGAGCGCGAAATTGTCAAACGCCGTCGTGAATATCACGAGCGGGACGTCGTCCCCTTGCAAAGAATGCAACACTTCAAACGCATCCATGTCAGGCATCTGGATATCCAAAAACACCACGTCAGGCATCATCTCGTGAATCATCTTGACGGCCTGCGCACCGGAGCCCGCCTCCCCCAAGATTTCAATCTCGGAGGCATAAGGTTCCAAAAGCGAAATCATGCGCTTGCGGGCAAGCGGTTCGTCGTCAATGACTAGTGCAGTACACTGCATATTACTCCTTAGGCTGTTCTTCCTTCTTGACTGAATCAGCAGCGGCAGAATCTGTTTTCTTCGTAAGCGTCTTCGGCGCTACCTTGAAAATGCGAATCAGTTCGGCCTTCATTCCGTCTTCATCTTCATAAACCGTGCCTGCGGCCGTCATATATTGCAAATTGCCGAACTTGGCACGCTTAAAGTTCCAATGGCCTTTATCGCCAGCGAGCGTCACCTTGATTGTACTGTCGGTAATTGAATAAGTTCCCTTCAGGGAGTCCGTTTCCATCGTATCCTTCAAAACCAGCTGGATTGCTTCGACAGAGCTATCCTCACCAAGAGTCATACGCACCATACGGCTGGTGCAATCGTCACACGGCAAGCGGCCAGAATAAAGTCCCGGTACATCCTTCGGGATTTCAATCGGAGGCAAATCCGGCAGGGGCGCGGACTTTTCTTCTTCGCAAGCCATCAGGGCAAAGACAGCAAGCAACGGCATAGCCATTCTTGCGACAGGGAGAACCATGTTTTTCAATATCGTCATGGTTCATAATTTAGCAATAAAAGTTTCAAACAAGCTTTTATAGGGCCTAAAATCCGGCGGAATAAACAACCCTGAAGCCAATAGTCTGGCTACGGTGTGAGGGGACTTTCTTTTCGCGTTCAGCAGAGGCAAGTGCCGGAGCCTTGTCTGACCAGCCTCCGCCGCGAATTCCTTTGTACTTACCCTCTTCCGGGCCAGTGTAATTTTCTTGCGAAACCGTCGGATACGAACCATACCAGTCGTTCACCCATTCGGCGACATTGCCCGCCATATCATAAAGACCGAGCGCATTCGGGATAAAGCCGGCAACCGCCACAGGGCCCTTATCTTGTGCGTAATACGCATATTTCGAGGCAACATCGGTATCCCAGTAGTAAGTGGTCAAGGTACCTGCACGGGCCGCAATTTCCCATTCCATTTCAGTCGGGAGGCGTACTGCCACCACAGCGTAATTCACAGACAAATTAATCAATTCGCCACCATCGTTGACCGAATCATAAACGTAGGCCGTATCTAGCCCCGACTTTTTAGAAAGCGCATTGCAAAAGAGGGCCGCATCATACCAACTCACATTAAAAATCGGATAATCGTCACCCAAGGCATCATCTTCAGGCACGCTTTCCATTACAGTTCGGTACAAGCCTTGACTGACCTCGGTTTTCCCGATTGCAAATGCGTCCACACTGTATTCAACCGTCCCGCGAGAAAAAGCAACAGCGGGAACACTTACCATCTCGACAAGATCATGAATCGAGTATTCCGAAGGTCCCGAATCCGTCGAAGAACTGGAAGTTTCCTTGTCGTCGGAACCCTTATCCGTACTTGCATTGCCCCCTCGATGAGATGTCGGTGATGTATCGGCAGAATCCCCGTTCGCCGTGCAAGCTCCGAATGTGAACATGGCCGCAAGCAAAGCCATAAACAAGGCAGAAGAAAGTGCAGACTTATTCATCATTCCCCATCTCACATTTTCAAGCGTTTACTTCACCACGCCCACGCGGTAGAGCTTCTGCTTGGTCTTGCCGCTTTCAAACTTCACCTTGAGGCGTGCAGTGTAAACGTCAGAACCCAAATCCTTCAAGTCAAGGTTTTCAAACTGGTTTCGGCCCTGTTTTACGCCAATTACCTTTTTCTTGAATACACAAAGGCCTGTAATGTCGTAAAGTTCAAGGGTCGCATTCTGCGCCGCAGCGCCGACTTCAAAACGAGCCTTCGCCACGCCTCCACGGACCGGGTTCGGGAACATGAAGAATTCCGTAATTTCATCTTTTGCGGTCACCTTCTTTACGTCGGCAAGCTTGGAGGCATCAAAGTAACCCGCGCGTTCGTTACCGCCGGCCGGGAGCGTCCATGCCGCCTCCGATTCTGCCGCGGCGCTAGAAGCCTTGCGCAGGCGGAATGCAGTCACGTTATTGCGGTGCAATGCATAAAGTTCCGGGCCCGCAGACTTCTTGTCAGAAACCGCATTCGCCACAAAGATACTCATGGGCTGAATCACGCTCGTAGAATCCATATCTTCGTAACTGCCCGCCGCAATGGGGAAGCCGTCCTTGCTAGTAAGCATCTTTCCCTTGCCGGTCACCGCGTAAACCAGGCCATTGTTACTCGGCACCAGAATTTCAGGCACGTCATCGCCATTGACGTCTACGAGAATCGGGTCGCTAAAGAATCCGTAAACCGGAGCGCCGCGGCTAATCTTCACCGGGAATCCGGCAATGGGGAGTCCCGAACGGTCAAGCGCATAAACCATGTTATCGCCCAGGAACACGACTTCAGGGTAGCCGTCATTGTTGATATCGCCGATGGCGATGCCGGAGGTTTCATCCTTCAGGCCACTTGTGCCTGCAGCACCGCGCTTGTAAAATTTATTCCACTTGCCCTTCGCAATTGCCGTACCGCGACTACCGACAGCGACCACATCCTCTTTACCGTCACGGTCTAAATCTGTACATGCAATGCGATACTTTTCATCAGCACGGCCATTCAGTTTCAACTCGGCGCCATTCAAGAAAACAGAATTCACCGAAGCCACATAATAAGCGATTGCAGGCTTTCCATCAGCCGTTCCGCAATAAGCCATATCTGTCATATCAGAATAGTCGCCGTTAGAACCTTCATTACGCGGGGCAATCTTGCCTTCATTCACATTGTAGGCAAAGAGGCCTTTTTTGGTCGTAAAGTAAACGTCGCCATCAACAATCATCGGCCCCGCCACCGCAGAATCAACGCTAACCGGTTCCTGCGTCGGCAAACCGCCCACAAAGCGGGTCCTTACCAGCTTGTTTGCATGCAGGCTATAAACGTCCTTGCCGTCGCTTGCCATGCCCACCAGCGGACCGTAGCTTGCGCCCACGCGGTACAGCGGGACTTCGCTTTCCGCCTTATCGCGGTTCAACGTATTCCGCTTGATGACCGTATCTGCCGCGAACAAGGTGTCACCCAAAGCGTCAAACACCTGGAGCGTACCATCCATGGCGCCCACAACCAAGAGCTTTTCGCCATCCTTTTCAGGATTGTCCACAAACACAGCTCCACGCACGGCAGAGGCAAGGCCAATGTTGCGCGGGAATGCAGCACCGTCGATGCTTCCGTCGTCAATACTGATGGTCACACTGATCTTCTGCGCACCAAAATTCACCACGCTATCGCCCATGAACGAATTCGCGGTCTTTTCGGTACGGGCGCCCTTCGGGACATTCACCGCAATCTTGATTCCGGTATAGCCACCTTGGGTCGTCATGGTGTTTGCATAACCGGTAGAACCAATCGTCTTGACCGTATCGAACTTTTGCTTGGAATCCTTAGCGGGCTTGCGCAGGTGCGGCAACAAGTCTGTACCCGAACCGTAGTCGTAAGTATCTTCGCCCAGCGCATTCTTGAACGTCTTACCGATGCTCAAGATTCCGTCGGCTTCGACCATCGCAATACCGAACTGGTGATCGCGCAAAGTATCGCCACCCCAGAAGTTTGCAATGCCGTATTCCAGCGTCTGTCGCAAGTACCAGTCATTCACGCGCCAGACCACAATGCCGCTCGCCGGGATACCTGCATCGTAGCTGCTGATGTCGACAATAACTCCCTTCGCTTTTTTCTTGTTGACCTTGCACTTTTTCGCGCAATCTACGCTATCCTCAAAAACCAGGTGCAAGCTGTCTACAGGCACAGTCTTGATTGTGGTATCGGAACTTTCGCCAGCACCGCTTAGCGACACGCTGACATCGCCCTCTTTATTCCAGCTGCGCTGGCGGTTTTCAATCAGCAGGTATTCACTTGCAGAAAGCGGGACTTTCACAATCTCGGTTCCCTTGCCGGTACCCGCCGCCGAAATTTCAACCGTCACGGGCTTGCCGGCCACCGGGCGGACTTCTTTTACCGGAGTCCAGCCCATGTAGGCGCGCTCCCATGCAGCAGGCAGCGAAGGCAAGAACCCGTTGCCCGCATTGTAGCCCGCAAAGTCCATCACGTCGTAATAACCCAGGCGGCTAATGCCCTTCACCACATCGTATGTATTCGGGAGCCCGAGTTCGCGCGCGATCTGGTTCACAATGATTCCGTTCACGCCCCAGTTCAGGCCGTCCTGCGACGCGGTTTCGCTCGTGACCATAATCGATTTCAGCGTATCGATGGCGGAGCCCTTCAAAATCAAGCCCTCGGCCACCAGCGAATCCTTGCCGTTCGCCTTCTTGCCCTCCTTGCGGAAGGCCGCATTCTTGATTGAATCCGGCAAGTACTGCCAGGCGGACTTGTCAATGTATACATCCATAAAGTCGCCCGGCGTATCGGCGCCGCGCGTCCCCATGCTACCGCCGTCAACCAGCCGGCTTGCGCCCGCATGAATGATCATGTAGGCACGTTTGGTATTCGGGTTTTCCGAAAGCGGTTCGTTAAACGGAGAATCACCCGATTCGTGCGCCGCCATCACGGCATCATAAATAAACTGCAAGTAGTCGCGACTGCGGGCATCGTCGAATTCCGCCGTCTTTTCGCCTTTCATCTTGCTCGTGCGGTTATAGTCGATAATCTGCTTTTTCAGCTTGTAGGCACTCGATTCCTTCGGGTAAACATGCGCATCAATTACTACGTTGCCATTACTCGCCTTGTTAAAATAGGCGTTGGCAAACTCAAAATGTTTTCTCCAGTAAGGCGTGCTGTTTCGCACCCCCTGCGGGTCCAGGCTATAGGCGTCTTTTTTCGCCTTGTCAGAATCAAAAAGCCCCGTTCCGGTTGTCAGGCTATTATCTGTTTTTTCTTCGGCAAATTCTACGCGAATGGCAAAAATCTGTAGCGTATCCGCAGCAAAAGACGTCGCTAAAGCGAATAGCCCAAAAACCAATGCAAAAATCTTAGCATTTAACTTCATAACCATAATTTACAAAATAGACGAAAACCTAGACGCGACTCATTCTAGATTTTTGACACAACGGACTGGATTCGCCGAATTTTTCAGTCCGGAAGACATTGACAAACGCGTCGAATACGCATCAAAGTAGGCGATTTCCGCCATTTCATTTTCAAACGCGAGTCCGGCATACATATCCTCTCTAAACGACCAAAAACCGGTATAATATTTATTGGCTTGAAAACTATACTGGTAGGTAGAAACCGGCAATATCGAGAATCCGTACTCATCCGTACCGTTTCCGCGTCCGTCCCACCCCTTGTTCGATTTAAGGAGCGTCCCCGCCACGGACACCCCTCCTATCTCTCGGGCGAGATATTCCCATTCATACCTATCGGGCAAATGCCACCCTTCGGGGCATACCCCACGCACCACAGAACTCAGATATATCTTTTCGGAACAATAAACGTCATAACCGCAGCCTTTACCCATTTCACTAAACATGGCTACGCTATCCATCGCGGCACTCCACAGATACAGGCGCCCATACACGTCACAACTGTCAGTCTCGTTAAAAGGACAAAAACTCGACGAATCCAGTTCAGCCGTTTTCTGCGTATAACGGTAATTCAAGTTTTCAGCCATCCAGGTAAAGCCAACTATCGTCACCGTCTTATAGACATGTCCATCGCGGGAATCTGTCATTGTCCCCATTTCAAATTCAACGGATTTGCGGCGCGCATTATCCTTATAATCAAAAGACGGTTCCATGGAATCGGGCATAAACCCTTCGGAATCCATAACGCAGCGAACAGAAGCTGCACCTTGGTCGTCACCGCATTCATAATCCCCGACGTCAAAATCATCTCCAATAATGACTTTCGTCCCGCACCGATCCGCCTGCGAAGACGCCCAGAAATATCCAGCATCCCGATCATCCACATAGTTGGCATCCCAGCTTTTATATCCCCCGGCACGAGCTCCAAAGCCATAAGTATCAAGTCCCCCTTTAGGGCAAGCGTCATCAAAATCGCACCATTCTTCACTCTGCGATTTTAATTTATGCACAATATCCGTTCCAACAAAGGCAAAAAGAGTATCCCATTCCGCAAGCGATGGCAAATGCCACCCTTCAGGGCACACGCCACGCATTACTGGAGCCAAGTCGCAGGAATCTTTTTCGGCACAGTCAGGCCTACCTACGGCAACATACCACGGATACAGTTTTCCATACGTATCGCAATATTCAAACTTGTCATCAAAGCAAAAAGAATCACCCGCTTCCAGCCTTAAATTTTCCGCCATCCAAGTCTGGCTGCCTATCATCACCGTCCTGTATGATTTCCCATCGCGACGGTCAACCAAGTTCCCGTAGGCAACCGACAGATTCCATTTCATAGGATTCTTCTCGGTGACTTCCGATTCATCATCTTGCTTAGCAGAAGTTGTATTTGAGCCATCGCCACTACACGCAGCCAGTACAAGGCCCAACATCACGATCGTGTAAAACAGTTTTCTCATTGTTCCTCCCCCTTGGAAGAATCAAGGCTATTCCCCGACGCGCTTGAAGCTCTTGGGAATGTTCAAACGCCAAGTTCCAGAACTGAACGACTTGTTGCGAGTCACCTTCTTGATTTTTATTTCAAGGAATTTCTCGCCGTCTAATTCAAATATAATATTTGACGGAGTTTCTACGCCCTCGAATTGCTTGAAATCATTAAAATGAATCGTTTCGGTCTTGCCGCCGCGGCCCATGCGCGAAAGCCAGGCGACATGTTCGCCCTCTTTTGCAAAACGGAAAAAGCGCCCCGTCTTTTCGCGGGCATAAATCGCGCCTTCTACACGCGTCGAATCTTCGGGCGGAGCCACTTCTTCGTAGACTTCAGGCAACAGGCGGCCATCAAAAATGTCGGCCACCTGGTGAATATGCACCATCGGGAGACCGTCGTTATTCAAGAGTCCCACCATATAGCCCACACCCTTCATGTAAAGTTTTTCAGTCGGGAAAGTCATCTGCCAGCCTTCTTCTTGCCACAGGAGCGAGGCCACGCCAATACCCAGCGGGCCCGTAAGTTCCATGCGGTAACGCTTGCCCGGCACCGAGAACAAGACCGCATCAAACTCCTGGGTTTTCAATTCCTGTGTCGCAGAATCCTGCTGATATATCGTGAGCAAGAACTTGGCGCGCAGACTATCGCGCGGAGCTTCGACAGTCGCATTGCTATCGGCCGCAGCAGTCGGTTCTATCACAGGCTTTTTACCCGCGCATCCGGCAAGAATGCACAACGCAAGTAGAATGACAGATATAGAACAAAAAAACTTCAACAAAAGATCCTTCGATTTGATCAATTTGACACTTGTGACATGCAATGTGTAATGTGTGATTTATCATCTCACATTTCTCATTTCACATCTCACATTAGCCTCAGTTTACTTCCTACCGTCTTGCCTACTTCTTAAAAAACTTTTTCACGGCAGGGTGATGCGGCTGCAGCTTTTTCAGTTTCTTGTAAGCGGCCTTGGTTTCAGTCTTCATGCCAAGCGCTTCGTAAATGGCCGCCATGTGTTCCCAGTAAACATAGTCGTCATCAAAATGCGGGCTCTTGATGAGTTTCATCACCGTGAGCGCATCTTCGAATTTTCCCTTGCGGTAAAATCCCCAGGCTCTCGAATCAAGGTACGCTTCCGAGGGTTCGCCGCCCTGTTCCATCAAGAGGGCTTTGTCAACCATGGCAATTCCCTTGTCCAATTCTTCGGGGCTGCGGTTCAAGTCAATCAGCGTGTAGCCATAGTAATTCAAGACTTCGGCGCGGTCAATCGAAGTTTTTTCAAAGCGAAGTACGTACTCGAATATGGCAAACGCTTCATCGTAGCGTTCCAGGCGTTCCAGGTTCATGGCGCGCAGCACACGGGTCTGCAAGTCCGAAGAATCCTTCGAGGCAAGATCTTTGTAGAATTCGTCGGCACGTTCACGCAAAGCCTTCGACTTCTTGATTCTTGCCGGATCCCCGATATCCTTCTGCCAGATTTCCTGGGCTTCGGCACTCAAAAGGCGGGCATACACGTTGCGGAACTGACGCCTGTTACGTTCGACATCCATCTTCATGCGCATCATCGAGGCAGAATCAGCGATTCCTTCCATCGGAGTCCACTTGTCCCACACGGCAATCACCGAGTCGAGCATCTTGTAAGCCTTGGGGTACATGCCGGCCGAGCCGTAAGTCAACGCGAGCGAGGCCTTGTCGCCACCCATGGCGGCAGAGTCCGCCTTTTCGGCGTAGCGCACGGCATCCTTAATCTTCTTTTCTTTAAAGGCAATGGCCGAAAGCGTGTGGTAGGCGCCCGTCACATAAATGCGCTGGTCAGCAATATTCTCTGCGGCATATTTCAAGTGCACCTTGGCGCTGTCATAGTCACCGTACACGTTTTCGTACTGGCCCAAGAAATTTGCAAGGAGCGGAGTACGCACTTGGTCCACCGAATACTTTTTCTTGAGCAAGGCGTAGGCAGAATCGCGCTTGTTGCTTTCGGCAAGCGAACTCATCAAAAGAACGACCATCGATTCATCATCTTCCGTCGATTCCGTTAGCGTATCTACAATCGCCTGAGCCTCTTTCATGCGTTTCTGGAACACAAGCCCTTGCACCATCTGCAAAAGCATCTTCTTGTCGCCAGTCGCCTCGTGGCCCTTTTCAAAGAGTTCCACGACAGCAGAATCCTTGCCCAAGTCAAGTAAAAGCTTTAGCTGGCGCTGGAACAGCGACGGCATGTAATTCACTTGCGGCAAAAGCAAGTCATAAATGCGAACCAATTCCTTGGCGTCTTGAATCGCTTCCAGGAACAGGCTGTAATCGTACAAGAGCGTCATGTCCTGGTAACGCGAAGAATCGAGCGCCGCATTAAAATACTTGCGGGCCGAATCGGCGCGGCCGTCTTTCACGTACAAATGGGCAAGAATTCCCAGCTGCGAAGCCGTTGTTCGACCCTTTAAAGTCTGTGCGTGCTGGGCCTGCACCAAGGCGGCGGAATCCGCTCCGCGAGCCATCATGATTTCAGCAAGCTTGAACGCCAAAAAGCGGTTCTTGGTATCCGATTCTGCAGCATGCTGCCAGAACACATTTGCCAAGGCCTTTTCGCCGCGGAGTTCCATTTCCTGGGCGCGAATGAACGATTCATGCGCCGCATCTACATTCAGCGCATAAGCCTGTTCTTCTGCAAATTTGATTGAATCGATTTTTGCATTGACAGCAGCCGCAATAGCCGCAGAATCAGCAGCGGTCAAGGCACTCCCTTTTTTTGACGAAGCGCACGCCCCGAGCGAAAGCGACATCGCAAAGAGAGTCGCTATAAAAGAAAGTGAAAGTAGCAATGCCCTCATGAGCCTTTTAGTCCGCAATCACGAAGTTAATCTTGGTGTCGGGCGGCAAATAATCGCCATGCTTCGGCGAAGTCTCGATCACCGTACCAGGCGCACGGCCTTCTTCGTCTTTCTTGCGCTTGATTTTTCCGACTTTAAAGCCGAGAGTTTCAAGTTTAATATAAACGTTATCAATCTGCTCGCCGCTAAAGTCCGGCAGAACTGTTTTACCCTGGGTAGCGCCAGCCGAAATCACGACCTTCACCGTGTCGCCAATGCGGACCTTTTCGCCGGCCACAGGAATCGTGCGAATCACGACACCGCGGGGAATGCTCTGGTGAGCGCCCTTCACGATAGCGCCTTGCACAAGGCCAGCGCGAGCAAGCGAGATAGAAGCCTGTTTCTGGCTCTTGCCGCGCAGATCAGGAATTTCCACTTCGCGAAGTCCCAAGCTCCTGGTAAGTTTGACCGTGCGGCCAAGCTTTGCTGTACGGCCAGCGGCAGGCATCTGCACAAGGACCATGCCGGCCGGAATCTGCGCGCTGTAGCGGCCTTCTTCAAGCCATTCGTACTTGAATCCGGCATTTTCCAAAGCCTTCTGGGCGGCATCTTCGCTCATGCCTTCCAAATTCGGGACTTCGCCTGTAGAGGCAAAATGGCCCGAAAAAATCGGCATGACAAGTTTGTCCACAAAGAACGCCAACAGGACCAGTAATACAATCCAGACGCAAAGAGCCTTCACTACAGGCGCCTTTTTGGCCCAGGACAAAACTTTATTCAAAACAGACTTTACTTTATCCATAACTAATTCTGAATTCCGAAATCCGAACTCCGAATTCACCTACCCTTTAGTAGCTTTCTCCTGCAAAGCGGTTTCATCGAAAATGACAATGTCTTTTCCGGTCATGGCGATGGCGTTTGCCTTTACAAGCATCGAGCAAATGCGACTCACCGTTTCGCGAGTGGTACCCGACATGTCTGCCAACTGCTGCTGAGTCGGGCGGTTGTGAATCACCGTCACCATCTGGCCGTTGTCCGTATGAATACGCATGCCGCGTTCTTCCATGAGGTTCAGGAGAGTACCTGCCACGCGGCCACTTACGGACATAGTCGACAGGGAACCGATTTGCTTGTTCGCCTTACGCAGTCTCTTGCTCATTTCGGACAAAAGAGACATCGCAATTTCAGGAGTCTGGCGAATCAGCGTCAAGAACGGTTCGCGGTGAATGATCATCAGCTGCGCATCGGTGACGGTGCGCACCGAGGCAGACCTCGGTTCGCCGTCGATGAGCGACATTTCACCAAAGAAGTCACCGCGTTCCAAGAAACTGAGGATCGTTTCGCGCCCATCGACGCCGGTCATATAGACCTGCACCGTCCCCGATGCAATCAGGTACAGCGCCTTCATCGAACAGTCGCCTTCGAGCACCACCGTTTCGTCGCGGTTGAAGTCCTGGACAACAACCAAATTGGCAAGCAAGCCAAGTTGTTCTTCCGTCAATTCTGAGAAAAGGTCAACCCCTTTCAAGAGTCCACATACATTGCTGTCCATTTCTTCTTTCTCCTTCGGTTAGATTCCTAGTCCAAATCTACAATGATGCTCTGGTCGCGCTTTGCGCCGATGGAGATCATGCCGATTTTCACGCCCACCAGTTCCGCCATGCGGTTCAGGTACTTGCGGGCGTTTTCGGGCAGGTCTTCCAGCTTGCGGCACTTGGTGGTGTCGCACTTCCAGCCGGGCATTTCTTCGTAGACCGGCACGCAGCGGCCCACCTTCGAAAGCTGGTTCGGGAAGTTCTCGATCTTTTCGCCGTCGCATTCGTAGTGGGTGCAAATCTTGATGGTGTCGAAGGTGTCCAGCACGTCGAGCTTGGTGATGGCGAGGTGAGTGAGGCCGTTCACCACGGCAGCCTTGCGGACGACCGGGGCGTCGAACCAACCGCAGCGGCGGTTGCGGCCCGTGGTGGCGCCGTATTCGTTACCGATCTTGCGGAGGGTGTCGCCGGTTTCGTCCAGAAGTTCTGTCGGGAAGGGGCCGTTACCCACGCGGGTGGTGTAGGCCTTGACCACGCCTACCACCTGGTCAATGGCGGTGGGGCCGATGCCCGCGCCGCAGCTGGCGTAGCCGGCCACGGTGTTGCTGGAGGTCACGAAGGGGTAGGTTCCCTGGTCCACGTCGAGGATGGTGCCCTGGGCACCTTCGAACACCAGGCGCTTGCCGGCCTTCACGGCGGCGTAGAGCATGGCGCTCACGTCGCGCACGAAGGGCTTGATCTTCTGGCCCAGTTCCAGGTAGTCCTTGATGACCTGTTCGGGGTCGATTTCGGGCACGTCGTACATCACCTTGAATTCTTCGTTGTGGACCTTGGCCATCGCTTCGACACGGGGGCGCAGTTCGCGTTCGTCCATGAGGTCGCCTACGCGGACTCCAATACGGTTCACCTTGTCGCTGTAGCAGGGGCCGATGCCACGGCCCGTAGTACCGATAGCACCCTTGCCAGCCTTCTTTTCCTTGGCCTTGTCGAGGGTAGAGTGGTACGGGAGCACCACGTGTGCGTTGTCGGCAATGAACAAACGGCCTTCCGGGTTAATTCCCTTGGTATGCAAGTCGGCGATTTCGGCGAGCGTCTGCACCGGGTCAAGCACCACGCCGTTACCGATCACACAAATCTTGTCATCATGCATAATGCCCGAGGGAATCAGGTGGAACACAAACTTCTTGTCACCCACCTCTACGGTATGGCCAGCGTTTGCGCCACCCTGGAAACGCACGATGTAGTCTGCGTCCAGAGTCAGAAAATCAACAACCTTGGCCTTGCCTTCGTCACCCCACTGGGAACCGATTACAACACGATTTGCCATATATCCTTCGTTTTTCTTTCTAGTTAAACACGAAAATAAGCTACCCAGAGGATTTCCCTGAGCCCTTTTTCGCCATAAAGATAAAAAATCGCCATGTTTTTAGGACGCCGTTGTCTAGGTAAATGCCCCAAAAAAGAAAAAAATGGCATT
The DNA here is from genome assembly GCF_900142495.1 of Fibrobacter sp. UWOV1. Classification (NCBI taxonomy): domain Bacteria; kingdom Pseudomonadati; phylum Fibrobacterota; class Fibrobacteria; order Fibrobacterales; family Fibrobacteraceae; genus Fibrobacter; species Fibrobacter sp. UWOV1. Next base: position 68,540 of record NZ_FRBA01000002.1, on the reverse strand, counting down.
GTTGGTGCGTATCAGCCCTTAATCACTGCACTCGGACGCAGCGTATTCGGAACAGACGACATCGGCGAGAAGCGTATCATCCGTCCGTCGCATGCATTCGTCATACATCGAGCTCTCGCACGGGTCCGAAGACGAATGGCTGCATGCACATAGAATAAGCAAAAGGAGACTTGCAACAAGCCCCCTTTTTATAGCACGTTTAGAACAAATTAATTGCACAACAACCTAATTGTTACGGCACTTTACATGACCGCAACGCTCCTCTGCAAAAGATATTCCTCCGGTAAGAGCGTTGCTCTCGCTTCCACGACTCGTCAATACGAGTCGCTCCAGCTCACTGACACGACCGCAACGCTCCTCCGCAAATGACATGCCTCCGGTCTGAGCGTTGCTCTCGCTTCCACGACTCGTCAATACGAGTCGCTCCAGCTCACTGACACGACCGCAACGCTCCTCCGCAAATGACATGCCTCCGGTCTGAGCGTTGCTCTCGCTTCCACGACTCGTCAATACGAGTCGCTCCAGGCTCACTAAGGAACCTCTACAGAATCCAAAATCTTCTGCACCACAGTCTCGGCGGAGACTTCTTCCGCTTCGGCCTCGTAACTGAGGATAATGCGGTGACGGAGCACTTCCATGGCGACGGCCTTCACGTCTTCGGGCGTCACGTAGGCGCGCCCCTGAATGAACGCATGAGCCTTCGAAGCCTGGGCAAGGCCGATAGAAGCACGCGGAGAGGCACCCACTTCCACAAAGCCCACCAGGTCGCTACGCTTGATGCTACCCGGATCGCGGGTCGCAAGCACCAGGTTCACGATGTATTCGCGCACGCGTTCGTCCACGTACACCTGCTTCACCAGCTGACGGGCGGCAAGAATATCTTCCTTCGTGGCGACGGCCTGCGGCTGACGGAGCCCCGCACCGGCAACGGCGTCCAGAATCTTCATTTCGTCGGCCTTGTTCGGGTAGCTGACCTTCACCTTCAACAGGAAACGGTCCACCTGGGCTTCGGGCAGCGGATACGTACCTTCCTGCTCGATGGGGTTCTGCGTAGCAAGCACCAGGAACGGTTCATCCAGCTTGAACGTCTCGTCGCCGATGGTGATGTGGCGTTCCTGCATCGCTTCGAGGAGGGCGCTCTGCACCTTCGACGGAGCACGGTTAATTTCGTCGGCGAGCACCAGGTTCGTAAACAGCGGGCCCTTGCGGGTCTCGAACTTCGCTTCCTTCGCGTTGTAAATCGTGGTACCCAGCAAGTCGGCCGGCAACAGGTCGGGCGTGAACTGGATGCGCTTGAAATCCAGCGACACGGCATCGGCAAAAGCCTTCACCGCAGTCGTCTTGGCAAGGCCCGGCAGGCCTTCCAGCAGCACGTGGCCGTCCGCCAAAATACCCGTCAGAATGCTTTCAACCAACGCCTTCTGACCAATAACCGTACCTTCCACTTCACGCAGCAAGTTCATGCAAAAAGCGCTCTGTTGGCGCACCTTTTCCGAAAGTTCCTGAATATCCATTTAGTTAACCTCTTCTGTTTTCGCGATTTAAGATACAAAATTCCACGAAAAAAGGCAAATGAGGGATTAAGTTGGCAGAACTTAGAGCTTAGAACTTAGACAAAATGTAACCGAGCGGTCATTAAAAGGGGGGGGGGACACCCCCTAATGCCCTTGATTTCTACCAGCCAATTATACTCGCTGTTATAGAATAGCGGTTAATATCTCTTACAACATCCTCATCGGAAGAATTCTTTTCAACTCGTTTATACGTCAAATCTCGACCATATCGAAACTCAACACCAATCCTTAGCGTTTCCATAAGAGGAAAAGACACATAACCTCCTCCTCCTATTTCATCGTAAAAAATAGGCATCGGCATCGGGATTCCAAATCCAATCGCATCTCCATATGTATAATCCTCACGACCATTTCTAGACCAGTGCTGAGTCAAACCTATACGAATTTTTTTGCCAATGGGCAATTGTTCAATAATGGACACTCCTCCGCCCCATTGAAAATACTTGTGTTCCACTTTTTCTTGTTGCCACACCCAAAGATTACTCCAGCCCATTATGCCGAAATAATCACACACAAATCCAGCTTGTATATAAGGCGTTATAAAATCTAAACCCAAGCCATATTTAAAATAGCCAACACTTCGTTGCATCGATACTGAAAATTCAATCGGCCATTCAGTCGCTTTATAAAACCAATCTTCATGTTCAATTCGACCCACTTTTTCTTTTGCAATATAACGCTCATCATTTTCCCCATAAGCAATATCGCCCACAGTTACAGTAAGAGAAGCATTCCTTACAAAAGATTCTTCGTTCTTCTCCATAAACGCAGCAGCGGATGGCGGATGAATAATGGCAACACTGCACCCCACAAACAGCAGGGAGCACATAGCCAAGACTATCCATAAAATTCCGCGGGCCATTATCTACAAAATAGAATATCTAGCCAAAACCCGGATTCATTCCATCCAGCAATTTGCAAGCTTTATCAAATAAAATAGAGCCAAACAATGTCAAAACAGTTAAATACGCACATAAAACATTGACTTTTTTGTGATTTTTATGTATATTTCACTTAGAATCCACCCACTTAAAAGAGGGCACAATGGCAAATCTGACGATTACACTGGACGACGACGACAAAAAGGGCATCGCCGATTTTTGCGAAAAGGTGGGAATGACCATCTCGGGGCTATACAACGTATTTACCAAGCAGGTTCTACGCGAAGGAAGAATCCCTTTTGAAATTTCCATCAACCGTCCGAATCGGGATACCATCAAGGCGATGGAAGAGTCCGATGAAATTTATGCGAAATACCTGAAGAACCCCGCGAAGATGAAGACGTATACGGTCAACGAAGCCATTCGGGAGATGAAATCTTGGTAGAGAAAGGACCTAGATACAAAATCCTATGGACATCACAATACAAGAAAGATGTCAAGCGAGCAAAGAAACGGAATTACGATATGGAGGAATTATACGCCGTTGTTTCAAAGCTCGCAAATGACGACCCTCTTGAAGACAAGTATCGGGATCATGCTCTTGGAGGAAATTGGTCCGGGCATAGAGAACTTCACATCAAGCCGGATTGGCTCTTGGTTTACCGTAAACAAGACGATGTATTGATATTGGAACTTGTCCGCACAGGATCGCACTCGGACCTGTTTGACAAATAAAATCACATCGCCGCGGGCACAGGCTTCACCAGCAGGCGGTCATCGTAAATCCCGCCGAAGATTTTCCCGTCGGCATAGAGGATGTATTCGCCCATCATCTTGCGGGTCGTCACGCGGAATCCGCCTTCAAGCAGCTTTCCATTGAACTGCTCCAAAACATGGTCACGAAACTTCTCTGAACTCGGCATGGATTCCTCTCAACTTTTTTCACAATATAAAAAATTAATTTGTATATTCTCCTCATGTCCAATTATCTATTCCTCATCCTCGCCATTGTCGCAGAAGCCGCTGGTACCAAAAAGCACCGAAAAGGTGGTGCAATACCACCTTTTCGCAAAAAAAGTACAGATTAAGCACAAAAATTCATATTAAAAGGTGGTACAATACCACCTTTTAAGCAAATTTTATTATATTTAGGATATGAAGCGCCCAAATCTCGAAAATACCCTTGCCGAATGGCAGGCAATGCAGCCCCTTAGCGAGCACGACCAATTTCGCCTGAGCCGTCGTTTTTCGGTGGATTTCAACTACAACAGCAACCATATCGAGGGCAATACGTTAACATACGGACAAACGGAATTGCTGCTCTTTTTTGGCAAGGTGGAAGGCATCGCGAAGGTTAGGGATTGCGAAGAAATGAAGGCCAGCGAAGTTTGTCTTAAAATAACTTCAGAAAAATCGCAGGACACACTCTCACCATTAACTCAAAATTTCATCCGCCAATTGCACAGGACCCTGATTCGAGAAGATTATCAAGTCCATTACACTCTTCCCGACGGGAACCACTCAGCATATACAATTCATGCGGGGCAATACAAAACGCGCCCGAACAGCGTCATTACACGTTATGGAGATATTTTCACCTACGCATCCCCAGAAGAAACTCCTGCCTTAATGGCTGACCTTGTAGATTGGTACAACGAAACGGAATCGTCAAAATCAATGAATCCTGTCGATCTCGCCGCTTTGTTCCATTACCGTTATATCCGCATTCACCCCTTTGAAGATGGAAACGGACGAATTGCACGATTACTCGTCAACTACATTCTAGCCAGGCACGGCTACCCGATGATGGTGGTCCGTAGCCGCAAGAAAAACGAATACCTTGACGCTCTACACCAATCCGATTTGGAAATCGGCGACGCCCCTTCTGATGGAGCACAAGCGACTCTTCGACAAATCAGGGCATTCAAGAATTATTTCAAGAAAATTTATGCCGAAGAAATCGCATACAACATAGGCTTTGTTCAGGAGCATTCACCCGATGTTTGGTGGTACGATGGGGAACGGATAACATTCCGCAGCGAGAACTCGACAAGAATTCTCGAAAGCTTATTGGATAACCCATCCATTACATACCGAGAACTACAACAAAAAATCGGGATCAACATGTCAGCCATTCAAAAACAGTTAAAAAATATGACCGACAAGGGGTATATCCTGCGGTCGGAAAACGAATGGCGAGTGATTATCGTTCCTTCTACGTAGAACAAACACCCCTAAAAACATGGTCACGAAACTTCTCTGAACTCGTCCTGATTATTTCAGGCGTCGCCGTACTGAATCTATTTTCGAAAATGGATCTCCACTAGGATATTCTATTCGACGGGTTCTATCTGCGGTCTTATCCTGCAGGGGGAGATAACCATTTCGGCGAAAGCCCCCCCCCTCGCACAGATTAATTTATTTTCAATAGAAAATCACCTTAAAAAAGTTATATTTAACAGAGAAAAGGAGGAAATATGAAAATTCTCGCTTTGGTGTCACTCATCGTATCCACAATCGCATTTGCCGCTCCGCAGTACCCGTTTCCCCAGAACAAGCAGTATGCATACGGGCATATCTTCAACCCCGACCTGAAAAAGACGGAAACCGCCATCCGCCAAAAGTTCGATGACTGGCGCAAAAAATGGGTGACTGAGAATGTCATGGTCGATGGCGTTCCGACCGCATACATTAAAATGTCTGATTCCAAAATTTTCCGAATTTCTTCTAAAGACATTGCATACGGTATGTTGGTTTCGGTTTATATGGCCGATGCGTCCAACGACGCCCAATCGCTATTCAACCAATTCATGAACTTCTACCGTTGCTTCGCTCTCGAGAACAAAGAACCAAAAACCTGCAAAAGTCAAAACTTCAAAATTATGGCAGGCGAGGTTTCCGAAAATGATTCCAGTTTAGTTCGTTTTATGGGCGTGTCCAACCCCATTGCCGACATGGGTGCCGCTCTTGCACTTCTCTTGGCCGACAAGCAGTGGGGTTCCGAAGGTGCAGAAAAATACGCAACCTATGCAGAAACGCTATTGCAGGACATCTACAACAATGATGTAGATGCCAGCGAAAAGACTCATATCAAGGCTTATTCGGACTATGATCCCGCATTTAACCCTAGTTATTCCGCCTTTGCCAACTTTAAAATTTTTGCTGAATCTGGAGCGGCACTCAAGGATGCATGGAATACATTGGCAAAGAATACCGCTGCAGAACTCGTCCTCTGTCAGGATTCCGCAACAGGACTCGTTCCGCTCTGGTGTGATTATAGCACGCATAAACCAGTGAAGGTTATGGATGATTATTCTTATGAAGAAGATCCTGGTTTCAATTATGACGCTTTATTGGTCCCATGGAGAATGGCTACGGCCTATTATTGGTACGGCGACGAAAACGCCAAGAAAGTTAATGATAAACTTGCCAAGTGGTTGTCATCTGCATCGTATGGACATGCTAGCTATATCAAAACCTATTATAAATTGGATGGTTCAAACTCGATTTACGGCAAGAAGGATGTCGCAGAAGCTAGCGGTGTCGGTCTAGCATTTAGTTCTACAGACAAGTACGATCCCTATTTGGAGACGGTCTACGAATCACTGATGAACCTGAATTCCAAAACGGCAAGAACGGAGACGGAACGTATTTTGGAACTGTTACTCTTGACCGGAAACATGCCGGACTTGACACATATGGAAAATACGAAAAACATCGTAACCGCATCGGTTATGCGTCAGCCACAAATGCCCAAAGGCACGCAGGATTCTACGCTCAAGGTTTCCGGTTTCGGAAACTGGGTTACCAAATCGAACGGCTTTAACAAAATCACCATCTTCCCCGATTCCACCAAGAAACCGCTCTTTGCCGATAACGGAAAGGCTTTTGTCAAAGCCGAAATGCGTGCGGAGTCTAGCGTAGGCAAGGATTGCACAGGAGCAGATTGTTACGTCTTTAGCGGACTCGCTCTTTATCTGGACGACAAGTACCAAGACCTGAGCGATGTAGATACCATCCGCATGACACTCAAGACGCAAGGCGTAATCGAAGTTTCTGCACTTTGCTACGGCAAAAACGAAGATGGGCTCGGGATTCCCTGTTGGAAAGGGGGCCCCATTAACCCCAGCGAAAATTTTACAACCTTAAGCTTCTGGATCGACAACCATGAAATAGAAAAAGAAACCATGGGCAAAGTCAAGGGCTTTGCTTTCGAACCCATGATGACTCCGGGCGGCTACGCCTCTATCGAAATCCAGGACATCAAGTTCTTAACCCAAGACGGCAAACTTGCCAAGCTTTATAACGTTCTTGGAATCGACACGACGCAGCAGCCGGTAATACTCGCCACCTTGAAAACAAGCAAGCCCGCCATCCATGTCGCAGGCCGCACCATCAGCATCCAAAACAGCATGGTTGCAAAGACGCAACTTTTCGACATGCAGGGCCGCCTGCTTCTTGAAAAGACAATCCGTCCGAACGACTTCATAAACGTACCCTGCTCAGGCTCTTATATTTTGCGCTTGAACAACCAGGTAATACCGATAAAGGTTCACGAATAATTCGCGCGCTATTCTAGCGCTAATCTTCTTCCTCGGAAATGCCCATAAGGGTCATGGCACCTTTCCAGGTTTCCTTGTTTTCAAAGCCGTCGCGCTTGCCGCCGCCGTAGCGGGCGTGTGCGAATTCTTCTACAAGGGATTCCCAGCCTTCCAATTTACCCTCTTTCACGAGGTTGTCGAGATTGACCGCGGAGGCGGCCATTCCAAATTTATCGGCCACGTATTCCTTGCAGATGCTTTCGAGCTCCAGGAGCCATTCGCGACTGTCGGCCGTATTCACGCGCTGTTTGAGCACCAGCATTTGTTCGCGCAGGGCGTTTTCTGCGGCATTTTTAGCCGCGACAGCCTCTCGCACGGCAGCACGGCGTCTCACGCGCCACAGGCCCGCTAAAAGCACGCAAACAGCCACAATAAGCCCCACACCAAGCGGAAGCGGATTAAACGGTTCATTCACGCGCACGTCCACGCTTTCGCTGCGCAAATCGAGCGGTTGCCCCATTTGCGTCGGAATTTCAAACCGCATCGCCGGAATATGCAAGTCGCCCGTATCGGCAGCCAAAATCTTGTAGGTAAACGTAATCGAGGCGACTTCCTTGCCGTCTTTCACCGACCGCGCCGATTCCTGCGACATGCCCACCTGAGTCAGGCCCTTCGCATTCGCCGAGCCCGTCGGCACCACCAAAAGCGCACTCCCTTGCACGCCCCATGAAACAGTCACCGGAAATTCAAACGTGTCGCCCACGGTCACCGCGGGCATTCCACCCTGCGGCCCTGCCGAAATCGAAATCCCGAGCTGTTCCGGCGTCGGCATTTCGATCTCCGGCGCTGCGACAACGCTATCGCCAGCACCAGCAGACTGCAACGAATCCGCCGCCACACTTTCCACATTCAAAGAATCATTTTCCATACGCGAAGAATATACAAAAGCCGAGAGTCGTGGGCAATTCGCTTGCACATGACCGAGGCGCCAATTATGGCTCTGCGAAAGCAGAGCCCATATACAAAAAGAAGCCCTTGACGTTTAGTCAAGGGCTTCTTATGCCGATGAGGGGACGCTGGCTTACGCCAATGCAATCTTATAACCGTCCCCGAATCTCTATTTAAAACGGTCTTACAAAGGCTCCGTTCAGCAAGGCGCTATACATTCCAAGCAAAATATCGGTAAAGTAGCTGCTACCGCTGTTGCTCGGGACCTTCGCGTTGACCAAGGCCGTGCAAGATTCAAGCCAAGCCGGGTTGTTGCCAAGGCCAGTTGCGCACCAAGCCGAAAGCCAATGGGCCGGAACTGTCGAAGTATTAGCATCTTTCTTGGCCGGATCCCACGAGTAGTTGATTGCAAGAGCCGCACTGGAAGGGTCGCCACCGGATTTTCCGACAATAAAGGTATTCAGCGTGGTCAGCACACTGAGAGCACGCGGATCCTGGAACCAGTAGTAGTCCCACGCAATACGCCACGGAATACGCACCGATTCCTTGTTGAACGTCCAGTAAGTATTATCGGCAGAACCATTGGCCGGCTTTGCAGCAGCGCCAGCGGCATCGCTCCAGTCAGGGAACACGCCGGTACCCGCAGCCTGCACCGTGGCCATGTAGTTATACATGGCATCAAGCACGCCAGCCCAGTTGTGGTTCGGGTCAACCATGGCGAACAAGCGGAGCGCCACCGGAGAGAAGTAACTCAAGTTGTAGACAATCGGGCCCGTGGAGCCGTCCCACATGGGAGTGTCGCCCGACAAGAGCAGCAGGCTTGTCTTGTTGACTTCGTGATCCCAAATAGCGCCAATGATATTCAAGGCATCGGCAAGGTATGCCTGGTTCAGCGTCTTGTAGTACATCAACACCAACGAAGTCGCGATATCCAGGTCGGCATCTGTCGCGCTGGAATTGTCGATTTCGTTATAGTGGAAACTGAACGTAATCCACGGAGTCAAATAAACCGGAACTGTCGATGTAGAATTGTACGAACGATAAGCCCTGGAGTAATTCCACAAGCGAATGAATGCATCTTCATCACCGTTGAAGTAGGTCAACAACATGCCGTAACCCGTACCTTCAGACACCGTGCAACCACGGGCCTTCATGCCAGGAACAGTAGAGTTCTTGTCTTGGCATTGCTTGGCGTAATAGCCCGTAGTCTGAGAAGACCAAATGACACGACCCGCAGGCAGAAATTCAGGGAGGAAGATGTCCGCATAGTCTTGGGCAATGTCAGCATAATAAACAGATTCTTCTTCAAACGTGACAAAGTGGAAAGGCTTCCAAGCCTGGTAAACCGTTGCCGGATAAGCCGTATTGGCGGTAGAGGCAAGAGGCACCGTCGGAGTCCACGGAGCCGTCGGATCAACAACCACCGGCGGCGTCGTCGGATCGGTCGGAGTCACAGTCGGATTCGTGCTGGGATCCGTCGGGTTCACAGACGGATTCGTGGAGGGGTCTGTCGGAATCAAAGAAGGGTCGGTCGAAGGATCTACAACCGGATTAGCAGGAGCTGCCGACGAATCATCGCCACAAGCCATTAAACCAAATGCCGCACTTAAAACCAGAGGGGCAAACATCGGAGCTAAAAGTTTTTTAATCTGCATAATAGCCTCATTTATAGTTTTGAGTTAAATATATATTTTATTCCCCCTATACGGAAAAATAACCCTCAAAAATTATAATAGGTATGGTCTAAATCACAATTTCGTATACAATTAGAAAAGGCCGCGCTATGCGCGACCTTTTCTTAAGATTTTACCGAAGTAAGATTACTTCAGCATGATCTGCTGAGAGAGACCCGCAGCGCGAACCATGTAGACACCAGCCTGAAGCTTGGAGAGGTCCATGGTCTTCACGGAGGAAGCAGCCATCACGACCTGGCCCTGGAGGTTCACGATTTCAGCCTTGGCAACAGACTTGCCGAAGGAGAGGGTGCGGCCAGAGAGCTGAGCCTTGAGGGAGCCAGCAATAGCCTTGGCACCGATAGCACTACCACCTTTACCAGCCGTCAGAGCGCAGCCACCACCGTTAGCACCGATGGCCATGATGTTAAATTCACCAGAGGTACCATCCTTAGCCTGGATCTTGAACTTCAGAGCAACGAGCTTAGCGGCAGCTTCTTCACCGGTAATCTTGCCGTCGCCCCAGCCAGCCTGCTTGAAGCCGGACCAAGCGAATTCCTTCACGGTACCGGCAGTAGACTTAGCGAGAGTCACAAACGGGTTATCGTAGCCGAGAGCCTTGTCTTCAGCGTCGCCGAGACCCATTTCGAGGCTTGCGCCCACGTCAACGGAGTAAGCGATGCAAACACCGCCCATAGCGGTAGCGTCAGCAGCGACCATCACGTCAGAATCAGCGTCCGTGCTACCGGCAACGTTAAAGCCGATACCAACGAACGGGTCATAAGTCAAAGTACCCTTGCTCAACTTGAAGGTACCGCAAACACCGTTGCAGTAGTCGATAATCGGGTCGAGTGCATCCGGAGACCATTCAGTACCCTTATCAACCGGCCAAGTAACAGTAGATGCGCCACCGTCGGCGTCGTCACCGTAGTTGAACCAGTAACCGGACTTTTCGCCACCGGCGTCAAGTTCGGTGTTGACCTGATAGACCATAGCGTCACCCTGCCAAGTTTCGAAGCCGAAAGACATCGAAGCTGCGGCCAGGAAGGCAGAAGCAGTAAGAATTTTCTTGTTCATAATTCTCTCTCTTTTTTTAATGTGATAGCTCAAAATGAGCGGTTTGCCCCTTAATATATCTTTTTTTTCGCCCCCTTGTCAAAGATTTTTTCTCATTTTACGGCATTTGTTAACTAGGCTTGCAATAAACGCCTAATTTTCGCGAAAAACGCAAACAAGTCTACAAAAATTTACAAGAAACCCCTAAATTCGTTCAAATTCCAAATGTTAGCTACATCACACTTGGCACATGCTCAACTTTTTTATTTCTTTCATAAAAGTGATAAAAAAGGAAAATAATTTAATTTTATCGCTATGCCTAAAAAATCTCTATATAATGTGCTAGCTGCAGCATCTATCGCCACGCTCCTTGCAACGCAGGCTTTTGCAGCACCTCAATACCCATTCCCCCAGCAAATGACATATAAGTACGGCAACACCGCAACGTATGTCGACCCAAACGTCATCCAGACTCATTTCAACGACTGGAAAAGTGCCTGGTACGAAGACATGGGCAACGGAACCGCACGAATCATCAGCCCCAACGACAGTACCGAAATGTCGGTGTCCGAAGGTATTGCCTACGGCATGATGATTATGGTCTACATGTCGAGCACCCAAGCCGACCACCAAAGCGAATTCGACAAACTGTGGGCCTACTGGAAAAAGTACGCCGGCGGTTCTGCCGCGGGCATGAACTGGCATGTGAACAACAAGAACGGAAACGCCGACAACGGTTCAGCTTCTGACGCAGACATCGATGCCGCATTCGCCTTGATCATGGCCTCCAAGCAGTGGAACAACACCACCTACTTGAACGACGCCAAAACCCTTATCAGCTGGATGAAATCCAAGGACATGGAAAGCGACGGCCGCGTCAAGGCCGGCAGCAATTGGAACCCGGCATTGAACCCCAGCTACGTGATTCCCGCCGCATTCAAGCTCTTTGCCGACGTCACCGGAGATTCCTTCTGGGAAACCGCCGTCAGCACAAACCTCAAACACCTTTCGCAGTGCCAGAATGCAACCTCGGGCCTGATGCCCGACTGGTGCGATTGGAGCAGCCACAAGGCCGCCGACAATACGGGAGCAGCCGTTTCGGGCGGCAAGGGCGGATTCTTCGATGACGCCGCACGCACCCCCTGGCGCATGGCCATGGCCTACAACTGGTACGGAATCAAGGAAGCAAAGCAGGTAAACGACAAGATTGTCCCGTGGCTCGAAAAATCGACTTACGGCGACGCCAATATGATTTGGCCGGGCTACTCTCTTGACGGAGCAAGCTGCCCCTACGCCTTCTTTACCACATCTACCTATGTCGGGGGCCTCGGACTCGCCATGGGTTCGGCAGACGACCCCAAGAATTACCTGGAATCCGTCTACACGGTTCTTGCAAATTCCGAAGGCGCCAAGAAGGCCGGCGCCTACAAGGGCGAAAAGTACTACCCCGCCACGCTCAATATTCTGTACATGCTCTCCATGAGCGGCAACATGCCCAACCTATACGACATGACGGGGCTTACCAAGTACACCCTGACCAAGACCCGCATGCCAACCGCCCCGAACGCCACCTTGATGCCGGTCAATTCCGGCGCAGCCGTATGGGGTTACGAAAACTGGGGCACCTACGCCGACAAGTACGGCGTCACGGTCATGGTTCCCGATTCCGGCAGCTCGGGTGTTTACAAGATGGCCGATGGCAGATACATTGTGAGCGCCGAAATGCGAATCGCCTCCGAACCCACCTACGAAGCCGGTGCCGACTTGATTTACCCCTTTGCAGGGGTCGCCCTTTCTTTCGACAAGCAGGACGGTTACTACGACCTTTCCGACCTTGCCGCCATCAGGCTCACCTACACGAGCCAGGGCGTTATCCGCTTGGCCATTTTGGACCAGCAGACCATCATTGACCAAAACGAAGGGGGCGAACCCGGATTCTTCTTGCACCCGTCAGCCGAAGGCACGACCGTGAATATCGGCGTCACCGAAGACGATTTCGGCTACAGTTACGAAGACTACCTGAAAGACAAGTTTGTAACGCCCTCCTGGGTAAGCGGCGGCGGAAACGACCGCGATATGGTCATGAAGGCTGTCCGCGGACTCAAATTCGAGCCCAAAATGAGCAAGGGCGGCTTCGGCGCCATCACCATTTACGCCCTCGAGCTCCTGGACGCCCAGGATCAGGTGATTACCCGCCTTACGAACGGGAATTTCGACGCCATTAGCCCCAAACGTGCCGTAAACGCCCAAAATGCCCAAATTCAGGGCAAAAACATCGTTTTCAGCAATATGCCAGGCAACGCCAAGCTTGAAATCTTCGACATGAACGGCAACAAAATCGCCTCGACGGGCCTCCAGAAGTCCGGTTCCCTGGCTATTGACCAGCTTGTTCACGCCAAGGGCAACTACATCGCCCAAATCAAGGGCGAAGGCATCCAAAAAAGTCTCCGTATTCGCAGGTAAACATTATTTTAAGGGTTAATAGCCCCAATTTCTCCGTAATTAAGGTATCTTTAACATCGATGGGAAAAAGTATGGGAATCTATAAGGGAAAACTCATGAAAGCTACAAAATTACTCCCCTGCCTGCTCGCCTTCGCAGCCATTCCTGCAATGGCCGCTGCAGCAAATGCAACCCCAAAACGTATTGGCCCCGTAAGCTACTACGGAGCACTTCACACCAGTGGTGGTAAAATCATCGGTTCCAAGAACAACGAAGAAGCCGTGATCCGCGGCATGAGCCTTTTCTGGTCCGACGCTACAGGTATACCCTACTACAACAAGAACGTCATTAGCTGGGCAGCCGAAAACCTGCCCATGGACGTTTTCCGTTTCGCCATGGGTATTAACTATTACGACAGCAATGGCGGTACTAGCAATGCCCTCGACAAGAGTTATTCCTATGCGGGCGCACCCGAAGGATACATGACCACGATCGACCAAATGGTGGAAGCCGCTATCGAAAACGACATCTACATCATTCTCGACTGGCACAGCCACCGCGCCGACAGCGAACAAAGCATCGCCAAGGAATTCTTCAAGAAGATGGCGGAAAAGTACAAAGACGTTCCTAACGTCATTTACGAAATCTTTAACGAACCCGTGAACCAGGGCTGGAGCCAGATCCAGAGCTATGCCAATGCCGTTATCCCCGGTATTCGCGCAAGCACCGAAAACCTGGTGCTGGTCGGCACCCCGAGCTGGTCTCAGATGACCCAGTACGGTGGCGTCAGCGGCACGAACGTGGGCTACGTGCTCCACTTCTATGCAGGCACCCATGGTGTCGGAACCTACGGTGGACGCGCTACCCAGGCCAAGAGCTCCGGTAACGCCGTGTTCATTACCGAATGGGGCACCACCAATGCCGACGGTGCTGGCAGCCCGAGCAGCGGCAGCACCCAGGAATGGATGAGCTTCATGGACCAGAACAACATCAGTAACTGTAACTGGAGTCTGCGCGCTGTCGGTAGCCAATACGCAACCGATGGCAAGCAAGAAACTTCAGCCATATTCGATGGAGGCTCCGACGGAGATTTGAACACTGTCGGCAAGCTCAACAGCGCAAGCTACAGTGCTTCTGGCAAGCTGGTTCAGCCGTACCTTGCAAAGCACAAACGCGACTGGGCAAGCATGCTAGCCAAAACCCTGAAGAGCGGTTCCTGCTCCTTTAACGCTACGACGGTCAAGGAATCCGAATCTAGCGTCGCAAGCGCCTTCAAGTCCGGTTGTACTTACTCGTCCAGCAACGAAGGCGTCGTGACCTCTACCGGCGATGTCAAGAGCGCTGGTTACGTCATCATGACCGCTAACGACGGCTCTCAATCCGTGGTGCAGGTGACGGCTATTCCCAAGCAGACTATTCCGAACTTCCAGGATCTGTCTTGCAACTACAGTGGTACCTGCAACGTCAACCGCGCAATCTCTTACTCGAAGAAAGACGACAAGACCCTCAAGGAATGGATTCTGACAACGGAAACCAAGACTCTTGAAGGATCCACCTTCACCCTCACCTCTCTCAACCCTGAAATCGTCACAGTCAAGAAGGCCTCCTGCGTTTCTTCTTCCTGCTCTAATACACAGAGCGGCAAGCAGGTCACCATGTTCGAGTTCAAGGGCTTCGGTACGGCAAAGATTGTCGGAACCGCTCCGGCAGCCACCGGTTTTGGCGCTCTGAACGACACCATCACGGTGACCTTCACCAAGGCTACCAACAAGATGACCAACAACTTCAAGAACACTACGCTCGCCTTCGGTGCAAGCGCACCCAAGTTGCTCCCGGACACCACGATGTACCACACCAAGGTTACCTACACCTTCAACGGCAAGGATTCCTCTCCTTACGTGACCAAGAGTGGTAACGGCCTTACCGCCGGCAACCAGAACGCTATCGTGCGCATTACCGCTAACGCCCCAGAAGCAGACAACTACCAGGAATTCCACCAGAGCATTACGGTAATCGTGGGTGACAGCTCTCAGGCTGTGAACAAGGACGAATACTACAGCTCTGAACCGGTCGTCGTTCCGCCGGATACTGGCGTTGGCATTCTCAAGACGAACAAGGTCCTGCCTCTGCACGCCACTATCGCCAAGTCCATGCTGAGCGTAGGCTCTCGCGATGCTGGCGACATCAACGTGGACGTATTCTCGGTGACGGGCCAGAAGGTTCTCTCCAAGACCATGCGCAACAACGCAACGATGTCTCTCGCCAATGTCCCGACCGGTTCTTACCTGATCGTGATTACCCAGGACATCAAGCAGCTGAACGTCAAGTGGAACAAGGCTGAATAATCCAGTTCCCGCGAACTAAAGCGCAGTACATTTTAAATACAGGCTAAGCAATTAGCCTGTATTTTTTTTGCCCTCATTTTTACGCACATTGTATTGCTGCATACAGCAAGCGCATATTGCCTAAACGCATATTGCCGGCAACCATACTGTGCCATGACAGTCTGCAATTATAGCAGGCGCAACGCAACAAACAACACGAAGCCCTAATCATTCACTCATAGACGGCGATTGCAGGCGATTTATGACAAGGGTTCTTGCCCACGCAACACATCGAATAAGCAGCGTAGCGCAGGCATATACCAGAAGAACGACGTGTTGCCAAGAAGATTACTGTACCCGACTACTACCGCATAAAAAAAGACCCCGCTTCGAGCGAGGTCCTAAAGAACTTTCCCAGCGAACTAAGGATTACTTCTTCTTAGCCTTGTAGTTGACTTCGGGGCGGAGCTGCAAGCCGATGGTCACGAGGAGCGAGACAATCGGTTCGTGATGGTCTTGGGAGAGGTCATAGACCGCAACACCGGCCATGCCTTCGCTCTTGACCTGTTCGGCCACTGCCTTCACAGAAGGGATGCCCATGAACACGATGGTTTCTGCATCGCTCACGGCCACTTCGGACTTGGAAGAAGCATCGAAGGTCACCTTGTATTCCGGAGAATCAAACTTGCCCATGAGTTCGGCGTAGGACACATAACCTTCGTTACCGCTACCCGTACCCTGGTGAGAAGTTCCGAGGCCCTTGGCACCGCTCCAGGTCTTGCCATAAAGGAAGATTACCGGCACGAGCAAGTCGCCGTTCACGCCGGCGCCCTTCACTGCATCCAAGGTTTCTTCGACAGATTTAGCACTCTGGTTCGGGACCACGGAGGAATTGTCTTCGGTCATCTGGTCGGCCATGAACACGTCCACGTAAGCGAGGCGGTTCAGAGCGTCTGCCTTGTAGGCATCCATGCCGGCAGCCGGATAAATCACGGCGGTCACCGTAGAGCCCGAAAGGCCATCGACCAAGGCATTCAACAACTTGGCGTAATCTTCGGCATCTTCTGCCGTGAGGTTCTGCCAGTCCACTTCCACGCCGTCGCCGCCGTTTGCAGAAAGCCAGCTAGAGACATTCGAAACGAAAGTCGGCAAAAGTTCTTCGGAAGAAGCGATAGCCTTCAAGTTGCCTTCGTTTTCGATACCACCCACGGAGACAATCAACTTCACGTTGTTGTCTTTGGACATCTGCACAAGCGTCTTGAAGTTTTCGGCGTCGTTTTCGTCAGCAAAGGCGACCGAGCCGTCTTCACCGGCTGCGAGGCCGACATAGTGAATGTCGGTCACAAAGTTGTAGCGGATATCCTTCGGATAGAACTGAGAATACTGGCTCCAGTAAGGGTAGAATCCAACCACCTTGTCGGCGGCAGCCTGGGCAGTAACCGCAGCTCCAAGAGCAAAAGTCAAAAGAATCGATTTAATGTTCATAATTTCACCTCGCCCTAGTTAATTTCACGGATCTGACCATTGTCGTCGCAGTAAAGCTTGGTTGCCGGATAAACCTCGGTTTTCACCGGGTTGGCCTTTTCAGCTTCGGTACAGGCGCGATAAGCCCAGCCATGAGCCTTACCGAACATGACGTACTGGTAAGAAATGGCGAACGTATCGATGGCAACACTCTGCAGCATCGTCAAGTCGTCGTCAACACCGTAGAAGTTCAACTGGTTCAAAACCTTCATGTGTGCGGCGGAAATCGCACCTGCAGTCGGCACCGAGATGGTGTCCATCTTCAAGGTATCCGTTTCAGCCTTGGTACCCTTTTTATTGAAGCTCATCTTTTCGGTGATTTCAATATCCACAGTATCAGAGCAAGCGGTCTTGTCGCATGTCTTGTAGCCATGAACAGCCGTAATGGTCGTGCCATCTTCTGCATAGTCGATCTTACCGGTTACAGCACCCTTCTTTACGCCAAAGTAAACAAGGGTCACAACAGGAGCCGCAGCATCGGTAGAATCGTCAATCGCAAGTATCAAGGTGTCCCTTTTCGTTTCGCTTGCGAAAACGGAATCCTTAGTGCCACCGGCCCAGTCCTTTTCCCAGTCAGCTTCGGTAAAGCCGCCAAGCTGGGTAGAGACCATGATCGTGTGGAGCATTTCCGTACTGTCGGCATACTTGGCAATGTCAGCTTCCTTTGTAGAATCAAAAGCAGCCTGAGTGCCATTTGCCTTGGCGGCATCGGCAAGTTTCGAATTGTAGCTTGCCACAAAATCCTTAATCTGGACACGGACCAATTCAGGGTGCAGCTGAATGTAAGCAGCATCGCTGAAATCTGCGGGGAAGTTTCCGGCCAAGGCCTCTTCGTCGTCAACATCCATGGAGGAGCAGCCGATAAGAGCAGAGGCAACCGCAGCAGAGAATAAAAGCTTAAAATTTTTCATTGCACACCTCTTAGAAGTTCACCGTCACGTCGGCGATGATAACGTTCTTGTCGATAGAAAGTTCTTGATTAGCAGGAGCGCCGGTAGCAAGGTCGATCGTCTGGAACGTCACCTTGTCCGTCAGCAAACCGTACTGGACAGAAAGGTAGGAGTTCGGAGCGATCTTGACTCGAGGACCAGCCAGGAGCAAGGATTCTTCGGCCTTGTTGATTAAGGCGGAACCGGACACCGGGTAAGCGATGCCGAATTCGCGAGTAGACATCTGGTAACCGGCTAGGAGAGCGAGAGGACCAACGACATCTACGTTCAAGCCGGCCATGATGCGGTCGTTCTTACGCTGGAAACCCTTGTCTTCTTCGCTGTGGTCGTAGGAGCCCTGGACCTTGATCTTGCGATCGAGACCCGCAATGCGGCCGACATCCACGCCGAGGCCTGCGCCATAACGCGTGTACTTGATTTCTTCGACATCGGAAGAGACCGTCGAAATCATGCCGAAGATCGCATTCAGTTCAACTGCGCTGTTCCAGTTGAGGTCGACATTGACATTCAAACCCTTGCGGTCGGGAGTTGCAACACCCATAGGCAGGGACATGTCATTTGCCGGATCCATCAGGAACAAGGCCTTGTTCTGGTCAGCAAGTTCAAGACGCTTCAGGACATCGGCATTGTAGCCGTTGCGATAGAAGTGGGCGTTCTTGTAGTTGTTGAACAGGCGAGAGTACATGTTGTTGGATTCCGCATCGTCGGTCAAGACGTTCTTGGAATAAGACGTCATGAGGTTCGTTGCGTTGAGCGGATTGGAATTGTACACGGCCAGGTACATGTTTTCGAGGCTAGCCATGCCGAAT
This sequence comes from Fibrobacter sp. UWOV1, assembly GCF_900142495.1. Classification (NCBI taxonomy): domain Bacteria; kingdom Pseudomonadati; phylum Fibrobacterota; class Fibrobacteria; order Fibrobacterales; family Fibrobacteraceae; genus Fibrobacter; species Fibrobacter sp. UWOV1. Next base: position 49,818 of record NZ_FRBA01000002.1, on the reverse strand, counting down.
TCATCAACCAGGCTAGTGTAGTTGGCGTCCTTGAACAGGGCATTAGCGTTCAGCACCGAGGTGCCGCCACGGTATACCGGGCTAGAAGCCATTTCGCTCCAGAACTTTTCATCGTTCTGCAAGTACATCACCTTGATGGAACCTTCGATACCTGCAATATCCAGGTTCACGAACGGTTCCACATAGAAGGCCATTCCGTCGTCCTTGAAAATTTCTTCTTCATGGACTTCTTCCTGCTTGGTGCTTTCAGAAACCTTGATGTAAATGAAGGACGTATCCATCGGGTTCGTGATAGCCGGATCCATCTTGCTGGTGAATTCGGTAAGAGCGTATTCCTGCTTCTTGTAGTCCCTGACGTAGTCGCGGTCAACGCTCCACCAGCTCTTGGCAAGTTCGCCGTTCAAGCCGAAGGAAACCGGAAGATTCGAGAGCAGTTCCTTGGAATCGAAACCGATTTCAGCAGAAACCACTGCGTTGTCTTCGTAGTACACGGTGTCGGACTTAGCGATAGCGCGGGAGCGACGGCTCTTTTCGCGGTCAAACACATCGGTGTAGTTCACGCCCAAGTGTGCGCCAAAGGCGTCGGCACCGAGACGCAGGCCGTAGAAGTAGCGGTCAGAGAAATCGAAGTCGAAGAACACCTGGTCATACTTCTTGGCAGTGTTGCGCATACGGGCGCCCGTTGCCTGAGCATGAATATCGCTGAAGGGGCCGACATTGCCGCTATGGAAGTCGGCGTTCAAGCCCTGCATCAGGCGGTTGCTCGTGGTATCGAGGTTACGCATGGCCAAAGCTTCGACTCGCTTCTGGGCAAAGATTTCGGGTTCCTGAAGCAGTTTCTGCTGCGGAGTGTACAAGGTGTAGGGAGTAAAGCCTACGCGCATGTAACCCAGGTTGAAATCCAGGTGCTTGTTCAAGATAGAGCCATCGTAGCTGAACCAGTGGCCAATCACCGGATTGTTGTTTTCGTCAAAAGCGTTCTGCCAATCCTTGTGCAGGCGGAGTTCCAAGTGGATCTGGGTCTCAGAGCTCGGGCGTGCCGTGAGCACCAGGTTAGCGTCTGTATAAGCCTGGTTTTCCTGAGTCGGAGAATCGTCGCTGAACTGGTCGGACTTGGCCATGGAGGTAAGGCCACCAGCCTTGATGTTTCCGTTGAGTTTAAGTCCCAAAACTGCGGCGTTCAGAGAGTCAAGCTTCTGCAGCAAAGAAGTCTGCTGGGCTTCCACGCTCTCGCCTTCGGCAAAGGCCGTTGCAGCAGAGAAGAGGATTGCGGAAGTAAGACCGAAAGCGGAAATTTTCTTATTGAACATCATACTTACACCCTCCCATTAAAATTCCACGTTAATGGAGGCTTCAAGGAGCATCTGCGAGAATTCATGCTTGAACTTTCCAGTCGCATCCTTCTTTACATCGTAATAATCCGGCAGGTTCGGGGAGCCGTCGACGGCGCCGGCGACAAGGAGACCGGTATTGTATTCATTTTCGACATTGATCATACCAAAGTTCACGGCGAGCCATGCGTTAGGAGCAATGTTGTAGTCGAGGCCGACCATCCACTGCATCTGCGTCCCCTTCAGCAAGGGAGCATTCTGCGTAATCGCATTAGACGTATTCGTGAATTCCGTATTGATCATCTGCACGCCGAGATTCACGCCGAGACGCGGCAGGTACTGCACGTAGAGGCCGCCGTTGATGAAGTCGGACTTTACTTCGGACTTCAGCTCAGCTGCGCCAAGCGCTGCCATGAAATCGGTTTCCAAGGAACGTTCGGAATGCTTGTAGGAACCGGAGATTTCAAGCGGCTTCGTGAAACCGACCATCTTGAAGATGTCGACCTTGGCGCCGCCGCCGAATTCCATGTAGTTTGCAGCCTTGTAACTGATGGTCGAAACGTTGCCCATATGGTCGTCTTTCACAACCTTCAGGCCCTTGACCTGGTTGAACATGCTGAACATACCCTGGACTTCGGCAAAGTCCTTGAAATTGCCGGTCAAGGTAGCACGGGCACCCATGCGGTTCGGAGTAGCAAGGCCGTTAGGCAAGGCAAGCTGGAGAGCCGGGTCATAGAGCGTTTCCATCAAAGCGAGCTGGTTGCGCGTGAAGACGTTGGTCGTCCAGGAATTCTTGTTGTAGTTAGCGATGCTGTAGCTTTCGACATCGGAACCGGCAAATGCGTTATCGTCGGTACCGAGAGTCGTTGCCACCGGGCTGAACTTCGGGTCGAAATTGTAGAGAGCGTCAAAGGAAGAATACAGCGGAGAGTTCACGCCGAACTTGACCGTCTGGCCGTCCTTATCGGAGTTCTGGATGCGCTGGGCAAAGAATCGCGGAGACTGAGCGAGGTTATTGAACCAGTTGCTGTCGTTCATCACGAAGTCGACACCAAGGCGGGCACCGAAGGTTTCGTTCTTGTAGCCCACGTTCGCATTGACCAAGAGAGCCGTACCGCTCAGGTCTTCGGTATGGAAGCTGTCGAGAGCGACATAAGGTTCTTCATCTTCGTTCAAGGCGAGTCCGACCAGGTTACCCATTTCGTCGTACTGGAGAGCGTAAGAAGAGTCGGCCGTATAAACCTTGTCGTTGGACATCGCGAATTCGCCAGTCACATCGAGAATCAGGTTGTTGTTCCCCATAAGCGAGGCCACGTCGGCACCCAAGCGACCGCTTACGACCAAAGTCTTCTGCGGGTTGAGTTCGTAGGGGTTGATCGATTCGCGTTCATACGGGTTCGTGTAGTTATTTTTCGGATGACGGTAAGTGTAGGAATAGCTGTCTTCGTTATCGAAGATGTACATGGGAGTCACACCCACGTAGACATTGCGATTGACAGGCAGGAGTTCGAAGTTACCGGCCAAGAGGAACTTGTCCATGTTGGCTGCCTGGGAGGCGCCCCAGACTTGTTCGTTAGGCATGATGTTGCCTTCGGCACCGCCGAGGTCCAAGACCGCGGTACGGTTGATACGGGCGAACAAACCTTCGGCACGGACCTGACCAAGGGCAGAACCGAGATCCTTACGGAACTGGAGGTTGACACCCTGCAGGTTACGCTGGTTGCCTTCGATCATCTGTTCGTGTTCGGCCATGTAACGCTTGCGGGCAAAGATCTGCGGTTCGTACATGATATCGAGGCTCGGCAAGAACAACGTCAGCGGAGAGTACTGCTGGCGGAAATCACCGACGACCCAGTAGAAGGAATCATCCAGATTGCCTTCGACATTGAGCCATGCGACCGAGACGGTCTTTGCGGCAGAAGCGAAGTATTCCTGCATGCCGGCGCCCAGGCGTACCATTGCGTTTGCACGCACATTTTCCCAGGGGCGGAAACCGAAGTTAATGTCAGCAGTCACGAATTCGTCTTTTTCGACACTCGGCATGTGGTTGAGACCCGAATAATCGTTGTCGGTTTCGAACCTGGACGACTGGGCAACCGCGCGAATGGCACCGGTAATTTCAAGACCGCGCTTGGCGTTGATGGAATCTACCTTGCTCTCGAGCAATTCCTGATTTTCTACAGCCGTAGCTGCAGAAGCGGCCATGGAGGCGGCAAGAATGGCGGCAAAAGTCTTTTTCATATTCATAATCTTTTTCATGTTCTGCACCCCCTATTAGAACCAAGCCTTAGCTTCGGCAGAAATGTAGTGGGAATGCCAGTCATTAACCGAAATCGCTTCGTCGGAATGAGTCATCCACTTATAGCGAACGTGCAGACCAGCGCGATCGGCGAAGTCCCAGTCAAAGCCGATACCGATTGCGGTTTCGAGGTAGTTGATCGGGGCCTTTTCGTAGTACAGAGAAGTAAAGCTGTTGATCAGGCTAGAGGTCTTGGAAATGTTCGGGGATACTTCCTTGGCCGTATAAGCGTTTTCGGCGCGGAAGGTTTCAAGACCGAGAACACCCACCATGTGGAAGGTCGGGGTCACAGCGACAGACGGTTCAAAGTGACCGTAGAAGCTCCACAAGAGCATGTCCTTCTGGGATTCGCTATAGGCAATCGGGGCAATCGTCGTAGAGAGACCGGAAATTGCGGCGTAGCCCGTCATCATGATCGTGCGGTCGGTACCGAACCAGCCACCGATATCATAGCCACCCATGAAGGAGAGGTAAGAAGACCACTTGGTGTGAGACGGAACTTCACCCTTTTCGATCTGTTCGGTGCTTTCGTAGGCAACGAAAGATTCCCAGAGTTCCCAGGTTCCACCATAGAGACCGCCCTGCTGGCGATACTGCTTGATACCCCTGTCGGAACCAACCATGGTACCGGTACGGGCCACGTAGGCAGCGCCATCGGCGTTACCGGAGTCTGCCACGAACAGAGGCTTGTGCTTGGTCCAGGAATTCGTGGATTCCCACATGTTACGACCGTTCAAGCGGTAGTTGAAGAAAATGACATCCTGACCGTCTTCGATCTGACGATGCAAACCGTACTGCAAGTCAAAGTAGCCACGGTTGAAGGTCGGTTCCAACTTGAAGTTGAGGCCGGCCATGTTCGGGGTGTAGCGGAGAGAACCACCGTTCAGGTAGGCTTCGTCCTTACGCCAGCTGTTGAAGCGGGACGGGTTGCTCAAAGAATACGGAGAGTAGAAATCCTTCGGGAGGAAGATCGCTTCGACCGTCATGGGCCAGCCTTCGACATACTTGGACTGGGCCTTCACGTAAACACCCACCTGCGGGGTATTCATCTTGGATTCGTTAGCATCCGGGAGGTAACCACTACTGACGTTTGCTTCGTTGTAGTTAGCGGCATCGGCAGTCTGGTAGAAGCGGACAGAGTCCGTCATGCTGAGGGCCACATCGGCCATCAAGTAGAGTTTCGGAGTAACGTTACCCTTGACGTCGATAGAAGCGACATGCGTATTGAGGATCGTAGGGCCGACATCGGAGAACTTAATCCACTGGTTACGGAATTCGTCTTCGTAAATGATGTCGTCGTCAAAGATGACGCCCATGTAGTTCAAACCGAGAGTCAGGTTGTCCGCAATTTTTTCCTTGGCGATACGGCCATGGTAAATGGAACCGCGGAAGTCGTAAGTACCGGACATTTCAAGTTCGCCAGGCTGGCCACCGTACATGCGCAGACCGTCACGGGTACCGATGTCGGCGTCGGCCGGCTGGGACACGAGGAACTGGGCCTTCATGTTGAACGGGAGCTGGTAGACGTTGGCAAACACACCACCGAAGCTGCGGTTGGTCCAGAATGCACGGCCACCTTCCTTGACGGGCTTGAACACCTTTTCCTTATAGTAGGTAGAAACAGTCTTTTCGTCTTCGAACAGTTCATACTGCCAAGCGAAGCGCGGGTTGGTTTCACGTTCCCACATAGTGAGCGGAGAAGCGTTTGCCCAGATAACACCACCGGCGGTCACGTAAGCGCCAAAGACGCCTGCACGAATGTCCACGCCGAAGTTCATTTCTTCGTTCACGGTCGTGGAGTAGTAGTCCGTGGAGTGGTCATACAGGACATGTTCGTCCTTGTTGCCAGGAACCTGAGTCGGGTGCTTGGCAAGGTTGTTGCCATAGAGACCGGACAGGTCGAACGGGAAGCTCATGTTCGTCCAGAGGGTCATGTACGAGTTCGGCATGGCCACAATGTTCATGTTGAGCACGGCGTCCACCGAAGTACGAGCCATGTCGTTCTTGATCCAGGGGCTCTCGTCAGAGTAATGGAAGTTCTTGAGACGGAAGGCCAAGTAACCGGAAACCGCCATCGGAAGATCGTCCTTACCCATAATGGTCGATTCCATGTTGTTGGCAAGGGTATCGAGACCTTCTTCCACGTTGGCCATCTGCGTCTTGGGATCAAGATGCGAGGAGGCGTTCACGACGAGCGGCTGGTAGGGAGCCTTTTCGGCCGGAGTCGCAAGGTCGCGAGCGGGGGCGGCTTCTTCAGCCACCGGTTCGGGCTCGTAAGCCGGTTCAGGTTCGGCGGCAGCTTCTTCGACAGGTTCTTCTGCCGGAGTTTCTTCAGCGGGTTCTTCGGCAGCAGATTCTTCTGCGGCCGGTTCAGATTCGGATGCTTCCGCAACAGATTCTTCGGAGCTTTCTTCAGCAGCGGGAGCGGCTTCTTCGAATTCTTCGGTAGAAGACACTTCGTCGTCCATCTGGGCCAGGGCCAAAGACGTGCAGCAAAGCAGAGTCGTAAATAGTGTAGGTAATTTGCGCATAAAATCCTCTTAAATCTCGTTGCGGAACGGATAGTTCATCGGACCTTCGTAAGCCTTACCGTGCTTCTTGATCACGATATCGTCAATCCAGACCTTGAAGGACTCGTTTTCGTCTTTACGGACTTCGAGACGGAATCCCTTGAAGTTGCTCCAGCTAAACGGCAACATGACTTCGCGGGTATTCTTGGCATCCCAGTACACACCAGTCGTACCGAACAACTTGAGGGGAATGCTAAAGTGTTTCCATTCCGTAGTGATTTCGCCAAGGCTCTTGGAACGGAGCTTCACCTGCAGGGATTCGCCACCGCTCTTCACGCCGTCATCAACGAGCACGAACAAGGCGTTTTCGCCGCCCTGGGCACCCTTGATCCAGAATTCCAGGACACCTTCTTCGAAATACGGAGTCAAGTCGACAGAACCGGCAATACAAATAGCCACACCGGAATAGTCGCTTGCGATAAGTTCAATTTCCATGGAAAGGGCGCCTTCCATGGCATACTTGTCCGTAAGTACCGGTTCGGGGTTTTCACGCGGGTACTGGTAGGTATATCCACCACCACGCGGAATAGCTTCACGCATCACGACGGACACGACATCTTTGTCGGGTCGGAACGGCTTCGCCTGTTTAGTGACAAAACGGGACTGGTCGCGGTCGCGATAGTCGCTAAAACCATAACCAGCAAAAGAGAAAGACGCTAAAAGGAGTACGCCCAAGGCGCACACCCAGCTTGCTTTATGCGGATTTGCTTTCATAATATCTAAAATTCTCCAGATACGGACGGGTACAATATAACTTGTTTTTGAGGGGTTCGGAGGCGCTGTTTTGCAAAAAAAAGGTTGAAGTGGGGTAAATTCTCCCCAAATTTCTTATTTTTCGCTATTTTTCGCGTTTTCGTAAGTAAACACATTATTTTTACTACAGATTGTCCAATCCGTAAAAAAAGTGTAATTTTATTTTACAACCAAGATATTGCCTAATATAGAGGTCTTTATGAAATTTCCGCACTCCTATTCGTTAGCTCTTGCGCTCGCAGGCAGCGTTCTATTTTCCGCCTGTTCTAGCGAAAGCAGCCACAAAGCCGTGGAGCCGACTCCAGAAGAACCTGAACACCAGGTAATCGCCGTAGACTATTCCAAAGGCCGCGCCATGAACAAGCGCCTCGGCAAGGGAATCAACTTGGGAAACTCCTGGGATTCTCAGGGCAACTCGCTGGATTGCAGCTGGGGCAACTGCATCGAAGACAATGACTTTGCCGTAATCAAGAAAACGGGTTTCAACTCCGTCCGTCTCCCGGTTCGTTGGCAGCAGAATTCCGACTACAGCACGCATACCGTCGATCCCGAACGTCTTGAAGGCGTAAAAGAAGATATCAAGCTCGCCTTGGCGCAAGACCTCGCTGTCGTCGTGAACTTCCACCACTACGTGGAATTGAACAACGCCGGTAACAAGTTCAGTTCTGATCCGGCTGCCTACAACGCCGAAAAGGAACATTTCTTGCAGTTGTGGGCACAGGTCGCAGCCGAGCTGGACGCTATCGCTCCGGACTCCATGCTTGTTTTCGAGATCCTGAACGAACCCACCATCGCAAACGCACAAATGGTGGACGAACTCCTGAACGACGCATACAAAGTAATTCGCGCTACAGCACCCGGAAAGACGATCATGTTCGAATCTTACCACGCCGCCAAATTTGCCGACTTGAGTATACTGCACTTGCCGCAAGACGGCAACATCATTTATTCCGGCCATTATTACGAACCCTTCGGCTATAGCCACCAAGGGCACAGCTACCCCTGCAAGGGCGACGCCGCCTACGCCAACAACGCCATGTACGACCTTCAGACTTATGTCAAGCAGGCAACGGCTCTTTATCCGGACGTAAATGGCGGGCACATTCCCATGAACATGGGTGAATTCGGTATTTCGGGCGGTGGCGACTTCGCAAACTCCAGGGAATGCGACGCCGACGGCGTTCTCCCGTCTGCAAGAATGAAGGCCCAGTGGGCAGAAAAGTCGATTGAAATTGCCGAAAGCCTGGACATGTCTTGGCACTATTGGGGCTTTACGAAGGTCGGCGGATTCGAAGCCTACGACCGCAATGAAGCCACCTGGTACGAAGGCTTCCCTGCAGCATTCGGACTTTAATAAGGCTTTTTACGGGCGAACGAGAGTGCCGCCCCAATGCTCGTCAAAGAAGGCTTGGAACAAAGGTTCCGGGCCTTTTTTGAGTTCTTCGATAACTTCGGCAGTGGGGCGCGTGCCGCGATACAGTTCGCGGTAGGCGCGCTGCAAATTCTGGACACGCTCTTCGGGGAAACTTTCGGGATGCAGGCGCAGGGCGTGCAGGTTCAAGGCGCCGTAGCGGATGGGGTTCCCCGACGCCTTGGTGCATGGGGGAACGTCGCGGTCCACCTTGTGCGTGCCACCCACAAAAGCGTAGGCGCCGACTTGATTGCGCTGCTGGATTGCAGTCACGCCACCGATGGTCGCATATTCGCCGATGCGCACGTGGCCGCCCAACTGGCAACTGTTCGCAATGACGACTCCTGTTCGAATGTCGCAGTCATGGGCGATATGCGAGTAGGCCATCACCAAGACATGGTCTGCGACGCGTGTGCAACCGCCGCCCTGTACCGTGCCACGGTTGAGCGTACAATATTCGCGTATGGTGCAGTTTTCGCCAATTTCGAGCCGGGTGGGTTCGCCCGCATATTTTAGATCTTGCGGAGGGCCGCCCAAAATGGCACCGTCATAGACATGCGTATTTTTGCCGACCGATACCCCGCCGTACACATGCACGCGGGACTCCAAGATGACTCCTTCGGCAATTTCGGCACTGGCATCTACCAAACACCACGGACCAATAACGGCAGAATCGTGAACTTTGGCTTGCGGGCTTACAAATGCAGAAGGATGGATCATACTTATGAATTCAGAATTCGGAGTTCAGAGTTAAAAATTAGAAAATACAATTCCGAATTCCGAAATCCGAATTCCGATTTTTCTAACTTTAAGCACATGGGTGGTATTATCATTGCATGCCTTACTGCGCTGTACGTATTGTTGTTCCTATTTTTCATAATAGGAGTGATTCGCACACACCGTTACAGAGGGCCCAAGGCCACCCCGAGCGTCACCGTAGTCGTGCCCATGCGCAACGAAGAAGAATTCGCGCAGCGCACGCTGGAAGCTCTCGCCGAGCAGGATTACGTTGGTGAGTGGGAAGTGATTTGTGTCGATGACCGTTCGACCGATTCCACCAAGGAAATTCTCGAAAAGTTCGCGGCCACCCACCCGAAATTCAGGGTACTCAGCCTTTCGCCTGATTTACCGCAAATCGCAAGCCCCAAGAAGCGCGCCCTAGAAAGCGCATTCAAGATTGCAAAGTACGAAGTGCTTTTGACCATGGACGCCGACTGCATTCCGCGCAAGAGCTGGATTACCGCCATGGCAGGCCGCTTTAACGACGGCATTTGCATTGTGCAGGGCCCCAAGCAGAATAACGGCAGCCGTACCATGCCGCACCTGTACCAGAAACTCGAAACCTTGGGCTACACCGCCATGGAAGCCGCCGGATTCAGCTGGGGACACCCCATTGTGGCGAGCGCGGCCTGCCTTGCCTACAAAAAGGATTTGTTCTTTGCCGTGGGCGGTTTCGGCGACTTGGTGAACCTTTCGAGCGGCGACGACGACATGCTCATCCACAAGATGATGAAAATCCCGGGCACCAAAGTTTGCTACAACCTCGATAAAGACGCGGTCATTGAAACAGCCCCGGTGCATACCTGGAAGCAACTCTTTAACCAACGCGCCCGCTGGAGCAGCAACGGCACCAACTACGAAAGCAAGGCGTACGTCTTGATGCTCACGCTGATTTACACCTACTACATCTGGATGTTCATTAGCCCGTGGTGCGTGCTCTTTTTGGATTGCCCCTGGCAGTGGTGCATTTTCAGCATTCTGCCCAAGATTCTGGTGGACTTTGTATTCCTGATGATTGCTTCGTGGAAATTACACGCCAAGCGCAAGATGCTTGCATTCTTGCCCACCGAAATCATCCAGGTTCCGATGATTGTGTTTGCCGTGCCCGCAGGGATTACAGGTTTATTCCGCTGGAAATAAAAACAATGTGAAATGTGAAGTGTGAAATGTGTAATTAATCATTCCACATCCCACATTAAACATTACACATCTTTTTCGCCCAAGCGATTGCCTCTTCGGCATTCTTGATTTTGCCGTCGAGCTGGAGTTCGAAACTCTTCTTGATAATTTCGCCCATTTGCTTGCCCGGCTTGACGCCCATATCCATGAGCATTTTGCCCATTAGGTAAGGTTGCGGGGCGTTTTCAATCAAATTCAGCTCGTTTGAAGCATTCCAGAACTTGTCGGCAAAGCATTCGCCATCGGCCGTGGAGCCCGCATAGAATTCGCGGGGAGTGCTTTTTACGAGCAAGCCGAGCAACTTTAAGCCGCCGAGCTTTACAGCGAGGCGACGAAGTGCCGGAGCGTCGTTTACGATTGCCGTATCCAGCTCTTGGTAAGCCTTCAAAAGCGGAGGCACAATCTTGAGCAGGTGCGTTTCGTTCGTGATGCGTTCCAGGAACTTGAGCGAAGTTCCAGCGGAGCCACACAAGAGGGTGGCAAAGGCAAATTCCATCGCCTGCGCCTCGGGCAAGGTGTCGCGCAAGGCTACCATGTTGTCGAGAACGATTCCAAGCGTTTCCCAGGAATTCTTGAACGGATGAATCTCGGGGAAATATTCGTCAAGTTTGATGTCCAAGAATGCCTTGAGGCCGAGCGAAGGTTTGCCGGGCTTCAAAAGCCACTTCTTGAATTCTTCGAACAGGCGTTCTACGCTCAAGTCGTCGAGCGAAAGCGTGCGGCAAAGTTCTACCGTAGAGGGCGCAAGCGTGCAACCGAAACGGCTGGCAAACTGCACCCCGCGCAAAATACGCAAGGAATCTTCGGCAAAGGCAGGCCCCACATGACGCAGCGTATGCGACTTCAAGTCATCAATACCGCCGTAAGGGTCGCATAGCGTGAGTTCCGGCAGTTCCATGCCCATGGCATTAATCGTAAAGTCGCGGCGGAGGGCAGCTTCCTTGAAGGAGAGTTTTTCGTCGGTATGCACCACGAAGCCGCGGTGGCCATAGCCCACCTTGCTTTCAGTACGCGGGAACGAAAAATCGAGCGAGAGGCCCTTCATGGCCAAGTGAATCACGCCGAAAGCCTTGCCCACCAAATTCGTGCGGCCGTACTTCGAAAGAATCGGAACAAGCGCGTCTTGCGCCATATCGTAGACTTCGACATCGTAGTCGCGGCAGGACTTGCCTAAAAGCGCATCGCGGACCCAGCCGCCTACTAAAAACGCACGGCCGCCCGCTTCGCGGATATCGCCCGCAATCTTGAGAAGGCGCCCCGGCAAATCCGGTTCGAACCACTCACCTGCAAGTGTCTGCAATTTAGCCATCTACAAGGACCGCCTTACTGGAAATTCCCTGCATCTGCAGTGGAGGTATCCGGTTCCGGAGTTTCGGCTGTCTCTTCGGCAGACTTGTAGCGGTCATAAATACTGGTCGTCTTTACATCCGACGAATCATGAAGCGCCTTGGTCACAGACACTTCGCCATCTTCACCGGCCTTTGTCGAATCGGTCAACTTGGACTTTGTCGTATCCGATGCGGCAAAGCGGTCATAAATGCTCTTGCGGGTGGCGGCCCCTTCGGCCTTCTTCAGCGCCTCTTCTTCGCGGCAAACGCGCAATTCTTCTTCGGCATAGGCGCGCTGGTCAGGCGAATAGGTCATGGTGTTTAGGCGGTATTCCATTTCTTCGCACACCAGTCCTTGACGCTCGCCCGCACAACTAACCAAAAGCATGGCAATGCCAAAAAGCATCCACACAGCAACACGATTCATAAAAACCTCTGCGCCCATTAATGGGCAATAATAAACTTGCCCTTCTTGACCTTGGAGCCTTTTTTCACGACGTAGTAGTAGACTCCCGGTGTTACCAACTTGCCGGAATCCTCGCGACCGTTCCATTCCACCTTGCCACCCGCAACTTCTTCGTTGCGGAAATATTTGATCAGGGCGCCTCCACGGTTATAAATGCTCACCGTAGACTTTTCGGCAATGCCATCGATCGTGAGGAAGGCTTGAGTCTTGGGCCTAAACGGAACCGGATAGGCATGAACTTTCACCTCGGCGGAATCGGTCATATTCTTATGGGCGTCCTTAAGGTCGTTACGGCGGTAGTAGCTCACGCCCTTTTCGTGGGCAAACCAGGCTGCCCCCACAACCGGGTCAATGGCGAGGTCAGCGACATTGTTGTCAAGCAAGCCGTCTTTTGTGGTAAAGTGCAAGATCTTCAACGTATCGGGAGAACCATTCTTGGGTGTCAAGCGATATACACCCTGGTTTGTCGTTCCGACCCACAAGTTGCCATGACTATCCACATCGATCGACGTAAATTCGGCACCGAGCATACCATTTGTCGAAGCAGGCGTCATGATCGTATCCGCTTCTTCATCCAGATAAGCCAGTGACGACATCGAGACCAACCACAACCTGTCACCCACAGGGTCGTATACCATGTCGACCGGGGCAGGGTTCATGCCGCCATAATATTTGACTTGGCCGTTAACGAGTTCGCCGCCATTGGCTTTCGGCGAAGGGAACGTGATTACGTCGAGGCCGCCTTCGCTTGCAAGAGCCGTACCGTCCTTGTTAGCGATATATACAACCCATTTGCCGTCTTCGTCGATTTTAGAATGCATCACGCCAGGTACCGGGTTACTGCCGATTCCGTTTGCACAATGTACTTCGCCATCTTTGGTAAAGTAGACGACTCCGTAATTGGGATTCTTACCTGTTGACGTCAAGAAGCCGGAATTGTCGGGAGCCGCAATGGTTGCAACAGAGATTGCGTAATTGGGAAGGTACTTGTCAAAACAATGATTGTCTTCGGCCTTAAAATCATATTCAAGATGGGCGCCCCATTTCGAATACATCAAATACACAAAGCCCCAAATATGGTAAAACATGGAACCATCGGGCAAATAGGACAAGGTCTTCATTCTTGCAGAATAGCCATTCGGTCCATTTGACAAAGTTGAATAAGCGTAATGGGGTTCGCCCCAGCCACCGATGCTACCGTAGCTCAACTTGCCATCGACAGACATCGCCAAGACACCCCCTTCGGGAGTCGCCTTCACTTCGTACACTTCACCGGGACTATATCCATTGAACCCGGTAAGATCCGTAACGGTTTTTTCGCCAGTCTTGTTAAAGAAGACGTATTCAGAACCGACGAGATACGTTCCATCTGCCGTTTTAACCTGCCACTTGACCTTGCTAGAGCCATCATCGTGATAGAGTTGCTCATCAGTCAAAACTTGAGAATCTACCGTCACCTTCTTGACCGGTTCGTCAAAGCCTTCTACAACAGTGCCCGCAGGAACTAGGGACCACGAATTCGGGTCGCTCAGGCGCTTGTCAGAAGCCAGGTTTGCCCAATCCATTTTACGGACATAGGTTTCCTTGTCCATCTTGGCGTACAGGGAATCGCCACGGATCAAAAGTTCGCGAACAGGAGTAATGGAAAGGGACCTCGAACCGATACGATCAATCGTCAATAACGAACGGCCTTGGAAGGCGTCAAAGAACGCAAGACGGTCCTCGAATGCAATCGTCATGATATGACCGCTCATAACGGTGCCGTGGGGTACCGCACGAACATTGTTCTTGACATAGGAGCGGTTGATAATGCGCCAAGGAATACTGCCATCGGCAAACACAGCCACAAGACCGTATTCCGAAACGGCGTAGACCGCATTGTTCGAAGAAACAACGGAATGAAACCTGGATGTTTCAAGGCCATGTTCCGAATGATACACGACATTTTCGTAAATGGAACGGAAACGCAGGCCGCCATCGGTTGCCAAAAGAACTCCGTTAGCAAAAGGCGTCACATCATGTATCGGAAACGGGTCCGAAAACGCACCCCATTTATCGTAGGCGCCCACATACGCTGCCCAAAGCAGCAAACAAAAAACTAGAGATTTGAACTTCACCCCCTAAAATTACGAAAATTCACTCGCCCGCGTTAGCAAATCGTCCAAATTCATGCAAGAACTTTCATTATTTTTATACTTGGACATATATACATTCTTCGATCTACGCATCTTCTTGATTGCATCGGTTTTTCTTTTTTGGAATGTACTGCGATTCACGCCACAATAAAGACACGCCTCGGAGGCCCGAATTTCGCCGATATAGGAATATTCCACTGCCATTTTCTCGGCAGAGGTGAGTCCCTCCATCAAGCGGTCCAGTTCCCGGCGGATGACACGCCTGCGGCGTTGTTCATAGACTTCGCAGGCAACAGCGTCCGTTCCCGAAGCGTCGTAAGCGACAAAATTGTCTGCCAGCTGCGAAAACGGAGTTACCGGGGGCAATCTTCTGTTCATGTCATGAAAAGCGTTATGGATAACAGCCCGAAACCATGGGGTCATCGGCTTATTCAAGTCCAAAGTATACGCAGACCGGCACAAACGGAGCGCAACCTCCTGAAAAAGGTCTTTTGCGCCGTCGGGGTCGCTACTCTGAAACTGACAGAGTTTGTAAATTTGTGAAGCGTTCTTACGCCACACCTTTTCAACCCATTTGGGAGGTTCTTCTGTTAAAATTCTGGATTTAGCCATAAGCCTATCGGAATTTTGACAGCGAACTTTCAGTTGCGATAAAATTTATGAAAATAAAAGCGAAAAAACGGATTTTTGGAATTTTTGCAAACTATTGTTTGCAGCTATCAACAGTTTTTTTTAGTTTGGCTTCATTTTTGGTAATTTATCCACAATCTGTTAACGCACAGGAGTTCAATATGAACTCCATGCCACCCCCGGAAATGCAGATGCAGTACAGCGCGGGCGCCTTGAAAGACAGTGGAAAACTGACCGTATGGGTAACCATTCCCGAAAAGTGGCACGTGAACGCGAACGAAGTCACCGACGAATTCTTGAAGCCCTCTTCGATCGAAGTGAAGGCCGAGGGAATTGAATTCGGCGATGTGGTGTGGCCCAAGCCGATTAAAGAATATAACGAGGCGCTGGAACTCGAGATTCTGACCTTCCGCGGAGAATTCAAGATTGAAATCCCGGTGAAGGCAGTCGCCGACAAGTACGACAGCCTTGGAACCGAGGCGACCTTCCATTACCAGGCTTGTGACAATTCCATTTGCCTGGCACCTGCGAGCAAGACGATTTCGCTCAGCGAAAATGCGGCTGGCGCAAAATCCAGCAACGTGAATAGCAGCGCAAAAAAAAACGATTCCGAAAATGAAGTAGCCGCTAATAAGCGCGGCAACGAAAACTTGGAAGCAAGCACCACGGAAGCAGCGGAGAACAGCGCCGCTTCGGCCGGAATTATCGCACTCTTGTTTTTCGCATTCCTCGGCGGAATTATTCTGAACCTGATGCCGTGCGTATTGCCGGTGCTTTCGCTCAAGCTCTTTAGCCTGATTAAGCAGGCCGGTGAAAGTCGCGGACGGCTCCTCGCTTTGGGAGGAGCCACAACGGCGGGCATTCTGGCAAGTTTCTGGGTGCTCGCCGCCGTTGTCGCCGCCGTCAAGGCCGGCGGCGGGTCCGCGGGCTGGGGCATGCAATTCCAAAGTGCCGGATTCATCGCCTTCATGGTCGTGATTCTGACCGCATTTGCCATGAGCTTCTTTGGCGTATTCGAAGTGTGGCTTCCGTGGGGTGCCACCACCAAGATGGACGAAGCCGGCCATAAGGCGGGCTTTGCTGGAGCCTTCTTTACCGGCGCGCTCCTCGTTCTTTTAAGTACGCCGTGTTCGGCCCCCTTCCTCGGAACCGCGATGGGATTCGCCTTTGCGCAAACGACCCCCGTACTCTTCTTGTTCTTTACCGCGGCTGGGCTAGGCCTTGCTCTCCCCTACATGCTCGTGAGCGCCTTCCCGAAAGTCCTCAAGGTCTTCCCGAAACCGGGCCCGTGGATGGTCAAGCTGCAAAAGGTGATGGGCGTATTGCTCCTTGCAAGCGTCGCATGGCTATTGTGGATTGTGAACGAACAGGCCGGCACCGCAGGCGTCAGGATGTTCGCTATTGTCGTCTTCACAAGCGTTGCCTGCAGTGTTCTGCTTGGCAAGTTCGCACCTCCGGGAGTCGCCTTCGGGCGCGAAGTCGCAGGATTTGGATTGAGCGTCATCGTCATTGCAGCACTCTGGTTCGCCGTCATTTCGCCACGCTACGAAAGTGCTGCCAGCGAAAAGTTCAACGCCCGCATGCAAGAACAGATGACTGCAGACGGTTGGTACCGCTACAGCCCCGCCCTAATCGAAGAATTTGCAAAAGCGAAGCGCACCATATTCATCGACGCGACCGCCGACTGGTGTCTCACTTGCAAGACGAACGAAGCCGCAGTCCTCAACCGTGACGAATTCCGCCGCGCCATGGACAGCTTGAATGTGGCGCTGGTAAAAGCCGACTGGACTCGCGAAACCCCCGAAGTGAATGCATTATTACGCAGCATGGGAAAGTCGGGCGTACCCGCTTACGCGATTTACCCCGCAGGCGATGCCACTAAAAAAATCGTGCTGCCGGAATTGCTCACGACAGCAGCGATTGTAGAGAATATTGTAGGAAGTAGGAAGTAGGAAGTTAGAAGAATTTTTCTGCAACAGACTTCCTACTGTTTACCATCTACTGTCTACTATTTTATCTCTTGCCTTCTTTTTTATAGCGGTCAATGCATTCCTGGTAGAAGTCGTATGTCTGCTTGGCAATCGACTTCCAGCTGAATACGTCAATCGCGCGCTTGCGGCTGACTTCGCCCATCTTCTTTGCAAGTTCCGGATTTTCAAGAATCTTGTTGAGCTTGTTCGCAAAATCAGTCTGGAAAGCCTTCGGGTCAGCCGGTTCAAAATCCGTTTCGGATACATGTTTCAACGGAACCAGGAATCCGGTTTCGCCGTCCACGATGATTTCGGGAATTCCACCCACTGCAGAGCCCACCACCGGAGTACCGCAGCTCATGGCTTCAAGGTTGATGATACCGAACGGTTCGTAGAGCGAGGGCGTTGCAAACACGGTCGCATGGCTGTAAAGCACGCGGAGTTCTTCGTGCGGAACCGCTTCTTGAATCCACACGACACCGTCGCGCGTCTTCTGCACCTCTTCGATGAGAGCCTTGCATTCGTCGGCAAGTTCGATGGTATCCGGAGCACCGGCGCAGAGCACCACCTGGGCACTCTTGTCGATTTGCGGAATCGCCTGAATCAGCTGGCTGATGCCCTTCTGTCGCGTAATGCGACCCACGAACAGCACATACGGACGCTTCGGATCGACACCCCACTTGGTGAGGATGCTTTCGTCGAAAGTCGGAGCATAAAAGTCCGGATCGATACCGTTGTAAATCACCTTCACGCGATCCTCGGGAACGCCGTAAAGTTTCATCACGTCGCGCTTCATGCCCTGGCTTACGGCAATCACACCGTCGGCAGCCTCGTAAGCGGTGCGTTCGATCCAGCAGCTCATGGCGTAACCGCCGTCGCCCAACTGTTCGGCCTTCCACGGACGGTGCGGTTCGAGCGAGTGCGTCGTAAGAATTAGCGGGCACTGCAAAAGGCGGCTAGCGAGCACGCCGCCAAAATGACTGTACCATGTATGACAGTGAATGACGTCGATATTGTCGAGCGCGGCAGCCCACTGGAGGTTAATGTCCAGCGGCTTGAAAATCTTCTGAAAACGATCATCATGCGGGTTCAAGCCCAGCTTGCGCGAAAATCCGATTGCACGGATATTGTCCTTGTCTTCGTCTTGCACGCCAAAGCAACGTGCTTCCACATGACAAAGCTTTGCAAGCTCTTGGGTAAGGAACTTAACATGGATACCTGCACCACCATAAATTTCTGGAGGGAATTCATTCGTCAAAATTGCAGCGTTCATAAAACAAACTCCGTTTACTGTATTAAGATAGCTTTGTTTTGCCTACCGGACAAATCTGTAATAAAAATGTAGGTGTATTCTTTTAATTTCTGCGGCATAAACGAAGCCCCAGACATTAGTCTGGAGCTGAGTATGCCGGCGAGGGGGCGCTGGCTTACGCCAATGCAATCTCAGTTTCGCCCCCGAGCTTTCATTATAACAAAAACACCCAAGCCGAGAGTCGCGGGCAAGCTCGCTTGCCCATGACCGAGGCGCCGCGTTTTGAATTGACTTCGTCAATAAAAAACACCCCGCCCATTCGGACGGGATGTAAGGAGTGAGTGTGGAGTTTCTTAGAAGTTCTTGCACTGGCCTTTCCACTTGCCCGGCTGGCCAAGGATAGCGCCATTAATGTACTTGCCAGAAGAACCTACAAAATCATCTTTGCGGAATGTTTCGCCACCGAGGTGCCAACGCATCCAAGCAACGGTCGCTGCCATGCCGCCCCACGGACCGGAACCATGGCCCCAGCCGCATTCGCCGTTCTGGCATTCATTGCCCTGACCACCAGTCATCTTGAGGAGGCAAGCCGGAATCTTGACGTTATTGTTGTTGTAGTCGCCTTCGGCGTTCGGGCGTTCCATACCGCCTTCACCGTAGACGATTGCAGCAGTCTTTCCGGCAGGGACATTCGCTAGTTCAGCATGGTTGAATGCACCGCTGTTGTTGAGGACAGCCGTAATCACGCGCTTGTCGTTGATAAGCATCTTTTCGGACTGGAGACCGCCCATGGAGTGGCCGCTTGCGCCCACCTTCGTCATATCGAGCTTGCCGTACAGCACATCACCCTGGGTAGAATTCTTCTTGGCAAGCCAGTCGAGTGCGGGGATACCACGGTTCGTACCATCCGGAGATTCGCTGGTAGCCACCACCACGAAACCGTGAGAGGCGAGACGACGAATGATACCTTCGTAATCGTTGGGGCTAGAGCCGCCACCCGGGCCCCACAAGATAACACCATGCTTCTTGGTATTGGAAAGCTGCTTCGGGTAGCAAAGGACGCCACCGCCGTTGTCGGCCGTATTCTTGATATATTCGACTTCCAGGTAGTTCTTTTCTTCTTCCTTGCCATCAACGAGGAAGATGCCGTCATCGGCCTTCACTTCGCTAGAAGAGCTGGCCGGCTTTACGGCTTCGCTGGAGCTGGACTTGGGGGAATCCACGGCAGAGCTAGAAGTCGGAACGGGATCGGAACCAGCGGCAGAGCTGCTAGAGATTGCAGGAGGATTCGTTGCCGTCGTATCGATAGGCTGCTGTTCACCGCCAGGTCCAACCACAGGTTCGGTAACCTGAGCAGTCGTGTCTGCGGGCTGAACAGTCTGCGAAGGATCTGCAGGCTGAGTGGGGTCAGTCACGCCCTGATTCGGATCTGTCGGAGTCGCATTCGGGTCTGCCGGATCCACAGGAGTAACGGTCCCCTGTTGTGCAGGGTCAGTCACCGTCTGTGAGGGATTTGTAGCCGGATCAGTGGCCAAGCCACCGCCCTGTTGCTGATCCTGGTACTGTTGCTGGGCTTCAGCAACGGCGTTATTGACTTGATCCGCAGCATCGCCGCAGTTGACCAAAGCAAAGGCGGCACCTGCAACCACCAGGCCCTTTGCCAGATTCTTGAAATATTTCGATTTCATTGTGACTCCTTTTATACCTTTCCCTTAACACCATTTTAAAGATACCTTGAAAAACAAGCGAAAAAAACAGTCCGAAACGAGTTTCTATGGACAATAAGTCCATAGTCAAAAGGAGCCAAAAATGGCGAAATTAACTCAAAAAGCAAGATTTTCGCATTCTAATTTATATGTAATTTATCCATAATGGATAAGGTTATTCTTACACACGCAAAAATCCATTATTCCGCTTATTTGTCCTAAAAAAAGAAATCCCCCGATCAAATCGGAGGAAAACTCTCAGGAAAAAATAACACAATTTAAAAAACAACTTACCTAGGAGCGTAAATCCTGGACATGAATTCGGCGCGGGTCTTTTCGTCGGTCTTGAATCGACCCAAAAGCTGAGTCGTCACCATGGTGGCCCCCGGCTTTTTCACCCCGCGCATGGTCATGCACATGTGGGACGCTTCCAAAACCACAGCAACACCCTTCGGATTCAGTTCCTTCTGGATGAGCTCTGCAATCTGACGCGTCATGCGTTCCTGAATCTGCGGGAAACGTGCGTAGAATTCCACCACGCGCGGAATCTTGGAAAGACCGACCACGCAATCGCCCGGAATGTAGGCCACGTGAGCCTTGCCCGTGAACGGAAGAAAATGGTGTTCGCACATACTGGCAAACTGGATATCCGGCACGATAATCATTTCATCGTACTTTTCGTGGAAGCGCGTCTTGAGAATGTCTTCGGCACGCATCTCGCCCGAAAGGCCCGTCATGAGTTCGGCGTACATTTTGGCGACACGCTTGGGCGTATCGACAAGACCTTCGCGGTTCGGGTTTTCGCCCATGCCTTCCAGAATCATCCGGAAGCCGTCTTCCATTTTCTTGAAATCCATCATGGGGCCAAAGATAGCAAAATCAGCGAATCGTGACAGCGCGAGTTTCGTTTCCGTAGCGGATCAGGAACTTGCCCGCATCCATGAAATCCATAAGCATCGTCGGTTCCGTCCTTTCGCGGCGAAGCAGGCGGCCCTGCAGGTCGTACACGAAAAGCATCTTGCCCGGAGCAAGCCCGAACAGGCTTACGCTCTTGCCGCCCACTACGGCGCGCCATTCGCCCTGGAGCGTTCCGGGCTGAGCAGGCATGGTGCCGCCGGTAATGACAAAGTTGTCGATGTAGCCAAATTCTTGGACGTACGAGCCATTCACTTTGACATTCACGACATTCTTGTAGCTGCTCGCATTGCAGAACAGGCCCGCGAACAGGTGTTCGTCACCGCAGCTACTATTTGCAAGCAAGCCCGTAATGGTGTGCCCGTTACCCAGGAAAGTTCCTTCGTAATCCCAGATGGCGTCCCACACGAAATAGGTCAGCGAATCGTCGAGATTCAAAACGGAATCTTGCCACATGTTTTCGTTGATGACAATGTCGGAATCGAGCGTAGCGCATGCCTTGGGGTTGCGCTCGGTGCTGTCCAAGGTGCCGTTGACAAGGCCCGCGAACCAGTAGAGTTCTTCCTTGTTCTTCAAGTGGTAACAGCCCGCTGTATCCTGTTCGGGCATTTGCGGGGCCGGAGTCCATTCCGCAAACAGATCGATGCTTTTCTTTTCCGTCAACTGGACTGCCGAATAGTAGCCGAGCTTTTCCGGCGTCCAGCGGTAGAATTTCGCACCTTCGCGAGCGGGAGCCTTGAATTCAAAACCGACATCGGCGGCATTGAACGCAGTCAAGTTTTCCAGGCTGTTTTCGCCACCGTTCATGTGGTACGTAATCGTATATTCCGTCGTATTCCACTTGGCATAAACAGTAAGGTCTTCGGTATTGCCCGCAGGGATTTCCGTGATTTCCTGTTCCAATAGCGAGTCCGCATACCAGCCCGCAAATTCAAAGCCGGACCAGTAAGCCTTACCGAGCACATAGGCCGCAGAATCCGCCGACCACTTGACTACATGCGGCTTGTAGAATTCGGTACCATTGTAGAACTGGCCGCCGTTCATTTCGATATCGACGACAAAGTAGCTTTTCCATTTTGCATAGAGAGTCCAATCGCCAAAATGCTCCGTCTTGATGGTATCGATTTTTTGCGTAAAGTCTTCGTCCAGGAACCAGCCTTCGAATTCATCGTTTTCTTTTTGCGGGTCGGCAAGAACGATGGCAGAATCACCCTTGGCATACCCCGCCGGATTCAGTTCGCTGTTTTCGCCTCCGTTCAAGACGTAGTGAATTTCAAACCGGACGCTGTCGGCTGCGGGAGTGCTGCTTGCGACCGTAGAACGCAAGCCTTGAATAGAGACATCGGCATAGACATTCGTCATCTGGACAAGGCCAACGACTTTGCCTACAATTCCGCTAGCATCGCTGCCCGAGAAATAAGAATCCGTAACGCCCAGGTTCCTTACGACCGTGACATTCTTGCCCCACACATCGTTTTCGTCGCCGAGGGTCACGAACAAGCCGTCGTTTCCGCGCAGGCCAGAAATCTTGAAACCGTTACCTTCAAAAGTTCCCTTGAACTTCAAAGGTACCCACCACACGTAATCTTCCCTGGACAAGTTGCCGGTAGAATCCAGAAGATTTTCGTTCACCACGATATCGTTCTGGAGCGAGATGCAGCCTTCGAATTTATAATCATCCTTTTTGGAGAAGGCGGTAGAATCGGCAATCGAAACCGTGGCGATACCGTAAAGTTCTTCGGCGGTATAAATCAAATAGCAGCCGCGTTCATCTTGCTTGGGCGTTTGCGGTACAAGGCCCCAGCGTGCATACACGCTGAAACTGCCCAGGTAGTTTGCAAGCACGAACATGGAGTAATCTTGATACTCGCCATAATACATGTTGGGCGGAACGTCCACCCCTTCAGCAAATTCAATATACCAGCCTAAAAAGGAATACCCTTCGCGCGTCGGTTCTTTTAAATCGAAACGGCCCGCCGCCTCGTCGTAGCTTTCGGGATTTTCAGGATGGTTCACGCCGCCGTTCAGATTATAATTGATCGTGTAGGCGTTAGCCGACACTGCGGCTAACAGCATTAAGTACCCTAACACTGCGTAAACTGAACGAAACATGTATTCTCTTCATCACTCAAAGTGACAAACTGAATATATATCAAAAAAATCCAGATTCTCACGGAACCTGGATTTTCCTTGGACATTAAACGTAATTTTACAAATTAACGGACCGATATTGTTTTCATTTGTTTACCATAGCGAATCAAGTACCGCCCCGCCATAGGAATATCGATCTCCATCGAAGACTGCGTTGTCATACGGCAGATAACACGGCCCTGCACATCCATTACAAGAAGCGTACGCCCAGGCACGAGTCCAGACAAAGTAACGCTATTGCCGCGAACAGAGGCTTGCCAATCGCTTTTTGCCTCAACATTCGAAAGGGCCATACGGTTTCCTGTAATGTAAAACGACTTTATAAAACCAACGTCACGAAGGTACGAATCCTTAATCAAAATATCAACAACCTGCTTATAAGACCTTACGACATAGAACATTCCGCCATACGTTTCAAAATCAGAATAACGATTGTGCATCAGCAATCCTGAAATAGAATGCCCGTTCCCGTTAAAACTGCCATCAAAATATTCAATGGGTTGCCACACAAAATAATCCTTTCCGGCAAGGTCCAGAACATCATCCTTCGCTATACTGTCATTGACGACAATGTCTGCTTCTAGTGATGCACACGCTTCTGCATTGCGTTCAACACCTTCTAGCCGCCCATTGACCATTTCAGCAAACCAGTACAATTCTTCCCTTGTGCCAATGAGATAACAGCCTTTCGAATTCTGTTTGGGCTTCTGCGGCTTAGGGAACCATTCCGCATACAAATCAATATTTTGCATCCTGGAAATTTTTTCTGCTACCCCGCCCAGTTCACCATAAGTCCAACGGTAAAAATCTGCACCCTCACGGGTCGGCGCCTTGAACTTGAAACCGTCATCTTCTCCTGTAAAAGTACTCGGATTGTCCGGATGGTTTGTACCGCCATTCAAGTGATACGTTATCGTATATGTCTTCGGGCTCCATTTGGCGTACACCGTAACATCCTCGGTATTCCCGGCAGGAATTTCCGTAATCTTTTTCGTGAAAAGCGAATCCGCATACCAGCCGTCAAATTCAAATCCGGATCCCCGGCTAGCCGTACCTAGCACAAATGCAGCAGAATCTGCCGACCACCTGAATTCCAAAGGTAAATAGAAGGTGCGCCCGTTGTAAGTTTGGCCTTTATTCATTTCGAAATGAATGACAAAGAAGCTTTTCCACTTTGCATAAAGTTTCCAATCGCCATAATATTGCGTCTTTATGGTATCGATTTTTTGGACAAAGTTGCTATCCAGGAACCAACCCTCGAACACATCGTTTTCTTTTTGCGGGGCACTCAACACAATGGCAGAATCGCCCTTGATATAACTAGCCGGATTTTGCTCACTGTTTACACCGCCATACAAGACATAATCAATCGAGAACGCGTTTTCTTTAAAGACAGGGTACGCCGCCGTGTCACCATTATCGATACACTTGGAGTTTTCCACCTCAAATATGATACTGCTTGTAGAGCAGGCATTGCCCTTTTTTGCCACAATGCAGTCTGTAGAAGTCCCTTTCACTTGGCCCGCGAAAGAGACTTTCCTTAAAACGGCGACATCCATTTCGCCAACAATGCCGCCCGCATAAGCGCCTTCAACAAGCCCTAAACTGTAGGAATTTTCAATGAAGGCTGCACGCGAATAATCAGCGGCACTTTTACCGGCGTACTGTGGGGCATTCAAGGCCGGCCTCATAGCCGTCACACATTCATCTGGAGCCAAGAATACACTACCGATCAGGCCACCGGCATAATCTTCCGCATGGACCGACACGTCCGTATATACATTATTCATTTGAACCGGCCCGCCAATTGTCGCCGCGATACCGCCGACAACTTTACCAGAAAAGTAGGAATCCGTAACGCCCAAGTTCTTGACAAAAGTAGGCGCTACGTTTCCACCATAAATATTTCCGAGTTCCATAAAAAGGCCGTAGTTTCCGCGCAGGCCCGAAATCTTGAACCCGTTGCCTTCGAACGTTCCCTTGAAAAGAACCGGAATCCAGTACACAAATTCTTCCAAAGACAGATTCTTGTCTTTATCAAGCAAGTTCTTGTTAACGACAATATCATTCAAGAGAGAAATACAACCTTCAAATCGATACTCGGGACTGTATTCATAATCCTGTTTAGAAACCGAAGCAATACCATACAATTCCCTGGCGGTTCGGATCAAGTAACAGCCTCGTTCATCTTGCTGCGGAATTTCAGGAACAAGACCCCACCTTGCTTCCACCGTAAAATTTTCAATATCACTCACGAGCCAGCTTCTTGAGAGATTCCTGAAACGAGCAAAATTTTCCCCTTTATAATAGCTGGAGTCCTTGCCGCTTGCAGACACAACATACCACCCTAAGAAGGCATAGCCTTCCTTTGAAGGTGCTTTCAGAATAAGCTTGGTCGTATCACGTTCGTAACTCGCCGGATTGTCCGGATGGTTAACGCCACCCATCAAGTTGTACGTGATTGTATAGGCCTGCGCCGAAATTGCGGCGACAAGCACAAACGCCAAAAGGATAAAACCCCTGAAAAATGAGTATAACATGTCTCCTCCTTATATCTCATACAAAATATATATCAAAAAAGCCGAACGTTACGGGACATCCGTTTTTTTCCGTTGACAAAATGTCACAATCTACACAGAAAGCGCTATAAATACTCCACCTGGTTCCCGGTACGCGGAGATTCCGTGCGGTTCGGGAGTCCACTTTCGGTGTCGGCATAGCCAATAGCGACGGAGGCGTACACGCGCTCGTCCTCGCGCAAGCCAAAACCGCGCAGGTATTCGAGGAGCGTCGGGTCTTCGTTCAGCCACTTGAGCTGATTGATGTAGCAACTGCCAAGATCGAGTTCATTTGCAGCAAGCATCATGTTTTCGACGGCACAAGCGACATCGGCCATATTGTTGCCGTAATCTTTTTTGTTTGCGACCACAATCAGAACGGGAGCCGTATAGCAGAAAGAATAATTGCCTTTTTGCGATAGGCGAATGGAATTCTGGAGGCTCTTATAAAGATTATCGCGGAGTTCCATTTTGGCAAATGCGGCCTGTACAAGTTCCTTGAGTTTTGCAATCACCACGGCATCCGAAATTACGAAAAAGTGATTACTCTGGCAGTTGCCGCCGGTGGGGCCGAATCGGCCCGCATCCACGATGGTCTGCAACTTTTCAAGTTCCACCGGCTGCGCCTTGAACTTGCGTGTGCTGCGACGAGTTTTGATAGCTTCGAGAGTATTCATTACTTCTCCAGCGGCAAAATCAAGATACGGGATTTACGTTTCTGGTTGTAGTGGTCGCGCTTGCTCTTGGGCAAATCGCTGACCGTACCATCTTCGAATCCGAAATGGTAGAACCAGTCGAGTGCCTGCGTCGTGAGCAAGAACAGCTTCTTGTAGCCCTTCATGCGGCCGACCGAAATCAGGTGGCGAACGATGGCGTCGCCAATGCCCGACTTGCGGTAGTTCGCGCCCACGGCAATGCCTGCGACTTCGGCCATGCCATCTTCGAATGCATGCAAGGCGCCACAGCCGTGAATACTGTTGTCGATGCTGTAGACAACGTAATCGTTGAGTTTTTCGGAAATGCTTTCCTGCGTACGCGGCACCAAGAATCCCTTGTCGATGTAGTCCTGCATAATGCGCAAGATATCGGGAATGTCTTCGATGTTTGCAGGCCTAATGCTCGAGTACTGGTTGGCGTACACCATGGTACCGTCACCGCGGGCGCTGAATACTTCTTGCAGCACGCTGCCCTGGAATTCACCGCTCAGCAAGTGAACACGATTCGCACCCGCTTCGCAGGCCCGAATAGCATTCATCAGGTAGTCCATCTGTGCAAAGTCGAGCTGGTCGGAATTCAGTTCCAACAGTTCCTTTGCCTGGTCCACGTCCATAGCTGAGATAACGCCCGAATCCGTGGGTTCCAGGTACTTGGTGTTCCGGCCGGTCACAAGGCCTTCGAGTTTGATACCGTTCTGGTTACCGATGAAGAAGAGCTTGCCCACCTTCATGTACTTGCAGAGTTCGGTCGCCAGTTCGGTAGAACTGATATTGTAGGCGTGCCCAAGTTTGTTCCAACCAATCGGCGGAATAATCGGCACGAACTTTTCGTCTAAAAGCTGTTCCAGAATATCACGTTGAATGCGTTCGATACGGCCGGTACGCATGTAGTCAACGCCATCAATCACACCCATGCTGCGAGCCAGCACCCAGTTGCCCTGAATGCCCCTGAGGCCGCTTGCCGTGAGGTGGCTCATGATATGCTGTGCAACGCCCAGAGACGCCTGCTCGATGTGCGGCAGGGCCTCTTCGCTTGTAAGACGCACGCCGGCATGGAAGCTGGATTCCAGTTCCCACGCCTTGAGCTGGGCATCGATGCTGTTACGCGTACCCGGCACGATAATGATGCGGATACCCGCCTTGTGCAAAAGCGCAATGTCACGCATGAGCACCGGGAAAAGCGGGTGACTCATCAAGTCATCCTCGATTTTCAGCACAAACAGCTGGCCCTTGAAGCGTTCCATATAACCGAACACTTCGCGAATAAAACCGGCAACTTCAAAATGCTGCGAATTAAAGTCAGGCGTTGCGTTATTCATAGTAAATAAGTTAGAAAAATGTTTTGTTCATAAAACAAGCGCGGCCCCATGGGACCGCGCTCGTTTAGTTGAGATAGAATACTCTTTCTCGAATCTTAGTCTTGGATTCGAGTCCAGTTGAGGATTCCCTTCTTGACCAGGTAGATATAGCCTGCTTCAAGAATCACGAGAAATCCGAGCAACACGAACAACAAGTCCCAGCCGCCCTTGAGGAACTGGACGGTCCAGGGGTAGAGGAACGCCACTTCGAGGTCAAAGACCAGGAACAACATGGCGACCATGTAATACTTTACGGGATATCGTTCGCCCGAAGTACCGGAAACATGCGCGACACCGCATTCGTAGGACGTACCTTTGATCGAGGTCCCCTTGATTTTCCCAGGGTGCAGGAACCAGTTTGCCACCAAAAGGGCAGTGGGAACAACGAGTGCAAGGACCACGAGAATGGTCATCGCAAAAGTAGTATCAAAGATTTCAACGTTCGACATAGTGAGTTCAAACATAGTAAATTTCTTTTTTCTCGTTAAGTCCCAAAATGTAAACTATATTTACTGGCATGAAAAAGATCACTACATTTTTGGGATGTGTGGGTGTGGTGTGCTTATTCTGGGGGTGTTCCGACAATGATATCCTGACCCCGAACGGACCTATTGCTGAAGAACCTGCTATTTCTTCCGCAAAAGAATCTCCGGTCGCGTCATCTTCTTCATCATTAACGGATGCTCCTGCAACAAGCTCTTCCTCTATTAATGGCAATTCGAACCCGACTCCGTCGTCCAGCGATGGAAAACCCAGCCCGGTAACGATTACCCGTGATTCCATCGTCAAGCAAGACATTGACTTGAGCAAGATCGAAACCCCGAACTACAGCAGTGGCGTTTTCTGCTGGAGCCAGGAGTGCGAAACCAAGTATGCCGGAATGACTTCCAACCCGGATCTCCAGTCCTCGTCGTCTGCCATCAGCATCGACATCGGCATGTCCGAAGAAGCAAAGGTTCCGCCGACCATCAGCGGCAACACCATGACGGATATGCGCGACAGCCAATCCTATAAACTGGAAACAGTCGCTGGCGTCCGCTGGATGGCCGAAAACCTGAGGTACAAGACCGAAAACGGAAGCTTCTGCGAAGACAAGGAAGGCAACGACGTATGCGCCAAGAACAAGAGCGTGTACTACACTTACGGCGTTGCACAGAGAGTCTGCCCCATGGGCTGGCGTCTCCCGACCGCAGACGAAGTCACCGCCGCAGCCGCAGCCCAGCCCGATAGCTGGTGGGTCATTGGCGGAAGATTCAAGCTCGACGAAGAGGGCAAGGTCTCGGAATTCGGCCTGAACGACGGACAAGGCTACATCTGGATTATCCAAAACGGTAGCAACACCTCTTGGAGAATCAAGGCCTATTCCGGCGACGAGGTGGAAAAGGCTTTCCAGTCCAGCGAAGGCCCGCGAGCCTACAACGTGCGCTGCGTCGAAGGCGCCGACATCGAATAAAACTGAACCTTTAACAACAAAAACCCGGGCGCACGCTCGGGTTTCTTTTTATCTGTAAGACTTGTTATAGCTGATCGATATTGTCCACGCCTTCGTCCAAAAGGAGCGTAAGGTTCTGGACTTCCTTTTCCATCTGGTCGTAGTAGTTTTTCGCGCGACCCAGCTGCTTGCGGAGTTCCATGATTTCGGACATAAGCTCCACGGCAAGCAACGCCATGCGCTTTCGATTGTCCATCTGGAATTTCGCCGAGCGTTCAAAACGCTGGTTGATGCTTTCCACAATGTCATTCAGTTCCGCATCGGGTAAGTCGGTGCGAATCTGAATGGACTCCTGGGCAACGGAAATGGTTACCGATTTCAAAGGTTCGATACTAGCCATTATTTAATCCCTACGCCGAATGGATCATCGTCCATCAGCATCCTTATCCGAAAAAACTTGTCTGCGAGCCCTCCTGCTTGCTCGCGAACAGATCATTGTCCTTTTCATCGGCCCCATGAACTTCGATAGTCGGAACATCGTCTTCGGGTTCCTGTGCCGTTTCTTCTGCGGGTTCTTCGGCGGGCACTTCTTCAAGTACCAAGTCGTCTGCAGCTTCGCCCTGTTCCGTGGATTCTTCAGCAGGTTCTTCCGGGGCTTCTTCTGCAACTTCTTCAGCAGATTCTTCTGCGGGCTGTTCGGCCGATTCATCCTGATCGATAGAAATGTCTGTACCCAGTTCGTTTTCGATAGTCGCTACCAACTGGTTGAACTTTTCCTGGGCTTCGGCAATTTCGTCGTTCTGGGCCTGTAGCTGTTCGTTCAGGCTGTCTACAAGAGCATTCTTTTCGGAAAGCTGTTCCATGAGGCTTGCGATAGTCGCATCCTTTTCGGCCACCTGGGTATTGAGGGCGCCCAGGAGTTCCGCCTTTTCGTTCACCTGGCCGGTCAGCAAGTCGGACTTTTCAGTCAGTTCGCGAATCTTGTCGTTCAGACTTTCAATGCAACCGTCTTTTTCGACAAGCTGCTGCCCGAATACCGTAACCCGGTCGACAAATTTTGCAATTTCGGCATCTTTCTGGTTCAGCATTTCTTGCTGTGCATTTGCCTGGTTGGCGCGGGCGTCAAGGGCGGCCTTGCAGTCTGCCAGGTCGTGCTTGGCCGATTCAAGCAACAGGGTCTTGTCCTGCGCCATGGCCACAGCCTGCGACAATTCGCGTTTGATTTTGGCGTTTTCTTCTTTGAGGGTACGGACCGTGCCCAGCACACCCTCGATTTTTTGAGATAAAACACTCATTTTTTCTAAATTCATTTCTGCTCCGTCTAATGAGTTTTAGAACTTTAACATTATTAAGATAACTAAATTTTTTCATAAAAACCAAATGATTTCTGTAAATGAACATATACAGCGGCGACTGACGGAATTGCCGGACCGACCGGGCGTTTACATCATGAAGAACGCCCAGGGGAAAATCATTTACATCGGAAAGGCTAAAGTTCTAAAGAACCGCGTGCGCAGCTACTTCGACGGTTCCGAGCACAACGGACACCGCGCGGCAACGCTGATGCTCCCCTACATTCGCGACATCGAATGGATCATTACCGAAAGCGAGCAAGAGGCACTGATTCTCGAAGCAAACCTGATCCGCAAGCACACGCCCAAGTACAACGTGCTTTTGAAAGACGACAAGCACTTTCCGTACCTCGCGTTCTCGGTCAAGGAGCCCTTCCCGCGGCTAGCGCTTTCACGCTCGGTCAAAAAAGACGGCCGACAGTATTATGGCCCGTACATGAGTTCGCGCTATATCGACAAGCTGATCGACATTTCGGCAAGGCTGTTCAAGATTCGCGAATGCTCCATGGAACTGCCGGCCAAGCACCCCGTGCGCCCCTGCCTCAACTACCACATCGGTCGTTGCAGCGCTCCTTGTGCCGGGCTCATTACGCAAGAGGAATACGCCAAAGATGTAGAAAGCACGCGCCTGATGCTTGAAGGCAAGCGCGACGACTTGATCGACAAATGGCAGCGTGAAATGGAAGAGGCGAGCGCCAATCTGGATTTTGAAACCGCCATGAAAAAGCGCGATGCGATTCAGGCGTTGCAAGCTTCCGGCACACACCAGAAAACCGACACCACCGACCCGAACTTGTCGCTCGACGTGGTAACGCTCCGCCGCAACGGCGACATGGCCGCGGCCGTGATTTTGGAATACCGCAAGGGCGTGCTCATGGGGCGCAGGCATTACCGGCTCGAATGCAAGCTCGAAGACGACGAGACCGAAATATTCCGGCAGATGGTGCTCCCGTGGTACATGGAGGCGCCCCTGATCCCTGCCGAAATCGCAACCGACATCGTGCTCCCGGAAGACCGCGAGATTCTGGAACAGGCACTTTCGGAAAAAGCCGGAAGAAAGGTGCGTTTTTCAAGCCCCCAGCGCGGCGAAAAACTCGGATTCCTGAAGCTTGCAGGCGCGAACGCCGATATGATTCTCGTTGAAATGCGCGCCGAAGTGCAAAAGTACAGCGAAATCGACCAGAGCGTCTTTGAATTGCAAAAGGTTCTCGGGCTTAAAAAGACTCCGTTCCGCATCGAGTGCGTCGACATTTCTCACCTTTCGGGCACAAATACCGTCGCAAGCCTCGTGGCGTTCAAGAACGGGCGGCCCGACAAGGCGAACTACCGCAAGTTTATCATTAAAACGGTAGAAGGCGTCGACGACTTCGCCAGCATGCGCGAAGTGATGACCCGCCGCATTCGCAGGCTCGAAAACGAGGGCGTTCCCATGCCCGACCTGTGGGTATGCGACGGCGGTAAAGGCCAAGTAGACGCCACCATGCAGATTCTAAAGGAACTCGGCCACGACCAGGATTTACCGCTCATCGGACTTGCCAAGCGCCTCGAAGAAATCGTATTCCCCGACGACCGCAAAAGCATCGTGCTGCACCGTACAAGTCCGGCACTAAAGCTTTTGCAGAACGCCCGCGACGAAGCGCACCGATTCGCCATTACCTACCAGCGCAGCAAGCGCAAAAAAGACCTGGAAGTCGAATGGCTCAAGATGCCAGGTGTGGGTCACGAAACCCGCGTCAAGATTTTGAGCAAATACAGGAGCGCCGAAGCGTTCATGGCAGCCCCCATCGAAGACATCGAAATCCTGCTCGGAAAGGTCCGCGGCAACAACTTGCGCGACCAAGTCGCAAAATATTGTGCAGATTTTATCAGACCATCCGGTTTAGATGACAACAAAGACTCAGAAGGCTGAATATTCCAAAGTGGACTAAGGCTCGTTTGTATAAAAACGACCTTTATGAACTAATTTCGCCAAGCAAGGATAAGAATTCTTTACTTATCGTTTATTTTAAAAGGACAAAAAAATAATTTTCGTTTTTTTGCTTGCTTTTGCCCTTCAAGTTGTCTATATTACGGATAAGGCATCCCACGGATTAACGCCCGATCTAACAGTATTTTTAAAGCTCGTCGCTCTTGGTGTTCAGTTTAGGCGCGCATCGACGCGAAAAACAAAGCCCCGAGGCACTGCTATCATTTTTAAGTGAGTAGCTTCGAGTGTTCCACCGTGAGGGATGCCTTTTTTGTACCCTGAAAAAGTTTTCCCACAAAAAACACCCTATAAAGGGTGCTTTTTAGTTGAGTACCTGTAGGCTTATGCCTGCGGCTTGACCGTTGCACGAATCAGCATGAGCTGCGCCGGCACGTACAGCCACCAGATAATATTGTTCGCAATTTCGGCAACCGACTGCAGTGCGCTGTGGTCGTCACCCGTGACCATCGAAAGACCGACGCACACATCACCGAAGAAGAAGGCGACCATGCCCCAGCAGATAAACTTTGCATTCACTGCCGGGAAATACCCTTTGCGCGGAGCAAGCATACCCATTACGACAGAGGTAATCACAAATATGCCATAAACCACGACAACAGCCACCGTAAGGCCCAATGTGCCGGTAGCGATCAGGGCGATGCCTGCGATAACAGCCACGGCTAACAACCAGTAAATCTTGGGGAGGCTCTTGTCTGCTTCGGACTTGCGGGAATGCCTGTAAATCAAGATGGTCTGGAACACCATGAAGAAGGTGATACCGAGAACGGTGCTTATGGTTCCTGCATCAGGAGCAAAAGCCTTAATCAGGCTAAAGCTGTAGTCCGCCAACAGCGAGAACACGAACGCCGCACGCAGCAGCTTGCCATCGCGGCCAGAGAATGCGCTCGATGCCGTGATAAAGGCAAGAATCGTCAGCATGGTTGTCATGACCGACTTGGTGTAAAGCTGCAGGGTGCCAGAATCCGACAGGCATTGGCTTACCGCGCCGCAGGAATAAAAGTCAAACCAATCCTTGCCGGCCGTAATGAGGAGGAACACAGCAAGGACAGAAAAAACGATTTTTTGAGCAGTTGTTTGTAAAAGCATGAATAAAGGATAGCAAAATTCACGCTTGTTTGGTAAGCTTTTTGTAATATTTTACAAAATAATCGGTCAAACCTACTTGATTCGTACCTGACGCAAGTTTTTACCCTGTCGGACAAGGTAAGTTCCCGGAGCCTGCTTTAAAGAATGCCCCAAGAATCGGCCCTGCATATCAAAGACCTGGATAGATTCGCCCGCATTCAACGGCTGTAGCATTCCGACAATGCCGCGCTGACCAATGGCTGTCGTAGAATCTTCATCAGTCGAATCCTGTTTGGTGGTATCCGGTTCCACGAAGGGGTGGTCCGGGTCGTCCACCACCACCTTGAAGGTCACGGAGCCTTCGCAGCCCGAGGCGTTCGTGTGGACCGCCTTGTAGTAGCCGCTCATGGTGCCGTCCATGTTCTTGAAGCGGATTTCACGACTTGTCGACTTGAATTCCGCCGGACCACTCCACACCCAGCGACCGCCTTCCCACGGGTGCGGGCCAATCGAAAGCGAATCGCCCTTGTTCAGCTTCACGTCGGTCGTCTCGTTCCAGCCGCCATCGTGGATTTTTACATACGGTATTATGGTATCCGGCTTGCATGCGCCACCTTCGGCGCCTTCGATCACCATCGTGGTAATCGTGTTGGACTTCGCGGTCATCGAAAGCGCCTTGCCCGAAATCACGATATCGGATTGCTTGGTGAGGCTGCCGGGCAGTTCGAACCGCACCACCTTCGCGCTCGTGCCAATCTTCACGAATTCACCCAGGTCGAAGCTGTACTTCACGTCGCTAGAACCGCTATTGCGCACGATAAGCACCAGCGCACCCTCGGGCGTGAGCGCCGCGAGCGTGTTGCCGTTGTCGCTATCGATAATGCGCGAACCCGGACGGATGTAGCGGCTGAATGCGGCGTGCATGTAGTAGCGCGCGTTCGGGCTGAATGTCTGCTTGCTGTGGTTCAGCGCGAGACTCCGCCAGTTCTCGGCCGGGTCGCCAATCTGCCAGTCCACCCAGGCGCTCGCCTTCATGTCGCGCAGGTCTGCAAGAATCACGCCCGCCATCCAGAGCGCAATGTTCTCGTCGCCGCTCTTGTGAAGCGGGCCCGTTTCGGACTGCCACACCTTCTTGTCTTTCGCGAACGCCGCATTGAAAAGTTTGGCGCGGTTGTCGCCGCCGGAATAGCTGTGTGTGTTCACCTGGAACATGTAAGAAAGCGCTTCGGAACTGTACTTGTTGAACTGGTTCAAGGCATCGCCAATGTTCGTCTCGTCGGCGGCACTCACCGAAGTCTCGGGGAACAGGCCCTTCTTCTGAAGCGCCTTGCCGAGTTCCACAATCATCTTCGTCTGGTTGTTCTTGAAGCCGCAACCTTCCTGCCCGCCATTGGACTTCCACCAGCCGGCACTCGGCTCGTTGAACGGTTCCACCGTACGGAACGTGATTCCCCATTCCGTCTTGAAATGCAACGCCACTTCGGAGAGGTAGTCCGCGAAGTCGTCGAAATAATCTTCCTTGAGGTTGTCGCTACCGTCGCTAGAGCCCGAAACGCAGCCGCTCTTGGTCATCCACCACGGGGGCGAATTGCTGAACGCCTCGAAAATCGGGTCCTTTACGCGCTTGGAAAGTTCAATCGCGATTGTGCGCTGGTAAGGGTCGGCCGTCCAGTCGAAATCGCCCTTTTCCGTGGGCTTGTAGCCGGGAACGTTCGCGCCGCCGTCGCCCTTCGTTAGGTGATTATGGCCTGGCTGGTCGCCGCCGCCAATATTGTAGCGGAAAATCGTATAACCGAGACCCGTATCGGGGTCGGCAATCGCACCCAGAAGCTTGCTGCGGTTCGCCTCGCTCCAGGCACCCGCCTTCACGGCCCACCAGCAGAGGCTCGTGCCCCAGCCCTCGAAAACCTGGTACTTTTTGCCGGGGTCCACAACGACCTTAGTCTGTGCATGCGCAGGGACAAATAAACCTGCTAAACAGAACGCGGCAAGGGCCACGCCCGAGACTTTAAAATCTTTACCAATACCCATCATACCCCTAAATATACCCCCAAAATGACTAAATGTCAAATGTGGACTTTTTGGGGCTTTTTTATCGGGAACACAAAAATTCCCTAATATATTCCTAATTAGTCCAAATGAAGAATTCCCGTAACTTCTGATTTAGGGATAACTTCTCCATTTTTCAATGGTATATTATAGTCGGAGTCTAAGTTTCCATCAGCCCGACATTTGGGGATAAATTCCTGTATCCTTCGCCAGGCTTTGGGCAAATCAATTCTGTGCATTGGATATATTTCCATCACAATGTTTTTGCAATATACAATCACCGGATACTCAATAAGATCTGATGAATAATAAGCATAAATATGCCTGTCATTAATTGAGTCGTTTAACAGAACAGAGAATTTACTCAAATCATATCGGTTAAATGTATACTCTTGATCAACAACAGGCTTTTTTATAAACCACAAGAAAAAAAAGTAGTTATCAACACTAGTTCCGAGAAAGTAGTAACCTACCTCTGTTACGTAAGCAGTATCTAAAGCAAAACCATAATGATGAACTAAATCTGTATAATCATATCGGTTAATTTTATTTGAAATCTTCGTTTCGAATACATATGTATACATCGAAGTTACAGGATGGAAAAAAAGGAAATAAACCAATGCCACTAGAAATAAAATAATGGCCGATATGATTTTTATTTTTTTCATTGTTGGTACTCTTGAATTACTGTTTTACACGCGATTTTTATTTCAGCCCACGCAGGGTTTATTTTTGCTCCTGCGTGATGCGGTAGCTTTCGCAGGCTTTTTGGATGGATTTTGCGTGAATCCAGGGCGAAAGTTTGCGGCCTTTGATGTAGGGGAAAGTTGCGTCCCATTGCTTGGCGAGGGCGGTTGCCATGTACCAAGCGATAACCATTTGCACGTAGTAACGGTCGGTGGGACGGGCGGCATTTACAGAAGCCAGCGCAGCGCCTGTCGAATCGTCGTCGAAACGATTTTCATCGATGGCGGCAACAAGTTTCAAATGTTCCTTGCTGAAGCGCTCGTCCAAGAAATAATTCATGAGCATGTTCACGCCGAAACGCACCGTGTACGGGTGATTCGACTTAAGCCATGCCTGAATGCGTTCCAAGAATTGCGTTTCGTCTTTAAGCAAAGCCTTCGGAGATTTGCCGTCGCATACGGCCCAGTTATCAATGTAAGGCAAGAACTGCTCAATGCGGCGCATGCATTCGTCAAAATCCTTGATGCGTTCCACCGCAAAAAGGTGCACCTGGTTTTCTTCGAAATACTTGTGCGGCAACTTGTCTAAAAAGTTCGCAACATCCTTCGGCATGATTTTTGCGGCCTTCGTGGAGTCCTTCGCAGCCCCCTTCACCGCTGAATCCACAAACTCCTTCGCAATCTTTCGCATCGTGGGCACACGCACGCCGATAATCGATTTCTTGTCGATGTTCGGCAACAGCGACGCATGAAAGTCGCGGTACTTTAAATCCTGTTCCGCCAACAGGCGCTTAACAAGTTCTGCATGATTCATTACGCCCCCACTTTTGGATTGTCGCGATGCGCTTGCGCAATGAGAAATATAATTATTCTTTTTTCGGCTTAATCCTTGCGCTCAGATAACTGAGCACCAGGTTCTGCCACACCACGTAGCAAGTCGGGGCAAGTGCCACCACGGGGCCCGCATACAAAGTGGCAATCCAAATGACGAGCGTAGTGTTCTTTTGGCCCATGCTCTGCGCACTTTCGATGGGGCGACGGTTCCTTTCGACATACCAACCGAGGGCGTACAACAGAATGCAAAGAATCAGCGAAATTCCCGCCATCATGGGGAGCTTTCCGCTATTCCACAAATCAGAGAATCCCATTTCGCGAATGTCGTAGCTTGCTTTCGCCAAAATCACGAACACCGAGAAGGTCCACACGAACATGGTGTACTTTTGGTATTTGGCGGCACGGTCGGCAAGTTCCGGGTAAAATGCCCGCAGGCCAAGCGCAAACGCAAGCGGAATGCTGATGATGGGCTGAATCGTATTGAAAATCTTCATCGCGATTTCAGAGAGGCCCGCATCGGTGCCGGTCAGGTAACCGAACACAATGGGAATCGAAAAGCAGGCAATCAGGTTCCCGCTCAAGAAAATCTTTAACGCAAGCGAGGCCGAACCGCCGAGCATCTTGGCCATGGCAGGGGCAGCGTTTGCAGGCGGGCAAAGTGCAATGATGGCGCCACCCAAAAGCACTTCGCGCGGGAGGTCGAAAAGCTTTACGATGCCCGCGATAGCGGCGACCAGAATCAGGCTCACCACCAAGGCGCGAATTTCAATCTTGAACGTGTAGCCATGCGTTTGCGGCGGAATTTTAGTCACAAACGTCAAAAACATCATGGTACCGATCAAAAAAGGCATCAGGGGCGAAAGCACGTGCGCCTGCGGGAGCAGAATCCCGAGCAAAATCGCAATCGGCATCAAAATGGCACGTAAATTCTTCATACGCGGCCAAATGTAGAAAACCGCCCAAACCTAGGCAAGATAGGGATTAATTTCTATATTGTGGCCCATGTTACGTTCAAGGTACGAAGCGTTTGACTTCGTGGAAAAGAAGGCCGAAGTCAAGAAAAAGTCGGGCAACCCGATTTTGATGATTGTGTCCGGCTACCTCGCGCTGGTTTCTTTGGGAGCACTCCTGTTGTCGCTTCCGTTTGCGCAGCGTGAACCGGTAGGCGTTCTCGACGCCTTCTTTACGGCCATGTCTGCCGTGTGCGTTACGGGTCTTTCTACCATCGATATCAGTGCAAGCTTTACCACTTTTGGCAACTGGGTTCTAGTCATTCTCATGCAGGCGGGCGGTCTTGGAATCATGACGATTTCTACCGTGATCATCCTCCTTGCCGGCATGCACCCGGGATTCAACCACCAGTCGGCCCTCCTTGCCAACTACACGCAGGAAGGTAACGTCGATGCCGGCCGAATCCTAAAGGCTGTGCTCCCCTTTACCTTCGGGCTCGAAGCCATCGGCGCCGTCATCTACTTTACGCAGTTCAGCGGCATGGAACTTTACGACCGCATATTCTGCAGTCTGTTCCAGGCGGTCAGCTCCTTCTGTAACGTGGGCTTCACCTTGTTCCCCGATTCTCTGGTACGTTTCCAGCTGAACCCACTCATGAACATCACGACCTGCGTGCTTGCGCTCGCCGGCGGTTTCGGTTTCTTGGCCATTACCGAAATCCGTTACCTGTTCGACTTCAAGAAGCGCGCTATCCGCAAGGTGTCGCTGCATACCCACATTGCCACTGGCTTTACCCTGATTATCGTTCTCGTGAGTATCGCCTTCTTCATGTTCAGCGAATGGAGCAATACTTTTGCAGGTCTGAACTTCGGAGAAAAGCTGGAATCCAGCGCCTTCATGGCATTCACCAGCCGTACCGCAGGTCTCAACAACATCGACACCTCGGCCCTGAGCGTGGGCTCGTTGTTCTTCTTCGTAATCATCATGCTCATCGGTGCAAACCCCGGTAGCTGCGGCGGCGGTATCAAGACGACTACGACCGCCGTGATTTTCTTGCTAGGGTTCAACCGCCTGCTGGGCCGCAACAAGACCCAGATTCTGGGTCGCACCATTCCCGAAACCACGGTCGATAAGGCCGTGCGAATCTTCGTGGTGGCAATCGTGGTCGTGGTGGTGGCAACGCTCGTACTGCTCGAAACCGAGGCCGCCGGCAACTCCATCGAACAGGTTTCGTTCCTCAAGGTATTCTTCGAAGTGGCAAGCGCCTACAGCACCTGCGGCCTTTCCATGGGGCTCACCCCGGATCTTTCGATTCCTGGCCGAATTGTGATCTGTACAGTGATGTTTGTCGGCCGCATGGGTCCGCTGTTCCTGATTTCTGCAGTGGCTAAAAAGCAGGAGCAGGGCATGTGGTATGCCGAAGAAGACATCATGGTGGGCTAAGGCGCCTACGGCGCAGTTGGCAGAGCTTAGTCGGTAGAACTTAGATAAAAACACGATAAGCAGTTCATTTCATACTTTTTTTAGGCTCTAAGTTCTAAGCTCTAAGTTCTAAGTTCTAAATTTAACCTATGGCTTCTAAACAATTTGTAGTAATCGGACTGGGTAACACGGGCTACTTTTTGGCCCGCCATTTGACCGCACTCGGACACGACGTGATGGTCGTAGACCCAAGTCCCGAAAAAATCCAGGATATTTCGAACCAGGTGGCCCAGGCAGTCGTTGCCGACGGTACCCGCAAAAAACAGCTCCAGTCGCTCCCGCTTTCCAAGGTGGACAGCGTCATCTGCTGTATCGGCGAAGACCTGCAGGCATCGCTTCTCACGGTCCTGAATCTCAAGGAACTGGGCGTCAAGCACATTATTGCCAAATCCAGTAGCCCGGCACACACGATTATCCTCGAAAAGCTCGGCGTGGCGGACATCTTCCACCCGGAACGCGACATGGCCATTTCCTTGGCCGAGCGTCTCAACCGCCCGAACATGCTCGACTACCTGCCGTTCATGGAAGGCTTCTCCATCGTCGAAATCGCCTGCCCCGACGCCTTCCTCGGCAAGACGCTCAAGGACCTCTCGCTCACCCACAAGTACGGCATCCAGGTGATCGCTATCCGCGACCCGCTGGAACCCACCCCCAAAATCGGTAACATCGCCGACTACGTGCTCAAGGAAAACGACGTGCTATTCGTGATTGGCCCGAACGAGGCCCTGGACAAACTCAAGGCCTAACAGGCTCTCAAACACAAAATTTTAAAGCCGGCGAAATTCGTCGGCTTTTTCTATCTGAACTAATTTCAAATAAACTAGAATACAGGCTTGTTGGAAGTGGCGCGTTCTGCGGAGCGGCTTGCGCTCGAATTCTTTTCGGTTGCAAGCTTGCGGTGCGTCACGGCACCTACAGCAAAGTAACGGCCGTCCTTCTGGACCAGTCCAGTGTAAATATTCAGAACCTTTTGGGAGAACCACTGCTGGTACAGGTTCAAAATGCTTTCCTTGAGGGCCGAAGTTTCGTCGATAGCCGGGTTGCCCGAGGGCTTGCCGTACTTGAGCGTAAACTGTTCGGACATATAAGCTACCGCTTCAAAAGACTTGTTCAGACGGGCGCGTTCGACACGACCGGTGCGAATTTCAAAAGAATAGAACTTGTCATTCTTGTTAAAAATAAAGTCAACCTGGACCGGCAGTTCACCGAACATGAATACGGGAATGACGACACGTTCGCCTTCGCCACTTTGACCATACGGCTCGTAACCGAGCTTCATCACCTCTTCGATAACGGTCTCACGGGTGGCACCGAAGGGAATACCCGCAAAGTCATTATAACGCTGGGCGGCCGCTTCCAGAGAAAGCAGCAGGGTCAAAATCGTTATAATAAATCCAAAGTGTTTCACAGGATTCTCCTAGAATCTTTGTAAAAGATAGTAAACTTTGCCATGTTGGTAAGTCCTTATCTGATATTTTCTTAGAAAAAACGCCGATTATCTATATTTTGACTCATGGCAAGCACATTTGGCAAAATTTTTAGCGTTACTACCTGGGGCGAATCCCATGGTCCGGCCGTAGGTTCGGTCCTGGATGGCTGCCCTGCAGGTCTCGAAATCACCGAAGAAGAAGTCCAGGCGGAACTCAACCGCCGCCGCCCCGGGCAGGGCAAAATGACCACCGCCCGCGACGAAAAGGACCAGGTAAAAATCCTTTCGGGAGTCTTCGAAGGAAAAACCACCGGAACCCCGATTTCATTCGCCGTCTTTAACGAAGACCAGCGCAGCCACGACTACGCCGAAATCCAAAAGTGGTACCGTCCGGGCCACGCCGACCTGTGCTACGACCTTAAGTACGGGTTCAGGGACTACCGCGGCGGTGGACGCAGCTCTGCCCGCGAAACCATCGGACGCGTTGCCGCAGGTGCAGTCGCCAAGAAACTCTTGAAGCAGATCAACGGCACCGAAATCATCGCCTGGGTGAATTCCATTGGCGAAGTCGATTGCGGCCCGCTGGACCTGAACAGCCTCACGCTCGAACAGATTGAAGAATCTCCTGTGCGCTGCCCCGACAAGGAAGCCAGCGCCAAGATGGAACAAGCCGTACTCGATGCCCGCGCAAACGGAGACAGCATTGGCGGCACCGTATGCCTCCTGGTCAAGAATCCGCCGGTGGCGCTGGGCGAACCGGTGTTCGACCGCCTGGACGCGTTGCTCGCCCAGGCAATGCTGTCGATTCCCGCCTGCAAGGGTTTTGAAATCGGAAGCGGCTTCGCCTCGGCTCGCATGCACGGCAGCAAGCACAACGACGAACTTTACTTTGATGGCCACGCCTACCACACCCGCACCAACAATGCAGGCGGTTCCCTCGGCGGAATCAGCAACGGCGAGCCCATTTACTGCCGCATGGCATTCAAGCCCACCGCCACCATTTCGCAGGAACAGAAGACTGCTGGTCGCGGTGGTGAAAACGGAACGCTTGCCGCCCGCGGTCGCCACGACCCGTGCGTTGCAGTCCGTGCACCGGTAATCGTCGAAAGCATGGCAGCCCTTGTACTCGCAGACCTCTATCTACAGCAAAAGAGAAACTGCTTGTAATAGAAAGTAGACAGCGGTTAAGAAAGTGAGATGTGAAATGAAACAACCCTCATTCCACATTACACATTTCAAATTGTAGAATCTGTTTTAACTTCTATGCTCCGCTATATTCTAGCTCTCTGCTATCGTGCCGCATACTTGCTGCATCACGCGCTCCGCCTTCGGCCGGGCGCACCTCTAGAACATTCCAAGCTAATCGTCGTCGGAAGCTTTCGCACCGGTGGTGCCGGAAAGACGCCTTTCTGCATCTGGCTTTGTAAGCACTTGGCTGCACAAGGCAAGACGGTAGCACTCCTCGCCCACGAATACGCCTTCGACGAAATCAAAATGCTTCGTCAGAAATTTGCAGGCAACGAAAGCGTCCAGGTTTTTGCGACCCGCAACCGTTACCGCCTGGCCCACGAACTCGACAAGTCGTGCAAGTTCGATTGTATCGTCTGCGACGACGGATTCGAAGACAGCCGTTTAGTCGGAGCAACCACCATCCTCTTGCAGTGGGAAAGCATCCCAACAAAAATTTCGGAACTCTGGCCCTGCGGGGGCATGCGCAGTCTCGCGAAAGACCACGATCTAGACCACGACAAGAGTTCTCCTATGGTCCGCATACTGAGGTGTGAAGGCGGAAATCCGGCCGTACGATTCGTTATAGATAAAGTATTGCATTTTTATTCGGGCAAAGAATTTGTCAAGAAAAACGCTAAAGCAAACATCGTGTGCGGCCTCGGAAATCCCGAGCGGTTCTGCAGCGACCTTCAAGATTTCGGAATCGAAATCGGCCACAAGTTCTTTTTCAAGGATCACAGCAAAGCATTTGCGGCCCAATTTGAAAAAATCATTCAAAACCGTCCGCAAGAAACTTTCGTGATTTCAGAAAAAGATGCTGCCAGGCTACCCGCCGAATTCATACAAAAAAACGAAAAATCGCAGATTTTCGTTGCATCGCAGACAACAGAAATTTCAACCGAAATCGCCCAAAATCTGTTCTAAGCGCGCCTACCCCTTTCATAATTCTTTCCCAGTTTTTATATTTCGGAGAAAGAAGGAAGAAATCATGACGCTCACAAACCGTATCCAGAACTTGATGCAGGCCCTTTGTCAGGAATTTCCTGAAAGACAAGACAGACTCCAGTTGGCATTCCTGGCCGCCATCAATGACGAGCCTTTTTACCTGTACGGTCGCACTGGTTCGGGCAAGAATTTCATGATCAACCGCTTGCTTGCGGCATTCAAAAAGCCCCGCTTTATCGAAATGGGCAGCCGCCCGCAAGAAATCCCCGGCTCTATCGATGACTATGACGTAATCCTGTTCAAGGGGTTCAATCCGATTGACGACGCCACCAAGGAATGCGTACGCAACGCCTTGCAAAAGCGCAAGCACACCACGCTGATTCTCAGCAGCGACGTTCGCCCCGAAAACGCCATGGGCCGCGCCGACATCGTCGACGAAATCACGCTGACCATTTGTATGCCCGACAATCTTTCTTCGGAATCCCTGTGCATGCTGTTGCAAAACTACAGCTTAAGCGAAGACTTCAAGGCTCCCGAAGAATACACCATTTCTGAAGAAGAAAAAACAACGTGGGCAGATGAAATCCAGAAGATCGCCCTTTCCACCGAAACCATGGCAATCATCGGGAAGCTCTCGGACCTCTGCATTCAAAACGCCATCTACGTACCTATCAGCAAGTGGCTCTCGCTTGCCAATATCGCGCGCACCATCGCCTTCTTTAACGGGCGCAACCAAACGACATTCTCTGACACGCTCTTCCTCGGCACTCCGATTTGGGGCCGTTCTACATCGAACAACTCCATCGTGGAAAGCTTTATCGATATTGTCAAGAGCGTAATCCTCAAAGACCTTGCAAACGTCATCGCCACGACTTACGATGCAGACACCCTTTACCGCA
This sequence comes from Fibrobacter sp. UWOV1, assembly GCF_900142495.1. NCBI lineage: Bacteria > Pseudomonadati > Fibrobacterota > Fibrobacteria > Fibrobacterales > Fibrobacteraceae > Fibrobacter > Fibrobacter sp. UWOV1. Next base: position 5,969 of record NZ_FRBA01000002.1, on the reverse strand, counting down.
AAGTCAAGGGCATGCTGAACAGTTCAAATAATTTGTACGAAACGAAGGAGTTCAACGGCGAGCCCTGCATCAGTTACCGCATTACGGTGGCAGGCGAACAGACTCCGCTCTACGTTCCGTTGCATTATGTAGAAACCGTCGAAGATTTCAACCCGTACAACGAACTTCGCAAAATCGAAAAGAACGTGCGCTGCAACTTCCACGGAACGTCGAGTTGCACAATCTCCATCAATTCCACCGTCAAGAGCGTGGGCCTTCGTAACAACAATTCCAGAAACGAGAATTCCGCGCCGGCCAAGTTCGAAGATTTCGCAACCCTTCCGACGTACATTCTTCGCGAAAACGACCCTGAAGTCGCCAAGAAAAAACGCATTGAGCTTGAGGCTTGCCAAAAAGAAGCGCAGACGCAAATGGAACAGCAGGCAAAGATACTGCGCTCGCTGCGCGACCTTTACCAGTCGAACAAGACTTTCCGAAATGACCTGTTCTGCAATCTCGAAATCTTCGACAAGATTCAGGCAGACCTGAGCGATATTTTCAACACCATCAACGGCGTTGCCACCAAGCTCAAGGAAACGCTTGAGCTGTACAACTCCGCCAGCAAGAATTAATTCTTGCTGCGGCGAATGCCGATCACGAAGGTGTTGTCGCTACTGCCGGCCTGTTCTTTTCCACTCTTGATTTTTACCTTCATCTTGGAAATGTAGGCACCCGTGCCTACGAGGCGGCCCTTGTCGCTACGAGCGCCCCATTCGAAGAACAGGTTGCCCGGATTGTCGTAACAGTTCGATTTGCTCGGGTCTGCGGCATTGTAGAACACGGTCGCATCGTTACAGGCAATGCTTCCGCCGGCCTTGTTCACAAAGCTACCCAAGTGCGAGTAGTAGTAGTTTTCCCAGTTAATCTTGATCAGCGCAAGGGCGGAATCCTTGTTGGCCCCGCTCGGCAAGTTCATGATTGCCGAAGTGGCGAGTTCACCCAGGTTAAAGCTCAGCAACAAGCCCGGCTTACCGATGCTGTCGATGATTTCCTTGACCGTTTTGTTCATCGGCACCACCACAGGAACGACCGGTTCACTGTAGGGCCATTCTTCGGCATCGCCCGAAATCGTCACCACGCCAGGGGCCTTGACATCGGTTCTCTGGTCGCCAACAATACGGACCTTCGGGTTGTTCACGTGGGCCGCATTTTCGCTGCGGTCCTTGAGTTCGCCCGGCAACAGCCTTACGTAATCGCCCACTTCCGGAAGCGCCATCTGCGCTGTACGCTGGAAGTACAATCTGAACACATTGCCCTGTGCATTCTTGTCGCAGCTCACGATATTGAGCGAATCCATAAAGACTGCAGAATCGCGGTAGAACACGAAGGCGTTCTTCGCATCAAGCGCCTTGATGTTCGAGCCTTCGCTCAAATTGATAGTCACCACGCTCACGTCTTCGGATTTCGGCTCGACCGATGCACTCAGAATAATCGGAGCCACATGGTCCTCGACCAAGGTGTTCATCGAAAGCTTGACTTCTTCGAAAGAATCTTCGTCGGTATAAGTGTAGTGGTACAAGAGCGAGCCCGAATAAACTTGGTCAGATAAACCCGTGAATACATCTTCGCGAAGCCCTTCCGGATTGAACAAGGTGATAATCGATTCCTGTTCTACCAGCGGCCAGATATTTTCTTGACCCGCTATCGTATGGAATTGCGTACCGCCAAACGCCCACGAAACCGTATCGGGCACGACCTTGTCAAACGCCTTGCTGAACGGAACCGAAAGACTATCCGGAATGCCGTCGCCATTCACATCGAACATGGCAGCCTTTACCGCAAACGGTACAGGCGGTTCCTTGAAATGAATATCAGTCCAGTGAATCTTGTTTGCAACGCCTTCGCCTTCAATGGTAAAGAAGGCATCGACTGTTGCAGAATCACCCACTACATAGAAACTTGCATACCCCGTAGAATCGGTCGTAATCGAAGTGACTCGCTGGTTGTCGGCATCCAAGAAACTGAGCGGATACTTCGTCTTCAAATTCAATGTGGCCAAGCAATTGACATTCGAGCTTGCAAGCATGTTGCCACACGGCGTCGAACCATACAACAGCACCACTTTTAACGGCACCGTATCCGGGTAAGTCACATGCGCAAGCAATGTGTCGTTCTTGCCGCCATCGAGCCCAAGTACATCGCCACGCAGCGTATAGCCCTTCGGGTCAAACACCAATGAATCGGTCACATGGAACACATCGACAAACGCAATGTCCGGAAGCGGGTATTCAGGCACCGTAAACGGAATCATCTGATACTGGCTTTCATCTGCGGCCAAGTAGCAAATCAGCACATACTGACCCGGGCTAAGCGTGCGCGAATTCACGAAGGCCGAAGTATCAATCGTGAAACCCGCCATGTTTTCGCTAATGAAAATACCACCGTAATTCAGGCCCGGTTCTAGCAGCTCTCCGTCGGCAGGGAGTCCGCCACCAACCAGGCGGAACACGGACTGCGCGTAAGTCGTATCGATCTTGGACACACTCGACACGTCGCAGCTCAGGGATTCATCGACAAGCAACTGCAATAGTTCGTATTCGATAACACCCTTCGAATTCTGTTTCTCGACCGGGAAATACGTCTTTTGCGTCTGCAAGTTAATCGAAGTGCGCATCTTGAAGTTAGAACCCGTGGCGTTACGTTCCGAGAAGAAAATCTGGAACGGATATTCCTTGCCTTCGGTAAGGCCAAGCGTATCGAGGTCGACAGCTCCTTCCACCGGGCTGTGGCAGCCGCCAATGTCGACGACCAGTCGGTTATTGATAAACACCCACACATCGTCATCGCCGCGGAATTCGAAGAACTGTCCCTTCACGTACTTGAACTGCGCATTGATCTTCATCGAGAAACTGTAGTTGTGCTTGCAACCCTGAATATCCCAGTCGTATTTCGGGTTCTTGATAGTCTTTGCCGAATCAAGATACTGGAAGTCATCAATCGGGTAGAATCCCGGATTCACGGGGTCGTTACAGCCGTTCGGAGATTCCGTCACATCGGCCAGCCAGAATCCTTCGGCATCGAGCACCAAGTCGATATCGCGGCAGGTCGCATTCGTGTATTCGCGCCCAGTAGCAGGATCGGTCGCCAGGACCTCGGGAATAAACCACTTGTCGATTTCGCGGCCTGCAGAGCACTGTTCCCACGGGAAAGCAAGCGAATCCACACGCAGCGGGAGCCCGAGTTCACTCAAGGTGTCCTGCACCATGCCAAGCACATGACCGCCGCAAGTCTTGTATTCAGAACCATTATGGACAACCGTCGTATATTCGTTACCGCCGTAAATTCCGCCAAAGTCAATATCGATTGCATCAGCATACGATTCGCCCGCCCAGTCAAGAATCATCGCCGAAATCTTCATGGTCGGGCAAATCCCCAGGCGACCTGGGAATGTTTCGCTGAATTTGGGCGTACTGCTCGAAAGCGGGTAGGGGTAAACCCACACCGTGTCATAAAGCGCGACCATGGAATCGAGAGAAATCGGAGTACCGGCTTCCTTGCCTTCGCCCATCAGGCCCTCAAGGCTATAGAAATCCGTACCGAAGGACTGCCTGAACTGCACACTCCAATCATCGGTATGCTTGTAATACGTGCCCTGGTACCAGCCGCAAGTATCGCTCTGGGTCGAATCAAACGGACTTGCCGAAATCGGGCCCATGCGCACCAATTCGCCGGCCACAATCATCGAAGGAGACATGTTGTCCCACGGGCTCATCAAGCGAATCGTCTTCGGTTCCAGCGGGCTGAACGAAAGATCGAGCTCTCCATTGCTATTGGTAAACAGCCAAGTCTCGTAGACACCCGTCGGGAACAGCTTAGATGCAAGCGGACGCTTGTCTTCGGCAAAATAAGTGACCTGAGGCCATTCATTCTGACGGCGGTAAATGTTAAACTGGGCCATCGTAGAATTCCAGTTCGCCGAATTCACCGTTGCAGGCGCAAAATCATAATGGTACCAGTACGGGTACGCATCCTTTTCGGTTGCAACAGGATTATTGATAATATTGTTGCCAACCGTAATAAAAATCGTGCTGTCCTTGAACGTGGAATTCGTACGCCACGGATGGTAAATGTGCAGCACGCGGGTAGAATCAAAACATTCGCCAAGCGAACCGAGCTTGTCGCCTACTTCAGAATTTGCAACCGTACCATCCACAAAAACGGTATCCATGACGGCAAAGTAATTGCCAAGTTCAACTACACCCTGCGCGGGGTATGCCATGTAAGGCGTATTCAAACGAATAAAGTGCGCAGACTGCACGGGATTGCGAGCAATCATCGCCGGCGAAATCGCACCATAGAACCAACCGCAGTTCGACTTGTCATCGACTGCATAGCGCATCATCACAGAATCGGTCCCGAAAATCATCTGCGGAAGCGCATGATTACCCCACGGGCTCTTGAACCACACCATCTTGGAACCCGGAGCCACAAAAGATTTGGTATAGCTCTTGTCGGACAGATCAGTATAAAGCCAGACTTCTACATCGGTACCGAATTGAATTCGCCACCGGCCTTCCACTGCTCGCCATTATTGTTATTGTAGTTGTTGTCGGCTGTATTCGGATAAATGCTTACCGTAAAGGATTCCCAGTCCTGAAAATCGGACACATTCTTGTTCCAGGTGTAGCTGAACCAGCCGTCACCTTCGTCAGTCATGATTGTCGTGGAACCTGCACCAAACGAGGGGTTATAACCGCCACCAGCACCCCCAAGAACATGCAAGAAATAATCGGCCTTGGAAGCATCATCACGCCAAGGAGACTGAATATGCAGCGTAAGCGCCGCATTCGCCGATACAAACATGAATAAAATGGTATAGAGTACCCAAACCCAATACTTCATAAACGCGACTCCTTTGATAATCGCAAACAACCCATCTATAAAATATATTCCTTATTCTAAATCGGAATAATTATGAGCTTTTCGGCAGAAAAACGTTGTGTAAAGCACAATAAAAAGGGAGAAGAATTATTATTTTATGAAAAAATTTATGGAATTCAGCAAAAAAGGGGCCTAATATGAAAATTAAAGACAATGACAGTGAATTACTTGCATTGTGGAATTTTTTGAAAGTTTGCGCAAAAGAAATTATCTTCATCACAATCGTTATAGCAATTCTCTTTTTTTCCAATCACGTTTATATGGTTTATGCCATATTGATTTTTGCCATCATATTAATAGGAAATTTCTGGATATCAAATAATAAACGAAATAATAGAATTTCAGCTTCGATAGAAAAAGTAACTAATACAGGTTTTAAAATAAGCAAACAATTTGAATTAATTAATTATTTCAAAGCAGATGACTCTCAAATTCTTTTAATTGACGAAGAAAACAAGCGGTTTGGAGTACTTGATTATAACGGGAAAACAACCCAAAGTGAATTTGTTTTTTGGAATTATACCCAACTAGTTTCTTTTAAATTAATCGACGAAGATGATACTATTGTTTCAGCTCGAGAACTATTAAGCAACGATTTCTATTCGACTTTTAATGCTATGAAATCTCGTAAAGGATATACACGAGTTATGTTTATTCAGATAGCAACGAATGATTTGGATAATGCTGTAAAGGAATTTTATGTTGGCTTTAATTTTAAGCGCAAGCCTAAGAAAGAACAAAAAGAATTCTATGATTTTCTTGACACCATACTTCGTACTCTTGCAGATATTCTGAAGGAAAATACATCAGTAGATTCTTTGAAAAAAATCAATTGATATATTTAAAAGAATATATTTTATAAAAATGGGAAATCGATTGATTTTCCATTTTTTTTGATTAAAAAACCGGTGGCATAAAAAAAGCCCCCTGCGAGGTTTACCTCGTAGGGGGCGTGAATCCAGCGGCGACCTACTCTCCCGGGCCCGTGGGCCAGGTACCATCGGCGATGAGGGGCTTGACTTCCGTGTTCGGAAAGGGAACGGGTATGA